>JANOYY010000022.1:0-1883 GCA_031429095.1 Acidimicrobiia bacterium | reverse complement strand
GTGAAGATCACCGGCGCCCCTGCGACGTTGTTCCCCGATGCGTCGGTCACTGCGTACGAGGACCTGATTCCGTCGATGACCTGCCACGAGAAGACCGTCACGTGCTCGCGGCAGCGGTGCGGGCGGGCGCCTCCCTACTGGTCACGTTCAACCTGCGCGACTTCGCGGCCAAGAGCACCGATCCTTACGAGGTCGACGTCGTCGACCCTGACGACTTCCTTCTCGACCTGCTCGATCTTGCTCCCGTGCCGTGCTCGACGAGCTGGCCCGACAGGCGGCCTCGAATCTCGTTGAGCACCGCTGCCTCTTGGTTCTGTGAGTTCGAAGGTGAGATTGGTGTCGGGGGTCTGTTGGGCACGCTGGAGTGTTGCCGTAGAGCACGAGTCTCAGAGTCTCATGTTGCCTTGACCCCCACGGCAGCACCTATCCAGAGGAAAGTGAGCGAGAAGGTGATCGGTTACGCAGATCGTCGTTGACCGGGTTGCTGGTCTGGACGTACATAAAGACACTGTGATGGCGTGTTCGCACGCCGGGTGGCCGAGGCCGGGCGCAGGAGGTGCAGGAATTCTCGACGTTCATCCGGCAACTCGAACGGCTTCGTGACTGGCTGGTTTGAGCAGCACGTCACGCTCGTCGTGATGGAAGGAACCGGGGTGTATTGGAACCTGTGTGGCATGTCTTGACCGAGATGGGCGACGGGGTCGAGTTGATGCTCGTCAACGCCCGTCATGTGAAGAACCTTCCGGGCCGTAAGACCGACGTGTCGGATTCGGCGTGGCTGGCCCACCTTGCGGAGTGTGGGCTGTTGCGCGGCTCGTTTATCGCCGAGATGGCCTTGACCCCGATGCGATCCAAGATTGGTGATCTCCGCGAGGCCCTGGTCGGCCGTTCGGTTCGCACCATGCCCGCATGGCCCGTCTTCATCTTGATCACATCGATTACCTGGCAGGTCAGTCGACGAGCCAAGCCCCTGCGGTTGGCTGAAGAACAATTCCTCCCGCCTCGGGGAGCGCGACTGTAAGCATTGCCGGATGCCGCTCGTGATCGACTGCGTATTGATCGACTGTGTCGACCTCGAAATGATGACCGAGTTCTGGTGCAGGGCGCTCGACCTTGAACACGTGTGGACGGGACCGTCGGGCGGACACCTTCTCGCGGCGCAGGATGGATCCGAACGTCGGCTCGGCCTGATGCCGTCTCGGGGCGAGAAGTCGCAGAAGAACGGAGTCCACTTCGATCTCCGCCCGCATGACCAGCGAGCCGAAGTCGAACGGCTCGAGAGTCTCGGCGCTCGACGCATCGACATCGGACAGGTCGACGCCACGTGGGTGGTTATGGCCGACCCCGAGGGAAACGAGTTCTGCGTGCTGCGTTCCCTCGCTGAGAGGGCCAAAGACAATCCGACTAGGCAATGACGGAAACCCAGTGACTGGGTGTGGACCCCGAACCGCCAACATTTCCTGGACCGGAGGCCGGTAGTCACCGCTTGCGGAAAGTATGTCGCAGTGACGTACTTTCCGCCTGGAGACTGCGACGATGACCCGGCTGATGGACATCGCTGCTGATCGCGGCGGATACGTTCCCATGCGCCTAGCGAGGGAGCAGGGTCTCCTTCCTGCGCGTCTCGTTACCCTCGCACGCCGTGGCGCACTGGAACGGGTCGGACATGGCCTGTACCGAATTCCTGGCTTCCCCGTCGACCGGAACGACGACCTTCTTCGTGCCGTGCTGTGGACCAACGAGCGAGGAGCGATCTCCCACGAGACCGCTCTCGCCCTCTACGAGTTGGCCGACGTAAACCCCGTGGCCATCGACATCATCGTGCGGACCGACTACCGCATCGAACGTGCCGGAGGAGAGCACTACCGAGTCCATCACGCACC
>JANOYY010000021.1:0-2049 GCA_031429095.1 Acidimicrobiia bacterium | reverse complement strand
TGAGTCGATCGGCGCGCTCTTCGAAGAGGGGGTGTGCCTGGGGTCTTGCCGATCCCGGGGCAATGGGGAACGCGACGTTGGCGCGTTGGCGCGTTGGCAGGTTGGCACGTTGGCGGCACCGTGCCAGGTTGGCGCCACCGTGCGGCACGGTGGCGCACATCGTGGCGCCCTGGTGCCAACCTTGTCGCTCTCTGCCTCGATGCGGCCTCGAGCTGCTTCGCTGCGTCGATCGCTTTTCGGGTGAGCGGGGCGATCATTTCAAAAGTGGAATGGGTCGGATGAACGTTGTCACCGTTGAACTGGTCGGCGAGTTCACCCTTTGCGTCGACGACAGCTGCGAAATAACCGAGTCGTCGAGTCGTCGGCGAAACAGAGAACGCTCAGGCTGGTGCCGTGACCACAGGTCAACGTGAGCTTGGCCGCACTCTCGCTGAGGGCGCGTCGTGATGTAGTTCGGACTACCGCCGTGCACCTACTCAGAGTGTCGCTTCGCCACGTGAAGCCGGAGGTGTGGCGCCGCGTCGTCGTTGCATCAGATTTGGAGTTGCCGAGTTCGCGAAGGTATTGGAGCGGGCGATTGGGTGGGAGGGGTATCACCTGCACCTGTTCGACGTTGGTGGGGTGCTGTTCGCCATCCCGGGCGAAGACGCCGACTATCCGATCGATGAGGAACATCAGCACCTGGTGTCGTAGGCGCCGGAAGGGTTCGATCCCGCGGCGTTTGATCTCGTCGGGGCCAACCGGAGGTTGCGCGGTCGGTCACCCGAAGGAGGGTCGAGGGCCGCCAGAAGGGTCAAGGTCAAGCGAACCGAGACCACCCGCCAGCAGCCCAGGCATGCTGAAACATTGGGTCAGCGAGGAAACACCAAACGCAATTCACCGGATATTTGCCCTATCAATATCGTCTCTGAGCTGCCATACTCGGCGAAGCGTCTGGCAGACAGCATGACGCCCACCATTTCGGGGGGGGAACCAACCAATGCATCGATCACCCATTCGTCTGCGAGCGGCTGCATCGCTCATCGCGGTACTCGGTCTTGTCGCCTGTAGCTCCGACAAGAATTCGAGCGACACCACGGTGGCCGCCGCCGAGACGCAAGCCGCCGCGGAAACCACGGCCGCCGCCGCGGAAACCTCCGCTCCGGCCGCTGAAACGCAAGTCGCCGCGGAAACCACGGCCGCCGCCGACACGCAAGCCGCGCTGCCGGCGTCCAACGAACCGCAGGAATTGACGATCAGCTACAACAAGACCGGCGATTGGCCCGAACCCGAGGCCACGCTCCAGGCGGCGAAGACCGGTTTCGAGGCAGCAAACCCGGGTGTGAAGATCAACCTGCAGTCCGAGGTCGCGGCCGACGATGCCTTCCGGACCAAGACGCAGCTCCGCCTCCAGTCCGGCAAGGATCTGCCGGACATCATCCCGACTACTGCGGGCTTCGTTGATGCCGACGTCAAGGCGGACTACCTGCTGCCCATCGACTCGGCGCTGGGTACCTGGGCCGATTGGACGACGATGTACCCGGAGGCCATCCGGGAAGGCGCGAAGGCGTTCGATGGGAAGACGTATTTCATCCCGCAGGCCTCCAATGACATCGGAATCTGGTACAACAAGGACGTTTTCGCCAAGGCCGGCCTTCCCGAGAAGTGGGAGCCGCAATCGTGGGCCGACCTCCGCACGGCCGCCGAGACCATCAAGGCCAAGGTGCCTGGCGCCATTCCTGCCCACCTCTACGCCGGGAAGGCGTCTGGGGCGATCGACGCCATCGGCAAGACGTTCCTCCCACTCCTCTACGGAACGGGCGATTCGCTCTTCGACTTCAAGACCAACAAGTGGCTGCCCGCCGGGAAGGGCTACGTCGACTCGATGACGTTCATGCAGGACTTCTACAAAGACGGTCTGACTGCCAAGAAGGCCGACGTGCTCAGCCCCAACGTCTGGTCGTTCATCGGCCCGTGGATGAAGGAAGCCAAGCTCGGGTTCGTCCCCGACGGCAACTGGATGTCGTTCGCTTGGGTCAAGGGTGGACCGAACGAATGGACCGAGTGGGG
>JANOYY010000020.1:0-47506 GCA_031429095.1 Acidimicrobiia bacterium | reverse complement strand
ACCCCCGTCCTTCAGCTTCTCTATGGGACTTCTCCGAGCGCAGCCGGTGTTTTTATCTCGGGTTGCCCGCCGTTACCGGCAACTGCGGGCGACCCCAGCCCAGTAGGTGTCCGAGACGGCCCCTGGGCGAGACCGCTACGTAAGCCCGACTAGTTGGCGGCGGACACGATCCCATCGAGCAGAGGACCGGCCACCGTCGCCTCAATTAAGCGGCGAGAGCAAACGTTTTGTTGGCGTTTGTTGTTGTTTCCGACTCTTTTACGTGGATCCGGAGACCACGGCTCGCTTCCCCCACGTTGACGACCAAAGTCGAAACCAGGCACCCCCGCAGGTATTGCACCCCCACACTACAGCCCCGACGACCGAACCAATCTCCGACATAACGCCGGAATTTCGGGCGGCTGCACGGTGGCTGATCGTATGAGCGCATCGAAATGCTGCGCCATCGCGAGGACGTGCTCCTCGGACGTGAACACCAGATACATATGGCCGACGTACATTGCGGCGCGTCGGAGGCCAAACACGGTGACCGGCGCGGCGTAACGCGAGCGGGCATCGAATAGGAACCAGCGAAATGTGGGGTAGAGCTCGTCGCTCAACTCCGCAATGCGCTCCAGCTGTGCCCGACGCTGGGGCTTGGACAACTTGGACCACACACCGTCGCCGCGGGCGAACCCTTCGAGCGACTGGATTGACGAACAACACTCCATGTCGGCCTCGGGCCGACGTTGCCACTCCAACCGCATGGAGGTGACGTCGAGGTCGCGGCGCAACGTTCCGGCCGGCGTCCCTGCAGCCTCATAGCGGATCACCTCGCTGGTCTTCATCAAATCAGGAAGCGTCGACGGAATGTAGCGAATCTTCGATCCATGGGCATCCTCGAACCAGGCAAGGAGACGCGCATCGTCGGGCAACGCGTCGCGCTCGATGGTCGGGTGACGATCCACAACCGTTGTGCTGCCGGGATCATCAGCGCGCAGACCAAGTAGCCAGTCGACCGACACCTCGGAATGGGTCGCAATCGTGGCCAGCGTCTCGACGCGAGGGAGACGCCGATTCGACGGCGACAGCAGCTGCGTCAACGTCGTGCGATCTATGCCGATCTCTCGGGCCAGCGCAATCTTGGAGCCGTGGGCATCGCCAACGAGCGAGCCGAGACGCTCGCGGAAGGTTTCAAGTAACGCCTGCCTTGTGTTCATGTGGGCTCCGTTCGAATCGTTCAGCGTACGTAACTACCGCATATGTAGTGAGTCCACATCATATGAGGAGATTCGTGCGTAAACACATCGTATTGTGCTGGAGTACCGCTTGAGCGATTTTCCGCCGGAGAGTTGACTAGCAAGTGAACTTATGGAAAAAAAGCCACCAGCGAAATCATTCCGAGGCCGGTCGACGAGCGTTGAATGGCCAACCGTTCTGCTAATCGCAGTCGTCGTTTGTTCATTCGGTGTCGTCACCAGGTTCCACGAACGCTTGTCAACGGTGGCCTTCGTCTGTGCCCTCGGCATCGTTACGGCGTGGTGGTCGTCGGTGCAACACGAGCTACTGCACGGGCACCCTTTTCCCAACCAGAAGATCAACGACGCGATCGGCCACCTGCCCCTTGCGTTCTGGCTGCCCTATCCGCTCTACAAGTCCAGTCACCTAAAGCATCACCGCAACGAGCTCACCGACCCGTTCGAGGACCCCGAAACCTTCTACTGCGTGCAAGCCCACTGGTCATCGCTGAACCGTTTCACCCGCGCCGTCTTGTGGGCGAACCGCACGCTGCTGGGTCGGTTCGTGATCGGCCCATTACTGGTCATCCCAGCGTTCTGTCGAGGTGCACTCGTCGATATGGTCCGACGCCGCGACCGAGTTGCGCTAAAGGACTGGCTGCGTCACGCCGTGTTCGTCGGCATCGTCTCGCTTTGGGTGTTCGGGATCTGCCGCGTCCCCGTATGGCACTACCTCCTCGCCACGATGTGGCTGGCCACGTCACTGGTGATGGTTCGCTCGTTCGCCGAACACCGCTGGGTAGGCGATGGCGAAAGCCGATCGGCAATGGTTCATTCCGCATGGCCCCTCTCCCTGCTCTTCTTGAACAACAACCTCCACCATGCCCATCACGCCCGCCCTTCAGTGCCGTGGTACGAACTCCCGCAGTTGGCGTCGGCTCTCGATTCCGATACAAAAGCGCAAGCGGGTGCCGGGCTCTATCGCGGCTACAGCCATCTCGCCCGGCAGTACATGGTTCGGCCTTTCGACGGACCTGTGCACCCGGGCGAACCCCTCGGCGCCGCGATGCGTGCCGCGCTCCGAAGTGTCAGCAGCACGGTGAGGTCGAAACCCCACCCAGCTGACACGAGGGACCCCGACTTTTCTCCTCTGGCCGGGGAGGCCTAAGGTCCACTTCATCAGCGACGAGCTCGTAAGGGGACAGTAATGAAGGCAAAAGGTGCGTTGTTGCGCGGACCGGGTCAGGCCTGGGAAATCGCCGAGATCGACATTGACGAACCTCGCCAGGACGAGTTGCTGATTCGAGTTGTCGCCTCGGGCCTGTGCCACTCCGACGACCACTACGTGACGGGTGACTTTCCATCGTCGATCTGGCCGATCTGCGCCGGGCACGAAGGCGCCGGCGTCGTCGAGAAAGTAGGATCACATACTACTGGGTGGGCAGTTGGTGATCACGTGGTGATGCAATTCATCCCGTCGTGTGGTCGCTGCCGGTTCTGCGCCATGGGCCGTCAGAACCTGTGCGGTGCTGGAGCGCGCACCAACCAGGGCAACCGAGAGGACGGGTCGTTTCGTATCACCGAGAACGGCAAAGTCGTCGCCCAGATGGCGGGTATCTCGACGTTCGCGAATTACAGCGTGGTGAGCACCATGTCGGTGGTGAAGATCAGCAACGACATCCCGCTGGACAAGGCATGCCTCGTGGGTTGTGGGGTGGCCACCGGCTACGGGTCGGCGATCAACTCCGCGGGGATTGAGGCCGGCGACACAGTAATAGTGATGGGCATCGGCGGGATTGGCATCAACGCGGTGCAGGGAGCGTCGCACTCAGGAGCCATGAACGTCGTGGCGGTGGATCCCGTCGCGTTCAAGCGTGAAAAGGCGATGGAACTCGGTGCAACCCATGCCTTCGCGTCGATCGAAGAAGCGACCGCCTTCGCACAATCGGTCACCGACGGGCAGGGAGCCGACTCCACCATTGTGTGCGTCGGGGTGACGAGCGGTGACCACATTGCGGAGGCGTTCAGCTCGATCCGCAAGGGCGGCACGGTCGTGATGACCGGCGTCGGCGACATCATGAAAGTCGGCATCCCGGTCAGTCCCTCGATGATGACGCTCTACCAAAAGCGTCTCCAAGGCTCGCTGTATGGCGAGATGAGCCCGCCGAAGGACATTCCCCGGCTGCTTTCGCTGTACCAATCCGGCAAGCTGCGCCTCGACGAACTCGTGTCGCGCACCTACAAGCTCAGCGAGATCAACCAGGGTTATGCCGACATGCGCGCCGGGATCAACCTGCGCGGTGTCGTCATCCACGACCACTGACTGACGCGGGCTCGGTGGTCCCCATGAACGCCACTAAACGGCAAGTTGCGACGTGAACGGCGTGTTGTGGGTGACTTTAACTTGCCGTTTTCACTGCAACTTGCCGTCGAGTTGGACAACTTGCCGTCGAGTTGGACAGCTTGCCGTCGAGTTGGACAGCAGAACGCGCCAAATCGCCGGAAAAACGGGGGCGATCGGGGGTTGACGGGAGTTTGGCACGGGACGGGTAGTTCGAGCGCCTATCGTTGAGGATTCATCGTCTTTACCCCTCTCTCGAAGGAGATCGGTTTTCGTGGCTATCCGAGCCCAACTCACTACCGTCGGCACCGCCGCCAAGCCCGCAGGGGGATCAGCCGCTGGCGGGGCCAAGCGCGAATTCACCGAAGAGGAGAAGGCCGCCCGGAAAGAGCGTGTCACGAAGGCCAAGGATGCGCTTGCCCGCAGCGTTGGCGTGAAGGGTGAACATGTCGCTCCGGCGCGAACGGCGCTGAAGACGTTCCTGCAGCGCTTGAACGAGTCCAATCAGCCCGACGACGCCACGTTTGAGGCCATGTGCGAGGCGCCGTTCAAGGCACCCGAAAAGCGCAAGCCACGCGGCGAAGGCAACTTCGGCGGTAGCGGTGGTGGCGGCGGCCGCGGCCGCTAGCACTTTACGGCGCGGGCGCGGGTGGTGCGACGTTGTGAAGGAACGCCTCCGACTCCTTGTGGGACCCTAGAAAAATGAACCGTAGGTGAGCATGCCGTGGGTCTGTTGCGGCCTCACGGTATCGCTCATTTATCGCCTCGTAACGTGTCCACGCCCAGCGGATCACGTTTTTCTCCGGATCCCATTTGTAGAAGTTCGACAGCGGCTCGCGGTTGGCGTTCCATAACTCCTCTCGGTGCACCGCTCGGCGAATCGTACGTACAATTACCTGTCTCATAACGACGATTCGCGGGATCTGCAACACGACCACCGTATCGGCCAGCCGCCAAATCGGGCCATTGATCGTGACTGTGGAATAGTTGCCGTCGGTGATCCAGTGCGAGCCAACGGTCGCCGCGGCTACTCGGCGGACGAACTCATCAGGTGCCGGGTTCGTCCACCCCGGATCGTGCCACAGTGAATCAAGTTCGACGTGCTTGAGCCCGAGCCGAGCACCGAGCTTGCGCGCAAACGTCGACTTGCCTGCACCGCTTGAGCCGACTATCGACACTCGCTCCATTAGGCGAGTCTAAGGAAGTCTAAGGAACAACCGAGCACCGCCTTGGCAATCGCCACAGATGTTGTCACGCTGGAAGCATGACTCACCCGTTGCGATTCCACGTGTTGCTGCTGCCGAACGTCGCCTGGAGCGAATTCCGTACGCGAGTCCTCGCCCTTGAAGAGATGGGCTTCGACGTTGCCGGCATAGCCGACCACCTCGTTGACTGGACCAAGCCCGATGCACCATGGTTCGAGAGTTGGACCTCACTGGCTGCGCTCGCCGAGGCAACCAGCCGTATTCGTTTGACGACGCTGGTAACCCAGATTCCGCTCCGCAATCCCGCGATGCTTGCTCGACAGGTGCTCACACTCGATCACATCTCAAACGGACGCGTCGAGCTCGGTTTGGGGACGGGCCTCACCATCGATCCGTCCTATGCCATGGGCGGCTTTGCGAACTGGACGCCCGGGGAGCGCGTCGAACGCTTCGGCGAGTACGTGTCGATCGTGTCTGCGCTGCTCACTCAAGAGGTCACGACATTTCACGGCGAGCACTATTGCGTGGAGGGGATCATTATGAATCCTCGCCCGGTACAGGCACCGAGACCACCAATCATGATTGCGGGAATGGGGCCGAAGATGATGCGCCACGCTGCAACCCACGCCGACATATGGAACAGCCTGTCGTTCCTCCCCGACTTTGAGGCGCAACTCACGGAGACCCGTGATCGCTGTGCGGATATGGATACAATCCTCGCCGATGTCGGCCGGACGCCTTCTGCTTTGCAACGCAGCTACACAATGTTCGACGGCCAGGCACGTCACCATGGCGGCACCATCGGCTACTACGCCTCAACTGAAGCGTTCGTCGATCACGTGAGCCGAGTCATCGAGTTGGGCATCACCGACATCGGCGTGTACTACCCGCTCGATCCGGCGCAGCTACCCACGTTCGAAAGGGTCGCTGCCGATGTCTTGCCGGCGCTTCGGGCAAAGCACACTATCAAATAATTTAAGCGCACTTAGGAAACGTGCGGAATCACTTCCGTGCGGAAGCGATCGTATGTGTCGATACGTTCCTGAGCGCTCTTGCCGAGAGTGAAATCAGGAACGATGAACTCATCGATGCCCATGGCCGAGAACTCGTTCATGATTTCGACGAGTTGCGCACTCGACCCGATCAGTGAACGGTCACTCGGGGCCGACGCGCGGATCTTGTCGGCAACCGCGTCGTTGTCGACGAGGAAGAACAGGCCCTGAGCGGTTCGGCGCAGCGTCTTCGGGTCGCGGCCGACCTTGTCGCACGCCGCGTCGATAACACCTATGGCTTCGCGGACACGAGTTGTGTTTCCCCACACGTTCCACTCATCGGCGTGCTGCGCCGTGACGCGACTCATGCGCGGACCACCGGTACCAACCAATACTGGCAGCGGCGTCTGCGCTGGCTTTGGCTCACAGGGCGCATCCGTGAAGGTGAAATGCTTCCCGGCCAGGTTCGTCCGCGGCGAACGCAGCATCGACTGCACGATCTGGATTGCCTCTTCGAAACGATCGACACGATCCTTCGCCCCGAATAGCTCGATTCCATAGGCGCGGTGCTCGTTGACCTGCCAGCCCGCGCCCATCCCGAGGATGAATCGTCCACCCGTCATCAGATCGATGGTCGACGCCCGCTTGGCCAGCAGCGCCGGATGGTGCACCGTGGTCGGTGACACGAGCGTCCCCAACCGCAATCGGGTCGTGATCGCAGCCAGTCCGCTGAGAATCGACCACGCTTCGAGTGCCTCACCGTCGGACACGGCGCCCTCCGGCAGATCAGGCATGTAGTGATCGGCATACCAGAGGCCATGCCAGCCGGTGTCTTCGATATGGCGGACGAACGACACGAGTTCGCCCCACGGACGCGCAAAGCTGGGCCACACGGAGAATTTCATGGCTCGAATCTACGACCTCCACGAGTCGGTCCTCGGTTCTAGAACGTTGGCACCACAGCGCCAGGGTGCGCACCACAGCGCCGCACAGTGGCGCCAACCTGGCACGGTAGCGCCAACCTTCAAGCTCTCGTATCCGTATCTGGGGTGAAAGCCAGGTCAGTAGGTCTACCTCAGCCGAGTCGATCGAGAATTCGTGCCAAGTCGGCCAAGTCCCGCCCATCGACGCGCGACGCGAAGAGGGAGTCGATGCCGCGGAGGTGTGTAGTTGCCGCACGGCGCAAAACTGCTCGCCCGCTGGAGGTGATCGAAACCGTGACGGAGCGGCGGTCTTCGTCGCTGGCCCGGCGTTCGACGAACCCACGTGTTTGGAGACGATCGACGAGACGCGTGCAGGAACTTCGGGTGACCAACACTGCGCTTGCTAGGTCGCTCATCCGTAGCGCTGACCCGGCGTCTTGGAGCTGGAACAAGACGTCGTACTCCTCCAACGACAAATTGCGTTCCGTCGTGAGTTCAGCGTCGAGGGCGGTCGTTGCCCTGTGGTGGTACTGAAGCAGTCGTCGCCATACGTGGACTACAGGATCCCCGGGTCGAATCGTCATAGCCCCACAGTAGTCCCCTAGTAGTCCCCAGTAGTCCCACCTGCGATAGTTGCGATCAGGAATATATTGAATGGAACTGTGTTGAAGACGAGGTCCACCTCTGAAAGGGTCGAAATGAACAGCACCAATCCCGTGAACGACCTGAGGATCGACCTCCGCAGCAGCTCGAAACGCCCTGCAACCCGCATTGGATGGCTCGACTCCAGACACTCGTTCAGCTTTGGCCGTAACTACGACCCGGCCAACGTGGGTCATGGACTCCTCCTGGTAAACAACGATGACCGGATTCGGGGCGGGAGCGGGTTCGACACTCATCCCCATCGCGACATGGAGATCATCACCTGGGTTCTCTCCGGCGAGCTTGAGCACACGGACTCCGAAGGCAACCACGGTCTGCTGTATCCCGGGTTGGCACAGCGGATGTCGGCAGGCACGGGGATCTGGCACTCCGAGATGAACCCGGGCAAATCCGATGTTCACCTCATACAAATGTGGGTGGTGCCCGATACCGAACGCATCCGCCCGAGTTACGAGCAGCTCGATATCAACACCCAACTCGCGAAGGGCGGGCTGGTACCCGTGGCGTCAGGTAAGGGCCACGATGCGGCGATCTCCATCCGCCAACACGACGCTGTGCTCTGGGTTGGCCGACTGCATGCCGACGAAGAAGTCACCGTGCCCGACGACCGTCACGTCCACCTGTTCGTGGCCAATGGTATCGCGGTGCTTGAAGGAGCGACTCTGCTCGATGGCGACGCGGCGCGCCTCACGGGGGCGGGGGAGCGTCGTCTGATTGCGGGTCCGGAGGGTGCCGAGGTGCTGATCTGGGCGACGCGGTAGTTGCGACTTATCGGATCCGCGGTTTCATCTGCGAGGCTGGTGCTATGACAACCGGTGAACCATTCGGTGAATCTCGCGCCACGCTCGCTCGGCCAGACGGAACCCCGATCGAATCGTGGGGGAGTGGGGCGGCACCGGGCGTGTCGTGGCGCACACTCTTCAGCAGCGACCGCACGCCGACGTCGGAGCTGAGCGTCGGAACGTGCGACGTGGAGCCGGGCGGTGAGCTCTCACGACATCGTCATGAACGTGCGGAGGTGTATCACTTCCTGTCCGGCGCAGGGGAGGTAGGCGTGAACGAAGAACTCTTCCGCGTTCGCGCCGGCGATACGGTCTTCGTGCCGGGAAACGCCTGGCACCGAATCTCGAACACGGCGGACGAAACGTTGCGTTTGTTCTATTGCTTCGCAACTGACTCGTTCGCTGATGTTGTGTACACATATGGTGATGGGTCGACCTGGCAGGCGGAACCAGCCGCCGGTTCCGTGTCCGCAACGAACGTTCCGCCGGCTCGCCAGTACCCGCCGTCGGCGCGTTCGAGAAACTAACTGTCGGCCGTGCCGCGGCGCAAGCGCGGCGTCGATGGCCCGAATCCAATTGAGCGGGTGGTATTTCCTACGCCAAAAGGAAAGAAAATGAATCGGAAACATGTCTGAAACACAAAGGTGACAGCCACGAAACGTGCACCTGTGATCCTGTGACAAGCCACATCGAGCCACATCGAGTCGCATCGCACGTGTGGCTACTCCCGCCAACCTCACTCTCGCCAACCTCACTTCCGCCGACCTCACTCCCGCCAACCTCACTCCCGGAGGAACATATGCCCTACGCGCCAATCCTGGCTCAAGCCCCGTCGTTCGACGCGGGGGCGACCGCCTGGGTGCTCATCTCAGCCGCCCTCGTCCTTTTCATGACGCCGGGACTGGCCTTCTTCTACGGCGGCATGGTGCGGGCCAAGCACACGCTCGGCATGCTGATGCAGAACTTCTTTGCGATTGGTCTAATCAGCGTCATTTGGGCCGTCGTCGGCTTTAGTCTTGCGTTCGGAGGCACCGGTCGATTCATGGGTGACTTCTCGCTTGTGGGTCTGCGAACGCTGGGCGACGCCGGGATGCAACTCCCCGGGTACGCCGGCGACTTTGCACTGGCCATTCCGCCGTTGGCGTTCGCGTCGTACCAGATGATGTTCGCGGTAATCACCCCTGCGCTGATCACCGGAGCGACGGCGGACCGATTGAAATTCAGCGCCTACACGATCTTCATCGGTCTCTGGCTGGTTCTCGTCTACTGCCCGGTTGCCCACTGGGTGTTCAGCCCCAACGGATGGCTGTTCAAGCGCGGTGCCCTCGACTTCGCCGGTGGCGCCGTGGTGCACATCAACGCGGGCATTGCTGCTCTGGTGGTCGTGAAGATAGTTGGGAACCGACGTGGGTGGCGAAAGGAGCCGATGCCGCCTCACTCGCTTCCCTTCACGATGCTCGGAACCGGTATCTTGTGGTTCGGTTGGTTCGGGTTCAATGCCGGCTCGGCCCTTGCGGCGAATGGTCTTGCTGCACAGGCCTTCATCAACACCCACCTTGCCGCAGCAACTGCTATGTGCACATGGCTGTTGGTGGAGAAAATCAAGGGCGGACACGCCACGACGCTCGGTGCTGCATCAGGAGCCGTTGCTGGTCTGGTGGCGATCACCCCGTGTGCAGGGTTTGTCGGCGGAATGTCGCCGATCATCATTGGCGGGCTCGCTGGTGCGGTTTGCTATCTGGCCCTTGCGTTGAAGAACAAATTCGGTTTCGACGATGCGCTCGACGTCGTCGGTGTGCATCTCGTCGGAGGCGTACTCGGGTCGCTGGTTTTGGGGCTGCTGTCCGACACTGCGGTCAACTCCCTGGGGGCCGATGGCCTGTTCTTCGGCGGTGGACTCAAGCTCCTTGGCAACCAGCTTCTGGCCATCGTCGTGACCCTCGTGTTCTCGGGCGTCGTAAGCGGAATCATTGCAATTGGCATCGATAAGACGATCGGGCTCCGAGTGAAGCCCGAAGACGAGGACACGGGCCTGGACCTAGCCCTCCACGCGGAGACGGCGTACGCACTGGGCGGACGTCTGTGATCACCCTCGGACGCACCATCGCTCGGAACACCAACCTGCAAGGTCCTAGGGTGGGGAACGAACTTCGAAAGGCAGTCACATGAAGCTGATCACGGCAATCGTCAAACCATTCAAACTCGACGACGTGAAGTCGGCGTTGCGTGACGCCGGGGTTCAGGGGATGACCGTGTCCGAGGTCCAGGGTTTTGGACGCCAGCGCGGTCATACCGAGGTCTACCGCGGTCAGGAGTACACCATCGACTTCGTCCCAAAAGTGCGCATCGACGTATTGGTGGATGAAGACGTTCTCGACAACGTGATCGACACCATCGTGGCAGCCGCCAAAACCGACAAGATCGGTGACGGAAAGATTTGGGTCACGGCCGTGGAGTCAATCGTGCGGATTCGCACGGGCGAACGCGACCAGGACGCGATCTAACACCTGCAATCGGCCCAGGCGATCGAAAACCTGTGATCGACGTAGCCGGGTTCCGAGACCAACGCCGGGCCCTGTTGGCCGATCGATCCCTGGTCGGTTTGGAACTCATAGACGCCCTCACCACGCTCACGTTTGGGTTTGTGAGCGAGCTGGCGGCCAGCATTCATGAGTGGGGTACGGGCTGGGCGCTCGTCGCCGTCGGGGGCACCGGACGTCGAGAACTGTGTCCGGGTAGCGACATCGACCTACTGGTCCTGCACCCTCGGAAGGTCGATCAGGCGACAGCGGCACGGGTCTCGGAGTCCCTGTGGTACCCCCTCTGGGATGCAGGTCTCAAGGGGACGCCTGCCCTGCATACGATCGAGTCGGCGCTGACGCTGGCCGACCGCGAGGTGCTGTCGGCGGTGACCTGGCTTACGGCATCGCCGATAGCGGGAGACCAAGAGGTAAGCGCGCTTTTCATGCAGCGAAGCAACGAGCGATGGCGGGAGCGGGCAAAGACAAACCTCCCTGCGCTGTTTGCCGAGACACACTCGCGGCACGAACGGGCGGGTGAAGTTGCGTTTCATCTGGAACCGGACCTGCGCGACGGGCGCGGTGGCCTTCGCGACGTCCATGTGCTGACCTTTCTTGAACGGAGCGAACATCCACTCTTTGAACACGTTTTGGATAGACCACTTGTCGAACTCGTGCCTATGGCCAAACACCTTGTGGCCGTTCGAGGCGAGCTGCACCGCTCGACGAACCGCAACAGTGATCGCCTCCTTCTCCAGGAACAAGATGCTGTTGCCGCGTTGCTCGGGTTGGCCGACGCCGACTCTCTGATGAGTTCGGTAGCCGCAGCAGGCCGGGCGATTGCCTGGAGCGCCGACGAAACGATTCGACGTTTCGCACACCGGCTCGATCATCCGCGCTCACGCGCCGATTCTGATTCGATGACGAAGATCCGCAAGCTAACCACCGATATCGGCGTTCAAGACGGTGAGCTGGTGCTGCTGGAGGGCGCGGACACGACCGGCGACGCCACGCTGGTACTGCGACTCGGGTCGCTGGCCGCCCAGCAGCGAACTTCCATCGCCCGAGCAAGCTTGATTCGACTGGCTTCCGATGCCCCACCGCTCCCGGCGCCGTGGCCCGAACGTGCCCGTCACGCGCTCGTCGCGTTGCTCGGGGCCGGTGCGTCGGGCACGCATGTTCTCGAAGCGCTCGATCGACACGACCTCGTGACCCGGTTTCTCCCCGAGTGGGCGAGCGTCCGGTCGAAACCACAACGCAACGCGTATCACCGCTTCACCGTTGACCGCCATCTTTGCGAGGCTGCCGCCAACGCATCGGAGCTCGTCCGAACTGTGTCGCGTCCGGACCTTCTGCTGGTTGGAACGTGGCTCCACGACCTCGGCAAGGGATACCCGGGAGACCACACGGTGGTGGGAATCGAGCTGATGCATTCTATAGGTGCGCGTATGGGTTTCGATGCCGCCGACGTGGAGGTTCTCTGCGACATGGTGCGTCACCATCTCCTGCTCCCCGAAGTGGCGACCCGCCGAGACCTCACGGATCCGGGAACGATTTCGGCGATCGCGTCGACGGTGGGGGACCTCAATCGGCTGGAACTGCTCCGTGCTCTCACTGAAGCGGATTCCCTGGCGACAGGTCCGACAGCGTGGAGCGACTGGAAGCGACGCCTCGTTGATGAACTGACCACTCGAACGGCCGATGTGCTGCACGGAAAACTGGTCCCGCAGACCTCGATGCGCTCGCACGATCATGACGACTTGCTCGACCTTGCGCGCTCACAACAAAAGGTTGTGGTTCGGGTAAACCGGTTGAGCGCCGACGTCGAAGTGGTTGCAATCGCGGCACCGGACCGCACCGGTTTGTTCGCTGCCCTGGCCGGTTCGATCACCCTGGTGGGCGCCGACATTCTCTCCGCCGACGTGTGGACGACCGACGATGGTGTGGCGCTCGACGTGTTCCGGATCACCCGTCAGCTCGGCGGAGGGACGAACTATCGAAAGCTCGAGCAACTCATCGATCGGGCATTGGAAGGCTCCATCGACGTCGATGCGGAGTTGGCCCGCCGGGCTCGCACCTACGCCCGATCGAAATCGAAGAGTGTCGGCCATGCGGCTCCTCCGAGTGTGGCGATCGACAACAAGACGCCGTCGCTGGCCACGATGTTTGAGCTCCGTGCCCCCGACGGCCCGGCGGTGTTGTACCGAGTCACCAATGCCATAAGCGCGCTTGGTTTAGATCTACGAACGGCGAAGGTCGCAACCATTGGTCACGAAGTTGTCGACACTTTTGCGCTGCGCACCGTCGGCGCAGACGGTCAAAAGGAGAAGCTGGCCGACGCTGACTGCGAACAAGTCCGCACCGCCATACTTGCGTCGCTGGCGAACTTGTGACACACCACGAACTACGCGGCTCGAACCGAGCCTGTGGAGCGGTTGCGGAGTTGCGAGAGCGCCGCCAGCGCGACCAGGAATGCCAACGCCATTCCGAACAGCGACAGCCGGTGGTAGCCAAACGCATCCTTGACAAAACCGGACCCGAATCCGGCGAGCCCGCCACACACGCTCATGAACAGGTCGGCCGAGCCTTGAACGATTACCCGATCTGATGCGGGCACGGATTCGTTCATGAGTGCGGTACCGCCGATCATGCCGCCGCTCCAGCCCAGCCCGAGCAGGTAGAGACCGAGGAACAACAGTGCGGAGTTGTGACCTGCGGCCGCAGAAACCGCGGTGGCCAGAATTAGCGTGAGCGCGCCGGTCATGATTACCTGAATACGTCCCCACCGATCGACGAGGCGGCCGACCAATGGGGCAAACAGATACATTCCGACGACGTGCAACGCAATGACCGGTCCCCGTAAGTGTTCTGTCTGCTGGTGGTCGCGCATGTGTACCGGGGTCATGGTCATGATGGCGACCATGGCCGCCTGCGAGAGGCTCATGGCCGTGAGGCCCAGCATGGCCATTCGGCTGGACCGAATAACACGGAATGCGGGGCCGACCGGAGGCAGGCGGATTCCGCGTCTGCCATCGTCGAACACGCCACCTGCAAGTATGAGCGGGTCCGGTTTCAGGCGAAACAAGACGTTGAGCGTGGCGATGAATAGCAACCCGCCGGCCAGCACGAATGGGCCGCAGTACTTCCACAGGCCAACGCTCTCCGCCCAACGCTCGCAGAGGGGCACCATGAACTGCGCGCCGACGGCACCAAACGTCGATCCGAAGAGCAAGTACGAAATGGCCTGTCCCTTCTCGTCGGGGAGTGCAAGGTCGGCTGCGCTGTAGCGGGTAAGGAGGTTCGTTCCCTGACCAACCCCAAAGATAAGTACGCCGAACAAAAACAGGAGGGTCATGCGGGCATTGGCCCCGTAAACCACGATTGCTGAGCCGACCGTGGCCGTGAGGTAACCCCGGATGAGCCCGGCGCGACGTCCCTTGCGCTTCATCTGCCCGGAGATGAGGAGGCCGGCGAGCGCGCCGCCGAACGTAGCCGCCGCCGATGCCGAACCGGCGAGACGTGACGACCCGGTCAATTCCTTCAGGATCGGTCCGCCCTCGGTCACCGCAATCGACACCCCCGCCGAACCCATCGTTTGCGACAACATCAAAACCAACAGGCTGCGACGCTGGATCTTCGCCCGGTTCGGAATCGTCGTGACGTCGATGGGCCCAGGGTCCACTCCCTTCCCCACGGGAGGCGAAACGCTGGCGGCTGCGGGGGGAGTGGTCACGCCCCCACGGTAGCGAGTGCTCGGCGGAAATTCTCATTCGTTGCGTTGCGCAGGACCTTCTCGAAGTGTTCGGCGGCGTAGTCGACGTAGTTCACATCAAGGGTCGAAATGGCCTGCTGCACGACACCCCACATGGCCTCGCGTAGGTCGCTGATGACCTGCATCAACTCGATCTTGGCCTGACCGACCGGCGAGACCTCTCCGGCGTACGCGAGCAGTAGGGCGTCGCGTCCGTCGGCATCGAGTTGGTGGTTCGTCGCCAGGTTCCCGAGGTCAAACCAACGCGAGTTCATGCCCGCGTACTCCCAATCGATGAGCCACACCCGACCGGTCGGGTCGCGAAGGAAATTTGCATTCAGGAGGTCGTTGTGCCCGGGGACGTCGGGCTCCGGTCTAGCGGCAAAGGCTGATTCGATCCGTGTACATAGCTCTACGGCCTCGCGATAGGCCGCGGGCGGCTCGATGCCTCGCGCGGCAGCGGTCGTGGCGTAGCGCTGCGCGATGGAGAAGCACCCAAAGTTGGTGGCGAGGGGCGGCCCCTCGTGAACCTTCCTCAGCATCGAGCCGACTTGGGTCATCACGTCATCGACGAACAGGTCCGGTACAGGAGCGGCGTCGAGGAAGCGAGTGATGAGATACCCCTCCGGCTCCAGAAATGCAACTGGTTCGGGTGCGACGCCGAGCGTTGCCGCCGCAGTGTTCGCGGCAAGCTCCACGTGGCGGTCGATCCCGAGCAGATCGGTGTCTTTGCCGCAGAGTCGCAGCACGTAGCGTGAGCCGTTGTGCAGAGTCACCTTGAGGTTGCGATTCGTGATGCCACCGGTCAGTGCTTCGATCCTGGCAATCGAACCGGACCAGCCCGGAACACGCTCGGCCAACCTGCGGTCGGCGTCGATCGTGTCGATCGTGTCGATCGTGTCGATCGTGTCGATCGTTTCGATTCTGTCGCTCATGGAGTGGACGATATCGGACCGACGGCGCTCGTACACTGGGGTTGTGTTGCTCAAGCTCTGGAAACCCTTCGGTGTACTTACGAAGTTCACCGACCCCGAGGGTCGCCCCACTCTTGGCGACTACTGCGACGTTCGCGACGTGTATCCCGTGGGGCGGCTCGACCGCGACTCCGAAGGCCTACTGCTCCTTACCGACGACGGTGCGCTCGCTCATCGACTCACCGACCCCAAGTTCGATCATCCCAAGACGTATCTGGCCCAAGTGGAACAGATTCCTCATCTACAAGCGCTTCGCGCTCTTGCGCGCGGCGTGACCCTCAGCGATGGTCCGACCAAACCGGCCGTCGCCCGCCTCCTCGACTCCGAACCGGAGCTCGCGCCCCGCGATCCGCCGATCCGACATCGCCTCAGTGTTCCCACCGCGTGGATCGAGCTTACGATCACCGAGGGCCGAAACCGCCAGGTCCGCCGTATGACGGCCGCGGTTGGGCACCCCACGCTGCGCCTCGTCCGCTGCCGAATCGGCGACGTCGGCCTCGACGGGCTTGGCCCGGGTGGGTGGCGAGCATTGTCGGTCGGAGAGGAGCGGGCCATTCGTGCCCGCCGCACCCGTTGATTCTCCCGCTTGCGTACTGCAGGGCTACCACTCGCGGGAGACCAGCGAGGAGCGGTGCTAGTCGAGGAAGGAACTCTTGGCGCTCTTAGCGGCGCGGAGACGACGAGTTTCCGACATGACCCGCGCCATTTCGAGCTTGGAGTCGCGCTCGGCAAGGACCTGGCGCTTGTCGTGGAGTTTGCGGCCACGGGCGACGGCCAACTCGACCTTGGCCCGGCCGTTGATGAAGTAGATGCTGAGGGGAAGGACGGTCAGATGGTCCTTGGTCATCCGCTCTTCGAGCTCGCGGATCTCCCCTTTATGGAGGAGGAGCTTGCGGGTCCGCTCGGGCAGGTGCGCGCCGACGCCGTGGGCGAACTCGTACTGGGAGATGTTGATGCCGACGAGCAACATCTCACCATTTTCTATGCGCGCGTATGAATCCTTGAACTGGACCTTTGCGTCGCGGAGGGCCTTCACCTCGCTGCCCTGCAAACAGATCCCGGCCTCGTAGGTCTCCAAGATGTCGTAGTCGTGGCGGGCCTTGCGATTTGATGCCACGATCTTCTTCTCGCCGCCCGTAACGCCTGCCGCGATCTTCACCCTGGCGGCTTTGGGGGCGTTCGGTATGAGCTGGATCGGACGGGCCATGACGCTTCCATTATGGGCCAACGGCCGAAGGTCGGCATCGCAGGTGGCGCACCGGTAGCCTGATCCGGTGCTCCAACTCGACTCACTTGCCTACGCGCAGATGCTCGGCCATGCCTACGACGAACTCCCACTCGAGGCCTGCGGCCTCCTGATCGGGGCCCCCGGTCGGTGTACGAGCTTCGTTCGCACCGACAATATGGCCAAGTCGGCGATCGTCTACACGGTCGACCCGAAAGCGCACCTCCGGGCCGAAATCGCCGCTGAAAACGCCGGGGAGGCCGTGATCGGGGTCATGCACTCCCACACCCATACCGATCCCTTTCCGTCAGCCACCGACATCGCGGCTGCTCCGGACCCCAGCTGGCACTATGCCATTGTGTCGCTACGCGACGAGTCGCCGATGCTGCGGTCATGGCGGATCATCGATGGTGCGATCACCGAGGAACAGGTAGTCGTCGCGCGTTGAGCCACTGCAAGGGCCGCCGAATCGGGAATCAACGGGGTTTTCGCATGGTTGGACCAGCCGCAATTCCCGATGAACTCCGTCGGGATTACACTTATCGTTTCGCTTCGACCCAGGATTGATGACATGGCAACCGTTGACATTCGTATCCCCACCATTCTTCGCGTCCACGTCGGTGGCGCTTCCAAGGTGCAGGCGACCGGCGACACCCTCGGTGCCCTTATCTCCGACCTCACGACTCGCTTTCCCGGCATCGGCAGCCAAATCGTGAGCGAGGACGGAAATCTTCACAAGTTCGTCAACGTATACGTCAACGACGACGATGCCCGCTATGTCGGCAAACTCGAAGCTCCGATCAAAGACGGCGACACGGTGTCGATTCTCCCCGCAGTCGCCGGCGGCGCTCGCTAAGCCTTCTCGACGACGCCCATGATCTACTCCAGTGCGCTTGATCTGATTGGCAACACCCCTCTGGTCGATGTCTCGCAGCTCTCACCCAACCCGAAGGTGAAGATCTACGCGAAACTTGAGGGCCAGAATCCGGGGGGATCGATCAAGGATCGTATTGCGCTGTCGATGATCGAAGACGCTGAGGCGAAGGGCCTTCTCAAGCCCGGCTCGATTCTGATGGAGCCCTCGAGTGGCAACACCGGTATCGGTCTCGCTCTAATATGCGCGCTTAAGGGTTATCACCTCAAGATCGTGCTGCCAGGAAACGTAAGCCCGGAACGACGCCAGATGCTTGAGGTTTACGGAGCCGAAATTATTGATTCACCGGCATCGGAGGGAAGTAACGGTGCGGTTCGTATGGCGCGGAAGTTGGCGGAGGAGAACCCGGAATGGGTGTTCCTGTTCCAATACGGAAACCCGGCGAATCCGAAAGCGCACGTGCGCACCACCGGTCCGGAGATTTTCCATGACTTGCCGGAGATCACCCATTTCGTTGCCGGGCTTGGTACCGCGGGCACGCTGATCGGCGTCGGCTCGTATCTGAAGTCAGTGAAGCCCAGCGTCGAGGTGTGGGCGGTCGAGCCGCCAACCGGTGAGATGGTCGATGGGCTGCGCAGCCTTGACGATGGCTACATCCCCGAGATCTTTACGGACAACAACGGGTTCGACCTGCTCGACCGCAAAAAGGTCGTCGGCCCCCGCGAATCCATCGAGTGGACCCGCCGGGTGGTCAAGGAGACGGGGCTCTTCATCGGCATTTCCTCCGGTGCCATCATGGCCGCAGCCGTGAAGTGCGCGGCAGAGATCGAGGAAGGCGTGATCGTCACGATCGTGTGCGACGGCGGCTGGAAGTACCTATCGACGGGTGCCTATTCGGGCGACATCGATGAGGTAACCGAGCGCGCAAAGAAGGTTATCTACTTCTAGCGACACGGTTGGAGCGTGTGCGTGGGCCACGCCCGGCGTTGAACGCCAAGTCACGCCCCCGACTCAACGGCAAGTTGCGACGTGAACGGCGTGTTGTTGTCATCCACAGGTTGCCGTTGTCGTCGCAACTTGCCGTTGAGCGTGGCGTGGTGGCATCTTTCAACCGTCGTGACCGACGAAGGGTCGACCGCCACCGTTGGCCGCCGTCTGCGCCCTAAGGTTGCACTATGACCTCTCCCCGTAGTTTCGGCCGCACGAACGAACAGACTCGACCCGTCACGTTCACCCGTGACTACACCGAGTTCGCGGCCGGTTCGGTTCTCGTGACATTTGGGCGCACCCGTGTGCTTTGCACGGCGTCTGTCGATGAAGACGTTCCCCGATGGATGAGGGGCTCCGGCAAGGGGTGGGTCACGGCCGAGTACTCGATGTTGCCGGGATCGACGCCGGACCGAGTCGACCGTGAAGCGGCCAAGGGCAAGCAGTCCGGACGCACGCAAGAGATCCAGCGTCTCATCGGGCGAGCGTTACGAAGCGTGACCGACATGCGGGCCTTGGGGGAACGTCAGATCATTCTCGACTGCGACGTGTTGCAGGCCGACGGAGGCACCCGCACGGCTTCGATCTGCGGCGCATGGGTTGCCCTGCACGATGCATGTACCCGCCTGGTCCAGGCCGGGTCGATTCCTGCGAACCCGCTTGTTGCTGGGTGTGCGGCGATCAGCGTCGGCGTTGTGCGCGGTGTCCCCATGTGCGACCTGGAGTACACCGAGGATTCCACCGCCGACGTCGACATGAACGTGGTGATGACATCAGCCGGCGACTTTGTCGAAGTGCAGGGAACGGCGGAGGGCGCCGCCTTCTCGCGTGACGAGTTGAACAAGCTGCTCGCACTGGCGGAGGGTGGCATCGCCCACATACTCGGACTGCAACAACGCATCGTCGCCGTCGCCCCGCCTGCCCGATGAGGACACCTCGGGCCCTGGCGGTGCGGTCACGGGGGATACTGTCTCGGTGTGCAACAGTATGTGCACTTATTGCTATTGTCGCGGGTTGTTCGGCTTCGAACGGAGCACCGACTGAGGCGGTGCGGACGACAACCACGATCGCGCTGATGGCGCCCACGCAGCCGAGCCTCGTTATCGACGACCAGACCGGTCTGGCCGTCGGGCCGGGCGTGACCGAAGCCAGCGAAACAACCGTCGAAACAACAACGACAGTGTTGGCCATCACGACGTTGCCTCCCGGACCGACCACGACGCTGCCCAACAAGGGAGGGCCGAACGTGACGTTGGAGTCCAACGAGGAACTCCCGACCCTCGTTGCGTTTACGGCGAAAGACATCTACCGAGCCGCAATCACGCGTGACTACGAGCGACTCGCCATCATCATCGGTGATCGGAAGTTTCGCTGGGGATTCGTGGGACAGCGCAAACCTGCAGCCCAGTGGCAACAGGACTACAACGACGGCGTCGACGATCAGGTGAAGCGCATCATCACGCTTCTGGAGACCCCTCCGGGAGTCGACGATCGGGGCAACACGCTGTGGCCCAGGATCGCCATGAAGAAACCCGAGGACTGGACCATCGACGACGACGCCGTTGCTGCTTCGCTCGGTTTTCAACCCGAGAACATTATGGAGACAAAGCTCAAAGGTCGCTACGTCGACTACCGGCTCGTCATCGACGCCGAGGGAATCTGGACCGGGATGTACCTTGGCGGCTGATCAGCACCTCGTGTTTGTCACCGCCACGGCGAACCCGCACAAGGTCGAGGAGATTGCGGCGGTTCTTGGCGCCGCACTACCAACGCTCGTGTTGTTGCCTCGCCCACCGGATGTCCCCGATGTGGTGGAGGACTCCAACACGCTCGTTGGCAACGCACGCCTAAAGGCAGTTGCGCTTATGAAAGCCACGGGCAAGCCGGCGATCGCCGACGACAGCGGTTTGTTCGTCGACGCCCTAAACGGACAGCCAGGCGTCGATACGGCATACTTCGCCGGACCACATGCTACGTACACAGAGAATTGCGACAAGCTACTGTCGGAGCTTGTCAGCGTCGGTGCCATTGATCTGGCGAAACGCACGGCTCGGTTCACTTCGGTGGCATTCGTCGCGTGGCCCGACGGGTCGGAGCTGTGGTGCGAAGGGCACGTGACCGGACACATCGTGGGGCAGTGTCGCGGGACCAACGGGTTCGGCTACGACCCATTGTTCGCCCCTGACGAGGCCGTCGGGTCAACGTTTGGCGAGTTGGGCCCCGACGCAAAAAACGAACTCTCCCATCGGGCTCGGGCGTTTCGCCTGTTGGCCGAGCAACTTGTGCGCCGATAGCGTCAGGAACTCGCGAACGTAGTCGGGAGGCTTTGGAAATGGGGAGAGTATGAGAGAGCGACGCAAAACCTCGACTTCGAATTTTGGGGTCAGTGTTCGAGAGAGCCATGACGCGTCGGGTTTCTATGACCGCTTTCGATCGCCGGAACTCTCCGACGACCAGGAGATACCCCTCCCATTGGCGGTCGAGAAGCCATTCGTTCTTGGCGACGCCCGGCACATGGATGCGATCGCCGACGGATCCGTAGCCCTCGTCGTGACATCGCCGCCGTACTTCGCCGGCAAGCAGTACGAAGAGGAGTTGGAGCGCGAAGGCGTGCCCTCCTCGTACCTCGAATACCTGGAAATGTTGACCGACGTTTTCGCGGAGTGTGTTCGCAAGCTCGAGCCCGGTGGACGTATTGCTGTCAACGTCGCAAATCTCGGACGCAAGCCATATCGCAGCCTTTCCGCTGACGTGATTCGGATTCTGGAACACGATTTGGGCCTCCTGCTGCGAGGCGAGCTGATCTGGAAGAAGGCTGAGGGTGCCGGTGGATCCTGCGCATGGGGCTCCTTCCGGAGTGCCGCGAACCCGGTCCTCCGTGACATCAGCGAACGTGTGATCATTGCGAGTAAGGGACGTTTCGATCGGGCCCGATCTGTCAAGCAGCGCGAGGCAGAGGGATTGCCGCACGAGAGCACGGTCATGACGGAGGACTTTTTGGCCCTTACGTTGGATATCTGGTCGATTCCACCGGAGAGTGCCAGGCGGGTTGGTCATCCAGCACCGTTCCCGGTTGAGCTCCCAGAACAACTGATGAGGTTGTACACCTTCAAGAATGACCTCATCCTTGATCCGTTCATGGGCAGCGGCTCGGCCCTGGTCGCTGCCGCAAAACTACAACGCCGGTACGTCGGATACGACCTGGATCCGACGTACGTCGAAATTGCACGCCGGCGAGTTGCGGATTCCCTGGTCCCTCCCGAACCGGTCATGGCGAAGCGGCGCCGAGAACCGCTTACTCCTTCGTTGCTCGATCTCACTGCGCCGGAAGATTTTCAGAGCAGAGCGACAAAGGAGGGCATGGCTGCGCAGAAACTAGCTTCGCAAGTTCTCGAAGAAGCTGGATTTCGAATCGTCGCGGAAAACAAGCGAATCCGCAGGACCGGCGTGACCGTTAGCTACGCGGCAATCGACGAAGGGGACGAAACCTGGCTCTTCGATGTCTCAGGGGCCTTTACGAGTCATCGCGGAGGTCTGCTCCGGATGGATGCCGTTTGGAAATCGCTTGGTCGGGCGTATGCCCTTCGCAGACACATTGCCGGAGTGCCGTTGGTTTTCTTGACTACGCACCTGCCAAAGAAGCCAAGTGAAGGCGATACTGCGTTGCGAGCTGCTGGCCCTGATGCTTTCTTCGACGCGATTCAGATGCTTTCAGCGTCCGATATCGCTCGCCTCAAAGAGTATGCGAAGGGTGGTGCCAGGAAGAATCCACTTCTGGGTTTCTGGCAGCCGCAGGATCTTGCGAGCAGGAGCTGAACGTGCGCCATCAGGAACTACCAAGCGCGCATATCGACTGGCCATCGGTCGAGGATCTCAAGATCGGACAGTGCTGAGCCGCCGGCCAAACCCGCATCAATTGACGAGACGGTCCAATACTGCTCGTGGTAGGCGACCGTCGGATCGCAGTGGGCCGGGACTACCAGTACCCGATCGTTCACCTTCAGATTGCCCAGGGTTCCTTCGGGGTGTGGCGCGAACGTGATGTGCTCGTCGGAGCAGAACCACACGTCGGCGCCCGGTACCGACGGGTTTCCATGATCCATGCCGTTGGCTTTCAACCCACAGTCGGCGACGGCCCAACCATTTCTGTTCGTGGAGATCACCGTCGCCACGAGGTAGATCGCCTGGCGAAGGTCAAACCGATGCTGTGCGTACTGGCTATCCATGAGGGCATAGGAACCGCATTGCACCTCGGTGAGAATGTTGAGCTCACGGTGGATCGCAAACGTACCGGTACCGCCACCGGAAACAACGCTGCCACCAACGTCGTGGTGGGCGCGGGTCAACACTTCAAACGCCGCGGCCACTTTCTCTCGCTGTGACGCCGGGTCCATGACCATCATGAGGTGGCCCTCGTAGCCCATCACGCCACGAACGACAAGTCCCTTGCGGCGAGCAAGATCGGCGAGCGCTCCGGCGTTCTCCACGTCCACTCCGCAGCGGGGGAGCCCGATGTTCACATCGATGAGCACCTCCCGAACGCCCCCGTTTACGGCGGCTTCGATGGTCTCGGAGGAGTCGACGGCCAGCGTGACCCGGGCCCCGGTTTGTTCGATCGCCGCGCCGAGACGGCGCGCGTCAGCAACCTCGTTGGCGAGCAGGAGGTCTTCGCCCAGCCCGGCGTCGGCCAGGACCTCCACCTCGCGAATCGTTGCGCATGTGAAACCGCCATGGCCGTAGGCGCGCTGACGTTTTGCGATTTCGGTCGATTTATGGGCCTTCACATGCGGACGCTGGGTGTTGCCGGGAAACACCCCCGCCATCGTTGCCAAGTTGTGTTCGAAGGCTTCGAGATCGAGCAGGAGCGCCGGCGTCTGCAGTTCGTGGAGTCGCATGCCCCACTCTTACGCGTTTTGCCGCCGAAGGTTGGCGTGGTCTGGTTGGCGTGGTCTGGTTGGCGTGGCCGTCCGCGGTGGCCGTCCACGGTGAGGCAACGGTTGGGTATCCGCGAATCAGCGACGAAATTTTCGGAGTTCTTCGCCTATTTCTGCCGCCGGACCGAAAACTGTCACACCCCCCAGGCAAGATGGTTGCCATGAAGGTATTCGAACCAGCCGAGCTCACAGAGGGCCTCAAACGTTTCGAGATCGGTACCGCCCAGCGGACTGAAATCATATGCGCGCTTGTAGGTATCCGACGTGCCCGAGCGCGCTTCGACGCTGCCGAGGTCGCGCTCGCGCGACGGCTCAACGAACTCACCCCGTTCGCCGAACCCGATATTGCCCGGGCCGCGCGGCGACACGCCCGCCATGGCGACCGCGTACGCGCACGAGCCGACACCGCAACTGCAATCCCCGCACTCGGCAACGCGTTCGACGCCGGCGACGTGAGCGGTGAGCACATCGACACCGTCACAAAAGCGCTCAAGGCAGCACCGCACGAAGTCCGGGACGCGTTGGCCGACATTGTTTCCGACATTGTTTCCGACATCGTTTCCGACATTGTGGCTGAAGTGTCTACGCCGGCAATGACGCCGGAGGATTTGGCGCAGCGGTTGGCTGACGAAACGAAGCGTTTGGAAGCCGACGACGGCGCGGCACGGTTGGAACGTCAGCGTCGGGCGACACGGCTGCGGACTTGGACAGACAAGCACGATGGGATGTTCCGTGTCTCGGGATCGTTCGACCGTACACGGGTCTCGCCATCCAGGGTCGGCTGCACGCTGCAATGTCCGCAATGTTCGCCGACGCTCTGCCCGACACCGCACCCGACGATCCCAGTGAGCGTCAAGACTTCCTTCGCGCACTCGCCTTCATTGCGCTAACCGCGTCTACAGGAGCCACGAAACCCAGATCCATTGCTGAAGTAGACGATTCGGCGACAGGCGACCCTTCATCGTCTGATGATTCGCATTTGAAGTGGGCGCCGTTTGCGAACAGCGGTCCGCCGCGCTTCGGGCGACCTGAAGTTGTTGTTGTCGTCGACCAAACTACACGTGATGTCACCGGGCGACCGACCGTTGACTGGGGGTCGCCGGTCAACTTGCCGTTTTCGTGTGTAGAGGATTTGTGTCGGTCCGCAGCGGTGCATCAGGTCACGGTCAACAACGGCAACGTGGTCGATCCTGATGGCTATTTCGACCTGGGCCGTACGACACGTTTGGCGAATCGTGCACAGCGTCGGGCGTTGCGTGCGTTGTATCCGACGTGTGCGGTGCCGAATTGTTGCGTGCGATATGAGTTCACCAAACCGCATCACATCAAGTACTGGCGCAATGGCGGGACAACGGACCTGATGAACCTCGTTCCGTTGTGTGCGCGGCATCACGCAAATGCGCACAATGGGTGGCTTTTCAGACTCGGACAGAACCGTGAGCTCACCATCATCACACCGAACGGTCAGACCATGACCACCGGCCCACCCAACCGAAAATCGGCGTGAAGGGCTGTGGCAGCTCGGCGGGTGGCTAGGACGCAAGTTCAGGTGCGCGGCCCAGTGATGCGACGTGGCGGCTGCCCGGCGATGCGACGTGGCGGCCGCGCAGTAAGTCAGAACGAGCGGTGGCAGGCTGTAGTGATGACAAAGCGACACCGGAACTCAGAACGTGCGGTCTTCGCAGGCGTTCGCATCGTTCGCATCGTTGGCATCGTTGGCATCGTTGGCATCGTTGCCGTCCTTGCCGTCGCCGCGTGGGCTCCAACCATCGCTCCTGGAACGGCGGCCTCCGGCGCTGCGGGTCCCACGTTTCGGCGGGTCACCACTGGCCGAGAGGTGACGGCGGTTGCGTCGTTGCCCGGCGGCACGATCCGCTTCGCCGAGCGAGGCGGCGCCATTGTCGATGTGCGTCCCGACGGGTCTCGGCGCCGCGTCGTCGCGCGACTCTCCGTCAACGTGGTTGGGCAGCGTGGGGTGCTGGGGCTCGACACCGACCGTATGGGGAACACCGCAATCACCTCGGTCCGCAAAGACGGAACCATGATCGTAACGCTCCTTCTCGCAAAGGGAACCACGAAGGAGACCGCGAAAGCCGCTGCGAAAGACACCGCGAAGCGAACCACGAAAGAGACTACGAAAAGCACCGCAACGGACACCGCGAGAGTCGTGTACGAGGGCCGCAAGACCAAAGACGCCGCTAACGGCGGCCATATCCTGTTTGAGCCCGACGGCAAAGGAATAGTCCTCGGACTCGGCGATTTCCTCGAAGGGCGCAAGCGCGGCCGATTCGTCCGCATCGACACGGCCACCTCCACGACAAAAGAACTCAGCGTGGGTTGGAACAACCCGTTCGCCTTCGACTGGCGCCCTGGCCCCGGCTCAAATGCGGCGATCATCGTCGCCGACAACTCGCCCAACGACGGACCCGAAGAAGTGGCGGAACTCAACGGCCGACGCTTTGGCCCGCTCCCCAAAGAATCAACGCCGTCGGCACTGGCCATGACATCGTCTGCGCCGCTTGAGGGCGTCGTATGCAGCTATGTGTCGCATGAACTGACCAGGTACCGCTTCACCCCACCGACAACTCCAACAGGCGTCGGCATGGTGACGAAGAAAGAGACCCTTGCCACCGATTGCAGTGTGGCGGTTCGGCTGTTGCCGGATCGTCGGCTTGTGTACGCAACGCAAACGCATCTCATGATTTCGGATCGACCACTGCCATGAAAGGCTCAGATTCACGACGAAGTACAAACGAAGATCTCATCGAGGCGGGTGACCTCGACGCGCTTACTGATCGGATTGATTCGCTGTGCTTCGATTCGCAATGGGACCTGCTCCTCGTTTTGCGCAACGGCTGTCGAGCAGCACTGGAGCGCGGTAAGCAGCTGTGGCCCGCAGCGGCCTACGCCGAGTACCGAATTGCGCTCGACGCCCCCGGCAAGCTTGCCGCCTCGGTCATCGAGTCGCCGGCCGAACGATTCTCGTTCGGGCCGTTCGCTGAAGTAATGGCAAGTGCACATAGCTTTGCCGATCTCTGTGAATACTTGCCCGCCGGCCCTGGACGGGGCAGTGTCGCCCAAGAACGCGTAGCTCGCGGTGAGGATCTCCGGCCCGAAGTGTGGTTGCGGTCCGAAGATCCCTTCGGTCTCCCTCTGCATCTGCTCTCGTTTGAGTCTGCGTATTGCTGCCCGGTCTACGAACCGTCGAAGTGTGTCGACGATGCTCCCGACCTGCCAAGGTTCGAACCCGCCAGCCGTAGCACGGCGGGAGATCGGCTCCCCGATTTCGTTGACGTCATCGACTCGCTGCGTGATCTTGCGACTACGTGGTCCACCCAATCGAACGGCCGGGCGGAGGCGGTCGTGGTCGACGGTGGCGCGTCACAGGCGATCGCGGCACTCGGCTGCTTAACCCATCGACTTGCCCGGATCTCCCCCGCCGAAGCCGCCGCGTGGATGGCATGGGCTGCCGCGTCGGGTGGGGCGCACGGGCGTCGGCGCGGAATGGCGGCCGGCCGACACGCTGCCCTCTGGGCGCTGCTGTGTGTGGCCGGGCTGGCGGACCCCGAGCACGAGATCCGCGATCACCCCCTCGACGAGTTGGCCGAGGTGCTCGATGAGCTCGAGTATGTCCTCTTCGACGACGGCTCGCCGCCCAGCGGTTGGAACCTACGACTTGCGATCGCCGATCCCGTGGACGGCATTGCGTTTGCAGTGTCGGCCACCGATGCGCGTATGAACTAGGCGCGCGTATGAACTAGGCGCGCGTATGAACTAGGCGCGCGTATGAACTAACGCAGCGGAAAGTGACAGGCGACCTGTTGGCTTTCTCCGATGCTGGTGAGCTGCGGTTCGATCCGCGCGCATATGTCTTGCACCTTCCAACAGCGGGTCCGGAATCGACACCCCGAAGGCGGGTCGGCCGCATCAGGTGGATCACCAACGAGGACAATCTTCTCTCGAGCACGCTCGATCAACGGGTCGGGGATAGGGGCAGCGGACAGCAAGGCCGACGTGTAGGGGTGCGCGGGAGCCGTGTAGAGGTCTGCCGTGTTCGCAACTTCCACGATCTTGCCGAGGTACATCACCGCCACCCGATCACTCAGGTGACGCACGACGGAGAGGTCATGGGCGATAAACAGATACGCAAGACCAAGGTCATCGCGAAGGCGCTGGAGGAGCCTGATGATCTCCGCCTGGATGCTCACATCGAGCGCCGACACCGGCTCGTCGAGGGCGATCAGATCAGGCTTGAGTGCCAGCGCCCGGGCGATTCCGATGCGCTGGCGTTGACCTCCCGAGAATTGATGGGGGTATCGATCAGCGGCGGCCGCACCCAACTGAACGAGCTCCAAGAGTTCGGCAACACGAGCCCTGCGCTCTTCGTTGGCAACCCCATGGATGACAAGCGGCTCTCCGACGATATCGCCCACCGTCATGCGCGGGTTGAGAGACGAGTGGGGGTCCTGAAACACCATCTGAAACCGGCGTCGGAGTCGTCGGAGTTCCTCGCCGGACTGGTCCCGCAACTCGACGCCGTCGAAGCGGATTGACCCCGAAGTCGGCTCGACGATTCGCAGTACACAGCGCGCCGTGGTGCTCTTCCCGCATCCGGACTCACCGACGAGGGCGAGCGTTTCGTTGCGGTGCACGTCGAAGGAAACATCAGATACGGCCTGGATAGTCAGCGGACGACGGTCACGCCATGACTTCTTGCGAACAGGGAACTCCTTGACGAGGTTGCAGACGGATAGGAGAGCGTCGTTTGACGTTGGCACGAGGGGAGTCGCGGTCATTTCGTGCTCGTTGCCATCATCGGGCCGATGCCAACGGGAGAACATCGCATGCAACCTGCGACGCACCGACGGGCTGGAGTTCCGGCAGATGTTGAGTGCAGCGGTCGATCGCATGAGGGCAACGTGGTGCAAATGCGCACCCGTCGGGGTCGTTTCGCAAGCTGGGCGGCGTGCCTCCGATGGGCGTAAGTTCACGCTCAGGACGATCAAGTCGAGGCAACGAGGCGAGAAGGCCGGCGGTATAGGGGTGATTGGGGCGATGGAACATGTCGACCACCGGACCACCCTCGACAACCTTCCCGGCGTACATGACGTGGACGCTGTCCGCCAGCCCCGCAACGACACCAAGGTCGTGCGTAATGAGAACAACCGTAAGTGAACGTTCGATCTGAAGATCGCGGAGGACCTTGAGGATCTGAGCCTGGATAGTCACATCAAGAGCAGTTGTCGGTTCATCAGCGATCAAGATGTCCGGCTGGTTGGCGAGCGCCATTGCGATCATCACGCGCTGGCGCATGCCGCCGGAAAGCTCATGGGGATAGGTGCGTGCTCGCTCCTTCGCGTTGGGCATCGCCACCATCTCAAGCAACTCGACTGACTTCTGCTCGGCGTCGCCGGGGCTGACCCTCTGGTGCGTGATGACGGCTTCGGCGATTTGGCGACCGACGGTCAACACCGGGTTCAACGAGGTCATCGGGTCCTGAAAGATCATGCCGATGCGGCCACCGCGAATCCTTCGCAGTGTGGAACCGGCGGCGTTGATGAGTTCGAGTCCATCGAAGGTCGCCGAACCAGACACCGATGCGTTTGGGTCGAGCAGGCCCAGCAGGGCCAACATGGTGGCGCTCTTGCCAGACCCCGATTCGCCCACGATCGCTGCGACTTCCCCGCGTTCGACGCGGAGGTCGAGGCCGCGCACTGCATGGACCGAACCTCCCGTCACGTGGAAGCGGATATCGAGTCCTTGGATCTCCAGCAGCGGTGGAGGAGAGTCGGTCATCGACGAGCCCGCACATCGAAGGCGTCGCGAAGTCCGTCGCCGAGAAAGTTGAATGCCAGGCCGATGGTGAGGATGGCGAGACCGGGCGCAACGGCTACCCACCACTGGTAGAAGTACTTGGCGCCCTCGGTGATCATTGCCCCCCACTCCGGCGACGGAGGTTTGGCCCCGAGTCCGAGGAAGCTCAGCGTTGCCGTGAGTATCACGACTTGGCCGAGGTCAAGGGTCGCGTTGATAAGCGCCGGTGTGAAAGAAAGCGGAAGCACGTGCTTACGTAGAATTCGGCTGGGGGTAGCGCCGATCGAGAGCGCAGCGTGAATGTGGTCGCGATGCTTTACGGAAAGCACCTGGCCGCGTAGTAAGCGGGCATAGATTGGCCACCACACGATGACCATGGCGAAGAAGGCGTTGCGTAAGCCCGGGCCTAATGCGGCGGCGATCGCCATGGCGAGGAAGATTGGCGGGAATGCCATGGTGACGTCGACAAGGCGCATGATGACCATGTCGACGAAGCCTCCGATGTAGCCAGCCAACGAACCCAAGACGCTGCCAATAGTAACTGCGCATACTATGACGGCTACCGAGACGGGAAGCGTTTGGCGAGCACCGTACAGGACGCGCACGAACACGTCTCGGCTGAGCGCGTCGGTACCGAGCCAATGTGCTCGACTCGGTGAGTCGAGGCGTTTTCCGACCGATTCCAGCGGACCGTAGGGTGCCCACCACGAGACCGTCAGAACAATGAACAGCCAGATGAGGGCGACGATGCTCCCCGCGATGATGGTCGGCCGACGAAGCTCCGGGGAGAGTTTCACGTCAACCGGATCTTTGGGTCAGCAGCGGCGTAGAGGACGTCGGTGGCCAGGTTCGCCAATAGAAACGCCACCCCGCCAAAGAGCGACACACCACTGACTGCGGGGTAGTCGAGCGTGCTCGCAGCCTGCACCGCGTAGGAGCCAATACCGTTCCACTGGAAGATCGTTTCGGTCAGGACCGAAGCGGTGAGCAACTGTGCGAACGAGAAGCCGAGAATCGTGAGCGTTGGAAGCCACGCGTTGCGTAAGACATGGGAACGCAACACTGTCCGCTCGCGAAGCCCCTTGGCCCTGGCCGTTCGGACGTAATCAGAATGCAACTCATCGAGCATCGCGGCTCGAACGAGACGAGAGATCTGACCCATGTAGGCCCAGCCGAGCACAAAGCACGGCAGAGCCAGCCGCTTGAGACACTCCCAGAAAAGATGGACATTGCCATCGGCGAGAGCGTCAACGGTGTGGAACCCAGTGAGCTTCGGTGGTGCGTCGATTCGTGGCGGAAGGCGACCGGGACCAGGGAACCAACCGAGTCGCGCGTAGAGCACCGACAGGAACACCAGGCCGATCCAGAACACGGGTAGCGATGACCCGAGTAGCGAAAAGAGCCGGGCCCCATGATCGATCGGTTTGTCCTTTCGACTCGCCGCCAATGCCCCGAGCGCGATGCCACCGACACCTCCGATCAACAGCGCGCCGACGCCGAGTTCGAGAGTTGCCGGCAGGCGTTCCCAAAGATCGGTGACGACGCTTTGACGAGTCCGAAACGACGTGCCCAGGTCCCCCTTTGCCATGTTCTTCAGATACTTGACGTACTGCTCAGGAATCGACCCGTTGAGCCCCCAACGCGCCTTCGCTGCATTCACGATTTCCTCGTTGCCGAGTTGGCGTTCGCCGACAATGGACGCCAGCGGGTTTGCCGGGATCAGTCGGGAAACACCAAACGCGATCGTAACGATTCCCAGCAGCAGGAACGGCACTACGACAAGGCGTCGAAGGACGTAGCGCTGCAAGGGACGCCGTCAGCTTTTCTGTCCGAGGAGCGCGAGGTCGAGGTTGCAACAGGCGCTGTAATGCATTCCCGTGATGTCAGAGGCGTGCGCCAAGACGAGTTGTGGATTGACGATCGGGAAGATCACCGCGTCGTCGATCATGGCCTGTCCGAGATCGGTATACGCTTTCGCCTTTGCATCCCCAGACGCCGCCAGGGCGGTCGCCAGAAGCTCCGACTCCTTCGGGTTGTCGAGTGGCTGCGCCTTCTCGCCGCCCGCCGCCCGACCGGCCCACGACGACCCGGGCACGAGCCCGAAGTACTGCACATATTGGCTCGAGTCGGAGTGATCCGGCGCAAAGTAGACAGCGGTTACCGGAATCCCTTGCTTGTTCATCTTCTCGCTCCACTGCGGAAACTCGACCGGGGAGAGCTTGAGATCAATCTTGACCTTCTTCAGATCCTGCTGAATCTTCTGCATCATCAAGTCGAAGTCAACCCCGTAGACGTTCACCTTGGGATAGGTGGCATCGAGGGTGAACCCCCCCTCCTTGCCCGCAGCTTTGAGAAACTCCTGCGCCTTTGCGAGGTCGTAGGCTGGAAGTGACAGACCCCTGCTGCCGAGGAAGCCGTTGGGAATCGGCGATGCCTGGGTCTTCCCCTTGCCGGCCACAAGGGCATCGATTGCGCCTTGGTAGTCGATCGCCATACCGATTGCCTTGCGGACGTTCGCGTCCTTCATTTCTTCAGCACCGACCGCGCCGGGACTAAGCGCTATGTACACGTAGTTGAACGAATCGACGAGCGTCGTCATGACCTTGTCGTTGCCCTCAAGCTGGGAGAGCGAGTCGACCGAGAGTTGCATGGCGATGTCGGCGTCGCCCTGTTGGAGTTGCTGCAACTGTGACGCCGAATCCTTCACCTGCTTGAAAGTCACCTTGGGGAATACCGGTTTCGTGGTTCCCCAGTACGCGTCGTTGCGCTTGAGGATCAGGGAGTCGCCCTGGGTGTAGGACTCCAGCGCATATGGTCCGCTGCCTGCTGAGTTCTTCAGGAACCATGGCTCTGCCTTGTCGGCCGTTGCTGCGTCGGCGGCGGCGCTCGCGCCCTCGGCGGAGGCCGCATCGCTGTTGACAATGCCCATGTACCCCGCCGACACAATCGGCAAGAACGCGGAGTTCGACGCGGCGAACGTCGCCACCACTGTCGCCGCGTCAGGAGTGTCGATGCTCTTGATGCCGCTCATCAAGTACGACGCTGATCCCTTTACGTTGGCCAGGCGTTCCCATGACCACTTGACATCTTTGGCTTCCACGGTGGAACCATCAGCGAACTTTGCATCGGGATTCAAGGTGAACGTGAACACCGTGTTGTCTGCGTTCGCCTCCCACTTCGTTGCCAGGCGGGGAAGGGTGATGTTCGGGTCCTCGGGGTCAAGTGTTGTCAGCGTCTCGTACACCGCGGTGAGGAAAATCTGACAGGTGTCGCAATAGGCGCGTGCCGGATCGAGCGAGTTCGTGTCCATATCGCGGGCGATGACAAGTTCACGTGCGTTGCCCGCGGCTGGAGCGGCGGCTTCTGTGTCGCCAGCCGCTGTGTCTCCAGCCGCTGTGTCGACGGGGGCAGAGACATCGGCAGCGGCGGTAGCGTCGGCCACAACGCTCTCGTCCGACGATGTGGTTGCTTCGGCGGCGGCACTCGTGGAATCAGACGGATTGTCCGACGAACACGCGGTTAAGCTAAGTGTACTTAGCGAAGCGATAGCGAGGAGACTGATCGCCGATCGGCGAAGGGCCGACAGCGAAACCGAATGGGTCGAGGTTCGTACCATCGAACACGCTCCTTGTTTGGCGATTCCGGTCACACTAAACACAATCACCCGAAAGATTCAATTGCGTTATGGGCATGTTTCAAATTGCGTCTACGGGTTGCGTGTTCCATCCTGGTTGGGGAGGAGATTCGTGAACCGCAGTCCGGGCGTAGAAGAGTCGTGGTCGGTGTCGAGGCCCACAGACAGTGATCGTCCCGATTCATCGTCGCCGGTCGGCCGACTCTGATGCACGCGCTCGCCATCGACCTTGGAACAACGGCAGCGAAGGTTTGCGTTGTCGCGATCGATGGCTCGATCCTCGGATCGGGTACCGAGCCCGTTCCTACAGCGTTCGGCCCCCGGCACTCGGCGGAACAGGACCCCGAACAGGTCTGGCGGGCGGTGCTCGCGGCGGCACGAACGGCACTCCGACAGGCGGGACCGTCCGCTGCGAGCGACACGAGGGTCGTCTGTGCGACCAGTCAGTGGTCGTCCATCATTCCCGTCGACGCAGCAGGAAGACCTGTTGGTCCGATGTTCGTTTGGCTCGATGGCCGAGGCAGCCGTCATACCGGTGCTCTGACTGCCTCCGACGTCGACGGTGGGTCCGCCACGCGTGCGCACTGGGCCGAGGTGCACGGACTGTATCCAAGCACTTCGCTCGGTCATCTGCTCTACGTGCAACATGAGCGTCCCGACATGCACGAACGAACCCACTCGTACCTTGAACCAGCGGACTATCTCAACGCTCGATTCTGCGGACGGATCGCCGCCACCGGCTGCACGGCGATGCCCCTTTCACTCAGTGATAACCGAACCCTCGGCCACCCCTGCTGGTCGAGCGATCTCATCAGCCGTGCCGGGGTCGATCCTACAAGACTTCCCGAGATGGTTCCGTCGCTCTCGACGCTCGGCCCAATCTTGGCCGATGTGGCAAGTGAACTTGGCCTGCACCCGAACACGGTGGTCGTGGCGGGCGCCAACGACAGCATCGCTGCCGCGGTCGGTACGGATGCACTCGCTCCGGGACGGGGCACGGTCATCATGGGAACCACCGGTGTCCTGACGGCCCATCACCCCACTCGCGTTGTCGACATCAAGAAGTTCATCGTTACAATGCCAAGCGCGCTTCGTGACCGGTTTTACGTGATGGCCGAAGCCGGCTTGGGCGGAAAGGTTTTGGAAGTGTTCCTCCACGAAATCGTCGGGGGGAACGACGGTTTGCTCGACGGGTCCGCACCGGCCAACATGTTCGATCGACTTCCGGGAGCACTCGCCGGTGTGCCGGTCGGGTCCGAAGGCGTCTTGTTCCTGCCCTGGTTGATCGGCTCGATGGCGCCGAAGATTGACGGGGATCAACGTGGGGCGTTCCTGGGAATGTCGTTGGGGACCACTCGTGGGCATATGTTGCGTGCCGTATTGGAGGGTATCTCGCTGCAGATGCGCTGGCTTCTCGACGAAGTCGAAGCGTCGCTCGGTGTCGCGTTCCCAATGGTGCGTTTCGCGGGGGGTGGCGCTCAATCGGCCGAATGGTCACAGACAATGGCTGATGTTCTCGGTCGTCCGGTCGAGCAGGTGGAAGGTCCCCGTCATGCCAACGCCCGGGGAGCCGGACTCCTCGGATTCCTCTCGCTCGGAGCCCTGAGTATCGACGATCTGGCAGCTTGTGTCCCGATTCGCAAACGATATGAACCCAGCGCCCATGCTGCTCTTTTCGACGAACGCATACTTGTTTTCCGTGACCTGCACGGACGCTTGTCTGAACCCGTTTCTCGACTGTCTACCCTATGATCTGTACACGTACGTTAATGAATTCTGAATGGAGCTCCTAATGGCCAAGATGCCTCAGTACCCCTATGCCGACCGCTACACGGTCTTGCGAGGCCTGCCGTCGGAAGGGCGTGATCATGATGCCATCCTCGGCGAGTTGCATGAGATGGCCGACTCCGAAGACGTCTCATGGGAAGCCGGAAAAGCTTCAGGATCATTCTACTGCGGAGACAAGGAGCACTATGCGTTCATGGGAAAGGCATTCTCAATGTACGGTCATGTGAACGCGCTCCAACGAGACATAGCACCCAGCGCCACGCGATTCGAGGGTGAGATCATTGCCATGGGACTCGACATCATGCATGGGTCCGAAGCTGCAGCCCGCGGTCACGATCCGGTTGGACTCGTAACCAGTGGCGGCACCGGCAGTATCGCCCACGCCATGCTTGCGTACCGAGAGCAGGCTTACGCGAACGGGAACAGGACGCCAAACGTCGTAAAGCCCGAAACTGGACACCCGGCCTTCGACAAGGCGTGTCACCTGTTCGGACTCGAGATGCGTCGTGCCCCGATCGATCCGATTACAACTCAGGTTGACGTCGCCGCGATGGCATCGATGATCGACAGCAATACGGTCGCAATCATTGGGTCCGCGTCGAACTATGGGTACGGGACGATCGATCCGATCGCAGGAATGTCGGATCTGGCGATCGAGAAGGGAATCGGACTTCACGTCGACGGTTGCCTTGGTGGCCTGATTCTTCCATTCGGAGAGATGCTTGGTTACGACATCGCTCCATTTGATTTCCGAATTCCCGGGGTCACCACGATTTCTGCGGATACTCATAAGTACGGTTATGGATTTAAGGGCACGTCGATTTTGATGTTCCGCGATCGAGCACTTCGCAACGGTCAGTATTTTTTCATGACCAACTGGTCGGGCGGAAAGTACAGCTCACCGGGGATGGACGGCTCTCGCTCCAGCGGTTTACTGGCCGCTACCTGGGCTTCGATGGTCGCAAACGGTCGTTCGGGCTACCTTGCGAAAGCCAAGCAGATTTTTGAAACAGCTTTCGCCATGCAGGAGGCGGTTCGATCTCATTCCTCGTTGCGGATGATGGGCTCGCCGACGTACTGCTTCTCGTTCACCTCCGATGAGTTCGACATCTACCACGTCAACGATTTCATGCGAAAGCGAGGCTGGCGTCTGAACGGGCAGCAGAATCCCAACTCGTTGCATATGGCTGTTACAGGGCCTCAGACGCAGCCCGGCGTCGCTGCGGAGTTCTCGAACGACCTGGCCGATGCAGTTGCCTATGCGCTGGAGAACAAAGACGCTTCCGCCAAGTCGAGTGCCGTATACGGAGGGGCCGGGTTGTCGCCCGATGAAGCCGACGTAGCGTTGCGTGGCGTGATGGCTTCGATGCTCGACAAGTATCAGAGTGTCCCCCCGTTGGACTGATTCAACAGAAGAAACGCGGGCCGGCCGCTCGCCAATTCTTGCGCCCAGGATTACGTGCGCAGCGCCTCAATGAGTGCGGGAACCTCTTTGATTGACGTCAGTTCCCACATTCGCGCACCAGGCTCGTTCTGCGGGGTTGCGTGGGAAGACACCTTTTCGTGTGCCCACGTGAACTCGTACGGAATGTGAATGCCAAAGCCACCGAGTTCGACGACCGGAAGGATGTCGGACTTGATGGAGTTCCCGACCATCACGAACTCAGTCGGATCGATGTGGTGCGCTACGGCGATACGACGGTAGGTTGCCATGTTCTTCTCTGTCACGACCTCGATAGCGTTGAAGAAATGAGCAACCCCCGACCCCTGGACCTTTCGCTCCTGATGGTGGAGATCGCCCTTTGTAATGAGGATGAGGTGGTGGGTCCCATGAAGGTCGTGCAACACTTCGGCCACCCCCGGAAGAAGCTCGGCGGGTCGTTCGAGCATCGATTTTCCGCGCTCGAGAAGAATCCCTAAGTCCGCAGATGAGATTGATCCGGCGCTGAGTTCCATTGCCGCTTCGATCATCGACAGTGTGAAGGCCTTGACGCCGTAGCCAAACAAGTCGAGGTTCTGGGTCTCGACCGAGAAGAGGGCCTGTCGTGCTTCCTCTTCGGTCGCCCACGGCGCCATCATCTCGGCGAAGGCGTCCTCGGTCGCCGCGAAGTGATCTTCATTGTGCCAGAGGGTGTCGTCAGCGTCGAAGGCGATCGCGTGGATCTTCATGGTCGCGAGAACAACGACACCGGACGATACGACCTTGAGTGTTTTCTCAAGCGCGACCCGCAAGTTTGGCGAGATCTTCGGGTCCGCTCGCCGGGTACCCGCAAGCATTTCGCACCGCCGCTGACCACCCGTCGAGCATCGTCACGACCCTTTCGAGGTCGGCGCCGAATGCGGCGACTGGGCGTGCCATCTGCTGGTCAGTCGCTGTTTCGATGGACCCCCGGAGGGCCTGCCCGGCGTCGGTGAACGCGGCGTCGCTGAAGCTGCTCGCTGAGATGAGGCCTCGAGAGCGGAGCCCGTCGAACGCGACTTCGACCTGGGCCTCGGACCAGGCGCGAGTGCGAACGTAAGTGTGCGAAGGAATTCCCCACCACAGCTCGGTGAGCAACCCAATCTCCACGGCATCAAGACCGGCGGCGATCCAGGCGGCCGTGTGCGAATCGCCTCGGTACTCGCGTAGACAATCGCCGAGATGCCACACTGCGGACAGCGGGTCTGCGGGGACCGTTGCAGAGACCGTGCCCGCGAAAAGCGCCCGGCCAGCAGGGGCACACGCGTCGACCGCTCGTTGAAGCGGTTCGACCAACGATTCCACCCCGTCGGGATTCGGTCCGAGAATTCGTGTCAGTTGGTCGACCGCACCTCCCGACCGCGCCGCCCGAATGGTGGCGGCATCGGTGAGGGTCCATCCGTGGGCCACGGAAGGCACGACCGCTTCCGGGTTGAACACGCCAAAGGCGGCGGCCACGACCTCGCCGGGTACGTGTCCGAGCAGTGCGCCGCGGCTTGTGAAGTACGCCGGACCATCCGGGAGGGCAACGCCTCCCATCGAGCGCTGCGAAGGGGCAAACCCCAACGTCTTATAGCGGGCATGACATTCTGGCGAGAAGTAGACCGACCCGACGAAAGGCTCAAGAGCCTGAGCAAGGGCGCGGGCCGAAACCGATAGCGAGGATGGTGGCATGGGCCTAGCGTACGGCGGTTGGCCCGCCACCGGAAACGTCAGCTGGCGAGTGCGCCGGCTTCGCGATCCGCTGCCACCAAATCGAGTTCTAGATATTCGTCGCCGGTGTTGGCCCAATCCTCGAACTGGATCACACCGAGCTCCGTCCACTTCTTACGCAACCAACCATCGCCGGCGTCGAGCAGACCGAGCTTCTTACAGTTGGGCACGATCTTGGAGAAGAGAAGCTGCTGGAACTGCTTGAGTTCGTTGGGCATGTTGAGCTGGATCTCGACCATGGTTCGGACGTCGACATCCATTCGCTCCCATACTTCCTGCATCAAGAAGCGATCGCGCATGCGGATTCCGGCCTCGAAGGCAAACTCCTGTCGTTCGCGGATTTCCTTCGCGCCCATACCTTCGTAGCACTCCTTCAGCGACAAGACGCCGAAGGCGACGTGGCGTGCCTCGTCGGACATCACATATCGCAGGAGGTTCTTGAGAAGTGGCTCCTCAACCATCATGTGGAGGAAGCCGAACGCAGCGAGTGCGAGACCCTCAACCATGACCTGCATGCCGAGGTATGTCATGTCCCAACGCGGGTCTCGAATGATGTCGTTGAGCAGCGCTTCGAGGTGCGCATTGATCGGGTAGTAACCGGACAGCTTCGTGTCCAGGTACTTGGCGAACACCTCGACATGGCGGGCCTCGTCGACCACCTGGGTCGCGGCGTAGAGCTTCGCGTCGTACCACGGCACCGTTTCGGTTATGCGCGCCGTACAAATCAGTGCACCCTGCTCGCCATGCATGAACTGCGACAGCCGCCAGTTCTGGCTCTCCACTCCGAGTTCGGTCCATTGCTTCTCGGTCCAGTTCTTGAAAAGGCCAGCAGCCTCACCCTGCTCGCGGATCCAAGCTGCTTCCGGCGCCGCCTGCGACAGCTGCTGGGCAACCTTTTCCGGGTCGACGTCGATCGACCAGTCGAGATCGGTCTCAGCGTCCCATTGGCTTTGCTTCGCCTTCTCATAGAGCTTGTTGAGCTGTGGGCGTTTGCCCTTGGCATAGTCCCACGTGAAGAGCGAATCGAAATGCGACTCGACCAGTGAAAGCTCCGACGTCATGTCGCGATTTGTCAGCTCCATGATTGATTCGACATCGTTGATGTCGCCACGCAACCGCTCACGGTCAGTGAGGTAGACGTTCGGATCGAGTGCCATAAAAGAACCTCAAATGCTGTGTCAGAAAACCGAGTAAGTATTCGGATTATAGGATTCTGATCGCTGAAGTCAACCAAATGTTTCGCGTTTGGTCCGCGCCTTCGCCGATCACCTTGAGGTTCAAGACCCGTCCGGTGAGCGTAGCCATCGTTGACGTCTTTGAAGTTATCGAGATCGACCAGCAAAACGCGTGGCCCGTCTCGCTTCGCACCGTCCGTTGGAGCGCGTGAAAAGAGGTGATCATGGAGTAACGAGCGATTCGCAGGACCGGTGAGCGTGCCGATGGCGAAATTGAGTGCACGTAGCGGCCAGGCACTGATCAATTGAGAGGAGCGAGTGCGGTCGGCCAGTTTTTCGATGGCTGCGCATCCAAACGAATTCCCACAGTTTTTGATTGCCGTGCTACTCCTCCGAACCGATCATCAATGTTGATGATTTGGCGGACTTCGTGACAGGTGGCGTCGGTCGTGAGAGGCTGGTCGAGATGGCGAAGGCACCAAAAGAGGCGAAGGACCCGAGAGAACCGAAGCTACGTGGTGCCTCCGTCCAGCACGAGGCGAAGCCGGTTTCACCACCCTCACCGAGTTCGTCGGGTTCCTCTTCGACGGGCTCGGGTCTGCGTCGGCGTCCGCGCCAGGTTCGATCGCAGGAGCGCATCAATCGGATCCTTGACACCGCTGAACAGGTTTTCGCCGAAATCGGATTTGAGTCGGCGACCACAAATCTGATCGCCAGCCAAGCCGAAACCTCGATTGGGTCGCTTTACGAGTTCTTCCCGAACAAAGAAGCGATTGCGCACGCCCTGGCCGAGCGCTACATCGAGCAGATAGACGACCTCTACGCCAACCTGTTTGGTATGGCCCTCTCCCTGGAAGGCAACCAGGTCGTCGAGAGAATCGTTGAGGGCCTCGATCGCTTCTATCGCGAACACCCCGCCGCGGTCCCGCTCCTCAACGGAAACCTCACCTCCCCCCACCTGGCGGCGGCAGGAGCCAGTTTGCAGCTTGCCCTCGAGCGGCGCATCGAAGAAATTATTGCGATACGTCGTCCGGACTTCCCGCAGGCAAAGAGCCATCTCATCTCGATTGTGATCGGGACGGCGTCCCGTTCGCTCCTCGTTCGGGCAGATCAGGTTCCGCTGTCCCAACGGCGGGCGCTCGTCCGAGAGATCGATCATTTGGTGACGGGGTACCTTCGCCTCGTCGGCGAAGCCTTCGACGCCCCTCCGATCAAGTAGTTCGTATCGAGATGCCGGGACCGGTTTGACCCCCGCCCGGTCAAGAAACCAGTTCGCGTAGCCGATGTAGGTGGTATGAGGAAGAGGGGCGCACCCGACATCGCCCCCGACGTTGTGACGTCCTCGGGACGAGTACGGAAACGATATGTACACCAAACAAGATTTGGTGTTCTCAGGGAACAAATCAACGACCTGTCGCTTCGCACAGTTGGGGGCATGTTGTCACTGCTCTTGGTCGTACCGGTGATCCCGCTTCTTGTCCGGGACCCACAGACTCGCCTCTCCCCACACGAGTTTGTGGCCGGTGAATCGCTGCTCAGCGGTGAACTTCGCATCATTGACCTGTCCTTCGATGATGCCGAGGAGCTTGCTGGCCCGTTGCGTGATTCGGGTTTGGCGGTCGTGACCTACTCCCCAGATGTGTTGCAATCGATCGAAGCAGAGCCGAAGGCTTCGACGTGGTGGATTACGAGCCGGGTTGCCGCCGACATCGATCTGGATGTCTTCGATCGACTCCGTGCACGCGGCGATCGTGTCCTTCTCGATGGCGACACGCCGCTCGCCCGATCCGTCCTTCAACTCGTTGCTCCGCCAAATCGTCACCCCTCGCTCCCCGGAGCCGCCCGCAGTGCGGTCATGCGTGGGGTCCACATCACATGGAACGGGACCGTCCGCCCTCTCGTCCCGAAGGTCAAGGGCCAAACACTTGCCGAGACTGACCGGGGTACACCGGCCCTGTTCCTGACCGACGACTCGTCGGTCATGTGGTCACCAATGACGCTGACAGGTCCTGACGATTTGAAGAGCCTGCCCTTCCTCGGGCAAGAACTCGCCGTCCGATGGAACATAGCCCCGCGCGCGGAACGGGTGGGCTTCGATCTCTTCGTCGAAGTTGATAATGAAGACGGTGCCATCAAGGATTTCCCGATCGACCAATGGGCAGAGTCCGGCGTGACCCGCATCTTCGTTCCTGCCTGGAAGTACGACGAGGAAACCGGTGATCAGTACAACTACAAATCCCTCGTGAGGAACGCACGCCGGCGAAACATTGAAGTGTGGGCATGGATGGAGTGGCCTCATGTCGCTTTCAAGTTCTGGGAGGTCCATCCCGAGTGCCGAGAGCGTTCCGCCGATGGCCGAGCCGCAAAAGTCGGATGGCGCGAACACGTGGCGTTGACCGACGCGAAGTGCTTCGATCTGGCGTGGAACAGCACCAAAAAGGTGCTTCGCTCGTTTGCCTTCGACGGGACAATGGTGGCTGACTTGAATTTCGAGTCAGTGTTCTCCGGGCATCGCGATGCAGCGACCTACACCCCTTTTCATCCGACGGTTCGACGCGAATTCTCCGCCAAGTTCGGTTGGGATCCCAAGACCCTTGTGAGCACCGAAGCGACCGCAGGAACAGTGGATCCGAAACTTCTTCGCCAATGGCAGGCCTTTCGCGAAGAAAAGCTGTTCGGGATCTACAGCAAACTTCTTCCTCGACTCGCCGAATTGAAGGGCCGCAAGGTAGCCGTCACCGTGATCGATGATCGAACGAAAACGGATGGCTCCACTTTGATGCGAGAGAACAGTGGGCAGTCGACACGAGCGATTCTCAAACTTCAATCGACCTATGACTTCGAAGTGATCGTTCGCGACCCGCTTCCGTTCCGAGTCGTGCGGCCCGCCGATGTAATGGCCGGATTTCGTGGGCTGAAAGGTCAACAGAATCAAGTATCGATCGGAATCTCGGGTCTCGCTCGCATCAACACAAAGGGACTGGCGACAGCGCGGCCAGTGGGTCTGGAGTTCGCTTCCGCGGTCAGCGACGCGGGGCGCCTCGGGGCAAGGGTCTCCTTGTTTGGTACCGACGCTGCCCGGTCCGATGACCTCGCATGGGTCAAGTTCGCATTGGCGAGCGAAGCGAAGATTTCCGAAAGCCGCGGCGTCGTTTACACACAAAGCGCTCACGGATTCACCCTTCGACTGACGAAGCAAGCCCGACACATCTTGATTGACGGAAGTCGCGTGGGACCAGGAAACAAAGTGTACGTACCGTCTGGAGAGCATCAAGTGACGGTGTCGCCATGAGATTCGGTGGATTCCTATCGCTGCGGGTGCGTCAGCGCATTTCGATTGGATGTGCTGCGATCGCTCTTGGTTCGCTGGTGGCCTTCAAGATAGTGGCCGTTGACCCCGCGGCGACTCCAGCGCTGCCGCCCGACCGACTTGCGCTCGACGCTTCGACAACCTCGCCAATTCGGTCGCCGGAGTCGACCACATCGCCGGAGTCGACCACATCACCGGGCGGCCTGTGGCTGACCCGTCCCATTCTCCTTGTCGATGTGTCTGCGGGACACGGTGAAGAATTGGCGAAACCATTACGGGCCACCGGCTTCTCGGTAAAAGTTGTAGCAATCGATGGCGCCGACAAGATAGGTGACCAGATCAAACTCTCTTCACTTGTATGGCTCACAAATGGCGCGGCGAACGAAGGTTCTCCCGCGCTCACCCAAACCATTCTCGATTCTGGCCTGCCGATCGTGCTCGATGGTGACTCGGCCGCCGCTCGAAAGCTCCTCGCACTCCGGGCCGAGACCACCACGGCGAAGAAGTTCAGCTTTGAAGGCAACGAGGTCATCCTCGACATCGAGGCGCCGATTACTCGGCCCACGATCGCCGAATTCGACACGCTCGCCGAGATCGACGACACGACACCTGCGCTGGTCCGATCCAAGAACGTGCTCTGGTCGTTCGTACGACTTGACGAAGGAATCAACCTCGAGCGGATGCCATACCTCGGACAGCTGCTCGATCAAGAGTTCGGCGTAGAACCCAATGCCGAGCGGCGAGATATTGACCTCTACCTTGACCCCGACCTCGAAACCGGTGCGACCCTCGAACAGTTGGGAAAGCGCTGGTCTGCAGCCGGTGTAGCCCGGGTCTACGTTGCGGCCTGGAAGTTCGACCGACGAACGAACACCGGATACGACTACGGCGAGTTTGTCCGGGTCATGCATGAGTTCGACATAAAGGTGCTTGCGTGGCTTGAGTGGCCGCATGTGAACTTCAGCTTCTGGTCGCAACACCCTGAGTGCAGAGAGAAGACCGCAACCGGCGCCGACGCTCGAATCTTCTGGCGTGAACACGTTGCGCTGAGCGTCCCCGGATGTTTCGAAAAGGCCTGGGAAGAAACCAGGATGGTGCTCGACAGCGCACCCTTTGATGGTGTCAACCTCGCCGAGCTCTATTTCGAAGCGGCTGGCGAAGGACCTACGAAACCGGAGGAATACACCCCGTTCAATTCGGTGGTGGTCAACGAATTCAAGGAGGAGAGCGGGTTCGACCCTCGGCTGTTGGTCGATCCGTCGAGCGAGCACTATTGGGAACGCGACATCGAGGGATTCGAGGCGTGGAACGACTATCGCGGAGAACTGATCATCGAGTACCACCGAAAAGCCTTACGTGTACTTAGCAAAACGTATCCATCAATGGCTTTGATGATTACGGCGATCGACGATCGATATGCGCCGAACGGGGAAACCTTTCACGGCGTTCTCTCCCTCGGGCAGAACATCGCTGCGAACACGTTTGACATCGCGAAACTCGAAAGCGAGTTCGACTTCGAGTTTCAGGTCGAAGACCCGTTCACGATGTGGGTTGAGTCCGCTGACCGCTACTCCACCGTCGGCCGCCTGTACCCAGATATTCCAAAAGAGCGGCTCGTTCTCGACATCAACGTCGTCGATCGGCCCACGGCCATTCAAACAGGCTTCTCCATGATGAAGGCGGGCGGGTTCGAGCTTGCTACCTCGGTGGCGTCGGTGGCCCATTCCGGAGCGCGACTCGCCCTGTATGCGTCGGCCTCAGCGCGTCTGCGCGACCTCATGTGGATCAAATACGCGTTGGCCGGCGGGGCAACGGGCGTAACGGCCCTCAATGATCGAGGGTCCGTCGTGTCGACAGATTCCCCAGCCGCCTTCCGGCTCCGGCTCAAGCGTCCCCTTCGGGCGGTAACGATCGACGGCAAGAAACAGGTAATGGTGTCGCCGGTTCGATACGTGGACATACCAGCTGGATCACACCTCGTGGAGCTTCACGACGTCGGCGAATGAACCGCTGAACGGTGCAAGTTCATAGCTACCAAACCTCGAGTGATGCGGCGAGTGCCTGCCCCTGGCGAACGCCGTGCTCGAGGGCAGGAAGACGCATCGCCGTGTCCATCCGGCCGAGCGGTGAGGTCAACGTCGCAGCGTTCGTTTCGTCGTCGGGGAGCATCTCGAGGACCGTGACCCCCCGGGCACGCAGCATTCGCGCTTCCTGGTTGAGTTGCAGCCGGGCACCGGTATCCATCGGATCGGCGGTGTTGGAGCCGATCGGGGCAAGGACCAAGACGACGGAACCCTTGGAAAGATCGGCATTCGTTCCCGAACGCAAACCGCCGTCGAGATAGCGGGCGCCGCCGATCGAGACGGCGGGGAAGATGCCGGGGACCGTGCAGCTCGACGCAACAGCCAAGTCGAGTGGCACGCCGCTGGCAGACCCCCAAAGGACGTACTCGCCGGTCAGCGCATCCACGGCCGTGCAGCCGTAGGAGAGGGTCGGCCATTCGGTGCCGACGACCGTCGAGAACGATGGTCGCCAATCGTCTTCGGGGATGGTCGGTGCCGTGAGAGCAAGTGCACCGACCTTCGCCAACTCGGAGGCTGAATTGTTGGTCAGCGCGGCCCATGCACCGAAGATGTCGATCACTGCGAGCATGTCGATGGAACCCATCGCCGTGGCGGCTGACGAGGAGTTCACGTCGTCGAGGGCCATATCTCTGAGGTCGAGCGGCGTACGCTTATGGGCAACGAGCGCGCCGACGATCGAGCCGGCGGAGGTGCCGATGATCTCATCGGGCGATTCCGCTCCGGTGAGGTCGATGCCCTTGTCAGCGAGTCCCTGCACGACGCCCACTAACCACGCCACACCAACGATGCCGCCACCACCAAGTACGAGAGAACGCTTCATGTCTGCAGCCTTTCATGGTTGGTGTGCCGTTGTCACCCTCTACAGGAGCGGTTTGGCGAAACGGGGATGGCGATGGGACCCATCCCCGCTGATCTCCACAAAATCTCCGAAACTTCATCAATCAGTCTCCACTGCCGATCCATAGGGTGATGACCATGAACGACGCAAGCCCGGGTACAAATCGCAGAAAGGTGCTGGTGGTGGACGATGAGGCCACCATCGCCGACGCTGTTGCGGCCCGGCTGTCGAGCGAAGGCTTCGACGTGGTGTTGGCCTATGACGGGCCAACTGCGGTGCAGGTCTGTCACGATGTGCGACCCGACCTTGTGGTGCTCGACGTGATGCTGCCCGGATTCGACGGCCATGAGGTGTGTCGCCAGATCCAAAAGGAACGACGGGTCCCCGTGATCATGTTGACGGCGCGCACCGACGAAACTGATGTGCTCGTCGGCCTCGGGGTCGGCGCCGATGACTACATCTCCAAGCCGTTCTCGCCACGAGAACTTGTCGCCCGGGTGCGGGCAGTGCTGCGCAGGGTCAGCGATATCGCTACAGCCGATGCTTCCCCGACCGCGACCATAGGTGCGCTTCATTTTGGCCCAGTCGTCGTCGACGTCGACGCTCGACTGGTGAGCGTCGCCGGCGAAATCCAGCACCTCACGGCGACCGAGTTCGACATCATCGTGCACCTGCTCCGTAACCCGAAACAGGTGTTTACGCGCGGCCAGCTTCTGCAGGCAATTTGGGGCTATACGGACACTTCCGGTGAGCGAACGGTGGACTCTCACATTCAAGCGCTTCGTCGCAAACTCGGGTCCGCCATTGTGAGGACCGTCCACGGCGTCGGCTACGGCCTTGGAACACCCGACGGCGCTGGTGCGTAAATGATGAGGATCAGTCGGTTGCTTGATCGGTTACCTTCGCTCAAACTTCGGCTCAGCATCATCATCTTGGTGGGCGTGGTGTTCGCCGTCGGTGCGGTGTCGATCGGTCGCGGCCTCGGTATTCACTGGCTTGTTGCTGCGGCTGCTGCGTCCGCCGTCTCACTTGGCCTGGTGCAGATTGTCGCGAAAGGAACTACGTATCGCATCCGCGACCTCGCCGCTGCGGCAGAGCTGTTCGCCAGTGGGCGTCATGATCACCGCGTTGCGGTAACCAGCAACGATGAAGTTGGCCACCTGAGCGCATCGTTCAACACCATGGCCGACGAACTCGAGGCCGTTGACCGGTTTCGTCGTGATCTCGTCGCCAACGCTTCGCATGAACTACGTACACCTATTGCTGCTTCTCGTGCAGTGCTCGAGAACATGGTCGACGGCGTTCAGCCTGCCAATCCGGAGTCGCTTCGCCCCGTACTTGCTCAGGTGGTCCGCCTCGGTCGCCTTGTCGACCAACTCTTCGACCTCTCGACTCTCGAGTCGGGGGCCGTGCCGATGACGCATCAGCGAGTGGATCTTGCGGCGGTCGCGCATAGCGTTGCTGAGTCGGCGGAGATGCGCGGCGCCGGCTCAACGGTCGTTGTCGAGTTCGACCCGGCCGGTGACTACGCGATGATCGGTGATCCCGAGCGTTTGCACCAGGTGTTCACCAACCTCGTCGACAACGCCATCCGCTATGCAGCCGCATCGAAGGGTCCCGTGCGCATCGAGTTGCGCGGCGAACCGTCGACGGTTGAAGCGCGCGTGATCGATTCGGGGCCGGGAGTTCCTCGTCATCTCCGTGACCAGGTCTTTGAACGGTTCGTGCGCGGCGACCGTTCGCGAGCGTCGGCCGATGGGGGAGCAGGGCTGGGACTGTCCATCGTCAAGACGATCGTGGATGCGCATGGTGGCTCGATCCATATCGATGATGCCGTAAGTCCGGTTGTAGGTGATTGCGTAGGTGCGTGCGTCGGTGATTACGTAGGTGCACAGAGTAATTCGCCGCCGGGCTGCTGCATCGTCGTGCGTCTCCCTCGCTAGCGCCACCCTTTCGTTTTCCCTTGTCCCTGTGGCCCCGGGCCTCTTCAGGCGCGTTCATGCGCACCCCCGTTGCGTCGCTGTCGTTTTCCTCTCCTCCCGATCTCCAAAAGGACGTTTTATGCAAGACATCGCCTGGTCCCTCGTCACGAACCAAACTCGCTTCGTTGCATCGTCCGCACAACACCTCGAAGCTGGATCGGCCTGGGGTGGGCCACCAGTCGAAGCGTCCCCCGACGAAGAACAGTCATCGGCCGATCCTGCAGCGGGTCCCCCGGATTTCGTGTCGGGAGATCCCGGTGGTCCCATTGCGCGTGTGCGCCGTGATCGTTCCAACGACGCACCTCTGGCTGCGTGGTTGGCG
>JANOYY010000019.1:0-6041 GCA_031429095.1 Acidimicrobiia bacterium | reverse complement strand
GGCGGCTCCAAGAGCGATCCGGGCGACTCCGTGCTTTTGCGCAGAACTGTCCGTTCGTTAGTTGACCGGGGGCCGACGTCGGCGCTTGCCGTCCTTTCGGGGGACCACGAGCGGCCGACGCTGGTATTCGACGCTGATTTGATGATCGGTACGGATCACGAATCTGACCGGGTCCTTCAGAAGCTGGGTGGACTGATCGTCGACCATGCCACGTCGGTCGTGCTCGAAGCGGGCGATCTCCTGATCATCGACAATCACCGCGCCGTCCATGGACGCAGTCCCTTCCCCGCACGATTCGATGGCACCGACCGCTGGTTGCAGCGAACGTTCGTCGTTGGCGACCTGGCCCCGAGTTCAGGTGAGCGCGAGGGGCGAATCATCACCACACGCTGGGAGTAGGAAACCGAATCTGCGTCGGCCTAGGCGAGGTTCTCGCCGCTGACCTCGAACGGGCCGCGCAAACCGCTGTCCTTGCCACTGGGTTCACAGGCCGAGACGAACCCACCCGGCGTGAGCGTGAGGGTCAGCCGCTTCGTTTCTCCCGACGCGATGTCGCGCACCTCACCGATTACCGTTTCGCCGTTGTTGGCGTAGATCCGGAACACGGAAGGCTGGGCACCGCTATTGGTCACGTCGAACACGACCTTTCCGGCAAGGTGCTTCGTCACAGAGAGCACGCATTCGGTTTGACCGCTCGCTACCGTCACCGGATCACCACCGAGCACGGATGCATCACGCGTGCTACAGGAGGAAAGACCCCCGGCGACGATCGCGAACGCAAGAATCGCCGCGCCCGTGCTGCGTCGAACAGACTCGCGATGTCGGCATACTCCGTCACGGTCGAGACACGGGCAGATCTTTGGCCTCCGACCCTTCGATTCCATGAATACTCACCTTACCAACCGCCGCAATTACTATTCCGTCCCAAACACGACGCGTTCAGACGACGGTTGATCCGTCGGACGGCTCGTCGAAACCACCACAAGGAGAACTACCACATGAGACGAGTCCTCACCGCTGTCCTGGCCGGCAGCCTTCTGTTCGCTGCGTGCAGCAGCGACAGCTCTGACAGCACCGACGCCGCAAGCACCGAAGCAGGTGCGACGGAGGCTGCAACCGAAGCGATAGCCACCGAAGCTGCAGCCACCGAGGCTCCAGCGACCGACGTGATGGCGTCGGAAGCTGCCGGGACCAAGGCCGGGGATCCTCCCGCCATCGGTTCAGGTGCGGCTGCGTCGTGCGCCAAAGGCAAGACGGTCAACGCCGACAAACTCGTGATTGCGACCGGCGAACCGGCGTTTCCGCCGTACGTGATCGACGACAAGCCCGATTCGGGCGAAGGTTTCGAAGCGGCCGTCGGTCAGGCCGTGGCTCGTGAACTCGGCTTCGACGTCACGAAGACCTCGTGGATCCGTACGCCATTCGATGCGGCGATCGCTCCGGGCCCGAAGGACTTCGACTTCAACCTGCAACAGTTCACGATCACCGACGAACGCAAGCAAGCCGTTGATTTCTCGGAGGGCTACTACACCGCAGCACAGGCCGTCTTTGGTCTTGCTGACTCGGTGGCCGCCAACGCCAAGTCGGTCGCCGACCTGAAGGGCCTCAAGATCGGCGTGGCGGCGGGCACAACGAGCCTCACCTACGTTGAAGAGACCATCAAACCGACCTCGGATCTCCTTGTCTACAACGACAACGCGGCCGCCAAGGCTGCCCTGGAGTCCAAGCAGATCGATGCGGTTGTGAGCGACCTCCCGACTGCGCTCTACATCACTGGCGTCGAAATTGAGGGCTCCAAGGTGTTCGGTCAGATTGCTGGAACCGGAACCGACCAGTTCGGCTTGCTTCTGGCGAAAGGCAGCAAGCTCACCGAGTGCGTAAACATCGCTCTCGCAACGCTGAAGTCGAGCGGTGAACTCGAAAGCATCACCAAGAAGTGGATGTCGGAGTACACAAGCGCGCCGATTATCGCCGCATAACTTGTCCGCTTTCACCGACGAGTCGTCTGAAGGGACCGGCGCTGCTGCACCGGTCCCTTTGGGACGTCGGGCCTTGTACGACCAGCGCCAGAAACGGCGCAGTGCCAGCGTCGCATCCATAAGTACACTTATAGTGCTTGTACTTATTGTCGTATTGATTCCCAAGATGCCGGGGTGGGATTCGGTGCGAGATGCGTTCTTCCGCTGGTCGAGCTTTAAGAATGCGCTGCCAAAACTGTGGAGACCGTTTCTCCTCAATCTCAAGATCTTTGCGATTTGTGCTCCGTGCATCGTCGCGCTCGGGCTGTTGATCGCTATGGCGCGAGGCGTTCGTTCCCCGGCGCTCTTTCCGTTGCGCCTCTTTGCAACCATTTATACCGACGTCGTGCGGGGCGTGCCCGTCATCTTGTGGATCTCACTGATCGGATTCGGAGTTCCCGGTTTGTTCAGTCACCGAGCCTGGTACACCAGGGCAGTTGTCTGGGGTGGCTTTGCGTTGGTCTTTTGCTATTCCGCCTACGTCGCCGAGGTGTTTCGAGCCGGCATCGAGGGCGTCCATGAGAGCCAACGTGGCGCCGCGCGATCGCTCGGTCTCAGCTCGCGTCAGACAATGATGGGCATCGTATTGCCGCAGGCGATCCGCAGGGTCGTCCCACCGCTCATGAACGACTTCGTCAGCCTCCAAAAGGATGTCGCCCTCATCAGCATCATCGGACCGGTCGAGGCACTGCGTCGAGCCACCATTTTGCAGAACAAAGAGTTCAACTTCACGCCACTCGTAGCCGCAGCAGTACTGTTCCTGTGCGTATCAATCCCGCTCACGCGGATCACGGACCACCTCTTGGCGAAGGAACGCCGACGCACGGGGGCAACCGCAATCTCATGAAGCTCGAGATTCGCAACGTGCATAAGGCGTTTGGCCCACGCAAGGTCTTGCGTGATATCTCGCTCAGCGTCGAAGAGGACCAGGTTGTTTGCTTGATCGGTGCATCGGGTTCAGGAAAGAGCACCCTGCTTCGCTGCATAAACCTTCTTGAGCCGATCGACGATGGACAGATCTTCCTCGACGGCGTCGACATATCGGAACCGGGTTTGGGTGTCGACGCAATCCGCCGACGCATCGGCATGGTGTTCCAGAGTTACAACCTCTTCCCGCATATGTCAGTCCTGACAAACATCACGTACGCGCCAACAAAAGTGCTGCGTGCTGGCGCAGCAGAAGCGACGACATCAGCCATGGATCTTCTCCAGCGCTTTGATCTGGCCGACAAGGCTGATGCATACCCGGATCAGCTCTCCGGGGGCCAACAGCAGCGTGTCGCGATCATACGTGCACTTGCAATGAGCCCCGAAGTTCTGCTCCTGGATGAAGTCACGGCTGCGCTTGACCCTGTGCTTGTTGGGGAGGTACTCAACATCATTCGCGAAGTACGCAAAACAGGTATGACCATGATTCTGGCCACCCACGAGATGGGGTTCGCGCGCGAGATCGCGGACAATGTCTGCTTCCTAAGCAACGGCGCCGTCTTGGAACAGGGTCGTCCCGGCCAGATCTTCGAGCAGCCATCACGATCCGAGACCCGCGAATTTCTCGCTCGCGTTATCGCCTCCGGTCGGCTCCAGGGATAGAGCAATGACCAACCGACTGCTCAGTTTGCTTCACAGCGCGGCACGCGGGAACTTTCCTGCGGCCGACTTCACGACCACTCACCTCCCATCGCCCGCGTCACCGACCGATGCAGTGCTGGCGTTCTTCGGGCACCACGTCATCGCCAGCGACATCGAATCGTCGTTCGTAACCGACTGGACGATCCACGATCCATTCGCTCTGTCCGACGTCCGATTCCTCGCTGCGTTTGCAAACAAGCTCAAAACGACGCCCGGCATTTACGACGCAGTCTTCGCAGCTGTCGGCGAGGGACTCCCTACAGACTGCGTGAACCTGCGCGAAACCGAGGACCGCTCGCACCCGCGAGTCGTACGTGCGCTTCTTTATCGCGACCCGGCCACGATCCGAGTGTTTCACGACCAGTCGGGACACGGGTTGCTCGTTATGGGTCGAGGACTCGCCGGACGCATGGAGGCCGCCTTCGAAGTAGACCCGCAGGCCCGCGGTCACGGCATCGGTACGTCGTTGGTCCGGGCGGCGCGTCAGCTCGCGCCCGGCGATGAGCCCATCTTCTTGCAGGTTTCGCCGGGCACGGTCTGGTCGATGCGCGCAGTCCTCGCCGACCCGTCGTTCCGGCCCGTCGGGTCAGAGATCTTGTTTCTTCGCACGTCCGTGTCCGATCGAGTCTGGTGAAGTTCGCAGCCAAAACGCACCACCAGCTACCCAAGCGATCACAAACCGGAGTCGAGTAGAAGGGAAATCCAATCCACCCTTCGGCCGACTCCGAACAAGCGTCATGGCAACGGATCAAACAAACCCCCGTCCACGATCATGGCACTGGTTTCGGGAGTGTCGTCAACCCCGAATGCGTCAGCATGCGCCCAGCGAGGTCCTCGACGACGCGACCGCGAAACCATCGGCCGACCGGTGTTGCACCGACGAGATCTCCGACGACGTTGTGTGGCAGCGGATCGCTCGCGCTATCAAGCAGAATCCCGATTGGCGTTGAAAGGTGCTCATGAACCGAAGCGACCGGTCGCCCCGTGAGTTTTCAGCAATAATGCCCTTGTCGGAGCGAGGCATTGATGACTGAAGTAACGGACGTCGAATTGGTACAGCGGGTTGGAGGCGGCGATGAACCCGCTATGTCGGCACTCTACGACCGCTACGGGGGTCGAGTGTTCGCGCTTGCCAACCGCGTGCTGGGCGATCGAGAGCTCGCCGAAGACGTCACCCAAGAGGTATTTCTCAACCTTTGGAAGAACCCGAACAGCTTCGACGAGGCACGAGGGAAACTCCGAACGCTGTTGCTTACGCAGACGCACGGCCGCTGTGTAGATGTCGTTCGCTCCAGGAACAGTCGGTCGCAACGAGAGTCCAAGGTGGCCCTTGATCCTTCCCTCAACATCGCCGATGAAATCGACGCCGAGTTGATCGCCCTCGACGAGGCAGAGGCCGTTCGCGCTGCGCTCGACACGCTGCCGAGTCACGAGCGAACTGTTCTCGATCTCGCCTATTTCGGAGCGAACACCTACCGCGAGGTCGCCCGGATACTTTCGCTGCCCGAAGGGACGGTGAAGACCCGAATGAGGTCGGCACTGCATCGACTCCGCGCCGAACTACAACGCCCGCCCGGAGCAATGCATCCGCTGTCAGAGCAGGACCAATCATGAACACATCGCTTCAACCAATCCAGCCCCACGATGAGATCAAGAGTCTGCTCGCCCCCTATGCGCTTCATGCGCTAGAAGAAGACGACGTTCGGGTCGTCGAGGCCCACCTTGCTACGTGCGCCGAGTGCGGTGATGAGCTGGCCGACTTGCTGGAGACGGCGTCGATGATCGCACTCACCGAGATCGAGGCACCTCCGTTGCGACTTTGGGGCCGCATCGAAAGTGGCATGCGCGCAGATGAACAGGTTGACCCCGGTCAGTCCACCAAGAGCGTTACCCAGGGACCCGCTCCACGCGTGATTTCGCTCGACCAGGAGCGAGTCAGGCGTCGTGGATCGCTGCGAACTGCATTCGTCGGAGCGGTCGCCGCCGCAGCCGTGCTCGTCCCTATCACCGCCTTTGTGGTGCAGCCGGGTACCCCGAGCATCGCGGCGCTCGCCAACCGAGCAGCGAAGTCATCGGGAGCGCGTCGCCTCTCACTCGAGGCAGCGGACAAAACGAACCTTGGCGAGGTGATCCTCGACGCCGATGGTCACGGGTACTTTCGCAGTCAATCGTTGGCCGAGCTTCCCGAAGGGAAGACCTATCAGTTGTGGACAATCGTCGATGGCACCCCGGTCAGCGTTGGAGTGCTCGGTCGATCTCCGAAGACGTCGGCCTTCACGGCGGACAATCGGATTCAGGCGGTCGCAGTGTCCGTTGAGAACGCGTCCGGTGCCGTATCACCGTCAACACCGATCGGCGTTGCGTCGTTTAGCTGACTGCAAAGCCGTGTACCCC
>JANOYY010000018.1:0-72069 GCA_031429095.1 Acidimicrobiia bacterium | reverse complement strand
CGAGCGGTTGGCCGGTCAAATTTTCGTGAAGGCCCGCCACCTGGTGTCGACTGACAACCCCGGCCGGCCCGAACGTGAGCCCGTAGACGCTCGAAAGCTCGGCGAGCGAGTCAGTACGGAGACAAAATCCGAGCAAGGACCCCCAGAAACACGACAGGGCCGTAAGGCCCCGTCTGGTGTGAAACGAAAGGACATTTCCGCATGATCAGCTCGATCCTCGCAGGCGAAGGGGGGTACCAGGAGTTCACCCTCGGTGGTGGCGAAAAGTTGGTCCTGTTGCTGTCGGGCCTCTCGGCCCTACTTGCCATCGGCGTCGGCTTCTTCCTGCAAAAGCAAGTGCTCGCCATGGACACCGGCTCGCCCAAAATGCAAAGCATCGCGAAGGCGATTCACGATGGCGCAATTGCCTACCTGAAGCGTCAGTTCCGGACCATCGGCCTTATCGTCATTCCGCTCGCCCTGGTCGTGTTCCTTACGTCATCGGCGATCAAGCGGCCAGACGGGACCGAGGCGTTGAACTTCGCAACGGCCGGAATCGCTCGTACGATTGCGTTCCTCCTCGGATGTTTGGCGTCGGGACTTACCGGTTACATCGGTATGTCGCTGGCCACCCGTGGCAACGTCCGAACAGCGGCCGCTGCCTTGAGCAAGGACCGGCCGATGCCGAAGGCGCTCGACGCGGCCTTCAAGACAGGTGGCGTGGCCGGTATGTTCACGGTGGGCCTCGGCCTGCTCGGTGCGACGCTGATCATCTGGGTGTTCCAGAACTCGAGCTCCGTGATCCTCGTTGGCTTCGGGTTCGGCGGCTCGCTCCTCGCGCTGTTTCTCCGTGTGGGCGGCGGTATCTTCACCAAGGCGGCAGACGTCGGTGCCGACCTCGTCGGCAAGGTTGAGGCTGGTATCCCCGAAGATGATCCCCGCAACCCGGCCACCATCGCCGACAACGTCGGCGACAACGTCGGTGACTGCGCGGGCATGGCAGCAGACCTTTTCGAGTCCTATGAAGTAACGCTCGTCGCATCGATCATCCTCGGCGTATCCGCCTTCAAGGCCGTCTATCCCGACGATCCGAAGAAGTGGGCGCTCGGCCTGGTGTTCCCGCTCGCCGCTCGCGCCGTTGGTGTCGTTGCGTCTATCGCCGGTATTTTCGCGGTGAAGGCAAAAGACGATGAAACGGACGCCCTCAAGCCAATCAACCGTGGCTTCTTGGTCGCAGGTGTACTTACGGTTGTCGGCGTCGGTGCCGTTGCCATGGCCTACGTCGGAAACGACAAGGGTGTTATCAGCAACATCGGTCTTCGTTGCTGGTTGGCAGTCGTGATTGGTCTCGTGCTCGCCCAGGTCGTAAGCAGACTTACCGAGTACTACACGGCCACTCACTACAAGCCGGTGAAGGACATCGCCGAGTCGGCACGTACCGGCCCTGCTACCGTCGTTCTGTCCGGCACGGCCATTGGCTTGGAGTCATCGGTTTACGCTGTGTTGTCAATAGCACTTGCCATCGGCACCGCACTTGCACTCGGTGGCGGAAACCTTCAGGTGAGCTTCTATCTCGTCGCCCTCTGCGGCATGGGTATGTTGGCCACGACCGGCGTTATCGTCTCCGAAGACACGTTTGGTCCGGTCTCCGACAACGCAGCGGGTATCGCCGAAATGTCAGGTGAATTCCACGGCGAAGCCGAACGAATCATGGTGTCGCTCGACGCTGTCGGGAACACCACCAAGGCCGTGACGAAAGGGTTCGCCATTGGTTCGGCCGTCATAGGTGCGGTCGCCATCTTCGCCTCCTTCATCGAAGGTGCCGTGAAGGGTGGCGCCGGTGTGCTGTCGAAGCTTTCGCCCGAGGAATTGAAGGAAACTATCGAGACCGCCGAGAAGCTGCCCCGTGGTGTGTTTGACCTTCTCCCGATCAACGTGGCCGATCCCAAGGTGTTTATCGGCCTGCTTATCGGGGGCGCGGTGCCGTTCTTGTTCTCGGCCCTCGCGGTGCGCGCCGTAAGCCGCACGGCCGGCGTCGTTGTTCAAGAGGTTCGCAAGCAGTTCGCGGACGGCAAGATCATGGCCGGCACCAAGGAACCAGATTCCAGCGCCGTTATCGATATCTGCACGACTGCATCGTTACGTGAACTTACGACCCCCGCCTTGCTCGCTGTCCTCACCCCGCTTGTCGTTGGCTTCGGACTCGGCTTTGCGGCACTCGGCGCCTTCTCGGCTGCGGTCATCCTTACCGGCCAACTCATGGCGAACTACCTCAGCAACGCCGGGGGCGCATGGGACAACGCGAAGAAGTACATCGAAGATGGCCACGAGGGCGGAAAGGGCTCCGAAGCCCACAAGGCTGCGGTCATTGGCGACACCGTCGGTGATCCGTTCAAAGACACAGCCGGTCCTGCGCTGAACCCGCTGATCAAGGTCATGAACCTGGTGTCTCTGCTGGTACTCCCTGCGATCATCAGCACCCAGGACAAGACGGGCACTCGTCTTGCGATCGCTGGCATTGCCCTTGTCGTGCTCGCCGCATCGATCATTAAGACGAACCGTCAAAAGAGCGTCATGGAACTGTAGACAACTGCGGCCCGGCCGCGGTTTGCAAACCAGACATCCAAAGGAAATGGGACTCGGTTCAAACCGGGTCCCATTTTTGCGTACGAATCAACAGAGAAGAAGTGCCGGAGAAAGAAGCTAAGTCGAAACTAAGTTCGCATACACAACGATGTTGTCTTCATAGGAGCGAGCCGCCTGATCGAATTGACCGGCGCACGTGACCAGCCTGAGCTCGGGTCGGTTCGTCTTGCCGTACACGAGATCGGTGGGGAACAACGTCTTCGGGTATTGATCGACTCGGCTCACCGCGAACGTAAGGGTCGAACCATCGTTCATGACGACGCGGACTCGGTCGTCGGGCTTGATCTCCTTGAGACGAGCGAACACGGCAGCACCGAGGTAACTGTCCACGTGCCCGACTATGACGGCCGGGCCAGGTTGGCCGGGTACGACGCCGTCGGAGAACCATCCCGCCTGGCTGGCCACCGTTGGCACTTGCAATGACCCGTCATTGCGGAGCCCGAGCGGTATGAGCGAACTCGTTACGGAGACCCGTTCGATCTCGACAAACGCCGGCTTCAGGTCGAAGGCCTGCGTTGTCGAGACGGCGTTCGAGACGGCGTTCGACACGGCGTTCGAGGCGTAATTCGGGCGTCCAACAGGCGGCGCCTTCACGGCAGCGATCCTGACGGCGCCGGCTTGAATACCAGGAACAAACCCGTAGGTTCCAGAAAGTCCGAGAAGCGCAGACGCACCAAAGGCCATACCGCTCAGCACGCGCCGTTGATCTCGGCGGTATGAACAACGCCGATGCTTTGGGACGTATCTGGGCACGTATGCAATCTACCCGAGGTCCGTTCGGCGTTTTGTTCACAACGCGGGCCAATGCTGCAAAGCCAACGAGGAAGGCTCGACAGCCTTCCTCGTTGCTCGACTTGAGTTTCGTTCGGCGACCCAGCTGCGGTGGCCTTGGTACCAATGTTCGTTCGTTTATCGGGCGCTTTGTCGGCGACGTGCGCCGAGCACCGCAAAGGAGCCGACCATCGCACCGAGGACCAGAACTGATGCGGCGCTCCGGCTGTCAGACATGCCACCAAAGCCGGAATCGACGGGACCGCTTGGGACCTGGTCGGAGTCACCCGGACCAGCCTCGCTCGTTGGTACTTCCGTTGCGGCTGCGGCAACGGTCGAAGTGGTGGTCTCGGGAGCTGTGGTCTCGGTTGGTGCAGTCGTTGTTTCTGCGGGAGCGTCTGTAGCGGCAGCGGTTGTCTGGTTCGGAGCTTCCGATGAGGCAGCAGTGCTCGAGGCAGTTGCGGCCGTTGAGCTCGCCGGGGTGCTGTCGCCGGATGCGGTAGGGTCGGCCGGTGTGGTGACGGTGGAACCGTTCGGCGCCAAATCCGCGAAGCCGCGCAGGCCAATTGTGCCAGCAGCATCACCGATAGCGACGATCGTATAGACCCCGCCGCTCTGCAGCGAGACGACCTTGCCTACGAGTTGCGTCGACTTCCCCGCGGCACGAACCGAAAGGTCGTATTTCGTAGCGTCGACCTCGGAATAGGGCGCAGCCTTTCCGAACTCGATCCCTTCAAACAGCTTTGTGCTGCCCGCCACGACGACGTCGACAGCGGGTCCACCAACAGCGGCGTGGATGACGCGCACCTTCGCTTTGCCGGCGGCCGGCGCCGTGAGGTCATCCTCGATAAGTGCACCTTGCAGTGCAGCAGCGGGACCGAGTGCGGCGACAAGATACGGCTTGCCGGCCGCGAGGTCGGCTACCACTGAAATCAGAGCAGGATCGGTTGAAGCCGACCCCGCGGCGCGTACATCAACGGTGTGTTTCCCGGCAGCAACGGGCGTGTAGGCCGACATGAGCGGGAAGCGCACCTGTGCGAAGGTCTTTCGGCCATCCACGTAGATGTCTACCGCGGGCGCGTCGGGCGAGAAGTGACCGACACGAATCTTTGCTTCCTCCTGGGCGGAAGCCGGAGAAACGTAAAATCCGACTGACGCTGCTACGACTGTCGAAGCTGCGATGAGCTTTGCGATCCGCACTATGGATCCTTTCGAAGATAAAACTGTTCGTGACTTATGTGTCGGTGCCAAGGGACTGAGGGTTGAATCATTTCTGCAGAAAACCTCGAAAGTTTTTGTGTGAATATGCTGAACGACCAACGCAAAGGCAAAAGTTTCTGCCCCAACTCAAATTTTCGTTGACGATGAGTCGAAACTGGGGGATGGTTCAGGGCTGAATCTGCTTCAGTTTCCTCTGGATTAGCCGATGAATCTGCATTGATCACCCGTAGTACCGACCGCTTCATGAAACAGTGGAACACCGTGGCCCCAACTTCTTCCCCCAACCGATCCGGTGCGAAACCGCTCGTGATCGTCGAATCCCCTGCGAAAGCCAAAACAATTGCCGGTTTCTTGGGCGGTGAGTTTGTCGTTGAGTCCTCCATTGGTCACATTCGGGATTTGCCACGGAGCGCGGCCGACGTTCCTGAATCTCACCGAGGGACGGCGTGGGCGAAGCTCGGGGTGGACGTCGACAACGGATTTACCCCGCTTTATGTGGTTGCCGCAGAAAAGAAAGCGCACATCACAAAGCTCAAAGCTCTTATGAAAGATGCGAGCGAGTTGTACCTCGCAACGGATGAGGATCGCGAAGGAGAGTCGATTGCGTGGCACCTCCTTGAGGTGTTGAAGCCAAAAGTGCCGGTGAAGCGAATGGTCTTTCACGAGGTCACAGCATCGGCAATCCGACGGGCAGTTGACGAGTCCCGCGACCTCGACACGAACCTGGTGGAGGCGCAGGAAGCACGTCGCATTCTCGATCGTCTGTACGGCTACGAAGTGTCGCCCGTTCTCTGGAAAAAAGTCCTTCCGGGCTTGTCGGCGGGACGGGTGCAGAGCGTCGCCACCCGACTCATCGTGGAACGCGAACGTGCCCGAATGCGTTTTCATTCGGCCACTTACTGGGATCTTACGGGCATCTTTGGCGCTACAACCGGTACCGAGACGTTCTCCGCCACGATGATCTCCCTCGATGGGGTTCGTCTCGCCACAGGCAAAGACTTCGGCGAAGACGGGCTCATGAAGTCGAAGGATCAGGTGGTGGCACTGGATGAACGCCGAGCCCGAGCACTTGTGGAGCGTCTGGCGGCCGCCCCGTTCTCCGTTCGCTCCGTTGAAGAAAAGCCGTATCGGCGGTCACCGTACGCGCCGTTCATGACGTCGACCCTTCAGCAAGAGGCCGGACGCAAGTTGCGCTTTTCCTCGCAACGCACGATGAGCGTGGCTCAGAGGTTGTACGAAAACGGCTACATCACCTATATGCGAACAGACTCAACGGCTCTGTCCGATACCGCACTCAGCGCGGCACGTGCCCAGGTTGTCGAATTGTACGGGCGTGACTATCTTCCCGACGCGCCCCGGCTGTATAACAAAAAGGTCAAGAATGCGCAGGAGGCGCACGAAGCGATTCGCCCCGCAGGCGAGAACTTCCGCACGCCGGCGCAGCTTGCGAAGGAGTTGAACTCCGATGAGCACAAGCTCTACGAACTCATATGGATGCGTACTATTGCATCTCAGATGAACGACGCCCGCGGAACTTCCGCCCAGGTTCGACTCGGCGCAGTGTCCTCTGAAAACGAAGACGTGGAGTTCTCGGCGTCAGGCAAAGTCATTACGTTCCCCGGATTCCTTCGCGCGTATGTGGAGGGTACCGACGATCCCGATGCCGAGCTCGAAGACCGAGAAGTACGGCTCCCGTCGGTTTCAGCCGGCGACGCATTGCGAGTCGATGATATGCACGCAGATGGACACACTACCCAGCCACCCCCGCGTTACACGGAGGCCTCGCTCGTGAAGGCGATGGAGGACCGGTCGATCGGCCGACCGAGCACGTATGCATCGATCATCGGCACAATTCAAAATCGCGGGTATGTGTGGAAGAAGGGCTCGGCGCTCGTTCCGTCGTTCACTGCGTTTGCGGTCATTGGTCTCTTGGAACAGCACTTTGGCGACCTGGTCGACTACGAGTTCACCGCTCGCATGGAAGATGACCTTGACTCGATCGCCAAAGGCGAAACGCGCTCGCTCCCGTGGTTGACCCGGTTCTATTTCGGTGACGGTGCGGACGGCGCTTCCGTTGCGGCGCGTCCCGCGCCGACGTCGCCTGGACTGCCGGGCCTCAAGTCCATGGTCTCCGAACGCCTCGGCGACATCGACGCGGCAGAAATCAACACGATTATGCTGGGCCACGACGCCGAGGGCCGTGACATCGTTGTGCGTCCCGGTAAGTTCGGACCGTACGTGAAGCGCGGCGAGGATACGGCGTCGGTCCCCGAAGATCTGGCCCCCGACGAGCTCACTGCGGAGCGAGCGTTGGAGTTGTTGGCCGCACCGAAAGGCGACCGCGTCGTCGGTGACGATCCCGATACTGGTCTCCCGGTGTTCGCGAAGGCGGGACGCTTCGGTCCCTATGTTCAGCTTGGATCCATCGAGTTGCTGACCGAACGTGCATCCGCTCTGGCGGCCCTCGATGCCGCCGGTGAAACACCGAAGGCTCCCGGAGCAAAGAAAGGTCGAGGAAAGAAGTTCGAAATTCCAAAGCCTCGAACGGCGTCGCTTTTCCAGTCGATGGCCGTTGACACGATCACCCTCGAAGATGCACTCCGCCTCCTTACCCTTCCTCGTACCGTCGGCGTCGACCCGGAGAACGGCGAGGAGGTCCTTGCCTCGAATGGCAAGTTCGGCCCTTATCTCAAAAAGGGGTCCGACAGCCGAAGTATTGCCAGCGAGGAGCAGCTCCTTTCGATCACCCTTGATGAAGCGATGGAGATCTATCGCCAGCCCAAGACGTACGGTCGTCGGTCAGCGGCACCGAAGCCGCCCTTAGCTACTTTTGGCGACGATCCGATCTCGGGTAAGCCGATCGTGATGAAGGAAGGACGATTCGGCCTGTATGTAACAGATGGGATGACCAATGCGTCTTTGCGACGAGGCGACGACCCAGAAACGATGAATGCAGATCGAGTGCATGAGTTGCTGGCTGAGCGTCGGATCAAGGATGCGAGCGCTCCGGCGAAGACGATCAAGCGAGGCGCGGTGAAGAAGGCTTCAACGAGAGCCACCGCAAAACCAAAAACGGCAAAGGCAGCTACACAAAAGGCTGCAAAGCGCTCCTAGGAGAGCTTTGTCCGGCACGCACTCAAGTTACTATGCGCGCGTTGTTTTTTGCCTTCGAGGGCAGCGATGCCAGCGGTAAGACCACCCAGGCCGCCCGTTTCGCTGCCTCGATTGATGCTCTCTTGACCCGCGAACCTGGCGATACCCCGGCAGGAAAACGGATTCGGTCACTACTCCTCGATCACTCTCCCGAAGGAGCGTCGCTGAGCGCCCGAACGGAAGCGCTTCTGATGGCGGCGGACCGCGCGCAACATGTTGCGGAGCTCATCGAACCGACGCTGGCATCGGGTCGTCACGTGGTGACAGACCGCTACCTTGCGTCGTCGGTTGCGTACCAGGGCTTTGCTCGCGGTCTCGTTCCCGATCAAGTGCGCGATCTTTCGCTTTGGGCGACGAATGGTCGGATTCCCGACCTTACGGTTCTGCTGCGAGTCCCGGTCGAGGTCGTCTTGGCACGAATGTCGTCGGCGGGAGAACGCGACCGCCTGGAATCGGAAGGCCGTGAGTTCTTCGAGCGTGTTGTGGCGGGATTCGATCAGCAGGCTGTCGACGAACCAGAACGCTGGTTGGTTGTCGACGGGGTTGGCTCTATCGGCGATGTTGCGGCGCGCGTTCGCAATGGCGTCGGCGGGCGATTCCCAGAATTGTGACGGCGACGCCCGAAGCACGTGTCATCGTGAAGGGGTGGATTCGCTCTTCGATGCCAGCCTCTTCGACGCCACCCCGGAGCCAGTTATCGATCCGGCGGTAAGCGAGGGTCAGCTCGACATTTTCGGGAACGTGGTATCGAATCCCGTGGGTGCACCATCGGAGCCGTCGTCGGAGGATGAATTCGGGGAGCCCAGCGACGCTAACGACGAAAGGGACGACGTGGCGCTCGGGTACGTCGACTCCGCCACCGATGCTGATGATCCGGATCTCGACCCGGGCGATGTCTTGAACGACCCGAATTGGGAACCGCCGAGTGAGAGAGACGACTCCATCGCTGCGCTTGGCGAGAACCCCGAACGAGAACCATCGGTCGATGCACTGTGGGACGGTGTCGTTGGGCAACCAGCAGCGGTCGATCTCCTTCGTGGCGCTGCTCTCTCACCGATCCACGCATACTTGTTCGTCGGGCCACCGGGGTCGCAACGGCGAGTCGCGGCACGTTCGTTTGCGGCTGCGCTCCTGTGCCCCCGCGGCGGCTGCGGAACCTGCAGCACCTGCGGACGAAGCATCGTCGGCCAACATCCCGACCTCGTCGAGGTCGAGCGTGACGGCGCGTCCATTACGGTGGAGCAGGCTCGTGAGATCATTCGTCTTGCGATGCGTTCACCGCTTGAAGGCAACCGCAAAGTCATTGTCCTGGTTGATTTTCACCTCGTGGCAAACGCGGCACCGACGTTGTTGAAGATCATTGAAGAGCCACCGCCTTCGACCGTGTTCGTCGTGCTTGCCGATCAGCTCACCAACGAGTTGGTCACGATCGCAAGCCGGTGTATGGAGGTTCGCTTCTCGCCGCTCTCGCTCACGACGATCACGGAGTCTCTTGTGGCGAGCACGGGGGTCGGGCGCGACCTCGCCGAGCGGGTGGCAAAGGCGTCGGGGGGTCGACTGGACAGAGCACGCCTCCTTGTGCTCGATCCCCAGTTCCAGACCCGGCTTGAGTTCTGGGAGAGCGTGACTCGTCGTGTTGACGGCACCGGGGCGAGTGCCTCTGTCCTTGTCGCCGAGGCTCTCTCCATGATCGACGGCGCGGCAAAGGAACCCCTTGAAGCCCGTCATCTCCAAGAACTGGCTGCCCTCGAAGAGCGGCTCGAAACGACGGGTGCACGAGGTGGCGCCGGGTTGAAAAAGGAGCTCCTCGATCGCCAGAAGCGAGAAGTGAAACGCCTACGTGACGATGAGCTTCGCTTTGGGCTGGGTGTTCTTCAGCAGACCTACCGAAACTCCCTCCAGGACCCGGGACCAACGGCGTCGGCAATCGAGGCCGTCGCCGCCCTCGGACGTTGCGTCGATGAGTTGGTGCGTAACCCCAACGTAACCCTGCTGTTGAGCGCTCTCTTGGTTAAGCTGCCAAGTCTGCGCTGAAGAGGACTCCGAAAACCGTCGATTTGGGGGCAATACGCGTGCCGGGGCGTAGTGGGCCCGATATGCTCCTTCCTTCGCCCGCCCGGGTAGCTCAGGGGTAGAGCAGCTCACTCGTAATGAGCAGGTCGCCGGTTCAAATCCGGCCTCGGGCTCAAGGTTTATTCTTGTTTCGGACGTTCGGCGTCCATTGTTGTGCCACGGTGTTTCGGTGCACCTGGCCGTTCCTGCATATTTCGGTCCCTGGGAGCAGACACACTGGGCGGAACTTCTGGCTTGTCGCCCCGAACTCGTTGTCATAAATCCCGACACGGGTCCCGGGGCAACCGTTCATTCGGGGTATCAATCCCTGGTCCGCCAGATGCGCCGATCGGGGACGATCGTGCTCGGATACGTGCCAACGTGGTGGGGTCAGCGGCCGATTGCGAGTTGTCGGCGCGATGGCGATCGTTACGTGTCGATGTATGGCACGTCAGGAGTTTTTTTCGATGAGGTTACCGTTGAACTCGCCGCTCTTTCGAACCTGCGAACGCTGGGCACGGGTTACGGACACGTTGGTTTCAACCCTGGTCGCGTAATCCCTCAGGAGTTTCGATGGGCGCTTCCCGCTGCGGTCTGGGTGACATTCGAAGGGACGGCACGCCGTTACCTGGAACGCTCTACCGAGCGTGACGGGATCAGCCATCCGACGGACTGCCACCTCGTGCATTCGGTGCCCCGATCACTTCGTCTGCGGGTCGAGCGGGCGTTGCAACGATTTCAACCGGGCTTCTCCTACGTTACGGCTGATCGCATGCCAAATCCGTGGGACGTCTTTGATCCGGGGAATCGGGCGCCGCCTTAGTACGTACACCTAGATTCAATGAAATACAGTCGATAGTCTGGCCGCTGCTTCGCGACCGTGGAATGTCCGTGTGCCTAATGACGGACAGGACCCATTCGAAGCTCGGCGCATGGCGGCCCGCGACGCCAACTGCCGCTTGTTTCAGTGGGTGTGTCCAACGACACAACCCAACCCTGAAAGGGAACTAGGGTTTGCGGTCGCACAGTGTCACACGCAAGGCGTAGGGTCTCATTCGTGGCCGATCAGGCAGCATTCGAATCTCTCGCTATGGAGCACCTCTCGTCGATTTACTCTGGCGCGCTCCGAATGACCCACAACCCCGCCGACGCCGAAGACCTTGTCCAGGAGACCTTTCTCAAGGCGTATCGGGGATTCGGGGGCTTTGAGGAAGGCACAAACCTCAAGGCGTGGCTGTTCCGGATTCTCACGAACACCTACATCAACCAGTACCGCTCAAAGCAGCGTCGGCCGGATCAGCAGGAGTTCGACGAGGTAGAGGACCTATTTCTCTATCGTCGAATGGGCGGACTGGAAGCTGCGGCCATCAGTCGCAGCACAGAAGACATCGTGATGGACAGCTTCACGGACACGGACGTGAAGGCGGCGATCGACGCGCTTCCAGAGTCCTTTCGCCTTCCGGTGCTGATGGCCGATGTCGAAGGCTTTCACTACAAAGAAATTGCCGAAATCCTTGACGTTCCGATCGGCACCGTGATGAGTCGCCTGCACCGGGGAAGAAAAGCGCTTCAGAAGTCGTTATACGACTATGCCGTCGCTCATCGACTCCAGCCTGACCTGCAACCAGCCTTGCAGCCGGCTGCCGATTCCGCTGCGGTGTAAATGGTTCCGCGGCAAACGCGGGGTTGATTTCTAACATGGAGGGTCGAGCCGGCCCCCGGGAGATATGTGCCACCGACATGACCAACCCTTTTGGATTTCCCCGCTCTGCTCCAGAACCCTATGGTCCCTTCGGGTCGATAGACCCGGCGCTGACCGGTGACTGCAGCACCATGATCTCCCGTCTTTACCACTTCCTTGACGGCGAACTGACCGAGCAGCGCCGAGCAAAGATTCAGGTCCACCTGGACGGGTGCCCATCGTGTTACAGCGCGTTTGACTTCGAGGCGGAACTGCGCATCGTGGTGGCGAATCGAGCGCAAACGCAAGTGCCTCCGCAGCTGATCGAGCGAATTCGGATTTCGCTCCTTGAGTCTTCGAATGGGTTCCCGCCGACCTTGCCCGCCGATTAGTTCTCCGCCTCTGACTTAGTCACGTTTATGAAGGATTTTTTCGTAGACCGGGAATTTGTGCGATCGCTCAGTTTGTTGTATCGGGTATGACAGAGCATGCCGTTGGGGCAAAGCCCCTCTCGGGAAGTGATCGACCTTCCCGCAAATTCAGTCCAGGCCGAACGTGTCGAGAGCCCTCCTGCGGCACTCGACTCTCGATTTACAACAATGGGAAATACTGCGCTTCCCACGAGCCGATGATTGTTCCTCGGACCCGCGGAAAGAAGATTGCCTGAGCGCATACTCGTCATCAACGGCGAGTAACATCGGTCCCATGCTGCTCGCTGCCGCCCCCTGGTTTTACTGGCTCGGTTTTCTGCTTGTCCTTGGCGTCGTGGGTGCCTTTGTTGCAACTGCAATCGGTTATTACATCAAGGTGCTTTCGAATAAAGCGCCGCGGCGGCAGAAGTAGCGGAAAGCCCTGAGGGCTCGTTTGCTCGGTACGTGGTAATGCCAGCTGACCCGATCGACTGGGCGCTTGCCCAACGCGTGGCGAGCCGCGTCGGCGGCTCGAATCAGTTCGCGAAGTCCTATCACCACGACTCGTTGGAGCCTGATTTTGCGGAGTTGACCTCCCTTGCCGAAGACCTTGTGGCGGAGGAGACGGGGCTTCGGTCATTGTCAGGTCCGGCCCGAGCGAGGGTTGTGTCGCGTGGCGAGTGGGTCGCAGTAAACCTGGGTTCGTTCCAACGACTCCTTCGACCGTTGCTCGAACGGATGGGTGCTGAGCTTCATGGCCCCCTGTCCATTCCCGCCGGCGCCTTTGCTGGTCTGGAGATCGGCACCCTCCTTGGCTGGATGAGCTCGCGGGTCCTCGGCCAGTACGACGTCATGATCGCCGACGACAACCCCGAGGACGGTGACGTCGTGTATTACGTTGGTCCGAACGTTCTCGCCATCGAAAAACGTTACGGATTCGCGCCCCGGGAGTTTCGTCTGTGGCTTGCCCTCCACGAGGTCACACATCGTGCCCAATTCACCGGGGTACCGTGGATGCGCGACTACTACGTGACGCTCATCAAAGCCACGATGGGATCGCTCGAACCTGACCCGTCGCGTTTTCTCGAGGCGTTGAAGCGAGCGCTTGGGGAGGTACGCAACGGGAAAAACCCGTTACTCGACGCTGGCATCGTCGGCTTGTTGGCCGGGAACGAGCAGCGCCTTGCAATGGATCGCATCGCTGGACTGATGAGCTTGCTGGAAGGACATGGCGATACGACAATGAGCCGGGCGGGGACGTCATCGGTGCCCAGCGCACACCGATTCGCCACGGTGCTGAGCGGCCGTCGCAGCGAGGTCAAGGGGGTCGCTCGCATGGTTCGCATCGCATTGGGCCTGGAAGCGAAAATGCGCCAGTACGAAGAAGGCGAGCGGTTCATCGAAGCTGTAGAAGCAACAAGGGGCCGAACGTTTCTCGATCGGGCATGGACGTCATCGGAAGCGCTTCCCAAGCTCCAGGAGATTCGAGATCCCGCCTCGTGGATTTCTCGAGTCTCGACCCTCGCACCGCCTGCTCTGTCGGGAGTGTGAATACTGCCGGTTCGGGTTTGGTTTGTGTGGCCTTACGCTGACCCTGTGCTTTTGCCCTCCGAACTCGATGCTGACCGGATTATGTCAGCGGCTGCACCGGTCCTTGGCCGGGTCTCCTTTCCGACCCGCAACAACGGCGGTCTTCTGGCGTGTGCGGTCTCCGGCGGTGCCGACTCCTTGGTCCTCGCAATGCTCGCCGTTGCCTCGGGGCTTACGATCGAAATTCATCATGTGGACCATGGACTGCGACCCGATTCCGAAGCCGACGCAATGTTTGTTGAGGAGTTCGGACGAAAGCTTGCGGCTTCCTTCGAACGTCGCGTTGCGTTCGTGGGACACCGGGTCCATGTGAGCGCCGGTCCCAATGTAGAAGCTCGGGCTCGAAGCGCGCGCTTCGGGGCGCTCCCGCGTGTAGTCGCGACTGGACATACGGCTGATGATGTGGCGGAGACGTTGCTCATCAACTTGGTTCGTGGCTCCGGCCTGGATGGTTTGGCGGTTTTGCGAAACGACGGCGACAGGCTTCATCCGATTCGCTCGGTGCGTCGAGCCGAGACACTTCGCTTCTGCGGCGACGTTGGCATCGAGCCTTTCAACGACCCGATGAACGAGGACCGGTCACTTCAGCGAGTTCGTATGCGTACGGAAGTCTTGCCGCTTTTGGAAAGCGTCGCGAATCGCGACGTCGTTCCACTGCTCGTTCGGATGGGAGATGTGGCTTCTTCGGATGTCGACCTCCTCGAAGACCTGGCAGGTCGAATCGATGCCACTAGTGTAAAGGCTCTCGCGGAAGCGCCGACCCCGCTTGCCAAGCGAGCCCTGCGCCGTTGGCTGCGAGACTTCGGACCCGGTGGCGGATATGCACCGAGCTTGGCGGTGGTTGACCGTGTGTACCAGGTAGCGAATGGAGACGCCGTCGCAACCGATATCGGGAACGGGTGGCGCGTCGCACGTACGGCTCAGAAGCTGCGACTCGAATCGGGCGTCGCTACTGGCGATGTGCCTCGATGATGATGCTTCGAGCGCCACGCTCTCGCCCAATGATGCGTCCGAGGCCACGTTCGACGACAGCAATTGCCTGACCGGCGAATGCCGACCTGGGCCGCCCGACGATTGCGTGCGGCAGTCGAAATCCGTCGTGTGTTCGGTCGATAGCGAGGCCGACCCCGCTCGCGATTTCGCGAAGCGATCTCGGAGTGACAAAACCCATCGGTGAATCGGCGTACCCAAATCGTGCGAAGGACTGTCGATTGGCGACATCGAACACAACGGAGCCCTGCGGCTCGACGACCCGGATCATCTCGCTGAGTGCGTCAGCGGTCTCGGGTACATACTTCACGACACGCATGGCAACGATGGCAGCAAACGATTCCGTGGCGAAGGGGAGCGGTTCTCCAAGTCGACCATGCACCAGTGTTGCCTGCGGTGCCCGTTCGGCAATGCAATCCAACATCTCGTCCGAGCCGTCGAATGCGGTTACATTCCAACCGGCTGCGATCAGCGGAATTGTGAATCGACCGGTTCCGGCACCGATGTCGAGCAGCTTCCGGCCGTGGCCATGTCCAAGGGCACGAACGACGATGGTGCGTTCGTGGTCGGCTTGGGCAGCCAGGGCTGAACCGGTGAATGCCCTGGTTTCGTATGAGCTTCCCATGGCACCAAAGTGTGACGGCCAATCGGCAACCCCTTCGTCCAAGACGGTTTTTGGGCTGAAAGCAGCCAATGAACTCATGAGGAAGCTCCTGCGGTTGCGAATGTGATGGATTCGGGCGTTGTACAAGCGCTGTCGCTCGTTGTGTCAGTTGGAATCAGAGGCGTGACAGGTAGTTCGATGATCATGTCCGGCGATGCGTCGAGTCGTTGCAGGCCGGTAGCTGCCTCGAGGTGGGTGAGGACCCCGGCAGCGACATCGTCCCAACTCGCTGCACCGCCGTACGGCATTGGAGGCCGCGGGTTTGCCCGAAACCTCGGAACCCAAGTTGCTATGGCGTCGGCGAGCGAATCGACTTCCGGATCCACGATGACGCCATGTGCCGCCATCACGGAGTCACGAAGTCCGTCGACATCGTAACCAATCGTAGGTGTACCTACGGCTGCGGCTTCACTGACAACGAGCCCCCAGCCCTCTCGACTCGAAGTGCAGAGGAGTGCGTGCGAGCGTCCGATAATTTCGAACTTCTCCTGCTCGCTTACCGACCCATGGATGACTACTCCTTCAGGGGCGCTCGCTCGGAGGCTCGCTTCGAGGGGGCCGGTTCCGATGACGTGGAGTTCGGCTCCTGGGCCCAACTGTTTTGCCGAACGGGCGAATGCTGCGATTGCGTGGTCAGGGCGTTTTGTTGAAACGAGGCGACCGCAAAAGGCGAGGGTCGGTTTAGGTGCTTTCGCTATCGGCAGCTTTACCGAAGGAGGCAGTTCGACGCCCTCGAGCACGACGGAGAGGTTGCGGAGCCCGTAGGTTGCCAGGGAATCGGCTGACGACTTCGAAACTGTCAACGTTGGTACGTGTGCGTAGCGTTGTAGCCACCACGGTTCGAAGATGTATCGACCCGCTAGCGCTATCGGTAGAGGCATCTCGTGAAACCAAACTTCGCGAGCGACCTGATGTGCCAATGCGACGACCGGCGTCGACCGCGAATGGCGGTGTGCGAAGAACGGACGGGTATTGATCTCGTCGACGATGATGTCGTAATCGCGATGATTCGCGCGGATGTATTTCGCGACCGCCGAATACACTCCGATTCGAGATCCGTTCCGAAGAATCCGGTACTCCGTGCGCATATCAACTTCTGGCTCATTCTCAACGGCCGCACAGATCAAGGTCACCTCGTGACCAGCTAGGGCCCAGCGTTTCGCACATTCATGGGTGTAGACCTCGGCACCCCCAGCCAGCGGATGGCGCAGGTCTTTCCAATTACAAATGAGGATTCGCACAGGTGGTTCTCCGGGTGGTCAGGGGTGGTGGTCAGTGGTTGCGCAGCCGATTACGGTGCGAGGGCAGCCGAAAAGTCGATACCGACAGGCGGGGCCGTCGCCACCCGTAGCGGTGCCCAGGTTGCCTGCGGAACGCGGCGATGAATTCGAAGGGTGTCCGACAGCATCCGAAACGCGGTGGACGTTGAGACGGTGCTCACTTCGTCGTGCGCCAGGATTACCGGAACCTCGACCGCCTCTCGCAGACCCATCGCGCTTCCAATGGTCAGCAATTCGAGGTCGAGTGCGAACCCGTTCTCCCGTGCGTGGTCGATGGTTGCGGCGAGGAACTCGCGGCGAAACACCTTGCAGCCGCACTGTGTGTCTGACACGTACAGGTCGAACATCCAGTGAACGAGCATCCGATAGCCGGCCGACATCACCCGTCGGCGATTCGTGACGTTGATTGACGCTCCGGGCTTGTTCTTGCTGGCCACGGCAATCCAGGCGTTTGATTCGTGGAGTTTGGCGATGAGGTCGACGAGAACTTCTGGTTTGATATCACCGTCGCCATCGATGAATCCGATGAATGCTCCTCGGGCGGCGCCGAATCCCCTGCGAAGGACGGCGCCCTTTCCAACGTTCGTGAGGCCGAGCTCGATGATGACGTTCTCGCCGAGCGTGTGGAGTTCGCGTTCGGAGCCGTCGGTTGATCCATCGACCATGACGATGAGCTCGTAGGAGAGACCCGTTTGATCGAAGGTGTCGCGAATTGATTTCACGCACCGAAAGAGGGAGTCGCCACCGTTATAGGTTGGAATGACGATGCTGACAGCTCGGGTCGCCGGGAACGACAGTCGATCGCCTGCGGTCGGCTTTATAGCTGCACTGTTGCGGGCCACTTGATCGCGACGGCTATCGGGTCGAACGGGCGACCCGGAATCGGTAGGGTGACTTTTGGCGACGATGGCGCGGGAGGAGACGAAGATTGTTGCTGCGATCGTGGGCAGTATCAGTGAGTTCGCAACGGTGAGCGGCGTGGTCCCGAAGCGAGCTGTTGTCGCGGCGGCAAGCCCGAGACCGCACCACACGGCGAGGGATCCTCCCTGTCGTCGAGCAACGACATACTGGGTCACTACTGCGAGGCAACCGAGAACAACGAAATGTGCGCAGAGGATCATCAAGACGAGTTGGTCGGGCCGGTAGGCCGGACCGAAGAACGTGTAGAACAGCCACTCAGGTCGAATCGAGATCGTCGTCGCGCAGACAAGTCCGACGAACGCAGCCAGTCCAGTCGCGCGAAGCAAGATCGCTCGCGATCCGTCGGCTACAAAACGTGGGAAGACGATCATCGCGACGGTCTGCGGGAAAACAAGGCACGCTGCGGCAACGGTGGCCATGGCGGCGAACGATCCGCTCTCCGATCCAGAGAGGGTACGGCGACCAACGACCACGGCCAGCGATGCAAAGAGCCACAGCGAGAGTTGCGAGCTGAGCGCTCGGCCGGCGTCGGGCCATTCAATGCGAACGCGAGTTCCAGAGGCGGAAAATAGTCCACGTCGCTTTGCTACGTAGACATAGATTACCGTAGACGCTACATCGCCGATCACTGCAGCGGCGATGCCGCCACTTACTCCGAATGCCGGCGTAACCACCGCCGCGGCGGCAAGTCGAAGGATCGCGCCATGAAGTACCGAATGCGCCACAGGCCGATGATGAGAACCGGCGATGAGCAGGGCTTTGCCTACCGAGCCAAGCAAGACGGTGGCAATCCATACGCCACCAAGCACAATTGGGGTGATGGTTTGTATACGTATGAACGATCGCGCGAACGGAGCCATTGCGCCAACGGCGATAACGATAGCTACGGCAGCCGGGAGGACGAACCGAAGGGTCGCCCGTCCGCTCGGCTTTTGGCCCGCAGCCAGAATTTCCGCAGCCGACCGGGTAAGCGCAGTCTGAACTGCTCCCACCGGCACTGCGGCTGAAGTCATTAGCGCAAGGACAGCGGCAAGCGCCCCATAGTCGGAGACCGAAAGTTGGCGACTGGCGAGCGCGTGAACCGCGAAGCTGAGCGCCGAGGAGACACCGATCGCAAGAGCGAGGCCGATTCCTCCGGCCCGGTCGGATACCGTCGCCGACGTTTTGGACGTCGCAGTGACGACCGAAGTTCCCGAAGTCCGCCTCTCAGCGTCTTCGAAGCCGGCCAGGTCGTGAACGATGACTATCTCGACGTCGGGTGCTTCGGATTCTCCGGAACGAGCGTTCTTGAAGTAGCTAAGCATACATAGGGTCCGCAACGCGGTGTCGTGGGGTGAAGTCTCCGGTGAACTCAGGAGTGGATGGATGCCGATGATGAATCGGCAATCGTCATGCGTCGACGGGCGGCAATTGTGCCCACGGATCCAACGGCGATGAGCAGTCCAGCGAGGGCGACAAGATTCCCGGAGTTCGATCCCGTGAGGGCAAGGCGGGTTGCAGTCGGTCCCACCGCCACGGCTGCGGCGACGCTGAACGGATTGCCAGAGGGGTCCGTTCCGGCGGCCACAATGTTGTGATCACCTGCGGGGACGTCGTCGGGAATGGTAACGGCTATCTTCACGACACCGTTGGCATCTGATTGGAAGCGTCCGAGATAGACCGGTTCCGAACGAATGAAGACGTCGACCATCGAGTTCGGTGCGAAGCCGCCGATGGACACCTCGACCGTTCGTCCCCGGGCCGGAAGGGGGGGAAGAGTGGAATTGACTTCCTCCAGTTTCGGGGCGGTCGGCACCGCAGCCACAGTTGAGGCCACTTTTGTTCCGTCAGCACCACCGTATCCCTGCCCGAATGCGGACGGGGCCGCAGAGACGATGAAGGCGCCGGTAAATGCCATGGTGGTCAACAGTTTTTTCATATCACTCAACCAGTACGCGTTGTCCCTTCGACGACGCTGTAACTGGACCTCGAGAAACGTATCGGCACGGCCTCGCGCACACTTGATCGTGAATTCAAGCTTTTGTTCCGGGTTCAGGCCTGAAGGCCTTAACCCGGAGTAGGGCCCAATTGTCCTTCGACATCACGAGTTTGAAATCTGGTGTCGGTGCATGGTTCGAAGCGGCAACGACCCAACCGATTCCTAGTTCGGCCAGCAGCCTCCCCGGGGTATCCGAGTTGAGTGCTGCGGAAATTGTGCGCGTCGACGGACTCGGCGGAAGTCCGGCGACCTGGGGGTCATCGCTGAGCACAACTCGAGAGCCGAAGAACGCCTTGGCCGGGCTGCGCACGACACGATTGTCGGTAAACCCGGGATCGACGTATCCAACAAACGGTAAGACGATGAGGTCGCCCGAGGGATGACGATTCAGTTCGCGTTGAATCGCTGACCAGGCGGGCGGGTAGTGGGCAGCGCGTAGGCGGCCACCGACCCCCCAAGCCAATCCCGGCGAAAGGCCGATAGGCAACACGAGCACGAACCAACTCAAAACGCGAAGAGTCCGCTGGACGACCGATTTGTCGAAGGCGCGAAATGACCGGACGACAAGGTCGGCGCATCCGGCCAGTCCAACGGCCCACGCGAGGGACAGCAGGGCGACGAATTTTCCTGCCTCACGCATGACGCGAAATGTCGGGACGTCGGTAAGTACGCGAAATATTTGCCCGATGGGGCCGTTGCCCCCCTGGCCGAACAACCAACCGATGAGACCGAGCGTGCCAGCCACAAGTGCACATCGCTTCTGGTTGGGCTTCTGGTTGGATTGAGCCAGTGCGAAGAGACCGATCAATGCTGCACCACCGAGGAAACCCCCGACGAAGGGCCACCACCAGCCGAGCGTCGAGTTCGGTTCTCCGGGCGAGGGACGCCAAAAGCCGGTTTGGAGGGCAACCCCGCCGGCAAGACCGAGATTCGGATCAGCCCGTGTTGCAAAGGCGGCAATGGTTTGCTGATTGCCGGTCGGTGGGGCTTCGTCAATGACCGGCAGCAGCCACGCCGCAGTGAGAAGCACGGCAAACGCGGTGACACTCACTGTCCACCGAAGAGCACCGCGCCGCGCTCCGTGGCCACTCGCCCACCCGACTGCCCCAACAACCGCAACGACGATGCCGCCCAGGACTGCGTAGTGGATACTGGCCGCCGCGGCCAGCGCCCAGACCGCGCCCGGTGCGAAGTGTCGCAGTTTGCCACGAAACCCGACCGTCGAACTCGGTTGGATCACTGCGCGCAGAGACAATGCCAGGAGATAGGGAAGGGCTGCATAGCCAGCAAGTACGGCCAGTTGTCCGGAGTACAAACGTTCGTGAACGAAGGGATTCCATATGTATGCCGTCGATGCAGTGCAGGCGGCGAGCGTCGAGACGCCGGACCCGTCTTGGCGGACGAGGTTCGCTGCGCCGATGCCGCCTACGACGAGAAGCACCATCGGGAGAACCCATCCAACGGCGCCACCGATGACTGTTTCGAGCAGGGCAGCAGTGCCGAAGAACACCGGTCCAGCGGGCAGGGAATTGCCGGACAAAATCCGGTCGGAGAACACGCTTCGAGGCCCGACTACCCAATCGAGCAGCAGGACCCAACCCGAACCGATGAGCGGACCGAGAACAACCGTGGCCAGGAGAATCGACCACCCAGGGACGATCCAACGTCGGGCCCGATGAGGCACGGACGCGACGCTCGGTTGGTGAGCCGGGGTCGCACGCACATTTCCAACCCTACCTGCGACGCTGTAGCGATCCGCGGTGGATAGCAACAAAGAAACTGCACGGCAACTCAAGTGTGGACAGAACCTCGCCGATGAACAGCGGTACTTGAACGCCACTGGCCCAAAATCCGAGGTTCCATGAAGACAGCATTGCAATCGACTGACGAATTTTCGAAGGTCGTTCAGCGTCCGTTGAATCGGGTGCTGCCGTATGGGACTCTTACGGTGGTAATCCCGACCAAAGACTCCGCCAGAACGCTCGAACGCTGTCTCGCCAGCGTTCGTTCTCAGGTGGACTTGCGTGGTGAGCCACTTGGCGTCGAAATCGTCGTCGTCGACAATTCATCAACCGACGGCACTGCTGCCATTGGCCGAACGTCTGCCGATCGCTTCGAGACGAAGGGACCTGAGCGATGTGCTCAACGCAATTTCGGAATGCGCCTCGCCACGAACGAAATTGTGTTGTTTATCGACTCAGACATGGTTCTCGAACCATTGGTATGTGCGCAGACGTTTGCCGCGTTCAACGACCAGGCGTGCGGTGCCGTGGTGGTTCCGGAACAGTCCTTCGGCGAGGGTTTCTGGGCGAGATGCCGGTCTCTCGAGAAGCGTATTGCTGTTGGCGATCGACGAACTGAGGCCGCTCGAGGGTTTCGTGTCTCGGCATTGCGGGAGACTGGTGCATGGAACGAATCTCTTACGGCAGCTGAGGACTGGGATCTCACTGATCGGGTGATTGCCGCGGGCTGGACCGTCTCGCGTTGCGATGCACTCATTCGCCACGACGAGGGCCGTGTAAGCCTCCTCGGAACCTTTCGAAAGAAGCGGTATTACGGACAGTGGGTGGGTGCGTACCTGGAACAGTCGCAAGCGGTGTCTGACACGGTGCGGCCCTCTGACCGCAGGTCTCGTCTCAGCCCGCTTCGCATCGTGGCCAAACCGAGATTGCTCCTGGAGCAACCACATGTTTCGGTCGGGCTCGTCGTTCTCAAGGCTGTTGATGCGCTTGGTATCGGACTGGGTGTCATCGACGCCAAACGTTCGAAATGGGCAGTGAACGGCAACGTGCCGAAGTCATCGTGATCCAGACACTTCACGCCATCGAAGTGGACGCCGCTCCAGCGACCTCGGCTCACCCGCAGCGTGTCTTGCGCGTCGCGCATCTTGCAACGGTTCCGTTTCGGCCCGAAGAAGGGGTGTCGCGTGCCGTGACGTCCCTCGCTGGATTGATGCCAGGGGTCGAATCGCATCTGATTGCCGACAATCCGGTGGGGAGTGAGTTCGCGGGACACCACCAGCTGAGGAACTGGAACCCTGTGAAAGTTCTCGCCAGCGGACAACTGGACTCGGTTCTGCGGTCGCTCAAACCCGATGTCGTCCACCTTCACGGTGGCATCCTGGCCAGCTCGTTAGCGTTGTCGTCGGCCTTGCGACGTGTTCCCGTCGTCGCAACGGTGTATCAGCTGCTTCCCGTTCCGCGAACCGAATTGGGATTCCAGCAGTTTTTTGACGCTCGACGGTCCTCGATCCGTCCAGGGCGGATCGCTGCGTCGGCATTGGCCGGTCTTCCGCTGGCACGAGGGCTTTTGAAGCGCGGAGGAATCGAGGTGGTTTGCACGCCGGATCCTCGCGTTGCTGCGGCGCTTGACCGCTACGGGCCAGTGATTATGGTTCAGGGCGGCGCCTCCGTCTCACTGCTCCAGGCGCAATGGTCGGTGTCGCCGGTCGTCGGTTTCGCAGGACGTGCCGAGCAGGGTCGCGGTGTCGAAGAACTTGTTGAGGCGGTCGGTCTCCTTAGGAGAGATTTTCCGAAAATCAAGCTACGGCTGATGCTCTTACCGGGGCCGGCGGCCGAGCGGTGGACGTCGACCTATGGGACGGAGTCACACATCGAACTTTCGGTTGGGGTGAAGTCTGATCTGTCGGCGGAGCTTGCTTCGTGCCATGTTGTCGCGCTTCCATTTCGGATCCCTGCGACGATCACACCTCCGTTGGTTGCGGCAGAGGCCATGGCCGTAGGCGTGCCGGTCGTTGCGAACTCGTTGTCGTGCATTACGCCCCTGATCTCCGATGGCCGCAACGGCATGCTTGCCGCGGATTCTTCGGCGGCGTCGCTGGCGTGCGCAATTGGCAAGGTGTTGAAGGACCGTGCCACATGGGATTCGCTGTCCGCAGGCGCCCGGGAAACTATTGCGACGGAGTGGAGTTGGGCGAACGCTGCCGACGCGACCGCCCGTGCCTATGGCGCCGCACTTGATCGACGTGAAACCCGTCGCGGCCGCGGGGATTGAAGTCATGCGCTCCAACCACCTACCCAATAGTTCGATTGTCTGGCGCGCACGGACGGGGAATGCGCTGCTTGGTGGACAACCATCACTTCCAGCTGCAAACGGTCGCGGTCGCGAACGAGGCGGCGGTGGCGCAACCCGGCGACGAGAGTTCGTGCTCCGTCATCCAAGTTGGGTCGCGGGCCTAGTCACCGCGGCAATTGTGTTCTTCGTGTTGTTCCGCACGGGCATGTACGTGGCCTCGGGAGACGTCGCGCCACTGCTGACAGACGGACTGCAAGCCGAACTTGGCTGGCAGTGGACCCACCAGACGACAGGGGCGGGTGGCCCCACCTACGAGATCGCCCGAACCATCGAGGTGGTGTTCGTTCAGATCGCGCGTTTCATTGGTGGAACCGAAACACTCGGTCAAAGACTGCTCTTCTCGACGATTTGGGGCGGAACCGCCGCTGCCGGTGCAGCGTTGGCGAGCCGCTTTACCGTGCGAACGAAACTTTCCGTCGCGCTCGGCCTGATGATTGTCTTCAATCCCTATGTGTTGATTGCGCAGCCCAATCCGCTTCCGTTTGTGGCGATCGGAATCGCTGCAGCAATGACGACCCTATGCATTGATGCGGCCCGTGGCGAGAAGCTTCGAGTTCTTCGGCTCTCGGCACTAATGCTTCCCTGCTCGTATCTTTCGCTCAATCCCCCGCTTCTCGCCCTGATACTCATCCTCGCCGCAGCCGAACCGTTCGTTGTTCCGTTTTTCACTGGTTCTGGATTCCGAGGTGCAGCACGAACAGGTGGATTGCTGCTTCGTGCCCTTCCGCTCTCGATTGCACTTGCGGCCTGGTGGGCCGTACCGGCGTTCATAGCCATTCGGAAGGCTGACCCCACAGCGATCGGTGCTGTCACGAATGTCGACGCATGGTCGTGGACGCACCGCCAGAGTTCAATGGCAAATGTACTTACGATGTTCGGTCACTGGTCCTGGCCGCGTCAGGAGTACTACGGCGGGGCCGTGGCCATCGAACATTTTCCGTGGGTTGTCATGCGTTGGGTACTACCGGTCGGTGCCCTTTTGGCTCCTGTCGTGGTGCCGCGCGTTCGACGGCAAGCCGCGACGGTGGTTGCAGCGTTGATTTTGGCTGCAGTGTTCGTTGGGAAGGGTGTTCATCAACCCTTTGCAGGCGCGAACCGGTTTCTGTATGCCCACCTTCCCGGTTTCTGGCTCTTTCGGGAGCCTGCCGCAAAGATTGGCGTTGTCCTGCTGGTGTTGTACGTAGTCGGGTTTGCGCTGACGATCGATGCACTCGCCGACCGATGGGACGATGGCTTCATCGCAAGAATTCTGGCCGGCTGCGTACCGAACAGCGTTGGCCGAGTGGGGCATGCGCTATTCATAGTCGTACTTACGTTACCCCTCGTCGGTGTTTGGCCGATGTGGACAGGGACGATCGTTAAGTCGACCGAATTCACGAGTGATCGAGTGAGGCTGCCCGGTGTCTGGCATCGGGTCGCTCGTCGTATCAACGAAAGCCCGCTGAGCGGAAAGACCCTCGTACTTCCGATTGACGACTATTACCAGGTTCCAACGACATGGGGATACTACGGCGCGGACAATTTGGTACGTCGACTTGTTACACGACCAGTCATTCAGTCTGACCCGCAGCTCTACGTGGGCGACTCCGATTCGTTTGAGGCGCTCATGCGGACCGTCGAGCAGACGATCGTGAATGACAACGGGCAGGGAACCGACTCACTGCTGCAGGTGTTGGGGGTCTCACATGTCGTGGTTCGCAAAGACATCGACTTCAACTCCAAAAAGCGCAAAATCGATATGCGTCGACCCGGGCCGATCCTCGCTGGGTTGCGTAACGTGGCCGGCCTCAAGAAGGTGATGTCGACCGATGTCGCAGACGTCTTTGAACTCGGCGCAGGAAGCGGGCAAGCGGTGGAGGTCCTTGGCGGGATCGTGCAGGTTGGGAAGATTCCGCCGGCGGGAGTTGCGCTCCTTCGTTCGGCAATTCCGAATGGAGTGGCCCTCAGTACGGCTACCAAGATTCCATCCTTGATTGCTGGCCGAGGCATCGTCCGTCATGGTGCTGATCGGGGGCCGGTGGACTTCGGCAAAGGGGAAACCTGGAAGGTGACACGGCGTTACGCATCTGCCCCGTCGTTGCGGGTTCGCGTGGGCGACAATCGGGTGTTCGCAGAGAGTCCGGTCGACTGGAAGATAAATGGAAGCTCGAAGTTGCCGTTAGCGGCCGTCGACTACACCGTGCCCGGGCTGGTTGTCGTCATGGCAGACGGTCGCTACATCGACCGCTGGTCAGAGTCGCTCGTTGTGCGAGCCGACGCTGCGTCGAGTGTTACGCCGTGGATCGCGAGCTCGGGAAACTCCGAAGTATCAAGCCTTGGATCTCGATCGGAGGTGCTCGACTGCAACAACCACGACAACGCGCCTCCGAGTTCATTGGGCTTTGCGGTCACGCATCTGACGAATGTTGCTGGAACCGGTCTCGAGCTCCGCGCGAAAAGGCATTCGGCTTGCGTCCGATTCCCGATCAACGCCGTTGTGCCCGGCAAGACATTTCACATTCGGGTATCGACAACTTCGGCGATCGGTACGCGGCCGCGAACTTGTGTGTGGATGAAGGGGCTACAGAAATGTGCGGACCTTCGCGCTGGCGTCGGCTCGGGGAGTTCCGAGAGCGTGCGGGTCTGGACCGTGCCGAAGGGTGTGACCGGGGCCGATATCTATCTTTATGCCGATGCGAATGGGGACGCTACGGAGACGGTGGTGCGTTACGACGTAGTCAATGTTGTCGAGGTCCGCCAAGGAACTCCCCTCCACTTGTGGCGACCCGAGGTGCCGTCCGAACCCCTGGTCTTGAAGGCCGGAAATCAGAATGTACACGCCCTGTTTCGATCGGCGTCCGAGCCGAGGATTGGGCGGTTCGGGTTGATCGGCGACTGCAACCGCGACGACGAGAGCACGATGTATCAGGTTGGTATCGCCACTCGCAACATCGGGGACGGATTCGGATTGATGGCACGTGAACACTCGGCGTGTCGCAGCGCTTCTATCGACCGATTGTTTCCAACGCTGCCGTACACCGTCTCGTTCGAACATCGGACAATCCGAGGCGAGAAGGCCCGATACTGCCTTCTTGAAAGGTCTTCGGGGTCCTGTATCGCGGAGGGACGAATTGAAACCTCGGATCCGACGTGGAGGCAGCAGCGGGTCAGTTTCGACGCGCCAGACGCGGACAGCAAGGGGCTGAGTCTGTATCTCTACGCAGACGGTGCTGCTCCGGGTTCGTCGGTGGAGTATCGAAACATTTCGATTTCCCCCTTTATCGACGAGTACCTCGCATTGGTAAGTGCAGATATCACCCCTCGCACGCCGCCCGCCATGACGTTTCGGCGGATCTCTCCCGCTCGTTACCGGGTTCAGGTAACCGGGGTGACCGCTCCGTTCGTCCTGGCGCTGTCCGATAGCTGGTCGTCGGACTGGAAGGTCACCGGAGCGTCGAAGGATGCAACGATCGATCATTTGAAGATTGACGGCTATCGCAACGGTTGGGCCATCGATGCACGCGGCGATCAGGATCTGTTGGTGGAATACGTGCCTGCTCGTGCCGGGCAGTTGGCCCTGCGGATTTCGATGCTCGTCGCCGTGTTGACTGCCCTCGGATCGATAGCCCTGTACCTCTATCGGGGTGGCAAGGTGTTTGGCCGGGTGCTGATCCCCGCACACTGAGGTGCTTGCCCGATCGCATTTTCGCTGGTACTTCTGTTTGTACTTCTGCGTGTACGCCTGCTTGTACTTCTGCTTGCACTTCTGGTGGTCAGAGTCGGGATCGATCCGACGACCTCACGCTTTTCAGGCGTGCGCTCTACCAACTGAGCTATCTGACCAGATGTACACCTGTCACGGTATACCTGCTGAGAAACCCCATCCGTTCGGACGGGGTTTTCATGGCGGGCCCGACGGGATTTGAACCCGCGACCTCCGGCTTGACAGGCCGGCGTGCACTCCTGGCTGCACCACGGGCCCCCGTGTTGCGGAGGCAAACCTTAGCACGGTGACGCGCCCTCTTCGCCGGGGTTCGGCGATAATCGCATTTGGCTCACGGGGTCCGGTGCTGACTTGTGCGTGCGCACTCCAACTCGGCGTGGCTTCGCACTCCAACTCGGGGTGGCTTCGCGACCAACTCGGCGTGGCTTCGCGACCAACTCGGCGTTTTTGGCCCCAAAGACCGCCCCAGAAGGCCAGGTTGGTCGCGTGGCACCGCCGAGTTGGAGTGGTTCAACGTGTGTGGGTTATGCCAGGCCAAGAAGCGCGTTTTCGACGACCTCGGGCATTGCTGGGTGGATGAAGTACTGATTGTGGGCCATTTCGTCGACGGTCTGGCCGAATGCCATGCCCTGGATCAGCTGCTGAATGAGGATCGAGGAATGTGGACCGAGGAGATGGGCGCCGAGCAACAAGCGGGTCTTGCGATCGGCGACCAACTTGCAGATGCTGCTTGTGTCTTCCATCGCCCACCCGTAGGCGGTGTCGCCGAAATTCTGGGTTTTGACCATGACATCGTGGCCGGCGGCGCGCGCTTGGGCTTCCGTGAGACCAACGGCCGCGAGCTGTGGTCGCGTGAACACTGCTGCCGGCACGAAGTCGTGGTTAACCGACCGCATTTCGCCACCCGATCGAGTTGCAAGAAGATTTTGTTGGACGACTCGTGCCTCGTGGTTCGCGACATGCTTGAGCATGTGGGGCGATGACACATCGCCAAGTGCCCACACCCCGGGAGCCGTTGTGTGTTGGTGCTGATCAACGACGATTCGACCGCCCGCCGTAATCTCCATGCCGCCTGCGGATGCGTGCACTGTGTCGGAGTTCGGTATGCGTCCTGTTGCCACAAGGAGCGCGTCGGCCGTCACCATCGAGCCATCGGAGAGATCGAGTCGAACGAAGTTCCCGTCATGACGCACTCTGGTCGCAGTGGTATTCAGTCGAACGTCGAAGTTTGGACGTGCACGTACGAGTTCGGTGAATCGAGTGGCGATTTCGGCCTCTTGCTCACGGAGAAGTGCGCCGCTGCGGTGAATGAGGGTGATGCGTGATCCGAAAGATCCAAACACGTGGGCGAGTTCGTTGGCGATGAACCCGCCGCCCAGTATCGCCAGGTGTTTGGGAACCTCATCGATTCGCATGATCGAGTCGGACGTGTGATACGGAACTCGGTGAAGTCCGTCCGTGTCGGGCTGGTGAGGGCGAGCCCCGACGGCGACCACGACCTGATCGCCGATGATCGTCCGTTGCCCGCCGGACGGAGATGTCACGGCAATAGTACGTTCACCTATAAATCGCCCTGTTCCTTTGATGACGGTCACGTTCGGGCACCGATTCGTGCGGTAGTCCTCGCCACCCTCGGCGATTGGGTCGATACGGTTGAACACGCGGTCTCGAATATCACGCCAGCGAATGCCGTCGATTGACGCGTCGACGCCAAGCTCGTGAGCGTGACGTACGGTTTCGGCGACATCGGCGGCGTGGACAAACATCTTGGTCGGGATGCAGCCTCGGTTCAGGCAGGTCCCGCCGAACACGTCGTTCTCAACGATTGCAACGCGCCACGAGTCGAAGTCCGACGAAATGATCGAATTTGCCGACCCCGTTCCGACGATCACGAGATCGAAATGCTCGGTCGACTTGGAAATGGTTGTCGGGGGGGAGGTCGAATCACTCATCCGGGAAAAGCTAGTTGGCCGCAACGTTGCCTTCTACGTACCACCGAGACGTTCGTCGCCGGGCCCCGCCCGTGGTGCTGCAGAATGGAGGAGTGCGATGGCAGCGGCGAGCTTCGGGATGAACATCGATGGGGGGATTCATGAGGTACCGCTCCCCGAAGGCGTGCCGGGACATCTGTGGCTCTGCGGGAAGCACAAGGTCGGGCCGGATCATGCGGCGATCCTGGAGGAGACGCCCGCCGATGTGATTGTGTGCCTGACGCAACGTCATGAGTTGGAGGATCGGTACCCCGCATACGCGCAATGGCTGGTAGGCAAACCCGCCGAGGCCCAATGGTTTCCAATCCACGATTTGAACGCGCCAGACGTCGAGACGTTCGTCGCTTTGATCGACGAGATCGCGAACCTTCTGCGCCACAACAAGTCGGTGGTGGTGCATTGCGCGGCCGGGATCGGGCGGGCGGGCACAACCGCAGTTGGCGTCCTGATGCGATTGGGAATGGACGAGCACCAGGCACTTGAACACGTGGCGGCGCACCGGCCGATGGCCGGTCCAGAGGCCGGCTCCCAACGCATGGTGATTCACGACCTCGCCCAGCGCATCGCTTCAGGTCACGAAACCGATTCGTCTCAACCGTAAGCAAGGTTCTTCTAGAGTCAGGTCCACGATGTTGAACAAAGAGCCCACTACCTTTCGCGAGCTGATGACGCTTGAACGCGTCGCCGCAGACTTCTTCCTCGGCCCGACGCCGGACTACCCCTGGGGGCGAGTGTTCGGTGGACAGGTAGTGGCCCAGGCCTTAGCGGCCGCAGCGGCGACCGTCCCCAAGGAACACCTCGTACATTCTCTGCACGCATATTTTGTTTTGGGTGGTCAACCGAAAGAACCGATTCTCTACGAGGTCGATCGGCTGCGCGAAGGACGATCGTTCACGACGCGACGGGTTGTAGCGCGTCAATCGGGCGGTACCATCTTTAACCTTGACGCCAGCTTTCAACGCGTTGAAGAGGACGCGGATGTGCAGTCGTCGACCTTCGAACCAGACACTCCTCGGCCCGAGGCATTGGAGCGCCAGGAGTGGTCGGGTCTGGGTGAGGTGCGCGAAATACCGCCGGAGAAAGGGCAGGCGCGGTCGAGAATGTGGTTGCGGATCAATGAAGATCTGGGCGACGACCCGGTCCTGCACGCGTGCGCCATGGCATACCTGTCGGACCATAATCCGGTCGATTCGGTTGTCATGTCACATCCGGAGGGCCTCAGCTGGGACCAGCTGATGACAGCAAGTCTCGATCACAACATTTGGTTTCACCGCACTGTGCGCGCCGATCATTGGTTGCTATTCGACCTTCAAGGCCATGGGCTAGCGAATGCTCGCGGTGTGTCCACGGGATCGGTGTATTCGGAGGTGGGTGTTCACGTGGCAACGGTGGCCCAGGAAGCGCTTGTCCGATCGCCGAAGAAATAATCACGCGGTGATCCGGGCGATTGTCCTCGACTATGCGGGTGTGATGACCGTACCGGTTTCTATGCCGAAGAAGCCGGATCCGTTGCGGAGCGAACCTGATCCGGCGGATGTACGGTCGGTTCTCAGGTCGTTCATGTCGCACGAAGTTCATAACTCTGACCCGACGGGAATGTGGAATCGAGTTGAGCGCGGCGAAGTTCTGTTTGATGACTTCTGCTCCTACCTTGAGAAAAAACATCAGTTGGCGGGGCAGGCGTTTCGGGCGATGGGCGGGAACATGATCGCTGGTTTGGCGCTCCGGACGATGATGGCCGACCGGGTGCGGGAGTGGCGAGGGAGTGGACTGAAGGTGGGTCTGCTCACCAACAACGTGATGGAGTGGCGACCCATATGGCGGAGCAAACTCGAGGAGGCAAACCTGCTCGACGCCTTCGATGCAGTGGTGGATTCATCCGAAGTAGGAATGCGCAAGCCTGAGTCGCGCATCTTTCTTCACGCGGTGGAACTTCTCGGCGTCGCACCTCACGAGGCGGTATTCGTGGATGACTTGGCCCAGAACGTCGAGGGCGCCGTCGCGGCCGGTTTGCACGCGATCTTGGCCACGCCCGACGACGCCCACTTGGTGCAGCTTGACGATCTTCTTCGTGGGCATCGAACCCCGCTCGAGTGAATAGTGAGAAAATAACGGCGTGAGCACGGACGATCAGGGTTACGACGCGCCTCAGCCCGGTCAAATCGATCCTCAAGCAGGGCCACCGGATAATCCACAATCTATGCCGGGAGGACCAGCCACCGGCAGCCTCAGCGGGTCGCGGAAAAACGACGCTCCGGCCTCGCTGTGGAGTCTCTCGAAGATGGCGCCAATCATCGGCGCGGTCATCATTGGTGCAGCCACTATCACCGCGGCGCTGATATCCACTCGTGGACGTTCGTCGAAGCCGGCGTCCACCGAGGTCGTGGCAACAGAGGTCGCCACCGCCGTGACCACGGAACCGCTGACCGCGGAGAGCACGGGTCCGGTGACAACTGCGGCGCCGCAGGTCATCATTGTGCAAGTGCCGGGAACGAGTCCGAGCATTCCAACGACGATCCCCGGGCCCATCCCTACGGTGACGGTAATCGTGACGGTGACGGTTCCAAGCCCCGTATCTTCCGAGCCCCCCACCACGCGACTGGGTGCTGGTGCCATACCAACAGCGGTTCCGGGTGAAGTTATGACGGTTCCGCCTCCGACCACGATGGCATTTCCAACAACCGTGCCGCCGCCCACCGCACCGCCGACGACGGTTCTTGGCGCCTCGAATGCTCCGCCTTCTGCCCCGTCCACGACGTTGCTGGTTACGACCGTGCCTGGATCCGCAAGCACGACCCCGTCCACGATTGCGCTGATCACGACGACGACTCAACGAGTTCAGTAGATCCCGGACGCGGCGAAGGGACGCGCTGAAGGGACGTCGGCGCAACCAAATGTGCGACTAACGCCCCTTCCGGAAAAATGTATGTGAGCTTAGTGCTGGTGGATGATCACGCCACGGAGATTCTTGCCTGCGTGCATGTCGGCGTAACCGTCGTTGATCGTGTCGAGGGTGTAGGTGTTCGTGACCAACTCGTCGAGCTTCAACACTCCGGCCTGATACATCGCAAGGAGACGCGGAATGTCCTTCGATGGGCTTGACTCACCGAACAGCGACCCTTGAATTCGCTTTTGGAAGAGCGTGAGCATGCTGATCGGAACCGGAATTCCGACCTCCATCATGTCGCCGAGACCGGTGACGACGACGGTACCTGCTTTACGGATCGCGTTGAAGGCTTCGCCGACGTGCTCTCCCTTCGTGACGCCGATGGTCACGATGCACGAGTCGGCTCCTTGGCCATTGGTGACACTCATGGCGAACTCGGTAGCCTCGGCGATCGTTGCAAACGCATGTGTCGCACCGAGCTCCATCGCCTTCTCACGCTTGAACGCGACGGGATCGACGGCCACAACGTTGGCCGCACCCTTGATGGCGGCGCCCTGTACGGCGTTGATCCCGATGCCGCCGATGCCCATGATGATCACCGTGTCGCCAGGTTGTACGTTCGCTGACTTTTCTGCCGAACCGAAGCCGGTGCCAACACCGCAACCAACAAGACACGCCTTCTCGAGCGGTAGGTCCTTGGAGACTTTCACGGCCGAATCGATGGCGACGACGCTGTATTCGGAGAACGTCGAAATGCCGCACATCTGACCAACGGGCTCACCATTGAGGTGCATACGAAACGTCCCGTCGGCGCGCGAACCGAGAAGCAATGTTGCGCCCAGGTCGCAGAGGTTCTGCTGTCCATTGGCGCACCACCGACAGCGGCCACAACCGGGGAGGAACGACATGACGGCGTGATCGCCGACCTCCCAGCCCGGCGTGTTCGGGCCGACCTTTTCAACAATGCCCGCACCCTCGTGGCCACCGGCCATGGGGTAGGTCGCCACCGGGATGTCGCCGGTGGAGAGGTGATCATCAGAGTGACACAGTCCAGACGCAATCATCTTTATGAGCAGCTCGCCCTGTTGCGGCTCATCGAGGTCGACCTCCACGATTTCCCATTTGTTCGGTCCAATTGCTTTGTCGGGCATGCTGCTAATGACCGCGGTCCTTGTTTTCATTGCTCTCCGATCAGGTAGTTCCTCGGGGGTGAGGATTGCTGTTGTCCGACAATAGACAATCGTCATGACGACCGTCACATGCAATCCCTCGCCAGTCCGGCGTCCGGGTCTCATCAAGGTTCGACGATGCAAGCCCCTTGCGTGTTGCAGTCGGGGCAAACTCTGCTCCGGCCCCAGAAAATGGTTTCTTTCGTGGGGCAACAGCGCGACACTCTGAGTCATGGAGGGGCGCGATCCTCGAACTCACAGCTACACGCCGCTCGTTCACAGGCCGACGGTTGATGTCGATCGTCTCGGGGGCGAGCGGTTCGTTGACACGCTGGTCACGACGTTCCACGACAAGATCATGGCCGAGCCCGTGATATCTACCTTTTTTGCCGGGTCTACGCCTGAGCGCATTATGGCCATGGAGCGCGAGTACGTAACGGTCTCACTCGGGGGAAAGGCCGGTTTCGCATCATCGAAGCTACGCGAAGCGCACGCCGGTCGTGGCATCACCGAACAGCACTTCCACCGATTCCTGGACATCTTTGTCGAAACCCTGCGTCATCACGAGGTGAGCGACGGGTACATCGATCACGCAATCGATCGGATGGCTATTGCGTCAACCGATGTTCTCGACACGGCAACCGAGGCCGGCTGAGCCACCGCCTCGACGGCCCGCCACAGCCAAGGGTCTCGAACCAAAGTTTCGTCGCTAACTCACGGTCCAGGTCCCACCGGACCGCAGCAACGCGGAGAGGTCTCCTGCTCCCTTGGTCGATGCCTGCAGCAGTTGGTTCGTTACCTGGGTTCCGTAGTCGGGCCGGTCGACAGATCTGAAGATGCCAAACGGAGTGGGCGAGTGCCGATCGACTGACAAACGAGACAGCGCAAACGCAAGCGACGGATCTTCGCGCATGGCATCGTGCACCAGCAACGCTGACTCGCCGACATCGCTCACCTCGACGATTCGGAGTTGACCGTCGGGACCCATTACGACGCCGCGCTCGTTGGACTCCCCGAACCGAATCGGTTCGCCGTGTACCAAGTTGATCATCATCTTGGACCGCTGGTCGCGACTGATCACGTCTTCAAAAGCTCCGTCGTTGAAGACGTTGCAGTTCTGGTAGATCTCCACAAACGATGCCCCACGATGGTCATGCGCAGCACGAAACACCTCGATCATGTGTTTGCGATCGAGATCATGTGTGCGGGCAATAAAGCTTGCTTCGGCGCCGATCGCTAACGCCAACGGGTTGAAGGGATGATCTACAGAACCGTACGGAGTCGATTTCGTGACCTTCCCGGGCTCCGACGTGGGCGAGTACTGGCCCTTCGTGAGACCGTAGATCTGGTTGTTGAACATGAGAATCGTGAGGTTCACATTCCGTCGCAATGCGTGAATGAGATGGTTGCCACCGATCGACAGCGCGTCACCATCTCCGGTCACCACCCATACGTCAAGATCGGGCCGCGCCACAGCAACACCGGTGGCGATCGCCGGTGCGCGTCCGTGGATGCTGTGCATCCCGTAGGTGTTCATATAATACGGGAACCGTGACGAACAACCGATGCCGGAAATGAACACCACGTTCTCGGGCGCCACGCCGAGGTCAGGCATCAGGAACTGAACAGCCTGCAGGATCCCGTAGTCGCCGCATCCGGGGCACCAGCGGACCTCCTGGTCCGTCATCCAATCCTTTTTTGTCGTCAGCGCAACATTGGTCATGGCGTGGTTCCGTTCGAAAGAGAGAGCGAGTTGATATCAGTAAGTGCACCTATGAGATGTCGCTGCAATTCTGCGGACGTGAAAGGGACACCGCGTACTTTGCTGATCGAGCGGGCGTCGACAAGATACTTCGCCCGAACAAGCGAACACAGTTGGCCCGTATTCATCTCGGGAACAACCACGCGCCGCGCCGACCGCAACAGCTCACCGAGGTTCGACGGGAACGGATTCAAGTGCGTCAGATGAACCCAACCGACTCGGTGGCCCTGGGCGCGAACTTCGCCGACGGAGGCCTTGATGGCCCCCCAGGTTGAACCCCAACCAAGCACCATCACGTCGGGCTGCTCGTCGCCCTCGACAGTGGCCAACGGTATGTCGTTGGCAATTCCGTCAACCTTGGCACCCCGTAGTCGCACCATCGCTTCGTGGTTGTCGGGCGCGTAGCTGATGTTGCCGGTCCCATCTTCTTTTTCGATGCCACCAATGCGATGCATCATTGATGGCGTGCCGGGGATCGCCCATGGCCGGGCCAACGTTTCGGGGTCGCGTAGAAATGGCCAGTACTCCGTGGTTCCGTCATCGTTGGTGTGGTTGTGTTCGGTCGCAAACGTCACGCTGATATCGGGGAGCGACGCAATATCGGGCAACTTCCACGGGTGGGCACCGTTTGCCAGGTAGCCATCGGTGAGCAAGATGACGGGTGTGCGAAACTTCAGCGCAAGGCGAGCCGCCTCGATCGCCGCGTCGAAGCAGTTCGCGGGACTATACGGCGCAACAATGGGAATGGGTGACTCACCGTGTCGCCCGTGCAGGGCGAGAAACAGATCGGCGGCCTCCGTCTTGGTCGGCAAGCCCGTTGATGGGCCACCGCGTTGCACGTCGACGATAATCATCGGCAATTCGAGGCTTACCGCCAGAGAAACTGTCTCGCTCTTCAACGCCAGGCCAGGCCCGCTCGTGCTGGTCACGCCGAGGTGCCCGGCAAACGCAGCGCCCAGGGCCGCACCGGCTGCCGCGATCTCATCCTCGGCCTGAAAGGTCCGCACCCCGAAGTTCTTGTGCTTGGACAACTCATGCAAGATGTCCGATGCGGGCGTGATGGGATAGCTACCAAGGAACAGCGGAAGTTTCGCCAGCTGACCGGCCGCGATGAGGCCCCAGGCGAGAGCGGTGTTCCCCGTGATGTTGGTGTACTCCCCCGCCTCCAGCTTGGCCGGTGCAATGTTGTACGGATGATGGAACAGTTCGGTGGTTTCACCGAAGTTGAACCCGGCTTGAAACGCGGTGCGGTTGGACAGACGTACGAGGTCATTGTTGGCAAAGCGCTGATCAATCCACTCCAGCGTGGCCTCCGTCGGTCGGGAGTACATCCAAGAGATCATCCCCAACGCAAAGAAGTTCTTCGACCGTTCAGCATCACGTGCCTTTACGCCCAACGGCACTACTGCCCGCTCGGTAATCGAAGTCATCGGTACACGTATCACTCGGTAGGCGTCGAGAGATCCATCGTCGAGCGGATTGGCTTTGTATTCAGCTTTCGTCAAGCTCCGCTCGTCGAAACTATCCTCGTTCACGATCACGAGACCACCGATTTCGAGGTGGTGCAGATCGGCCTGCAGCGCCGCGGGGTTCATGGCGATCAAGACGCTGGGTGCGTCACCGGGGGTGGAGATCGCATGGTCGGCGATGCGGACCTGGAAGCTCGAGACGCCGGCGAGGGTACCCGCGGGGGCACGGATCTCCGCCGGAAACTCCGGGAGTGTCGAGAGGTCATTGCCAAACGCCGCCGAAACACTGGTGAAACGATCGCCGGTCAGCTGCATACCGTCACCGGAGTCGCCGGCAAACCGCACGACGACATGGTGCAGCTCCTCGACTCCCGGAGTGACTTGGTCAACTACGTCAGTCATTCAAAAACTCCCCTTTAGGGTGCTTCGGTCGGCGATTCGGCCGATTGAGTGGGACTATAGCCCTCTGACCAGACTGAGTTACAAGTACGTCTGAAACGTGCGGGTTTCGAGTGAGAACGCTCTCCCCACTCGCCGGACTCTTCCATGACCTTGCTCACCGGGTCGATGGTTCTGTTCGAGGCAGGCACGGGATTGTCAGGGAGCGCTTTTCGCGCGGCGACTGGTTCGTGATCGTGTCGGGCGTGTATCGGCTCCGGACCGGCGTCGGCCATACGAACGCGCTACGCCTTGCGCTTCGTAACGCGAAGCACGAACCAGATCACGGTACCCACGATGACGGCAATGACGCCGAGCTGCACAAGCCAGAACACGGCGCTTACAACCCGCTTCAGGATCCACACGCCGACGAGTAGCGCGACGATCGCCGCGACGACGGCGAGAAGCGGGGACTTCTGGTCTTCAGCACTCTTGAGGTTCATGGTGCCAGTGAACCAGACAAGCGCGTCACGAGCCAGGTGGCTGGGCCCTGATTGCTCCCCTTAACTGGTGGGGGTCACCTCAGGGTCGCCTCGTATTTGGCCGTAACCCCATCCATTAGTTGCGGGGAACCTTGGACCAGGCAAGGCCTTTGTCGACGCGGGGTTCGCCCGGTAGGCCAAGCACCTGCTCGCCCAAGATGTTGCGCATGATCTCCGACGTTCCACCCTCGATTGAGTTGGCACGAGTACGGAGGAATGCGTAACGCGGTCCGCGGTGAGCGCCGTCGACATCGAGTTCCATCGCCCGACGGAACGTGAAGTCGTATCCGATGGTGGCGTTCATGCCCATGATGTTCATGGCGAGTTCGAAGATCGCCTTGTTCAATTCGGCGTATGCAAGCTTGGCGACGGAACCCTCGGGCCCGGGATTTCCGACCTTCGCCATTTCAGAAGCGCGCTTATTGGTAAGACGTCCAACCTCGCCTCGAACCCACAGCTTCATGAGTTCATCACGGTGCGCAGCGAGACGCTGGTCCGCGGGGAGTTCCTTCCAGATCTTGACTAGTTCGCTGGCGGCTCCTCCGCTTGCGGGAGCACCGCCCTCGCCGCCGCCGATCGCGGTGCGCTCGTTCATGAGCGTCGTGAGCGCGGCACGCCACCCCTCGCCGACGGCGCCCACCCGGTTCGCGTCGGGGATCCGAGCGTCGGTCAGGTAGACCTCATTGAACTCGGCCTCGCCGGTGATTTGCCGCAACGGGCGGACCTCGACCCCGGGCGAATGCATGTCGACGGCGAAGTACGTCATGCCCTTGTGCTTGGGTGCTTCGGGGTCGGTGCGCGTTACGAGCATGCCCCAGTCGGCGAGGTGGGCCATGGTGTTCCATACCTTTTGGCCGTTCACTATCCACTCGTCGCCATCACGAATTGCCTTGCAGGCGAGACCGGCAAAGTCTGATCCGGCGCCGGGCTCGGAGAACAACTGGCACCACTTCTCCTCACCGGTGAACATCGGACGCAGAAATCGCGCTCGCTGTTCGTCGTTGCCGTGCGTAACAATCGTGGGACCGGCCAGCGCAATGAAGAAGGTGGTGGGGTCCTGCGGCGCAGCGCCCGCCTGGCGAAGTCGGCGTTCCACCAACTTGTTCAGCTCCGGCCGAAGTCCAAGGCCACCAAATCCAACGGGGAAGTGGACCCATGCCAGTCCAGCGTCGTAGCGCGCACCGCGAAACACAACGTTGTCGGTGGTCTTCGGGTCATGCGAGCCGAGGAGCGCGTCGATGGCTGCGTCTACTCTGGCCTCGTCGGCGGACACAGCGGCGGACACAGTCGGGGTAGCAGTGGGGGTAGCATCGGGGGTAGCAAGAACGTCAGTCATTTCGCCATTCTCGCAGTGATGCGACCGCGGTTACCACATGGGCGCAGGTTGAGGGCGGGCAGCGATTCACTTCGCGGCCATCCCTGAACCCGCGGATTGCCACCTGACATGCTGGCCGCACAAGCTACGCAAGCCGGTGTTACAGGTTGTTCGTATTGAACGTGTCGCAGCTTCGCGGGTCGCCTGACTCGAAACCTGCGAGGAACCAGCGCTGTCGCTGCTCCGATGATCCATGCGTCCACGACTCTGGTGTGACCCGTCCCTGCATCTTTTCCTGGATGCGATCGTCGCCGACCGCTGATGCCGCATCGAGACCCTCACGAATATCGTTCTGACTGAGGCTCTTGATGAGCGGCGTCGGCCCACTCGTTGCGTTGGCAGCCCACACGCCGGCGAAGCAATCGGCCTGCAACTCAAGTCGGACAGCTCCCGAGAGCGGACCGGACTCATTGCCATTGCGTTGCACCTTGGCCGACGTCCCGTTGAGATTCTGGATGTGGTGGCCGTATTCATGGGCGAGGACATAGGCCTCCGCAAACGGTCCACCCTTGGCGCCGAACTTGCTCTGCAGTTCGCTGAAGAAATCGAGATCAACGTAGACCTGCGAATCCGCCGGACAATAAAACGGCCCGACCGCCGAACTTGCAGCACCGCACGCCGTTTGCACGCGGCCGGAGAAGAAGTTCGTTTCGACGACCTGGTACTCGTTGTCGGTCCAGCGCGGATAGGCGCTCTTCCAGAACGACTGAATACTGTTGACGAAGACGGCACCGCGGCAGTCTTGGCGCTTCAACCGATCAGTACCAACCTTGCAGGACTCGGCCAGGTTGGAGTTATCGCCCGAAGCCACGTTCACTTCGTTTCCACCAAAGTTCGCGCTGCCGTCATCGATCCCGATGCCGCTGCTGCCTCCACCTCCCGCGCACATCTTGAGCGCAAAGATAGCGATGATTACGACGAGCCCGAGGCCACCACCGGCGCGACCCATCGGAAGTCCCATGCCGCCACCTCCGCCACCACCCATGCCGATGCCGCCACCGCCGAAGCCGCCGCCTCCGCGTCCACGCTGATCGTCGATCTGGCTGAGGTCAAGTTCCTGGTTGTCGTCGAGTTCCATATTGCGTCATCCTCCCGTGGACTGCGGCGAGCCTAGGCCAGCGAGAAGGCTGAGGCGGTTCCGATCCGCATGCCCGGTTTGCTTGTCGCAACGACGTGGCCCTTTTCGATCAGATCAATCATGTGCGCAAGGATCGATCGGCCGGCCGCAGCGATGAGACGCTGATCGAGGCCGACGTAGAGCGCCTCAACGATCATCGGAATTGACGTCTGGCCCAGTTTGAGTTGCGCCAGCACCTGTTCGGTCCGTGAACGTCGATGGGCGAGTAGTCCCCGCGCGAAGTCCGGCCCGAGCAGAATCGGCGCGCCGTGGGTTGGCACATACGTTTGTTCGGGCCGCTCGGCGAGCAGCTCCAGACTGCGCAAATAGTCGGCGAGGTGTCCGCCGGGTGGAGAAATGACGCTCGTCGACCAGCCCATGACGTGGTCGCCCGTGAACACGACGCCGAGATCGGGAAATGCAAAGCAGAGATGGTTCGCAATATGTCCGGGTGTGTGCAGCGCCTCAGTGCGCCACGTACCGGCGCCGACCTCGTCACCGGTCGAGAGGTAGTGGTCCGGTACAAAGTCAGTGTCGCCACGATGTTCGTCCGATGACTTCTCGGGATCATGCGGGTCAGCATTTCCCGCTTCGCCATCGTTCGCGCGGTCGCGCTCGGGTTTGGGGTAGTCAAACGCGTCCTCCGGTGTCCCGGGCTCATTCGGATGTCCACCCCAGCCGTAGGTTGTTGCCCCCGTTCGCTCCTTGAGAAGCTTCGTGCCCGGCGAATGATCGGGATGGGTATGGGTGATCAATATGTGCGTGATCCGTTCGCCGGTCGGCGCCAACGAATCCAAGATCGCCTGGGTATGCACCTCATCTTTCGGCCCCGGATCGATCACGGCCACATCACCGTGCCCGACGACGAAGGTTGCCGTGCCCCGGAACGTATAGGGGCCGGGGTTGTTGGCCACAACGCGTCGGAGCCCGGGAGCTATCTCCTCGAGCGTTGCGTACGGCGGCTCGAAGTTGCGGTTGAAGACAAGAGCTGGCGGTGGGGCGGCGGGAGTCGTAGACACGTCAGGCATCCTCCGTCACAGACCGGCGTCCTGGCCAGTTGACGATATTCGGCTTCAGCGGACCTACGTTGCGGGTCGTCATGCAACCCCACCATAAGCCCGCACAATAGGACGTGTCGTCAAGGAGGCGAATACCGACATACGACGCAACGTTTAGGTTCGGCTTCCGTTCTCGGAAGTGGACAACGTTCGCGGTGAGGCCAGACGCAATCGTCCAGCGGCGAGCACGACGGCTAAAGAGACCCGCGACCAACGCCAACGGCAGATATGCACGCCACGTGGCGCTGGCCAACTGGCGACCCGCTCCGACATGACCACGGAAAACCAACCGTGTGGCCACGGGCCCGGGTTCGCGCAACATCGAAAGTTTCGCCGGAAACTTCGCTGCGGAAAAGACGACAATACCAAGTGTACCTAGTAATCCGGTGACGGTTTGTGTCGCAACGGCGACCCACGCGCCGATCGACCAGGGCGAGATCACGAGCGGAGGAACCTGCCCGGGGTGTCGAGCATCGAGCAATGCCGTGCTGGTCGCGTACTGAAAGCGGCGTTTCGCGAAACCCTTCCATGAGGTTCGATGGTTGTGTGCGACACGGGCAGACGGTTCGTAGCGGACGGTATGGGCGTTCGCATTGGCGCGCCATACGAAGTCCACGTCTTCCCCTACGTGGAGTGCTTCGTCGAAGCCGCCGAGCACTTCAAACACTTCGCGGCGAACCACGAGCGCGGCGGCCGGGACGTAGGCAACTCGATGCATCGGCGCGACCCGAGCGGGTAGTGAGCCGAGGTCGAGCGGGGAATGCACGGACTCATATGCGTACAGAGGGTGGTTGGATGGCTGTTCGATCGCTCGAATGCGAGGGGCAACGACACCGACTAGCGGGTCTGCGAAGTGTTGCCGGCACCGCGACAACCAACCCGGTGTCACTTCGCAATCGGAGTCGATGAACGCGATGTAGTCCGTGTCAGCCGTCGCGCCACCGGCGTTACGGGCCGCGGCCGGGCCACGGGTGGGTTCATGACGGATCACCGAAGCCACGTGCCGGGCGGCGAGTTCGGCAATGGCATCGCGTGCTTCGACCGCCGAACCGTCGTCGACCACAATTACGGTACTCCGGGCGGTGTCGGGGTCGTTTCGGATCGACGTCAGCAACCGCTCCAGGGGGCGCACACGATCCCTGACAGGGATCACAATCGTGACGCCGAGTTCGGGGTCGAGTTCGGGGTCGAGTTCGGGATCGAGTTCGGGATCGATTCGGGGGTGGGCAATTCCGGCGTCGAGAAGTCGGCGGGTGAGGCCGGTCGCCGCTCGAAGAGACACCCGGCAGGCCGTCGACGCCTCCGAAAGGGATTGTCCGGAGGCGAGTGCGCCAAGGACCGCAGAACTTGTCGGACTCAGACGAAGAAGGCGAAGCGGATCACCACCTAGGAGCACCAATTCCCCGTCGACACCCAAGTGTCGTTCGGTACCACCGGTCAAGATGATCCGAAACGACGGGGGGAGTGTGGCCGAGGCGGTAGACCCGGCGGTGGTCGCAGTAGACGCGTTGGCCTCGCTATGCTCGGTTCCAGTCATCGTTGTCCACCGTAGGACAACCTCACCAGCGATTCATCACCGAATCTGCACCGAATCAGGAGTCCTCTGATGGGTAACACCGAGATCAAGCCAACCGAGAACAACGACACGGTGGCTGCTGTGGAGATCGACGACGAAGAGCTGTTGATCGAGGAGATCTCGATCGACGGTATGTGCGGCGTCTACTGACGCACGCAGAGGTTCGTCGAGGCGTTCCGGCGTTACCGCGACAGCAGGATCTGTTGCGCGGACCGATCGGAGATGTTGGGTTTCCAGACTGCAGGTTCAACAGTCGCCAGGTTCGCAAACTTCCGGAGCAGCGCAGGCAGCGCAACGCGTGCTTCGAGGCGCGCGATCGATGCGCCAAGGCAGAAGTGGTGGCCGTGACCGAATGTGAGGTGCGGATTCTGCGCCCGGCGCAGATCGAGGCGATCTGGATCGTTGAACACCCGCCGGTCGCGGTTGGCGGCCAGAATCGTGAGGAACACTCCCTCGCCGGCATGCATCTCCAGTCCTTCGAACGTGTGGTCGTTGGCGACTTGGCGCATCATGGCCTTGGCCGGCGCTTCAAACCGCATCAACTCCTCGATCGCGACGTCGAGTTCGCTGCCGCTTAGGTCGCCACTGCGAAGAAGTTCGGCCTGATCTGGGTGGTCCAGCAGGGCGAGCGTGGCCGAGCCGATGAACGACGATGTGGTGTCGTGGCCGGCGAACAAGACGATTGAGCATGCGCCCAGGATCTCTTCGGCGCTCAGCCCGTCGGGTTGGTTTTCGGTAGCGAGAAGCGCGCTTATCAAATCGTCGGTGGGGTTGGATCGGCGTTCGTCAAGAAGACTGCCCATGATTTCGGCGAACTCCGAACCGGATGCCCGGGCGACCGCTTCGTAGTCGGGTCGGCGTGTTGCTCCGAACACCACCACGCCGAATCGAGCGGACCATTCGGCGAGCCACGTTTCAAGGTGCGCGGGGACGCCGAACAGCTTTGCAATCACTCGAGCGGGAAGTTGATGGGCGAACGAGGACACCAAATCGAACGGCGTGTCGCTGGGACGGGTGGAAATGGCTTCCAGAAGTTCGTCGCAGATCTCCCGGACGGCACCTTCGAGCGAGCGGGCCGTGCGGACGGTGAACGCCCGAGACAGGGGCGCACGCAAACGGGCGTGCTCCGGCGGTTCATGAAACAGCATCCAGCCGTCGAGCAGCGCAACGGCCTTTTGCCCGGGGACCAGCGAGGCGAGACTTGAACGCGGCCATTCGTTCGGTACTGAACCCTGTGTTGCGAAACGCAGCATCGAGTTCCGGGTGACCGGTGATGATCCATGAACGATGACGCTCGCTCCAGGCGATCGGAGCCGTCTCGCGAATCGACCGAAAGTAAGCGTGCGGATCATTGATGGCATCGTCACTCAAGAGGTCAATGTCGAGGGCTGGTGCGTTCATTCCTCGTCTCCTATCGCAGGGATCGGGGCTGAATACGCTGCGCAACGGCGGCATAGTCAGTGGCCATGCCTTCGGTCATAGGTTGTGAAGGAACCCGCGCAGTTGACCAGGCCCGACGCACCGCCGGTGCCCACGCGGTGTGTCCGCTGATGTCCATTCGCTACTCCTTCGTTGCCACCGCATTGGGCGTGACGTTCATCTTTGGCTCGTACTCCGATGCGGCGAGTTCGGTTCGGTTCAGCTGCTGGCCCGCTCGGAGCGTCACCACACAATTTCGACAGGGTCCGTAGAAGATCTCCTCAACTGCGGCCTGGCAACGGGGGCAGTCGAAGCTCAAAAGCTCCGTCGGAGAGGCGACTTCGGGCATACCTGGACAATATCTGACTCGGCCTGATCTTTCTCACCCGTGGACTCATCTTGTAGCTTTCGTAGGGCTCGTGGATCGAAGCTACCGAGAAGGACAGAGTGGAGTAAGAGATGGCAAGTGGACAGGGGACGTTAGCGTGGCCGTTTCGCCGTGCAATGAAGGTGCATCACGACAGCGAGGCGCTCGTCGACGGTGCTGTACGGATGACGTACGGCGAATGGGGGCCGAAGGTTGTCGGCCTGGCCGGAGGTCTTCGTGCCCTCGGGTTGAGTGATGGCGACGTAGTCGCTCTTGCGGCACTGAACTCGTGGCGTCACCTCACGTGCTGGCTCGGGATTCCAGCCGGTGGCTTGATCTTGAACGACCTCAACTACCGGCTCGCTCCCGCCGAGTTGGTGTTCATTGTCAACGACTCAGAAGCGAAAGTGTTGATTGTCGACGACGCACATGTCGAGCTGGCGCGGACCCTCGCAAGCTCGTGCGAATCGATTCTGCACCTTGTCTATGCCGGTGAGGGCCCGACGCCGGAAGGGTTTCTGTCGTTTGACTCGCTGACCGAGTCGGCGCCAGTATCCGACGAGATCGTGGACCGGGTGGATGACCACACAGTGGCCGCGATCTCCTACACCGGCGGCACGACTGGATTGCCGAAGGGTGTTTTGCAGACCCATGCGAATCTGCTGGCCAACGCGAAACACATGCAATATGCGTACGCATATGTTTCCTCCGATTCGTACCTTCACGCCGCACCGATGTTCCATGCTGCCGACTCTGCATCGACGTTTGCGGTCACGTGGGTAGGCGGGCGACATCTCGTTCTCAACGCATGGGATCCGGCAAAGTTTTGCGACATCGTCGCAACGGAGCGAATGACGATCGCCCTGATCGTCCCGACGATGATCAACTCACTCGTGAACATGCCCGGCGTGGAATCACGCGATCTCAGCTCATGGCGCCTGCTTGGCTACGGCGCATCGCCGATGCCCGCGGAACTGCAGCGCAGAGCTATCGAGAGGCTTCCCTGTGGGTTCATGCAGCTGTACGGGATGACAGAAGGTTCACCACTCGTAACTGTTTGTACGGCAGAAGATCACGTGATGGCGCTGGCTGGCAAGCCCGGCTACACAGAACGTCTGAAATCGGCAGGCGCGCCAGTTCCCGGCGTCGAGTGTGAAGTTCGTCGAGAAGATGGCTCGCTCGCCGATGTTGGGGAGCCCGGAGAAATATACGTGCGCGGACCAAACATCATGCTCGGTTACCTCAAACGGCCCGAAGAGACCGCCAAGGCCCTCGTTCCCGGTGGCTGGTATCGGTCGGGCGACGTTGCCTACGCGGACGACCATGGCTATCTCTACATCGTTGACCGGGCGAAGGACATGATTATTTCGGGTGGCGAGAACATCTACACCACTGAGGTTGAAAACGCGATCTACGCCCACCCTGCGGTGTTGGAGGCAGCGGTGTTCGGCGTGCCCCATCCAGCATGGGGCGAGGCGGTTCACGCGGAGGTTGTATTGAAACCAGGGGCGCGGCTCACCTCCGACGAGCTCATCGCACACTGCAAGAGTCTCATCGGTGGATACAAAGTGCCGCGGTCGATCAACATTCGAGCCGAAGCGCTCCCGAAGTCCGGCGCGGGAAAAATCCTGAAACGCGACCTCCGGTCACCGTTTTGGGAGGGGAAAGATCGAAGCGTCAACTGAGTTCGATCGCATCGTGGATCACTGTGGTACAGATTGCGCGTGTGCCCAAGATCATCATTGACTTCGTCGGCTCCGGGCTTAAGATGTCAACTCGCTCCCGCGATCGTTGGGTTCGAAAGTGCAGTGGTTAGCTGTGGCGTCAATAAAGCGAGTTCTGGTTGGCAGGCCGATTTCCTCGGCGGATGAGGGGCACCAAAGACTTCGCAAACTGATCGCGCTCCCAGTTTTCGCGTCGGACGCCATCTCTTCGACGGCCTATGCCACCGATGAAATCCTCGTGGTCGTGGTGATGCAAGCGGGCGTAGGGCTCGCCGCGTTCCGTCCAATCGTCCCGATTGCGATCGTCGTGTGTGTGCTCATGGCCATCGTCGTTCTGTCGTATCGACAGACGATCATGGCCTATCCCTCGGGCGGTGGTGCCTACATCGTGAGCCGAGAAAATCTCGGCAAGATCCCGTCGTTGGTCGCAGGATCGTCGTTGCTCGTCGACTACATCTTGACCGTCGCGGTCAGCGTGGCTGGCGGCGTTTTGGCCATTCGGACGGCCACGGGGTTTGGCTCGAAGTGGACCGTACCCGTCTGTTTGCTCTGTGTCGCGGTCATGACGGTGATGAACCTGCGCGGCGTGAAGGAGTCTGGCGCGGCCTTCGCCGGCCCGACGTATTTCTACATCTTCATGCTGATCGTGCTGATCGTGGTGGGCCTCTATCGCGTCTTTGTCCAAGACTTGGGACGCATTCCCGACGAACTGCTGTCCAAGGAAGCAGTCGAGCTTTCAAAGGGAGCCAAAACGCTCAGTCTGTACATGTTGCTGCGGGCGTTCTCGTCCGGTGCGGTCGCCCTCTCAGGTGTAGAGGCTGTCTCCAACGGGGTACCAGCCTTTGAGAAGCCGGAAAGCAAAAACGCATCTACCACGCTGATGTGGATGGGTGGGATTTTGGGTAGCTGCTTCCTTGGCGTGTCGATTCTCGCGTCGCATCTCAGGCCGTTCCGCGGCGAAAACGACGGCAACGGCCTAGGCCTGATGGCACAGTGGATCTATGGCGGAAAGGGCGTTCCCTTCTGGGCGATGATGATCGCAACGTTCTCGATCCTGATTCTGGCCGCCAACACGGCGTACGCTGACTTTCCTCGACTGGCATCGATCATTGCCCGAGACGGGTTTCTTCCCCGCCAGTTCTTCAACCGCGGCGCTCGATTGGTGTACTCCAACGGCGTTCTGTTTCTGGCCGTGGTCGCAAGTGTGCTTATCGTTGCGTTCAACGGTGACATCTCGAAGCTCATCCCGCTATACGCATTCGGGGTGTTCACGGGCTTCACCCTGAGTCAGAGCGGGATGGTGCGCCACCATCTGAAACACAAAGACGCAGGCTGGAAAGCAGGCATTGCGATCAACGCGGTTGGTGCCGTGACCACCGGCATGATCGCAGTCGTAGTCGTCGTGTCCAAGTTCACTGAGGGAGCATGGATACCTGCGGCACTCATTCCGCTGATGGTGTTCGGCTTCAGTTCGGTCGGAAAGCATTATCAAGCGGGCTCGCGTTCTGTTGTCGTCACCCCTGGCTACAAACCACGACGAGAAACGCACACGATGATCGTGCTTGTGGGCGGTGTCAATAAAGGAGTTCTCAACGCGGTTCAGTACGCAACCTCGCTTCGACCCGATCGCATCATGGCGGTAACAGTGGTGAGCGATGACAGTGAGCGGCTCGATATCGAGCGTCAGTGGGAGGAGTTTGGTGTTCCTCTGGAACTCAGTGTCCTGTATTCCCCCTATAGGGAGCTGACCCAACCGATTATGAGTTTCATCGATGAGCTCGATGTTAAGTACGCGGATGACATCATCACCGTCGTAATCCCCGAGTTTGTGACTTCGGTGAAGACGCAATGGCTTCACAACGGAAGTGCGTTCGCGCTGAAGGCGAAGCTGCTCTATCGACCGCACACTGCGGTGGTGTCGGTACCGACACACATGCACATCGGAGACGCGAATCCCGATGGGTTCGCGCCGATTCCAAGTACCACGGTCAACTGAGAAGGTCGCAGATGGCTACGTTTCATTTCTCGGAGAAGAGGGTCTGATGCACGTCATCGTCGTTGGTTGTGGACGGGTGGGGTCGACGGTGGCGAGGGAACTCGTGGAATCGGGCCATACGGTCTGTGTCGTTGACCGGAGGAAGGATGCGTTCCGACGGCTGGGAGCCGACTTCTCAGGAAAGACCCTCGAAGGAGTCGGATTCGATCGCGATGTGCTCCTCGAGGCGGGGGTCTCCGAGTCGTGTTCGGTGGCAGCCGTTACGAGCGGCGACAACTCGAACATTTTGATTGCGCGAGTGGCCCGGGAGGTCTTTGGTGCCCAAGTGGTAGCTCGCATCTACGACCCTCGTCGAGCCAGCATCTTTCAACGACTCGGCATCCCTACCGTTGCATCCGTCGAATGGACTGCCGGGCGAGTTCTTGCCTGCCTAATGCCGGATCCGAAAACCAATGAATGGGTCGACCCGACCGCTCGGTTTGTGTTGGTGGAGCGACGCGTGCCAGCGGGGAGCGCGGGAATGTCGGTCGCCTCGTTTGAGACCGATACGGCAAGCCGTGTTGCGCTGCTGTCGAGAATCGGAACTGCGTCGGTCCCCGGACCCGCGACCGTTCTGCAACAAGACGATCTCATCCACGTGATGGTGTCAGGCGCAGGCCTGGAGCAAGTTGACGCGCTCTTTCGATCGCAGGAGGCACACTGATGAAAATTCTCATTGCAGGCGGAGGAAGCGTGGGACGGTACATGGCGTCGCAACTCCATGCTTCCGGCCACGAGGTGGTCATTGTCGATTCGTCGCCAGTGGTCGTAACCCGTCGCACCGCCGACGCGGAGTCCTCAGGCGTGAATTGGCATCTTGGAGATGCCTGTGAGGTCAAAGCGCTTCGCGAGGCTGGATGCGAGGGCGCCGATGTCGTTGCCGCAGTGACCGGCGATGACGAGGACAATCTCGTGATTTCGCTTCTGGCGAAACAGGAGTTCGCGGTCCCGCGGGTGGTCGCTCGGGTAAACAACCCGAAGAACGAGTGGATGTTCAATGAAATGTGGGGCGTCGACACCGCTGTTTCCACGCCGCACCTCCTTACGGCGCTTGTGGAAGAAGCAGTAAACATTGGATCATATGTTCGTCTACTAAGTCTGGAACAGGGAAAAGCGCGCATTTCCGAAGTGACGCTCGCTCCCAACTCGCCAGCAATCGGCCGCCACATAGCGGCACTTGGTTTGCCTCGCGAGTGTGCAGTGGTTGCGATCATCCGAACCGGGCACGTGGTCGTGCCGTCCGCAGAGTTGGTTCTTCAGGCGAGCGACGAAGTCATCGTCGTGTTGTCGGGCGAGTGCGACGACGAAATTCGTCACGCATTGGTGGGCTGATTCCACGTGGCGTTTCTTCGTCGACGCAGTAAATCAGCTGTCGAGGTTCATGTTGAGCCTCTCGGCACTCCTCCCGCGCCGATTTCGGCTGCAGTTTCACGGCAGCGCTGTCGGGTACGAGGGACGATCACGCGTATGAAGAGTCGACCTGCTGCGGTTGGGCTTCCCTCCCTGGCCGTTCACGTTACTGACGACACCGGCACCGTGACCGCGGTGTGGACCGGGCGGCGCATGCTTGGCGGACTGAAGTTGGGTGGCGTGATCGAACTCGAAGGGGTTCCGGTGAGCGTAGGCGGACAACTCGAGTTTCTCAACCCTATGTACACATTGCTTCCCTCGGCCGGACATTAGTGCAGTGAACTGCGAGAACATGCACTAGATCTCGACGTGCGACCCAACTTCGCAGACCCGATCTGGTGGGAGCTCAAAGAATCTCGCCGCGCTCGATGCCGTAAGATTTTGTGTTGCGAACAACTTCTCACGCCACTCCGGCATGCCCTCGCCAGCTGCCGAGATAACCGTTTCGCTCCCCAAGAAGTACGTCGCTTCGTCGATTTGAATGCCGAGCTTTGCGGCCACTTCTCCCATTGATTGGTGGACGTTCGGCTTCTGCATAAAGCCGTGGTGCAGGACGACTTGATGCACGCCGTTGCTCACCGGTGATATCGAGAAACGATCCGTCGAATCGACCACCGGGACGTCGGCTACTTCAATTGCGACAAGAAGCACCGTTTCGTGAAGAACCCGGTTGTGGCGAACGTTGGCAATCATTGCCGGTGGCGTTGCCAACGCATCCTTGAACATGAAGATGGCAACACCGGGGACCCGTACGATGCCTCGTGCTGTTGCTTCCTCGATGAACTCGCCGATCGGTCGCTTGCCACGCTTGATGCGAGCGTTGACCAGTTCGCGTCCCTTCTTCCAGGTGGACATCAAGAGGAGCTGGCTGCCTCCAATCAACATGGGGAACCAACCGCCAGCGGGAATCTTCGGAAGGTTCGCGGTGAAAAACGCCATGTCGACGAAGAAGATCGGTATGCCCACAGCGAGGACTTTCCAGAGCGCCCAGTTCCAGCGTTTCCAGGCCACAGCACAGAAAATAATGGTCGTGATCGCCATGGTCGACGTAACGGCAATCCCGTAGGCGGCCGCCAGATTGCTGGAAGTGCGAAATCCAACGACGGTCACCAGACACGCAGCCATCAACAGCCAATTGACGATTGGCACGTAGATCTGACCAGCGTGATCGGCCGATGTATGTCGAATGTTTACACGCGGAATGAAATCCATCTGCACGGCTTGCGCTGTCATCGAGAAGGCACCGGAGATCAATGCTTGTGACGCAATCACGGTGGCCATTGTGGCCAAGATGGCGAGGGGGTAGATCGACCACTTCGGGCCGAGCAGAAAGAAAGGGCTTTCGATCGCTTCTTTGTTCCGAAGGAGCAGCGCCCCTTGGCCCCAGTAGTTGAGCAACAGCGCCGGGGCCACGATTCCTGCCCAGCCCAAGGTGATGGGCTTTCGGCCGAAATGGCCCATGTCGGCATACAACGCTTCACCGCCGGTCACGACAAGAAAGATCGAACCGAGCGACAGAAATCCATCAAGGCCGGTTTCTCGAAAGAACCGGATCGCGTAGATCGGATTTACAGATTGGAGGATCTCCAGGTTCTTCGAAAGCGACACCACGCCGAGAACTGCGCTCACGCCGAACCACACCAAGATGATGGGGCCAAACACCTTTCCGATGCCACCCGTGCCGCGGAATTGAACGGAAAACAACGCGACCAGGATCGCAAGTGCGACCGGTATCACCCAGGAGGCAAACACGGGTGTCGCGACTTCGAACCCTTCGACCGCCGAGAGTACCGAGATCGCGGGAGTTATGACCCCGTCGCCGTAGAGAAGACCGCAGCCCAAAAGCCCCAGCCACACGAGGAACTTTCGATTTCTTCCCGGGTTGAAGCCCTTCTCGGGCGCAATCAGCGACATCAGGGCCAAGATGCCGCCTTCGCCCCGGTTGTTCGCCCTCATCACGAAGACCAGGTACTTGATCGTGATCACGATAAGCATCGCCCAAAAAACGAGAGAGCACGCCCCGAACACCGTGGCCCGTTCGACCTCCAGGTGGTGTCCGTGGAACGCTTCGCGAAGCGCATAGAGCGGGGACGTGCCGATATCGCCGAACACCACGCCGAGCGCCCCCATGGTCAGAGCCCCAAGTCCAACATTGTGGCCAGTCGCTCCAAGCGGATGTTCGGTATGCGGGGGGCTCGAAGACATTGCCTGCGAAGTTATCGCCGTTTGAGCTCCTTTGACGGCTTCGACGTTCCTTGCCCCCGGAGCCGCAGAGCTAGTGGCCGCCAATCTTCAATTCTGACTTGTAAATGCGCTTCGGTCCGAGTTCCTCAACGATGCGCTTTGCGATCTGGGTGTACGCCGCGCTTGCTTCGCTCGTGGGATCGGAGGCCATGATCGGTTCGCCGATATCCATGCCTTCGCGCAGCTCCGGAACAAGAGGGATTTGGCCGACGAGCGGCACCTGAAGAGTCTCGGCCAACTCGGCGCCGCCGCCACTCCCGAAGATCTCATATCGCTTGGCGTCGTCGCCGGTGAACCAGCTCATGTTTTCGATGATGCCGTGGACCCGCATATTGATCTGCGGTTGGCGGGCCATGGCGGCCGAACGTTGCGCAACACGTTGCGCGGCAGGCTGTGGAGTCGTAACTACGTACACTTCCGATCGCGGCAGGTACTGCGCCATCGAAAGCGCAACGTCGCCGGTGCCCGGAGGCATGTCGATCAGCAAGAAGTCGGGTTCGCCCCAATAGACGTCGGTGAGAAACTGCTCGAGAGCCTTGTGCAACATGGGACCGCGCCAAATGATCGCCCGATCCTCTTCGACCATGAAGCCGATTGACATTGCGGCGACGCCATGACGGACCGGCGGAATAACGAAGCCGTCGACAATGGTGGGGACCTGCTCGATACCAAGCATCTTCGGAATAGAGAAGCCATAGACGTCGGCGTCGAGGACGCCGACCTTCAGCCCACGCTGGGCCAGTGCAATCGCCACGTTGACTGTGGTCGACGACTTGCCGACGCCGCCCTTGCCCGACGTCATTGCGAGGATGCGAGTCTTGGAGCCGATCTGCATGAACTTGGGCGCCCGTACCGGACCTTCAGCGTGACCGTGACCACCCTGACCAGCGTTTTCGTGGTCGACGTCGTCAGCCTGCAGACGAGCTCGTAGAATCGCCCGGTCTTCGTCGGACATCCAGGTGATGTGGACATCGGCGCGAGACGCTCCGGCCCCGGCGATGGCCCGACGGACCCGCTCGGCGAGTTCTGCCGCCACGGGATCGTTCTCGGATTTTGCAGCAATCGTGACTCTCACGTCACCCTTGTTCACGGTGATTTCTCGCACCATGTCAAGGGTGGTTACGGGTTTTCGGATCTCGGGTTCGTCCACTGCGGCGAGCGCTTCGAGGATCTGCTGTTCGGTTATGGCCATGTTTTTGCGTGTCCTCCGGAGCAATGTTTCGCTGACCGCCTAACGTAGTGGCGTGGCTACTCCATATTTGACGCCCGTTGCGATTCGCAAAGGTGATTCTGGCCACATCGGGCGCGGCCGCGGCCCAGTGGCTACACCGCTGGCTGTGCCGCCGACGGGGGAGGACTTCACCGCCGTCGTATCGGCAGCATCGGCGATGTTTGGCGACCCGACCCGTCGCCGGATCTATCTTCTCGCACGCGATACTGATGGTGGCGTCACGGCAGCCGAGGCCGCAGGAAAGTGCGATCTGCATCCCAACGTGGCTCGCCATCACCTCGACAAGTTGGTAGCCGGTGGCTATCTCGAAGTTGGATCAGATAGCCGCGAGGGCCGGGCCGGGCGCCCTTCGAAGCGGTATCGAACGACTGGCAAACCCATTGAGTTGGAGTTCGGAGCGCGCCGTCATGACCTGGTGACGACGCTTTTGTCGAAGGCCCTCGATCTTCTCGCACCCGACGTCGCACAACGACTTGCCGAGGAAGTTGGTGAGCAATACGGCCGTGAACTCGCGTCGCAGATGAACCCGGGCGATCAGCATCGATCCAAGCGGGCGGCCTTGCATGCCGTGGCCGATGCGCTCACTGCCCATGGCTTTGCAGCGCACGCAATCTCGACACCACGCGAGCCCGGCGACGAGGGCGACGACCTTGCCGCGGGCGACGACTCGATGTCGTTGATTCGCGGACATTGCCCGTTCGGTGAACTCTCAGCCACCCATCCCGTGATCTGTGCCGTCGATCGGGGCATGGTCCGCGGCATGCTGCACGAACTCTACGGAGACACCGAGTTGCAGCAGACGCTGAGTCGCCCACAAGGCGACGACGTGTGCGTGTCCACCCTCTGAAGACGGAGAAGGTCCCTCATTGGTCAGGGGTCAACCAGGGACCCTGTCACTAAATCGCGTCAAGTGCTGCGAACATGGATGCATGCCCCCCTCTACTCTTTCTGCCGTCGCGGCGTCCACGGTCAACGTCTCCAAAATCTATGGAAGCGGTGACAGCGAGGTTCGAGCCCTCGACGATGTAAGCGTGCAATTCGGTCAGGGCCAGTTCACCGCAATCATGGGGCCGTCGGGTTCGGGGAAGTCAACGCTGATGCATTGCGCTGCAGGGCTCGACGATGTGACCCGTGGGCAGGTATTCATCGGTGAAACCGACATCACGCAGCTCGGGGAGAAGGACCTCACAATGTTGCGCCGCGACAAGATCGGCTTCATCTTTCAGGCCTATAACCTCGTGCCGACGCTCACCGCAGGCGAGAACATCAACTTGCCGATGCTTCTTGCCGGACGATCCGGTGACAAAACCTGGATCGACAAAGTCATCGACGCGGTCGGACTGGCGAACCGTCTGAAGCATCGGCCGAGTGAGCTCTCCGGTGGCCAACAGCAACGTGTGGCCGTGGCCCGAGCCTTGGCCAGCCAGCCGGCGATCATTTTCGCTGACGAACCCACCGGAAACCTCGACTCGTCGACCGGAGCCGAAATTCTTGAGTTCATGGGGCAGGCTGTTCGTGAATATGGTCAAACCATTGTGATGGTGACCCACGATCCAGTCGCAGCAAGCTACGCAGACCGAGTGCTCTTTCTCGCCGACGGCAAGATGGTCGACGAGATGTTGAATCCGACCGAAGACCTCGTGCTTTCACGCATGAAGCGTTTCGGACGCTGAGCCGGTCGGCATCGTGTTCCGATTGACACTCCAAAATCTGTGGGCATATAAATCGCGACTTTTTGCAAGCGCGCTTTCGGTCGTCCTTGGCGTGTCGTTTCTCTGTGGCTCGTTCGTGTTCACCGATACGCTCCGCGGCTTGTTCGAAGATCTCTTCTCGTCGTCGGTACAGGGCGTCGATGCGCAGGTACGTCAGGCTCGCGCGTTTGGCAGTGATACCGATAAGGAATCTGGGCCCTACGACGACGGTCGGGCGGGGTTGCCGCTGTCGCTCATGGGCACTATCGCCGCTATTCCCGGGGTTGCTGGCGTTGGACCACAGATCCAGGGCTACGCGCAGCCGATCAACAAGAAGGGCAAGCTCGTCAAAACGGGTGGGGCGCCCACGTTTGGCTACCTCTGGTTCGCAGACCCCGAGCTCAATCCCTACAGGATCCTGAATGGGCGAGCACCAAAGGCCGGTGAAGTCGTCTTCGATCGCGCGTTGATGAAGACCACGGATTACAAGCTCGGGGAGCGCGTCAAGGTCAACGTGCTGTCGGGTGTTCGCGAGTTCACGCTCGTAGGTGATGCGACGTTTGGGTCGTCCGATAGCGCCCTCGGAATCTCGTCGGTGTTCTTCGACGAGTCGACCGGTCCGGAGCTGCTATTCAAGAAGGGATTGGTTCAGAACTTCCTCGTGCGAGCTGACGAAGGAGTGGGCCAGGCGCAGTTAAAAAGCGCGCTTACGAAGACGTTGGCCGCCACTGAGTTTCAGGGGAAGACCACGCTTGAAGTTATTACTGGGGACACCCTCGAGAAGGAAACCCAAACCGTCGTCGGACAGATCTTCGGCTTCATCAATACCTTCTTCTCCGCCTTCGCCTTGGTCGCATTGTTCGTAAGCATCTTCGTGATCTCGAACTCCTTCTCGATTCTCGTCGCCCAGCGAACGAAAGAGATGGCGGGTCTGCGCATTCTCGGCGCGTCGAGGTCGCAGATTTTGACCGCGACCTTTGGTGAGGCGCTGTTTGTAGGGCTCGTGGCGTCGGCTATCGGTGTATTGGGCGGCCTCGTGATGGCGACAGGCATCAAGGCGTTGCTTTCGGCGGTGGGTGGTTTGAGCGGCCTTCCGAGTTCGGGGCTCAAACTCAAGCCGCGAACGATCGCGGTCGGCATGTTCGTCGGCACGACGGTGACACTTCTGTCAGCAATCTTCCCGGCCATTCGATCCGGACGCATCAAGCCGCTGGCCGCATTGCGTGAGAGCTCGATCGACAAATCTGGCAATTCCCGTCCAAGGCTCATTCTTGGATCGATCGTTGGAGTGGCGAGCGCCGTTTTTCTCATTGTCGGGCTACGCGGCAAGGGTTCCGACGCTGCCACGATTGTTGGAGTGTCCGCCGGTCTGGCCCTCCTAGGGTTGGTGTTTCTCGGGCCGCTGCTGGCGAAACCGATCGCGGGCTTTTTCGGACGGACCTGGTTCGGCGTCATCGTGATCCTCTTCGGTGCGTTCCTGGGCGTCGGTGGGACGATCGGTGGTTTGCTCGGCGGGATCAAGCAGGTTTCCGACCGGGAGGCGAAGGCCCTTATTCCGGTGCTCATTTCGTCATTGATGACCGGAAGCGTTGTCTTTGGCCTCTGGTGGTTCATCGCGATGATCCGGGACCGCAATGTGAAGAAGGCCGAGGATCGACGGGTCAGCCGGGGTTGGCGTAGCGTGGCGACGTTTGCAGGAATCCTCGCCCTTTTGATCTTTAGCCCCCTCCTCGGAGTGGCTGCGCTTGCGGGAATCGCCGGCTGGTATCTCGTTGCGACCGGACGAGTCGCTGGTACCACCTCGGGCCAAATTGCTCGTCAGAACGCGGTGCGCAACCCGACCCGCACATCGGCAACGGCTCTGGCCCTCACTATTGGCACGGCACTCGTAAGCGCGCTTTTGGTTCTGTCGACATCGCTTACCCAGACTTTTCGGGGTTCGTTTGACACCGTGATTCGGGCGGACCACGTCGTCGCCAGCGCTTCCGACATCGGCTTTCCACGGGAGGTCCAGGAGCGGTTGGCCAAGGTTCCTGGCGTTTTGGCCACGTCTACGATCCAAAGGGCTCGCTTCAGTTTCGGGTTCCCGGCAAGGCCGAGGTCGGTCGGCGGTATCGACTCTGCCCAGTTCGAGGAAGTTGTCCGCTTGGGCAACATCGATGGTTCACTCAAGGATCTCGCCAAGCCCGATACCGTGGCCGTCGCAAAGACAACAGCCTCCGATCAGAATTTCAAGATTGGTGACACGATCAGGCCGACGTTTCAGAATGGCCGCAAGACCAAGCTCACTATCGTGGCGCTCTATAGCGACGCCGAAGGCCTCGGCAACCTCTACTACCTCGTCGACAATAAGGCCACCCTCTCGCGTTACATCGAGGTTGAGGCACCGACGATTCTGTACGTAAAGAGTTCGGCCGACGAGAAAGCCTCGCGGAAGCGACTCCAAACGGCGGCGGACGCGGCGCTCAAAGACTTCCCTGCTGCGGAGTTCCAAACCAAGAAGAAGTTTGTCGAGGGGGAGATCGGACAATTCCAACAATTCCTGAGCGTGGTCTATCTCCTCCTTGCGCTGGCGATAATCATCGCTATCTTGGGTATCGCGAACACGCTGCGGCTGTCCGTCCTCGAACGCACGCGTGAGGTTGGGTTGCTCCGGGCGGTTGGTATGAGTCGTGCGCAGCTCAAGTCCTCCATCCGTTGGGAAGCTATTGCCGTAGCAACGTTCGGTGCTGTGGTGGGTGTAATTCTGGGAACAGGCTTCGGATCGGCATTAGTACGTGTACTTGCGAAAGATAGTGGCATCTTGAAGCTCACCGTGCCCTATATGTTCCTGGTGCCGCTCATGCTGCTGGCCTCCGTAGTCGGCCTCTACGCGGCCCGCAAACCCGCGAACGACACCGCCCAACTCAACATCCTCCAAGCGATCGCCACCGACTGACAACTCCTACTCGGTGGACGTAAGCTGGGGAGGAAGGTGTGTGGGGAGGTTATCTGTTCCACATGCGATCGATTGCGTGGTGAAGGGTTTCGAGGCTCGGCGCCATTCGCGGCACGACAATGAGACGCCAAGAGCAAGTGTGTTCGTGGTTGGTTGCGCGCCAAGTACGAGGGTCTTTCGGGGTTTCATGTACAAACCGCCAAGCTGTTGCCTGGTCGTCGGCCATTTGTGCTGCGGTGTGGCGTCTCCGTGAAGGCGCAACGGCAACCGGAAGTACTTCCTTATGAGGCTTGCGCAAGCCGCTGCGGATTGTCTCGGGTGACTGGGCGACGTGCGAGCGCTTTCAGGCTGCGGTTTCGGATGCGACCTCCGGGAAGTAGTTAGACAAGCCGATTGTGCGGGACCAACTCCAACTCGGGGGTCAAGAACATCCAACTCGGGCTTTCAGCGTCGAAAATCGTGCTGAATAGACGAGTTGGATGTTTCGCAGCCCCTGGTTGGCTGTAAACGGGGGTCGAGTTGGCGTTAGCCGACGGCGGCGTCGGGGGCGTCGGGGGCACTGCCGACGGCGGCGTCGGGGGCGTCGGGGGCACTGCCGACGGCGGCGTCGGGGGTCGAGTTGGCGTTAGCCGACGGCGGCGTCGGGGGCACTGCCGACGGCGACGGCGGGGGCACTGCCGTCGGGGGCACTGTCGGGGGATGCAGGCGCTTGCGGGATCAGCGAGCTGAGGCCGCTGGTGGGCCGGATCCGTTGGCCCGCCGCCGCAAAGGCGCGGGCGAGAAGCGGGGTGCGCTGATCCGGCAATTCGAGCGTCGCCTGGTCGCGGTGAACGGCAATCGCCGCGTCGGTCGGCGCAGTTTCATAGGACGCCGGAAGCTCGTAGGCGGGACCACCATTGAGCGGGAGCGGGGTCGCGTTCTGAGCGATTGGAGTAAGGAGACGGCGAGCCCGAGAAGTAAGTGAACGTACGGGCTCTTCGAAGCGGCTGATAGGGAACAGTCGGGGCGCCACAACTCGCCGGTCGTCCACGGTCCATCCCTTGGGCGCTCTCAACAGCTCAGCGTGACGGGCACAAAGCACGCCGGAACCGCCATAGTCGCCCACCCGCGTATCGAGCACGAGGACGCCAGCACTGCCGTCGAAGAAGAATCGGGCAGTCGCCAAGGCAGCGCAGGTCGGCCGTGCGCAGGTCGGCGACGAAATGTGCATCACGCGGGAATCCTAGCGGGACCACTCGCCCACGCCCTGTCATGTCGAACTCAAGGTGGATCGGGGTACCCCCGCCCCGGCTCAGGGCCGACCCGAACGTTGAGCAAGCGCCACGCGGTACGTTCTGGCGATGGATTCGATGGGGTCGACAACCGAGAAACCAATCACCGGCGGTGGCTCAGGGTCGAGCATGGCCGAGTTGCGCTCGGGTGGCATCGTCGTTGGCGGTTTGGTGGCGGTGCTTTGGATCGTGGAAGCACTCGACACGCTCCTCAAGCATCGTCTCGATGCCTACGGCATTCGTCCGCATCAGATCGGCGGGCTGCGCGGCATCGTATTCGCGCCGTTTCTCCATACCGGATGGGGCCACCTCATCGGCAACACGCTGCCGCTGGCGGTCCTTGGGCTGATCATTGCCGTGAAGAGTGTGCAACGGTTCGTCTCGGTCGCGGTGATCGTGGCGGTCAGCAGTGGACTCGGGGCGTGGTTGGTCGGCTCCTCGAACTCCCTCCACCTCGGCGCAAGCGGCCTGATTTTCGGACTGTTGACCTACCTACTGGTTCGGGGGTGGTTCGCCCAAAAACTCGGACAGATCCTGATCGGTGTCGTTGTTGCGCTGTTCTACGGCACCATGCTCTTTGGCGTGCTTCCGGTCACCACGGCGGTCAGCTGGGAGGCCCACCTGTTCGGAGCCATCGGGGGCGTGGTTGCTGCCTACCTGCTCGATCGCAAGAAGGCGGCGAAGGTCAACGAAGTGTCGGTGTGAGCGCGTCAATCTCGGCGCGCGGGTTCGTGACAGCGGCGCGGACCCACAGCACCAGCGTCCACACGACAATTGCGCCAAGAACGTGTATCTGCACGAGTCCGGCGGGGAGTTGTTTCGCCCACTGGAGATAGCCGATGCCACCCTGCGCCACGAGCGCGGCCAGCAGCCACGTCACCCGCGAACGGACCCGCGCGGCGCCCATAGTGCGCGCACTTAGCACTGCGAGGGCGACGACGCTGGCGAGGGTGAGCCACATCACGCCGCTATGCACGATCGTGGCTGACTTCAGGTCGAAGGGATACCGCTCGGTCTTCGCTGGATCGCCGACGTGGGGTCCAGACCCGGTGACCACGGCGCCCACGAGGAGTCCGAGGACTGTAAGCGTCGTCGTGATTCGCATCGACAGCAGGAGTCTCGGTGAAACTGCGACGCGATCTCTACCCAACAGGTCGGTGCTGCCACCGGATTCACCCGCCCGATGGAAGAGCAGCAGTCCGACCGCCAGCGACACAATCGCGAGTGCAAAGTGAGCGGAGACCACACCCGTCTTCAACTCAAAGATCACGACGAAAGCACCAACAATCGCGTTCGCGAAAATGAGGACGCTAACCAGCGTGCCGTACTTCACGAGGTCGCGCCGATACGGGACTCGCACCAGTGCAAGCAGCACACAGACGGCGGCGGCGAGAATGCACAAACCGGTAACGACGCGGTTTGCGAACTCGATTTGGGCAGCGCGACCTGACTCGGGGACGATTTCGCCGTTTTGGCAATCGGGCCAATCCGGACAGCCGAGACCCGAACCCGTGAGGCGAACGAGGGAACCGGTGAGGATGATGAACGCAAGCAGCGCGGCGCTTGCGCCGGCCACGATGCGATACGTCTTAACCCCTATGCGTACGTAGCGTCCGAAGACGAGAAAACCGGCCGCCAAACCGAAGAGCGTCGCCAGCAAACCGAACGGTGCCGACGCAATCGCTCGCCCATTGCGCGAGAGTCCCGACGCGTTTATCGCTGCGTTCGCAGCGATGGCCACGACGAAGGGAATCAGAACGAAGAGCAGTTTGCGGCGGAACTGCGACGACGAAAGCGATCGTGCCCCGTGAACCTCGGTCGCGATGCGTCCAGGTATATCTCCTCCTGCAATCGCCATCAGTCGCCCCGGTGGCGCTGTTGACGGAACGGGTCGCCGTACATGTGGTACCCGTTGCGCTCCCAGAAGCCGGGCCTGTCGCCAACCATTACTTCAATGCCGCGAATCCACTTGGCCGACTTCCACAGGTACAGGTGCGGTACCAGGGAACGTAGGGGAAAACCGTGGTCCGGTTCGAGCGGCTCACCTTGAAACTCATGGGCAAGAAGTGCCACTCGCGGTTCGACGACGTCGGCGAGCGGAAGATTGGTGTCGTAGCCGAACTCGCAGTGGAACATGATGTGGGTGGCTTCGCGATGCACCCCGGCCTCGTCGAGCAGGGCGGCGATCGAACAGCCGGTCCATTGGGTATCGAACTTGGACCACTTCGTCACACAGTGGATATCGGTGGTGATTTGTACCGCCGGACGCGCCCTGATCTCCTCAAGCGTTAAAGTGAACGGCCGCTCGACAGCACCACCGATCTTGACGTCGTAGGTGGCAAGGTCAGCGGGTCCGTATCTTGGAGTGCTGCCAACATGGAGCACCGGGAACCGCTCCGTTGAGTACTGTCCCGGGGGGAGACGGCTCGGATCGATACCCTGCTTGGCGAGTGCATTGCGGTTCCGGTCAAAAAAGCCCATGTTCCATGATTGCAGACCGTCCCTGGTAGTCGGGCAGGTCCTCTTCGGCACACCTTGGAAGCGAGACGGGGCGGACTTGGAGGTAGGATTTCCCACCGGCTCGGCCGGAAATCACCGGTGGAGCGTGCGTGGCCGCAAGGCGCAAATCACGCAGACAGCTGGGAGTGCAACCGTGAACCTCGACCACGTCCGTATTGGCCTGACCTTCGACGACGTACTGCTCGTACCGCAGAAGTCTCACATCCGCAGTCGACAGAACGTTTCGGTTGCCACCAAGTTGAGTACGGGCGTCGCACTCGGCCTGCCGATTGTCGCTGCGAACATGGACACCGTGTGTGAATTCGAGATGGCGATCGCCCTCGGAAAGATGGGTGGGATCGGCATGATCCACCGCTTCTTGACCATTGAGCAGCAGGCCAAACAGGTTGCACGGGTGAAGGAAGCCGGTGTCCGGGTCGGTGCAGCCGTGGGCACCGACCGCGACGCGATCGAGCGAAGCCGTGCAATAGTCGACGCAGGGGTCGATGCGCTGGTACTCGACATCGCACACGGTCACTCCGACCACGCGATCGATACCGTACGTGCACTTAAGAAAGAATTTCCAGCGGTCGATGTGGTTGCCGGAAATGTTGCGACACGAGAGGGTGCCGAAGACCTCGTGCGAGCGGGCGCGAACTCAATCAAGGTGGGTGTCGGGCCGGGAGGCGTTTGCACCACTCGCTTAGTGGCGGGCGTAGGCGTTCCGCAGCTCACGGCAATCAACGATTGTGCCGGACTCGATGTGCCGGTGATCGGCGACGGTGGCATTCGCACCAGCGGCGACATCGCCAAGGCACTCGCCGCCGGCGCGCACACTGTGATGATCGGTTCGATGTTCGCTGGCACGAAGGAGAGTCCGGGTGAGATCGAGCAATCGCCGCACGGATTGGTGAAGCGAGTTCGGGGCATGGCCAGCTTCGAAGCGCTGGAGCGCCGTGCGCTGCGCGAAGGCACTGAGGTCGACGCGGAATACTTTGAACAACGTGCGCCGGAGGGCGTCGAAGGAACTGTTGCCTACAAAGGATCGGTGGTGCAGCTAGTGAATACGTTGATGGCTGGCGTGCGAAGCGCTATGAGCTATTGCGACGCGACGACAATCGATGAGTTCCAGCGCAACGCTCGATTCGTGCGCATCACGAACGCAGGTCTCACCGAGAGCCAGCCCCACGCCACGATCCGGTAGGCCACGGCTGGCCCCGTGGGCGCGAGTTGCGTCGCGGGCGTGAAGTTCCTACGGTGCACCCATGAGCAACGAGTTGAAGTTCCTGCGGGTCAGCGCCGATGGTGGGGTTACCACGATCGAGATCGACAAACCTCCGGTCAACCTCTACGACATGGAGCTTCTGAGCGAACTCCAAAAGGTGGCCGAGAAATGCGCGTATGACCCGTTGGTGCACGCGGTCGTTGTGCAGAGTGCGACTCCGGGGTTCTTCATCGCCCACTTCGATGTGTCGCTGATTCTCAAATTCCCGAAGGGCGGGATCGCCGGATTCGAGGTGCGGGCCTTCGGCCGGGTGTGCGAATTGTTCCGAACCATGCCGAAGATCACCATCGCGGTAATAGAGGGCCGCGTCGGCGGGGGCGGCAGCGAACTGGCAATGTCGTTCGACGTCCGCTACGCCGCTCGCGAAACGGCGATTTTCAACCAGCCCGAGGTGGCGCTCGGCATCCTTCCTGGGGGCGGAGGGACGCAGCGTCTTCCCCGATTGCTCGGACGGTCGCGAGCGATGGAGGTGATCCTCGGTTGTGAAGATATTGACGCGGACACGGCGGAGCGATGGGGCTGGGTGAACCGTACGTTCCCGGCCGCCGATGTCCGCTCGGCAGCCCACCGACTCGCCCGTCGCGTTGCATCGTTCCCTCCCCACGCAGTCGCGGAAGCAAAGGCAAGTGTGCTTCGCACCGAAGACGGCATGGCCGATGCCCTGGTCGAGGAGAGCCGCGCTTTCGCACGTACGCTTACGGATCCGGCTTCCGACACAGCGATGGCGAACTTCTTGGCCCGGGGAGGGCAAACCGTTGAAGGCGAATCGCGCCTTGGCGATCTCGCCGCCGAACTCGGATAGCGCTGTTACCTCGCTGCGGCGGCCTGTTCGGCTTCGATGCGTGCGTTTCCGACGAGTGTCGCGACCTCATCGGGCACCGTGACGGTATCAAGGATCGCGAAGTCTTCGATTGCCGCCTTCGGGTCGTCTTGATCGCGGAGGCGAATGATGCCGCGAAACGCCCGGGCGTCGGCATACCCGGGATCGAGTTCTATTGCCTGGTCGATGCGCTTGAGTGCGCCGCGTAGGAGTTCGGCCCGCTGTCCATCATCGGTCACCGACTGAGATACCAAACGAAGCAGCCAGCCGCCGTAGGTCAGCGCTTCCACCTGCGACAGATCCAGGGCGACAGCCTGATCGAACTTCTGAATCGCCGCGACGGGATCAGCCGCCATCTGCTCACGGCCCTCGCGAATGAGCTTCTGTACTTGTGCGGCTATGGTGTTCGCTTCGGCGGCTCGGACGGTTCCGGTCAAGCTGTCTTTGTTGGAGCGAACACCGGCGATCTTGGCGACAAACACACCGGACACCACCGCAAACACCACGATGGCGACCCATGCGAACCCGCGAAGTGTACGGGCCTTTTTGGCGATGGCCCGATCGAGGGGTGTCGGCTCGATGCCGATCGATGGTGAAACCGGTCCACGAACTTCTTCGAGTTCTTTGAGGACATCAGCGGCACGGCGTGAATAGTCACGGTGGAGCAGGTTGAAGTCGGCCTCGGTCAAGTCACCCGCTTCGTGTTCGCGTTCGAGATCATCGATCGAACGAAGCAGAAAGTCGCGACGCTCTTCGAGTTCGCGCATTCGATCAGGGTTTGCGTTGCTCATGTCGCCTCCACCTGGCGCAGCGCCTCCTCCCCTTCCGAGCCTGCCCGTCGTTGATCGAGTCGAGCCCGAGCAAGGCGCGCGGAATCGAGGTCACTGAGGTCATCAATGGCCGAGGCTGTCGCCGCCGAACGCCTCCATCGGGCGAACACCACTCCCAGACCGGCGAACGCGATGATCGTCAGAGCGACCGGCATAATCCAAACGACGGAGCCGACGCCCGAAGACTCCGGCACCAGCAACAACTCTCTTCCGAACCGACCCACGAGGTAGCCGCGAATGTCGGCATCGGTGCGGCCGTCTTTGACCTGGCGAAGAATTTCTGCGTAGATCAGGCGAGCCGAGCCTGACTTTGACTGGTTGACCGATAGACCCTGGCAGACCAGGCATTTGATTCCGGTCGCAATTGAGTTGGCTCGTGCTTCCACGCTGTTGTCAGGCCGATCTCGACCAATAATCAGTGCACCTATTAATACACAGCTCAATAGCCAGATAGGGAGCCATTTTGCGCGGCTTGGGTTCATGCTGCGCCCTTGGCCTGATCGAGGATCTCCTTGAAGTTCTTCTCCGTGATACCACCGCTGGCCTTGAACAGCACCACGCCCGATGGGCTAATCAGGAATGACTCCGGTATTTTTACGACGCCATAGTCGACGGCTGTTCGTGGCGAGTCGACGACTGGCCAGTTCCCGCCGCGCTGTTTGAAGAAATCTCGTGCGTCGTCGACGTTTTCCTCGAACATCACACCGAGGATGGTGACGTCCTCGGCGAGATTTTTGTCGATCTTGACGAGGTCGGGATGTTCCTTGATACAGGGAATGCAGTACGAGCCGAAGAAGTTCACAAGGACGTATTTGTTCTGAGTTCGTAATGACGTCAGTGACACCTGACGGCCGTCGATGATCGAGCGTCCGGAGATTTCCGGGGCCATCTTGGCGATCAGCAGGGTGCTTGGTCGATCGTTGGAGATGGGCGATCGGGTGGCAAGAAGCACAATGAACCCGGCGACCAGTGCGGCGAGGGCCAACGCGATCTTGCGAGTGGGTTTGCTCATGCCACTGCCACCCCTCCGAGTGCGCTCGCGGGCTCGGTGGGGCGACGCCGCGAGCCCGGGACCATGGACAGTGCGGTGCCGACGCCCATTATCCCGATACCGACCCATAACCAGAGAATCATCGGTTGCACGTAGAACGCGATGATGGCTTTGCCTTGGTCAGTATCGGGCTTCTGCACAAAGGTCAGGTAGAGGTCCGAGAGAAAGCCGGTGCGCACCGAGGGAGTTCCGACGACCTGACCACTCTGGTCCAGCCGAGTGATTGCAGGGGAGTCAATCCGGCCACCGTCAATTCGTATGTCTGCATACCAAGCCGTCGAGACTACGACCCCGGCCGATTCCTTCAGTTCTTTGCGGAACCCAACGAGTTGTACTTCGTGGCCCTTGTAGGCACGGGTTTCGCCGGGCTTCATCACGAACTCAGTGCTCGAGGCGTAGGACCTCGAAGCCCCAATAGCAACAGCGATGAGAATGACGCCCAGGTGCACAATCATGCCGCCGTTCGCCCGACCCACGAACGCTCGAAACGGGCTTGATCCTCGGGCCCGGGCACCGCGGATCGCGAGTCCGAGTTGACGGAATGCTGCGCCCGCCGCGAATGCGCCGAGAAAGAACGTGAACAGCGTGCTTGCGCCTCTCAGCCCGAAGGCCACGCACAGCACGACCGTAAGTACACCGAGGACCATGGGGATCCGGATTCGGACCGCAAGGACCTCAGAAGACGCCTTGCGCCACGGAAGCACCGGGGCAATTGCCATGAGGAACAACATCACCAGACCCAAAGGCCGGGTCATCGTGTCAAAGTATGGTGCCCCAACCGAGAGCCGCTGACCGTTCCACGCCTCAACGAGCAGTGGGAACACTGTGCCAAGAAGCACCACGAACGCGAAGGCACCGAACAAGATGTTGTTGGCCAGAAACGCTCCTTCGCGCGACACCGGCGAGTCGATCGAGCCACCGCTGCGGAGCTGGTCACCGCGCCAGGCGATCAGGCCAAGCGCGCTCAAAACGACCACGGCGAAGAAGGAAAGCAACCACGGGCCGATCGTGGAGTTGGAGAATGCGTGCACCGAACTGATCACGCCGGAGCGGGTCAGGAACGTGCCGAGGATCGTGAGCGAAAACGTCGCGCAGATCAGTGAAAGATTCCACACCCGAAGCATTGCCCGACGCTCCTGCACCAGCACCGAATGGATGAATGCGGTCGCAGTGAGCCATGGCAGCAGCGATGCGTTCTCGACAGCGTCCCAACCCCAAAAGCCACCCCAGCCGAGTACTTCGTAGCTCCACCACGCACCAAGTCCGATGCCAATAGTGAGACAACCCCAAGCACCCAGCGTCCAACGACGGATCTCCAGGAGCCACCCCTCACCCACTCGTCCGGTGATGAGCGCCGCCATCGCGAATGCAAACGGGACGGTCATGCCGACGTAGCCCGCGTAGAGGATCGGCGGATGAAACGCCATCAGGGGATGGTTCTGCAGCAGCGGGTTCGGTCCATCACCATTGATCGGTGGTCGGAACAGAGTTTTGAACGGGTTCGTCGGGCCGACCATGAGGAGAAAGAAGAAGGCGGAGGTGAGCAACATGACGACGGTTGCCCATGCAACGAGGGGGTCGCTGCGTCGTTTGCGGAAGTAGATCGTGACGCTCACGATGTAGGCGACCAGCACGAAGCCCCACAGCAGGATTGACCCTTCGAGCGACGCCCACATGCCAGCGAAGGTGTAGAGCAGCGGCGTTTCGAGTGCGTTGTTCTTGGCGACGTAGGCGAGTGAGAAATCGTGGGTCAGCAGAGCCCACTCCATTGCCACGACGGACATCATTGTCGAGATGGCGAGAACCGGAACGAAGCGGTAGCCCGTTGCAAGGACAACTGGTCGTTTTCGCATGAGACCGTACGCAATGCTAAGCGCGCCGAGCACTGACGCAACGAACGCTGCGGCGATGCCGATGCCTCCGAGTGCTGCTTTCATTTCGTCACCGATTCGCTAGCACTTCGCGATGTCTGTGATCGCATCCTCGGCGGGCTTGTCTTTTCCGACGTAGTCGGAGACCCGATTCTTGTTCTTTTCGATGTATTCATTCGAGTGCTTGATCATGACGAGATCGCTGCGAAAGGTTGGTCCGTCGACGGAATCGAGTCGGGTCGAGGTCGCGTCGAACGATCCGGACAGCACGACTGGAATGTTGGCCCGAAACAACTCTGGTGGGTTACCGTCGTGGCGGACCCCGAGCTTCTTCCCGTTGGTCTCGACGAGAAATTGCACGCCGCCGCCGCTTGGTGTGCAGACGGTTCCGTCGACCACGGTGCCCTCGAGGCGGAATCGTGCTGTGCCGAGGTTGGCCTGTTGGGCGACAGCCTCATCGGTCGTCTTGAAGTACTCGGTTGCGTTGCCAAGACCTTGGAAGACGAGGAATCCAATCGCGATTGCGATCGCGCCTAGGGAAACATATGCGCGCGTGCCTTTTCTCAACGTTGGGCCTTTGCTGCGCAGTCAGGATTGGCGCGCGTGTCCGCTTCACGGTGAAGCACCTGTGCCGCGGCCGCACGCGCCCGAATGAACAACCGGGCTGAGTAGATGCCGATGCACCCGAAGACCGCGATGTACGCCGCCCAGACGTAGCTCATGACAACGCCCCGACTGACGACGACCGAGCCGCTTCGGCGCGTCGTGATGCAATTGCGTCGTCGAGACCGGACTCGCTGATCGAGTCTTCCCACCGGGCGACTCGGTAGCGAACGATGAGCAACCAGAAGTACAGGGCGGTGAACGCAAGGACGCCGATGAGAAGAGTGGTCAGCTGCAGACCGTGGAGCTTGCGATCCACTCGGATGACGGATGCTTCCTGGTGCAACGTCCGCCACCACTTCACGGAGAAGTGCACCAGCGGAACGTTCACGAACGCGAGCAACGCAGCGACTGCGCTTCGGCGGGCACGGGCGTCTCGATCTTGGGGGACCTGGCGAATTGCGAGCACCCCGATGTAGAGGAACAGCAGCAGCAGTGTGGACGTTGTCCGTGCATCCCATGTCCACCAGACGCCCCATGTGGCACGTCCCCATATGGAACCGGTCAGCAGTGCGAGAAACGTAAACACGACGCCGATCTCTGCCGACGAGCCGGCCAGCTGGTCCCAGAGCAAGCGCCGCGACTTTGGCCGCAGCCACGCAATGCTGGCCACCGACGTGATCCCGAATGCCATGTATGCGACCCAGGCAACTGCGGGGTGAATGTACAGGATGCGAACTGCCTCTCCCTGCACGAAGTCAACGCCGGTCACGCCGAGCCCGAGCACGAGCACAATGCCGATCAGCACGGCACTCACAGCTCCGAGAACCAGGGAGATGGACCGTTCACTCACCCTATGAGTCTTCCAGAAGCTGACCGAATACCAAAACACCCATCGACGTGTAGATCACCGCAAAGACCGCGAGCAATCGAACCCACGGCCAGGCCTCCGAAAGCGCACCGACGAGCAATGCAGCGGTCGCTTTCACGGCGGCGAGAAGGAGCGGTGCAACCACCGGGAAGTAGAGAACGGGCAGGAGCGTGTCGCGCACCCGAAGCCCGGCAGACAGTGCTCCGTAACAGGTTCCGGTCGTAGCGAGCCCGACGGTAGCCAGCAACGCGACCGCCGCGAGCACCGCGGGTTCGCGCACTGTTGGTCGGAAGAACAGCAGCGAACCAGCGAGGAGAACGACCTGGAGCACGACAAGTTGGAGTGCAACCGCGGCAGCTTTTCCGAGGAAGATTCCCGCAGGGTCGAGTGACGAAAGCCTCAGCCCATCGCGACCTCCGTCGGCCACTTCGATGGCGAAACTTCGTTGTACGGCGAGCAGCGCACTGAACAACACCGCCAACCAAAACAGGCCCGCCGTGACCGTGGACGCCGCGATCCCCGAAACCGGCGTCGATCGGTTCGTGTCTCTGATCACGAGGTTGTCGAGTGCAAACGCGAACAACACGAGGATCAGTAACGCGAACGGTGCGATCTGCGACATCGTGACTCGCGAGCGAGCCTCAATGGTGAGGTCCTTGCGGGCGACGAGTGCCGCGTCGCGCCACAGGTCGCTCATGTTGCCTCGCCGGTGTCGCCGGTGTCGTGGCTGTCGCCGGTGTCGCCGGTGTCGTGGGTGATGAATCCACCAGCGATGGTGACGGTGCGCGTCGCGAGGGCCGAGGCGCGGTCTGCCTCGTGCGACGAAAGCAGGACCGTCGCTCCGTTGTGCGCGGCGCTGCGCACTACGGAATCGAGAAGGTCACGCGAATCGGCGTCGAGTCCGGCGTGGGGTTCATCGAGGAGCCAGAGACGTGGCTGGCGTACGACCAGTGCCGCGAGGGCCGTTCGGCGACGCTGCCCCGCGGAGCATGAACCGGCGCGTGCCTTGGCCAGTCGTCCGTTGAGGCCGAGCTGGTCGAGAACCGCCGGGATTGCGGCAACATCACCTTTCGCAGCACGCACAGCAAAGCCGATGTTGTCCTCCACGGTGAGGTCGTCGTAGAGAAAGTTGGCGTGAGCCAGCATGCCAACTTCGCGGCGCAGGTTCCGCCGATCGCTCGCCAGGTCATGACCGAGCACGTGCGCGGTGCCCGAGGCCGGGGCCAGTAGCCCGCCGCAGAGACGCAGCAGCGTCGTCTTGCCTGCTCCGTTGGGACCCTTCAGCACGACCAACTCACTTGGGCCGACTGCGAGATCGACGCCGCTGAGCGCCGGGAAGCCCCCGAGGGTCACCACCACGTTGTGCAACGTGAGATCAGCGCTGGTCGACATGCGCCATCTAGGGTACTGGCGCTTTCCGGTGACTCTGGCGCAGCGTGCCCTATACCGATCCTCTACCGCCGTGGCGTCCCATGGTCGAACCCGACAAGGAAGGACGTGCACCCAAATGAACACCTTTATCAACGCCTACATCCCGAGCTTGAGCCCGATACCGGCAGCGAGGACGTCGAGCTCGCACAACCGGTTCCGCCGTGGCTTGTCGTTCGTTGCGCTCATGGCCCTCGCTGCACCACTGCTGGGCGCGCTTCCTGTAAACCCGGCCGGGGCGGCGGCGCGCAAGGCCAAGACGACAAAGCCGACCAAGCCGAAGATCCCTCTGCCGGGCACGCCGTGCACGCAACGGGGCGCGAACTACCCGGGGACGGCCCTTGATTGCGTCAACGTCCCAGCGAAGGGTCTGCAGTGGCGGGTGCGCGGCACGGTGCGGAACCCGTTCCGGCCCGGCGAATCCGTTGAGGTGTATACCCTGGAGAGCAGCCGCTTCCGGGTCGCCCTCGCTGATTGGGACTCCGACATCACCGAGGAGTCGAAAGCGCAGGGGATCGATCTTCCAGTGCCGGGCGTCGCCTTCCTCTCCTACCGCGTCAACTCGACGCTGCTGGCGAGCGGATCGCCGAGCGCGCTTAACCGCGCCAGCGACTCCACCGCACCCTTCGCCTACGCCGTGGGCCCGGTGGTGCGCGAGAACCAGCGTCTGTCGCTCGCCTCGGTGCCGCGTGAGACAGCGATCGCAGACTTGCCCGCGTGTCGTGACGGTCGCATCAAGAACGCGTTCGGGCCGGCGGCAGGCAAAGAACGCCTGGAGAAGCTGCAGCCGGGTGAGAGCGGCTGGAACGAGTTCTGCAAGGAGGTGCCGGCGGATCAGTCGCCGGACGTCGTCGTCGAGCTCAATGGGTGGACCGCGCCGGGGGGACCGAACGCGAAGACCGCGGTCTCGTACTACTTCACCGGCGTTCCGCGATGAGCGAGGAGCCGACGCGGCGACCGTACGCCTACGTGCAGGACGTGACCGGTGACTGGGAGACGTACACCCAAGCTGCGCAGCGGCTGGGCGACACACCACCCGATGGCATGATCGTCAGGTTCGCCGGAACGACTTCGGTCGGCTTCCGTGTGATCGAGGTCTGGAACTCACGCGAGGCGTGGGAAGCGTTCCGCGACGACTGCCTGCGACCGACGATGCGGGCCGTCGGAGGTGACGGTTCGGACGTGGAGTCGAGCTTCAGGGACATGACGGTGGAGCACGCCATCTTCAACCCCGCGAAGTTCAGACAGCTGACGCGTGCTCGATGAGTGATGCATGGGTGGCCGAAGAGCCTTCGGCCCACGCGGTGTCAAAGGCTTCGTCCGACTGTGCCGCATGGAGCGATGCCAGCGTGCGCTCGTGCAGACCCAACTCGAAGGGCTTCATCGTCGCTCCGATGTCCTGGAGGAGCGAACTGGCGCCGGCGAGCACGAGCGTCGCTCGTTGATGATCGCCCTGCCTTGCGGCCACGGCGGCGAGCCCGAGAAGGCACCAGATCACGTCTTCCTTGTCGCCCACCGAGCGGCTGAGCGTGAGGCTTTCGAGGAGCAGAGGCGAGGCGTTCGGCGCATCGCCGGTCTCAAGCATGGCAGCACCGAGGTTGAAAAGGGAGCGCGCGACATTGGCCAGATCGCCTGCGGCTCGCAGCAGCTCCAGACTCTCCTGGAACAGCGGGACGGCAATGAGGTACTGGCCTCTCGTCAGGGCGACGTCGCCCCGGTTGTTCAGCGCAAGTGCTCGGAGGCGCTGATCGGGGACGGAACGCGACAGGGCCACGCACTCGTCTAGGACGACGATCGAGGACTCGAGCTCGCCCTGGCCGAGCATGATCGCGCCGAGGTTGCTGAGTGAGCGAACGACTCCTATGGTGTCGCCTTCGATTCGGTACAGCGCCAGGCCCTGCTCCGCCAGACGTCGAGCGCCGCCATAGTCACCTTGGATCACCGCCACCGCTGAGGCCATGCGAAATCCCTTCGCGCGCATCGCAACAGTGGCGACCTCGCTCGAACGTTCGAGTGCTCCTTC
>JANOYY010000017.1:0-12993 GCA_031429095.1 Acidimicrobiia bacterium | reverse complement strand
CGCAAACCGGTGACCAGCATGATGCCGACGGCACCCGACGATGGCTCCGAAACGGTGTCCGATGCCGAGGCAGTTCTGGAAAGCACTCCCGAGACAACGCCGACGCCGCCGAAGTCACCGAAGCCAAAAAAGAAAGTGCTTCGGGCGAACGCGACGAAGTCGCTCATTACCGACATCGATCTCGAGGCTTGGCGGGTAAAGGGACGCCCTGCCCTGCGTGAAGATGGCGCCGCGAAGACACCCGGCAACGCGGCCGATGAAAAAGCGACCGAGGAAGCGTCGCGATTGCTACGTGAGCGACTTCGCGAACTTCAGAACAAGTTGATCTCCAGCAGTTCGCACTCAGTACTCGTGGTGTTTCAGGCTATGGACGCCGGAGGAAAGGATGGCAGCGTGAAGTCCCTGTACGCGGGCCTTAACCCCTCAGCCGTAGCCGTGCAGAGCTTTTCTGTGCCTTCGGAAGACGAGTTAGCCCACGATTTTCTGTGGCGCATACATGCTCGTACGCCCGCCAAAGGACACATCACGATCTTCAACCGATCGCACTACGAAGATGTACTAGCCGTTCGGGTCCGCAAGATCGCACCACCAGCAATCTGGCGTCCGCGCTTTGAACAGATCCGAAACTTCGAATCAACCCTGACGGCCAACAAAACCAAAGTCGTGAAGATCATGCTCCACATCTCAAGCGCGGAGCAGCGCAAACGACTTCAGGCCCGCATAGAACGACCCGACAAGCGCTGGAAATTCCGAATGGGCGACCTCGAAGATCGTGCGCTTTGGGCTGAATATAAGCACGCGTATCAAGACTCCATCGCAGAGACAAACACCGACGACGCGCCGTGGTTCATTGTGCCTGCCGACAAGAAGTGGTACCGCGACTACGCAGTTCTCTGCATCTTGATTGCCACGCTGGAGGGCATGAATTTGCACTACCCCGAGTTCGCCAACCTCGACGGTCTCCAGATTCCCTAAGCGTCCTATGGACAAGCAACGAGTCGACGAGGCTTACGACGATGTCGCCGTGGTCATACCGTGTCTCAATGAATCGGCCACCATCTCCGTGGTGGTGTCGGAGTTCCGCGAGTCGCTTCGGGGATGTCACGTCTATGTTTTCGACAACGGCTCCACCGATGACACTGCGGGAATCGCCGCGATTGCTGGAGCGAGCGTTCGAACGGTACCTCGACGCGGCAAAGGGGTCGTCGTGCGGCGAATGTTCGCGGATCTCGAGGCAGCCGTATACGTGATGGTCGACGGTGACCACACCTACGATGCGTCCTCAGCGAAAGAATTGGTGCGACTCGTGCGCGAGGGGAACGACATGGTCGTGGCCCGGCGAGTCGCCAGTGATATGAGCGCATATCGTTCCGGTCACACCCTTGGCAATCGGGCCCTGGCCGGGTCAGTCAGGTGGCTGTTCTCCTCCGACCCGGGCGACTTGTTAAGTGGATACCGCGCGTTTAGCAGCCGATTCGTGAAGTCGTTTCCGGCCCATTCGAATGGGTTCGATATCGAGACGGAACTGTCTGTCCATTCGCTCCGACTCCACACCCCAACGGCCCATGTCGACTCGGCCTACGGCGCACGGGTCCAGGGGTCCACGAGCAAGTTGCGGACGTTTCGCGACGGCGCTCGGATCGCCCGCACGATCATCCGTTTGGTGATTAATGAGCGTCCCCTCGCGGTATGGTCCGCGTTCACAATCCTGTCCGCATTGATTTCCCTGGTGCTGGGGCAGTCGGTTTACCGCGAGTTCTTGGACACCGGACTCGTACCCCGGTTCCCCACCGCGTTCATCGCCGGACTGCTGATGATGATTGCCGTCGTCTCGCTCGGAATCGGCTTGATCAGCGACGCCATACGGGTCACCCGCCTCGAACAGCTCACCTTGGCCTATCTGCAGCGGCGAGCAGCCAGTTCGCTGCCGCATTCGGTTCCTGACTCCTAATCAGGGGGTCGGGCGGAGCAAGGGGACAAACCTCCAAAGAATCCATCGATTGTTCTCCCAAGCCTTTTCGACGCCATAGCGCTGCTCTTCACCCCCTTGAATCAGCGTCTGCCCGTAGCTGCTGTTTCGCTCCATCATGTACCACTGTGCAACGGTACGCATACGCATGATGTCGGTGTGCTGAACCGATCGCCGTTCGGTGTAGAGCATCATCGCGCGGCTCCGAAAGAACAAGATGACGTCGTTGGTCGGCACGAGCCGTTCGACTGCGGCGAACATGTCCTTTGAGTCCGGCGACTCCGGGCCGTTCTCTACATACGCGTACTTCCGATGGTAGTTAATCGCATGAGAGGTGGACGGCCAGTTGGACCAGATCACGAGCCCAAGCAGGACGCACCGCAAGGTGTACGCGATTCGCGCGCTACGAGATGCTCTCCTCACCCTATCGTCGGGCTCGGCATGAACTCGCCTCACGAGTTCGAAAGCACCGGGAATACTCTGAACCGCGAAATAGAGAACCCACGGACTAAGGACATAGAAGTAACGTCCGTCGTGGAACGGGGCGGCGAACACCACATACGCAACGCCAGCCAGACTTCCGATCAACCAACCATCTTCTCGGGGGGCAATCCAGAACCGCAGCACCAGCCCGACGACCGCGGCGATCAAAAGAATTCGAAGCAGCAGCGGACCGGTGGCGTCGCCGAAGTTCGAATGCGTCCCGAATCGAAACGGTGTGTCGCCAGGGTCTTTGAGTCCCAGATGCTCAGCGACGATTCCGTGATACCAGCGTGCGTTCTCCGAGAAGTTCTGTGGTTTCACGCCCCTTGAGTTGGGGAGCAGATCAGATGGCAGGAGGATCTGCCAGCCCAGCAGCGCCGCAAGCAACACGGCGTAGGGAATGTACGCCCGGCGCAGAAATTCACGGCTCGACACCACAAACGATCGAAGCGAGTTCAGGCGATGATGGGAGTTCGACGATCGCATCGATGGCATCGGGCGAAGGAACTCGATCCCGTGGGCGACGACGATCCCGAGCGGGAGCGCGTAGCCTTCGCGTCGAATGTTCGCCGCGAGCGCAAGGGCAAGGCCGAGGCCAATCGCAGGTCGCCGCGAGTTGTTCCACAGTGACCCGGATCGCTGATAACGATCGAATGCGAGGAACACCAACATCATGGCGGCCATGAACGGGAACTCTGAGAGCACGTTGTTCGTCCAACTTATGAAAAAGTAGTTCACGCCGATGGCCATCACCATCAGCAGTGCGGCGATTTCACCCATGCGTCGACGACAGACCGTGTGAAACAGCAACAGAAACACCAGGAACACAAGGGTGACGAGTAGTTTCAACTTCGAATAATCGACGCCCCAACGCGCCACCACAGGCATCATGACGAGCGGCCACCCCCACGGATATGCCTCGGGGGTGAAGGGCCATCCGGAGTGACGCAGGGCAAAATGGGTGTCACCAGTGACCTGTCCCACGTAACCGCCAGCCAGCGCCTGAGCTTGGCGAATGTAAAGGGCAAAGTCGTCGCCCCAGTCGTGCCCGCCCTCTTGCAACGCTCGACACCAACGGCCGATCGTCACAAGAACAACGATCAGGGTCGCGTTCGCGCAGCGTCGCTGCCACGCTGTCGACAAATACCCTGAAGGGATGTGCTCCAGATCCTTGGTGCTCACGCGTGCCGCCGACAACTCGGCTTAGGCGACAGGGACGGCTTCAACGACCCGACGAAGATATGTGTGCATATTAAGTCGCCGCGCCTCGGGCGACTTTCCCAGGCGGACGATGGTGAGTCGTCGGTCAGGAATTACGATTATCCGCTGACCTTCATAGCCGTGGGCACCGAAGCCGCCGTATTCGGGCCATAACCACCAATGGGCTCCGTAACCGTGTTCTTCCGTTTCGGGCACCGGCGTCGGTGTCGTTGCGTGGCGAACCCACCCCTCGGGAAGAATCCGTGCGCCCGTGACGACGCCGTCGTTTCGATACAGCTCGCCAAAAGCTGCGAATTCCCGAGCCGTTGCGTAGAGGAACGACGATCCGATGAATGTGCCTGCTCTATCGAATCGCGGCACCGTCGACGTCATGCCCAGGGGCCCGAACAGCCTCTCGGACAAATATGTGCGCATACCATGTTCGCCACCCCCAACAAGGTCGCGAGCAATGCTGCACACGATGTTTGTTGTTCCACTGGAGTAGTTGAAGCACGTGCCCGGTTCGTGTTCGAGGGGCAGAGCGCACGCATAGCCCGCGACATCGTGTTGGCCTGCGCCAAAGAGCATCTCAATGCAGTGCGACACGGACGCGTCGACGTAGTCCTCATTGAACATCAATCCCGACTTCATGTTCAGGAGGTGCGCAACGGTGATCGAGCGTCGATCGTCGGACTGCCATTGCGCTATCGGAGCAGGGTCCTCAATCGAGAGAAGTCCATCGCCTACCAACAGCCCGACCAAAGCATGAGTGACGCTCTTCGCCATCGACCAGGAGATGAGGGTTGTGGCGGCGTTGATCTCGCGACCGTAGTGTTCGGCCACTGGTTGGCCATCGACCAAGACGAGCATCGCGAAGGTCTGGCCAATGGTCGAGTCGGCGAAGGCCTCGTCGACAATTATCGAAACTTCGTTGGCTACTTCCATCGCAAACCCCCGTGTCTGGTAGTGGAACGCTACGTCAGTTCGATGAAATCAAGCATATTTTCGTCGAAGTGGGTCAGCTGCCCTTCGGGCATCATCAACACGTTGCTCGGAGCAAGCTGCGCGACGAACTCGGTGTCGTGACTCACCAGGATGATCGTTCCCCTGTAGTTCTGCAGAGCAGCAAGGACCGCTTCACGCGAAGGCGGATCGAGGTTGTTCGTCGGCTCGTCGAGGAGCAATACGTTCGACCGGCCGATCATCAGGCGAGCGAGGCTGAGCTTGGTCTTCTCACCACCCGACAATGTCCCGGCATCTTGATCCGCCACGTCGCCGCTCATGCCGAAGTGGCCAGCGATTCCGCGCAGCGTTGGATCCGGGACTCCGGGTCCCGCCTCGCGAAGGTGGGAAAGCACGCTCTCGCCGCTGCGGATGTCTTCATGTTCTTGCGCGTAGAACCCGAGCTTCACGTTCGCGCCAAGCCGAACCTCACCGGCGTCCTTTTCATGAACGCCGGCCATGGTGCGAAGCAGCGTCGTCTTGCCTGCCCCGTTGAGGCCGAGCACCAAAAACACGTCGCCGCGGTGGATTTCGAAGTTGACCTTTGCGAAGATCACGTCATCGCCAAACGCTTTCGCGAGGTCCGTCACCATGACCGCCCGATCACCAGCGCGCACTGGTTCGGGGAAGCGAACTTTCATGGTCCGACGCTTGATCGTCATGACTTCCGGGCCACGCTTCTTGTGCATGTGCTCCATACGCTTCAGCAGCATCTTGCGCTTCTGCACATGGGTCTCGTTGGCACCACGGAACTTGTCCATGGTCTTTTCCAAACGAGCAATTTCTTTGTTGAAGTTCGCCGACTCGCGGGCTCGGAGCGACTCGCGTTCCTCGCGCTGCTTGAGAAATTCCGTGTACGTACCTTTGTACTGCTCGATCTGCGCCGCTTCAAGCGCCAGCACACGGTCGATCGCGGAGTCCATCAGCTCGATGTCGTGGCTCACCACAAGCACGGTTGACTTCACCTTGCGAAGAAATTCCATCACCCAACTCTTGGCCTCGACGTCGAGGTGGTTCGTGGGCTCATCGAGGATCAAGAGATCGCCGCCCGCCAGCAACAACCTGGCGAGCTCCAAGCGGCGGCGCTGACCGCCGGAGAGCGTTGCCACCGCACGAAGTAATGCTTCCTCATCGAGGCCCACGCCGGCCGCAATTCGCTCGGCTTCCGATTCGACCTGGTACCCGCCGAGTGTTCGGTACCGCTCTTCGAGGTTCGTGAACTTCGTTACCGCCTTGTCGAGTGCCTCCTCAGCCCCCTCGACGCCCGCCCCAAGGTCGATTCCTGCCTTTTCGATCCGGTCTTGCCACTCCTTGAGTTGTTCCGACATCTCGGTCAGCGGACTCGCGCTCAAAAGATGGTCATAGGACAGGCGGTCGGCATCCTCGGGACGCGCCTGGACGTCTTGTTGCAGCCAGCTGAAATGGTCCGGACGTACGACGCTGCCCCCGGCCGGAAACATGTCCCCGGCCAGGGTCTTCAACATGGTTGTTTTCCCAGCTCCGTTGGGGCCAACCAGTGCGACCTTCTCGCCTGGAAGGAGACGGAAGGACGCGTCTTTGAGAAGCACCCGGTGCCCCAAATCGATTCGAAGGTTCGCGACGTCCAGCATGGCCGTGCAAGGCTACTGGCTGTGACTACCCGACTCGTCCTTTTTGATATCGATGGCACCCTCCTTCGCAACGGAAATCGGGTCCACGGCCGGGCCATCATTCAAGCCAGCGCCGAGGTCACCGGTCATGACATCACCAAACACTTTGGGCAGGTCGACGCCGCTGGACGCACGGACCGCTACATCGTGAGTGAACTGCTGCGACGCTGCGAAATGACGGAATCTGAGATCGCTGATGCGTTTCAACAGATCGCCATTCGATCCGTTGAGCTCACCGGAGCAGGCCTTCAGACGCTGGATCCGGGGTGGGTTCTTGAGGGTGCTCGCGAGCTCATTTCCGCATTCCAATCCGAGCAGGTCCCGATGGGCCTTGTGACAGGAAACCTCCCCGCAATCGCCCAGATCAAGCTCGAATGCGCCGACCTGTGGCATCCATTCGCCGCGCAGGATCCTCTCATCACGGGCTACGGCGACCTGTCGGAAAACCGAGACGACCTGAGCGCAGCGGCTTTCGCGCAGGCTCGCCAGCTACTCAACCCCGAACTCGACGGGCGCAATGTTCTCGTCATAGGCGACACACCCCGCGACGTCGAATGCGCCCACGCCATAGGGGCCCGCTGTCTCGGCGTAACTACCGGACGATTCCGCGCCGAGGACCTCGCGGCCTATAACTGCGATTTCATCGTGTCGTCACTCACCGAAGTGTCGACGAACGACCTCTGGGGTTGACGATCACTGCGTACGCTTCTTTCATCAGATTCGTGAGAAAACGCTCGGCAAAAACCAGGACTCATCATCGGCTACCGAGGTCGTCACACTCCTGCGTAGCCTCGCGGCTCGCACCGCTCGTTCACCGACCTTTTAGCTTACTTAGAGGTCCGGCGGGAGGAGCACGGAACCCATCACGTGGATAATCCCGTTGGACGCCACGACATCGCCGGCTGCAATCGGATTGCCATTGACGAGGAAGGTGTCGCCCAGCTTGGTGATCTTCAACGCGCCGCCCTCGGCCGTCTTGAGGTCGCCTTCCTTCAAATCCTCAACCTTGAGGCTGCCCGGAACCACGTGGTATAGAAGCACCTTCGTAAGTTTGGCTTTGTCGGCGGCGACCGCGTTCAACGTGGTAGGCGGCACCGCTGCGAAGGCATCGTCGGTCGGCGCGAACACCGTGAATGGGCCACCGTCCTTGACCGTTTCGAGCAGGTCCGCAGCGACGAGGAGGTTTGCCAAAGTGAGGAATGAACCTGCGCCGACGGCCGTGTAGAAGATATTGGGCGTTGACACGACTTTGGTCAGATCGACAGTGGCGACGGGCGCGCCTTGTTGCGACGATCGGGCCGTCGCAGATTCGACCGGGATCGAAGCGGCCGACCCAGCGGCTGCGGATTCGAAGGGCCGAACCTCGGCCGCCGACAGCTCTTTCACTTTGTCCTTGCTGCAGGCGCTGAGCGAGAGCGAACCGACACCGACCACGACGACACAGGTGGCGAAACGGATGAAGCATACACGCATAAGGTCTCCTACGGACGGGAACAACTTCTTGTCAGCAGAGTATTCGCCAAATACATTTTATCAAGCAAAATTACAACCTACTCGCCATAAAGCGAATAACGTCCGAGTAAGAAGTGTCTTAAGACAGCGCCGGAAAAGGCCTTACGTCCCTAGGTCGACAGCGAGGCTCACTAGCGAGTTTGCTCACTTCCGACGATGCTCACGAAGCTCACACAGTTTCCGGGCGCGCCGCCGAGGTTGTGCGTCATCGCCAACTTCTTCCCGGCCTTAACCGACGCGATGGTGCGAGCTTCGGGCGCCTCGCCACGCAGCTGCAGCCACGCTTCGAACAACATGCGAAGACCCGAAGCGCCGATCGGATGACCGAAGCTCTTCAAGCCGCCGTCGGGGTTCACCGCAAGTTCGCCGTCGAGATCGAACGTGCCGGTGAGCACGTCCTTCCACGCCATTCCCCGATCCGAAAACCCGAGGTCTTCCATGAGCACAAGTTCCGTCGGCGTGAAACAGTCGTGTACTTCGGCCATCGCCAACTCCGCCCGAGGGTCGGTGACGCCAGCTTGGGCATAGGCATCCTCTCCGGAGCGCACCACCTCGCGGAAGCTCGTGTAGTCGTACGTGGAGTCGAGCGGGCCAGCACCGGGTCCGGCCACAAACGATAACGCCTTGACAAAAATAGGATGATCCGTGTACTTATAAGCGTCCGCCGCTCGAACGATGATTGCACATGCCGAACCATCAGACACACCTGAGCAGTCGAAGATTCCGAGCGGCCCAGCGATCAAGGGCGAGCACGAAATCGTTTCCTTCGCCACTTCCTTGCGGAACTGCGCTCGCGGATTGAGGGCGCCGTTGCGATGGTTCTTCCATGCGATTCGGGTGAGCACGTCCTTCAGCTCGATGTCACTGACCCCGTACTTTTTCGCATAGGCAGGAGCGAGCAGCGAGAAGCTCGCCGGAGCGGTCATCGTCGATTCGGTGCCGTCGCTCGGCGGTGCGCCGATCGTGAGGCCCGAGTAGCCAGAATCCTTGAGCTTCTCCACACCTATTGCCATCACCATGTCGAAGGCACCCGAGGCAACCGCATAGCAGGCGTTGCGAAAAGCTTCCGAGCCCGTCGCACACATGTTCTCCACGCGAGTCACCGGCTTGTAGTCGATCTTGAGCGGCCGCGAGAGGGTGAGGCCCGAGATTCCCGAGCCCATGGTGCCGAGCCAAAACGCGTCGATGTCATCAATCGTCAGGTTGGTTGACGCGAACGCTTCGCTCGTCGCGTCGATGAGCAGATCGTCGACGCCCTTGTTGAAGTGCTCGCCGAATGGGGTGCATCCCATTCCGACGATTGCTACCTGGTCGCAGATTCCTCGTGATGCCATGGCGGTCGCCTTTCTTCGTGCTGTGATCTTTGCGAAGATGTATCGGAAGTTTACTACGTGTGCTTAGTATAGAGTTGCCCTACTTGTCTCGGATCGGACGAGCCTTCCAGAAGTAGTTGTGAATGCCCTGCGCGGTGTACAACCGGCGGAATGTCATCTCCACGCGTTGTCCGATAGCAACTGCACCAGGATCGGCGTCGGTGAGCTCGCAGCTGAAGCGGCCACCACCATCGAAATCGACCACGGCGAAGATTGCCGGTGGGCTCGGCGAAAAAGCGAGTCGGTCAATCGTGAACGTAGCAATCGTGGCGGCTACGTCCGCCAGACGCTCATGTTCCATCTGGTCGACTGCACGACAGTTCACGCAGACCCGCTGCGGGGGCACGTGACGCGTTCCACACGCCGTGCATCGTGTCCCGATAAAGGGAAACTTCCAGCCCTCATCGCGCGACATGGCCGGTGCAGATGGGCGGTCGAAGTCTGGACGACGGGGAGGTTCTCGCCGAAGCTCACCTTTCCAGGACAGGAACTGGTTATAGGAGAGCCCGGCGTTTCCGGCCCCGATCTGATCGGCCAACGTCGCTGACGTGCGCCCTACTTTGAAGCTGGCCAATTGCGAAGTTGTGCGCCAGACCAAGACGTCGACGCCATCGGCCACGGACACCTGAACAATGATTTCGTTCGCGCCGGCTCGGTCGAGTGCAGTGCACAGCATCAACGGGCCGGCCGCCACACCGGCGTTGCCGATCAAGCCGGTGAGGTCATCGATACGTGCACCTGCGTTTGCTCCGACACTCTTGGCGATCACCCCGATGGCGCGCGTGTGGGTACCGGTCACGACGAGATGATCGATCGTCTCGGCGGTAATCCCGGCCTGCTTACACGCGTCGGTAATCGCCGCCAGGGCCAGCGGCACGTACATCGTCTCGCCGAATCGCTCCTCCCACAGCTGCGAACTCGACGATCCCGGCGCCCGCCAACGATCGAGGAACTCCGCCGTAGAACTCGCCTGCGCAACCAACTCAGCGACTATTCCCTCCGTTCCAAAAAGCAGCGCAACAGCTGCGTCGCCTCCATTCGCCTCGTCAGCGCTCGTCGGCTGGCCGGTGCGACGATCCGACAACACCGCAAGCGTCGCCCTCTCGCAACCAGCAGCCAAAAGAAGCGCGCCGATCCCAGAACGAACAGAACCCATGGCGTCTACAGCGAAGGCCTCCTGGGGCAAATCGAGGGCAGCATGAATGGCTGTGGCATTCGTCTTATCGAGATACGGCGGATCGGTCGTGGAGAACACCAGCGCCTGCGCCTTCGAGCCGGGAAGCGCAGCCAGAGCGTTTCGGGCCGCCTCCACACCCATAGAGGTGGTGTCCTCGTCATAGGAGGCAACCGCACGGGTGCCCATCCCCCCGCCGGAGCCCATCGCAATCGCGATCGCCTTCTTGTCGAGGCGGAAGTAGGGCACATAGGTGCCGTAGGAGATAAGACCGGCCATGGGGAAGACCTCCAGGATTCGGACACCGCTGGTTCCAATGTCGCTCCCCAAGTTTGCCCGGTTTGTCGAAGAAGTACCAGTTGACGGGCGCGCGTTCAATACGATGCCGACGGATGTGACACAGAACCCCTCGCTGACGCGACACTAGGAACCAGCTTGCCTTACCATTCGAAGATCATGCCTGCAACCCAAGACACTGCTGGCGAACCGGCAATTGACCTGTCGCACGGGCTACCAACCGGTGAAGCGAAGAGCGGCGCTGTGCGAGCAATGTTCGACACCATCAGCGCGCGCTACGACTTCGTGAACAGGGTGATGACATTTCGCATGGACGTCGGCTGGCGAAAGAAGACGGTGAAATCTCTCGGTCTCCCGGGAGGCTCTACGGTTCTCGATATTGCGGCCGGAACGGGTGACCTGTGCCGAGACCTCAACGCCGTCGGGATAGACGCCGTCGGTATGGATTTCTCGTTCGGCATGTTGAGTCATGCCCGAACCACTGCGCCGCTCGTCCAGTGCGACGCACTGCAGTTACCCATCCCTGATGCCGCCGTCGATGGTGTTACCTGCGGCTTCGCGCTCCGAAACTTCGTCGATCTTCAACAGTTCTTTGTGGAGCTTGGGCGCGTCGTCCGGCCGGGCGGGCGGATCGCACTCCTTGATGCGTCGACGCCTCCCAACCCCATCATGCGGTTCGGCCACGGTGTTTACTTCGGCAGAGTAGTGCCGGCAGTCGGTGGGCTACTCAGCGATAAGTCCGCATACAGTTACCTACCGAAATCGCTGTCCTATATGCCCGAGCCAACGGTCCTCCTCGACATGATTCGCCGCGAGAATTTCTCCGGCGTTCAGCGACAACTCCTCCACGGTGGAATTGCACACCTCATCACCGCGACACGCATCGGATAGCGAACAAATGGCTGCAAATGACGCGTCACAGCTTCGGTCGACCACCCGATACCTGTCCCCCGAAGTCGCGGCGACGTTGAACCTACGGAGATTTGCCGGCGAAACCGGAACCGTATTCGTTCGCGAATCGGTCGGAATCGCGGCACGAGGATGCGCTTTGCGCATAGAACTCGAGACCGGCACCACGGCGGTCAGTCACGTGCGCGATCACCTGAATGCGATCAGCTCCGATGACAACGTCGAGCGATCGGGCAGCGGCCCAATCGCCCTTGGCGCGCTGGCGTTCATGCGCCGCGAACCTGGGTTCCTCACCGTTCCTGAAGTACTTGTGGCCAAGTCCTCCGATGGAACAGCGTGGTGCACCACGGTGTACGGAACCAACGAGAACGAACCACCACTTCCCGAAATGGTCGGCGAGCGAGTACTCGCTCAATCCCCACATGAATTCGACTTACGTTCGACAGTCGCTCACGAACAATGGTGTGCCGTGATCGCCGAAGCGGTCTCCAGAATCGAAATGGGCCTGCTCGACAAAGTGGTGCTGGCGCGAGCCGTTGACGTCCGTGCGTCGTCAGCGTTGGTGATCGCTGACATCCTCGCGAGGCTCGAAGCGCTTTTTCCGAGCTGCATGGTGTTCTCGATGGATGTCACAAAACCATCCGATGCGATGCCGGTCCGCTTCATTGGAGCGAGCCCGGAACTTCTGGTTGCGCGAAAGGGCACGATGGTCAGTGCCCACCCGCTTGCCGGCACCATTGCCCGAAGCGGCGATCCGGAGACCGACGCCCGGCTGGGAAGCGAACTGCTCAACTCCACCAAGGATCGCTGGGAGCACAGTCTGGTGATCGACGCGATAGACGCAATTCTGCGGCCCCTGTGTTCCGAACTCGACGTTCCGGCGGTACCGTCCATTGTGCCGCTACGAAATGTCAGCCATCTCGGCACGCACATCGTCGGTTCCCTTCCGGCTGTGGAGGTCTCCACCGGCGCCGCGCCGAGCGCGCTCGAGTTTGCCGCTGCGCTCCATCCGACACCCGCCGTCGGTGGTGTGCCGACCAACCGAGCGGTGCAGATAATCAGCGAATTGGAGCCGACGCCGCGCGGCCACTATGCCGGGCCAGTCGGCTGGGTGGACGCCCAAGGCAATGGCGAATGGGCCGTGGGCCTGCGGACGGCGACCGTATCCGGATCATCGGCGCGAATGATGGCCGGCGGCGGCATCGTCAGCGACTCCGTACCGGAATCGGAACTCGCTGAGACACAGCTCAAGCTTCAGGCCCTGCTCAGCGCAGTGGTTCGGCCCTAGGTGGGTGCTGAAGTACTCGCGTTTTGGGTTGGGGTCGGTCAGGATGGTGGTGTGGCTTTGGGATCGGTTTCTGGGCAGGCGAGGTTCGAGGATCCTCGGGAGGTGTTGGGGGATCGGTTGACTGGTTTGTACCGGTT
>JANOYY010000016.1:0-3146 GCA_031429095.1 Acidimicrobiia bacterium | reverse complement strand
CAGGTCTTTGAACGGTTCGTGCGCGGCGACCGTTCGCGAGCGTCGGCCGATGGGGGAGCAGGGCTGGGACTGTCCATCGTCAAGACGATCGTGGATGCGCATGGTGGCTCGATCCATTTCGATGATGCCGTAACTCCGGTTGTAGGTGATTGCGTGGGTGATTACGTGCGTGACTACGTGGGTGATTACGTAGGTGCACAGAGTAATTCGCCGCCGGGCTGCTCCATCGTCGTGCGTCTCCCTCGCTAGCGCCACCCTGTCGTTCCCTTTTCGCTGCTGGTTCCTTCAGGCGCGTTCGTGCGCAGCTTCCCTCGTTGTGTCGTTGCCGTTTCTCCCCCTCTGTGATCCTCAAAGGACGTTTCATGCAAGACCTCGCCTGGTCCCTCTTCACCAACCAAACTGAGTCCCTCGCATCGGATTCGCCCCACGTCGAAGTGGGTTCGGCCTGGGATGGGCCGTCGATCAAGCGGTCACCTGCAGGCGAGTTCTCCGCCGCTGAGATGCCGCCTCGGGATTTTGTGGCGGGGGCTCCCGAGGGTCCGATCGCGCGTGTGCCCCGTGATCGTTCCAACGACGCACCTCTGGCTGCGTGGTTGGCGTTTGCACTTGTCGGATTCGGGGTGTTGGCGGAATTCACAATACGGACGTCTCCGCAAGGTCTGCTCGCGGCATTGCTCGCCATGGCCGCCGTGGCGATTGCCCGTGTAGCTGCTGGTCGACATGGCGACGTCGATACTTGGAGGAAGTGGAGTCGCAACGCAGCGGCCGCACTCGGTTTCGGTGCATCCTTTGGGCTTGTGTGGCGGAGTAACACAACCCTACGTGTACTTGATTATTTGACGATCCTGGCAAGTGTGGCGCTGGTGAGCGATGTCTGGCTTCGGGCCTCGTTGCTGTCCGTTCGACGAGTGGTGCGTGTTCTTGTTGCTCCCGTGGCCGGGTTCTTCACCGCCCTCTCACTCTGTGGAGCGTGGGTCAGCCGTCGATACCGGTTGCGATTCGGGTCGCCTCGCGCCGGTCTCACCGAGTCGGTGAAACGACGCAGCGCACTCATTGGGCGAATTGCGGCCGGTGTTGTCTTGGCTGTTCCCGTGGTAGGGGTCTTGGGGCTGCTGCTGGCGTCGGCCGACGCAGTGTTTGCGTCGTTCCTTCAGTTCCCCAATCTCGATTTCTCAGGAGTCGATACGGCAAGTGATTCGGCGGTCCGAATCGCCCTGTTTGGGCTGCTTCTGGCCGCGCCGATTGTGGCTGGGACGACGTATCGCCCGGAGAAGGTGATCGATCCCGAGGTGAAGCGAGCCGTCGGCCGGGTTGAGGCGCTGGTGGTATTTGCGGCGGTCGACGCGCTCTTCGGATTGTTCTGTGTTGCACAGTTGGTGACGCTGAGCGGGGGAGCGAAGCGGGTACTTACGACGAGCGGGCTCACGTACGCTGAGTACGCACGGTCCGGGTTTTTCCAACTCGTAGCTGTCGCAATTCTCACCCTCATGGTACTCGGCGCCCTGCGAGCGGCGATTGGAGAGCAGGCAGCGTCGGAGAACTCCGTCCGATTGCTCAGTGCACTTACGGCAATGCTGACCCTTGCCGTCACCTTTGTGGCGATGAACCGAATGTTGCTTTATATACGTGCATATGGCTTGACCGTTGATCGGATCGTGGCGCAGGCCGGCACGATCACGATCGGATGCATCTTTGTGCTGGTGACGTTCGGAATTCTAGGGAGTCGTCCCGGACGCGACCTGCGAGGCTGGACAACTGCCGGTGCTCTCGGCGTCGCTGCGCTGGCGATTGCTGTGTTGCACATTGTCAACCCGTCCGGCTGGTCGATGCGTGACGGTCTTCGCCGATTCAACGTGGTCAGCGCCGCGTCGGACGGCATCGTGAGTGACGCTCGCGGCTCCGCCAAGATTGAGATCGATAACGACTCGCTGCCTGTCGTTACCGAATGGCTGCGGACCAACCCCACCGGATCACTGCATGATGTGTTGCGCCAGGAGATCTGCTCCCAGAACCGTGAGCCTCGGGCTTGGTACCAGTGGGAGTGGAGCAACATGGTCGCCGATCAGGCCCGCCGCGAGTTCTGTGACGTGTCGTGGTAGAGGTGTTGCGAAACTCGGTCCACGAGTGCCCGGCGAAGTGGCTACCGTGGTGGGGCAACATCTTGCGGGTGTGGCGAAAGTGGCAGACGCGCCAGGTTTAGGTCCTGGTGTCGAAAGACGTGCAGGTTCAAGTCCTGTCACCCGCACAAGTGCTCTGAGCTGGGGAAACGTAGTTTTGGTTCCTCTGGCGTTTGGGGTCATTTGGCCAATTGCTAACGATTGCTAACGGACTCGATACGCTTGAGGGCGTGAAGGGGCACTTCAAGAAGCGCGGCGAGAAGTGGTACTTCTGGGCTGAGCTCGATCCCGGGCCTGACGGGAAGCGTCGGCAGGTGTCCCGCGGTGGGTTTCGCACACGCCGGGAAGCCGAGGCCGGGTTCGCTGTTTACCGGGACGAGGTGCGTCGCGGAGGGCACGTCGACACCTCGAAGGTGCGCCTGCAGGAGTACCTCGTCGACGAGTGGCTGCCAGCGATCAAGGCCAGTGTGAAGGAGTCGACGCACGCGCACTATCGGCGCAACGTGAGGCAGCACCTGGTCCCGCGCTTGGGCGCGCAGCGTTTGTCCGCTCTGTCGCCCGCCGCACTGAATGCTATGTACGCAGACCTTCTCGCCAACGGTCGGGCCGACGGCACCGGCGGGCTGGCCCCGAAGAGCGTGAAGGAAGTGCACACGATCCTCCACAAGGCTCTGCACGACGCCGTGCGATGGGGACGCATCGGCCGCAACCCCGCCGATCTCGCCGAGCCGCCGACGGCAAGGTCGCCGGAGATGAAGATCTGGAGCGCGGAGCAGCTGCGTACGTTTCTCGCGTTTGTTGCCGATGATCGTCTGTATGCGATGTGGCTGTTGCTGGCGACGACCGGGATGCGCCGGGGCGAGGTGCTCGGGTTGCGGTGGCGCGATGTCGATCACCGGAATTCGCGCGTTCAGGTCATGCAGGCGCTGAACCAGGTGGAGTACAAGCTCGTGTTCTCGGAACCGAAAACGAACAAGGCGCGGCGCTCGGTGGCTCTCGATCCCGTGACGGCGGGTGCCTTGCGTTCGC
>JANOYY010000015.1:0-3154 GCA_031429095.1 Acidimicrobiia bacterium | reverse complement strand
CAGGTTGAGCACAGTCGCCACGACGAGCCCTCCCAATATCACGATCGCCATCGGGTACTCAATTTCCTGGCCAGGAATGTTTCCTGAGAGAATCAGCGGGATGAGCGCAAGGCCGGTTGTCAACGCAGTCATCAAGATTGGCGCCAAACGCTCCACGGCACCACGCACGGCTAGTTGTGGTCCGAAGACTTCGCCCTCGTGTTCTTCAAGATGTTGGTAATGCGAGAACAACATGATGCCGTTGCGGGCCACGATGCCCAGTACCGTGAAGAATCCGACCAACGCCCCGAGCGAGATGATTCCGTCTCGTAGCCAAATTGCGACAGCTCCACCGATGAGTGCCAACGGGAGTGTCAAGTAGGCCAGCACCGAGAGCCGAAAGCTCTTGAGTGCCGCCATCAACAGCAGGAAGACCCCGGCCGCAGCGACTAGCGCCCATGCCCTGAGGTCTTTGGAAGCCGCCTTCCTTTCGGTGTAGTCACCGAGCAAGCGATAGGTGTAACCCGTCTCGAATTCAACGTTCGTCAGCTTGTCCTCGAGTTCGTCGACAATTGAGCCGAGATCACGCCCATCCGCTTCGGCATCGACGTCGAGGCGACGCTGCGAGTTTTCCCGCTTGACTGCGTTATATGTCGCCGCGAGCCGTACGTCGGCGATTTCCTTCAAAGAGACGTGGGATCCGTCTGGAGTATCGAGCAACATGTTCTGGACGTCGGTGACACTGTCACGCTGGTCGGGTGACGTCCATACATTGACATCGAAAGCCTGACCTCCGTTGAAGTAGTCCCCTACCTCTTCTCCAGAAATCATGGTGGAGGCGGCCCGTCTGACGTCCCCTGGTTTCAAACCATACTTCTGTGCTTTGGCCAGGTCGACTTCCACTTGAAGTTGCGTCATCTTGGTGACGAGTTCCTTCTTCTCCTCTTCGACCCCATCGATAGAGCCAAGTACGCCAACAAGCTCATCGGCCTTTTCGTTGAGCTTCTCGATGTCGTCGCCGTAGAGCCGGATAACAATTGGATGCGACGATCCAGCAAGGACCTCGCGGGTCCGCTCTTTCAGGTAGGTCTGCACATCTCGCCGCAAACCAGGGTAGCGGTCCACCACGTTTTGGATTGCCGCCAGTGTCTTGTCATAGTCGACCGATGGGTCAACACTGATCCAATTCTCACCGAAATCCACTCCGTAGACCTCGTCGGCCTGCATGGCCTGGCCGATATGCGCGCCGAAGTTGCGTACCCCGGGGATTTTGATCAGATCCCTGTAGGCGGCCTGAGTGATGCGTACTTCTTCTCCGATCGACGTTCCTGGTTTGGTCACCCAGTGCATCAGGAAGTCACGCTCTTTGAAATCGGGGAGCAGTTCCTGACCCAACCGCGGCACGATACCAACACCCATTCCGACCAGCGCCACGACGGCCACTATCCCCGGAAGCGGACGACCCAACACCCACGTCAAAGCACGCCCGTACCAGCGTTGAAGCACCACAACGACCGGCGAGGTGCGATGGTTGAGCTTCCCGATCGAAAGAAGGATCAGGCTCATCGCCGGGGTGACCACCAAAGCCACCGTCATCGACACGATCACAGCGAGCGCGTACGAGAAGGCGAGCGGTCGGAAGAAGGCCCCGGTGAGACCCTGCAGAAAGAAGATCGGCAGCAACGCAAGGGCCTCTATCAGTGATGCATAAACCACCGCACCGCGAACTTCCAACGAGGCATCAAGGATGATTGACGCTGTCGACTGTCTACTCTTGGTCATGCGTGCCAGTCGTAGTCTTCGAATAATGTTCTCAATGTCGACGATTGCATCGTCCACTATTGCACCGAGCGCAATGACGAGCCCAGCCAGAATCATGGTGTTGATCGTCGTACCCCGCCACGCCAGGACCATCATGGCTGCCATCAGCGACAATGGAATAGTGATGACACTGATGACGGCACTGCGCCAGTCGAAAAGGAACAACAAGAGCACCAGGAGTACGAGAAACGACCCGAGGAGGAGGGAGCTCGTCAGGTTATCGATCGATTCCTGCACATAGCTCGCCGGGCGGAAGATGGTTGTGTCGATGTACATTCCAGGAAGGCCGGGCCGCAGTTCGTCGATTGCTTCTTCAATACCTTTGGTGACGTCGAGCGTATTGCCCCACGGCAGTTTCTCCACAATCATCATCAGGCCCGGGCCACCATTGATTACCGCATCTCCGAACAGAGGTTGCGCCCCTTCCTTCAGGAGGGCGACGTCCTTCAGTCGGAGCGGGCCTGAAGCGCGTTGTTCGATGATCGCCTCGCCGAGATCCGCCGGCGTCAGAATCGGCAACTGGTGCTCTACCTGGAGCCGCTGGTTGGCGGATTCGATGAATCCGCCTGTGCCGATGACATGGCCGGACTCGTAGCGAAGAATACCGGCGGCCAACGCATTCGAAGTAACTTCCATCACCTTGTCGAGTGACACTCTGTTTTCTACTAATTTGGCTGGCTGAACCTGTACCTGGGTCATCCGGATGCGTTCACCGTAAATCGTCACGTTGGCTACCCCCGGAACCCGCAACAGACGCGCGCGGATCTTCCAGTAGGCGAGCATCGACATGTCGATCACCGACAGGTCCTTAGATGACAGTCCGATCTTCATCGCCCGACTGGTGGCGGACAGGGGCTGCAGAATAAATGGCGGGGCGGCCCATGTAGGCAATGTCGCTGTGATCGTGGCCAATCGCTCCTGCACGTTCTGGCGCGCGTCGAACAGATCAACTTTGCGGTCGAAGATCAGCTCGATAGATGACAGCTGTACCACCGACTTGGACCGCATCTCTTTCAAGCCCGGAAGACCTGCCAGCACCTGTTCAATTGGCACGGTGATGAGGGATTCGACTTCGGTGGCGGAAAGACCGAAGGACATCGTCTGTACTTCGACGCGTGGCGGAGCGAACTCCGGGAAGACATCGACAGGTGCCTTCAGAATCTGACCGAAACCGAAGATCATCAAGGTCGCGCTCAGAGCGACGACGATAAACCTGAATCGCAGGCTTTGCGACACTACCCATCGCACGGTATCGGCTACTTTCCGATGCCGGTCTCGGCACCGTAGAGTTCGGCAACTCCCACGACTGCAACTTTTATCCCGACAGCGGGACCCGAACGGAGGTACGCCCTGT
>JANOYY010000014.1:0-4451 GCA_031429095.1 Acidimicrobiia bacterium | reverse complement strand
GCAGCCTTCGAGGAGTACGTCAGCACCTGGCTTGTGGAGCACGGCGGCTATGCCGAGGTGAAGGGACCCGGTCAGGGTCGTCCGTCGGCGTTCGACCCGGTGACCGGTATCGACACCGAGGATCTGTTCGCCTTCCTCGGGGCGACGCAGGCCGAGGCATGGGACCGGCTCAAGCAGCGCCACGGCGGGCTGCCGGGTGCGCAGACGAAGTTCGTCGCCCGCCTAGCGACCGAGCTCGACAGGCGGGGCACGGTCGACGTGCTCCGTCATGGCGTGATCGATCACGGCATCACGATCCAACTTGCGTACTTCCGGCCGGCCCATGGTCTTAGCCCCGACCTGGTGGCGAAGTACGACGCGAACCGGCTCAACGTCACTCGTCAGCTCGCATACGAATCCGGTTCAACCAAGGCTATTGATCTCGGCCTCTTCGTCAACGGCCTGCTCGTGGCGACAGCTGAGCTGAAGAACCAGCTGACTAACCAGTCGGTCGAAGACGCCATCAGTCAGTACCGCACCGACCGCGACCCCAACGCCGCCGCGCTCGCCCGCCGAGCCGTCGTGCACTTCGCCGTCGACACCGAACGCGTTTCCATGACCACGAAGCTTGTCGGGGGTGCCACCCGGTTCCTCCCCTTCAACCGTGGCGACGGTGGCGGGGCAGGCAACCCGGCCAACCCCGACGGCCACCGCACGGCATATCTGTGGGAGCGAGTGTGGCAACGCGACGCCTGGCTCGATCTGCTCGGCCGGTTCGTCCACGTGCAGCCGGCGCCCAAGGGCTCGAAGGCGGCGCCGTCGGTGATCTTCCCCCGTTGGCATCAGTGGGATGCCGTGCTGGCGCTGGAACATCACGCCCGTGTCAACGGTGCCGGGCAGCGCTACCTCGTGCAGCACTCCGCCGGTTCGGGCAAGTCGAACACGATCGGTTGGCTCACCCATCGTCTGTCGTCGCTGCACGACGCGACTGACACGAAGGTGTTCGACAAGGTCATCGTGATCACGGACCGACTGGTGCTCGACACCCAGCTACAGGACACGATCTACCAGTTCGAGCACGCCCATGGTGTGGTGGCCAAGATTGATGACAACTCCACCCAGCTCGCTGAAGCGCTAAGTGGACATACATCTCGCATCATCGTCTCGACGCTGCAGAAGTTTCCCAAGGTGCTCGACAAGGTGAGCGAGCTCGGGCAGCGGCGCTACGCCGTGGTGGTCGACGAGGCGCACTCGTCGCAGACCGGCGAGGCGGCTAAGGACCTTCGCCTCGCGCTCGGTGCAACGGAGGAGCAGGAGCTCACTGTCGCCGAGGCTGAGGACATGGGTCTGATTGCCACGCCTGTCGATCCGGTGGAAGAGGCGTTGGCCAAGGTGGTCGCTGCCCGTGGGCTGCCGAAGAACCTGAGCTTCTTCGCGTTCACGGCCACGCCGAAGGCCAGGACGCTGGAGCTGTTCGGCACCAAGAACGCCGACACCAGCCGCTTCGAGCCGTTCCATCTGTATTCGATGCGTCAAGCGATCGAGGAGGGCTTCATCCTCGCTGTGCTGTCGAGCTACGTGACGTACCAGATGTACTGGCGGCTCGAGAAGGCGATCTCCGATGATCCGACCTACGAAGCACCGGCGGCGCGTCGGGCCATTGCCCGGTTCGTCGGGCTGCATGAGCACAACCTGTCGCAGAAGGCCGAGATCATCATCGAGCACTTCCGCACCCACGTGGCCCCTCGCATCGGGGGACGGGCGAAGGCGATGGTCGTCACTTCGTCACGGCTTCACGCCGTGCGCTACAAGCGCTACCTCGATCAATACCTCGCCGCTCACGGCTACGGCGACGTCACCGTGCACGTGGCGTTCTCCGGCACCGTCAACGACGACGGCATCGACGTGACCGAGGCCAAGCTCAACGGCTTCCCCGACCGTCAGACAGCGAAGCGCTTCGACGAAGACGGTCACATCCTCGTGGTGGCCGAGAAGTACCAGACCGGCTTCGATCAGCCGCTGCTCTACGCAATGTATGTGGACAAAGTATTGACCGGCCTCAACGCCGTGCAGACGTTGTCTCGGCTCAACCGCATCGCCGACGGCAAGGACGGCACCTTCGTGCTCGACTTCCGCAACGACGCCGAAGCAATCCGTGAAGCGTTCGAGCCCTGGTACGGAAAGACCATCGCCCCGCCGACCGACCCGAACCTGCTCTATGACACTCGATCGGCACTTGATCCGTTCGGCGTGCTGATGGTCGACGAGGTGTCGAAGGTCGCCGGCCTTCTCGTGACCATGGCGTCGGCCAAGGACCACGGCCGCATCCACGCGGCGCTGCAGCCGGCGATCGACCGCTTCCACGCGCTCGACGGCGACAACCGGGATGGCTTTCGTGACGCGCTCGATCGGTTCGTGCGGACGTACTCGTTCCTGTCGCAGCTCGTGAGCTTTGGCGATACGAAGCTGGAGCGGGACTACCTTTACTGCCGGGCGTTGGCGGCATTCGTGCGCCGTGACCCGGGGGCGAGCCTTGACCTTGGCAGCGAGGTTGAGCTCACGCACCTGCGTCATGAGATGACGTACCAGGGGTCGGTGTCGCTCACGAGCGACGAGGGCGAAGTGCGCACGATCTCCGATGGCATGGGACGCCGCGTCGCGCCGAGCGAGGAGGCGCTGTCGCAGATCATCGCGAGGCTGAACGAACGGTACGGACTCAAGCTCACCGAGGCCGACCGTCTGCACTTTGAGGGCATCGCGGCGTCGCTGGTGTCGGATCCGATGTTGCAGCAACAAGCGGCGGCCAACAACGTCGACAACTTCCGGATCGCGTTCGAGCAGCGCTTCAACGACGCAGTGGTCGATCGACTCAACGAGAGCCAGGACCTCACCTACCGCATCCTCGACAACGCTGACTTCCGCTCCGACGTGATCGCCGCATACCTGCCACTCATTTACGGGCGAGCGAAGGTTGCGCATCAGGAGCATTGCCCGATCGGCGAGTTGCTTGCCCGAGGCGAGGACGCGCACCTCGAGTACAAGAGCACGTTCCGCTGGGACCTTCGCCAGACGGTGGTGTCGAAGGTGATGGAGACGGCGGTGCTAAAGACCGTGGCCGCGTTCCTCAACAGCCGGGAGGGCGGCACCCTGCTGGTCGGTGTCGCCGACGACGGTGGCGTGCTCGGGCTGGAGTCGGACTACCTGACCCTTCGCAAGCTCGGCAAGGACGATGCCGATCTGTTGCAGCTGGCACTGACCCAGGCGGTGCTCAACTCGGTGGGAGCGGCAGCGGCAACGAACGTGACTTCGCAGGTGCACACCGTCGATGGTAAGGACGTGTGCCGAGTGCACATCAAGCCAAGCGGACATCCCGTCCACGCTGAAGTGACGACGGTGGACAAGAACGGCCAGCACCAGAAGAAGCGCCTTTTCTACGTCCGCATGAACAATGGCACCCGCTCCATCGACGACGAGTCCGAGATCGAGAAGTACATCGCAAGCCGCTGGGGGCGATAGTTATGGCGAACGCAACATACCGGGACTGCCGGGCTGGATTCGATGTCTTCCGGCGTTACGGCGGAAGCATCGCTCGGGACGACCTGAATGTGGAGCTGGTCGAGGCAGGCTATGGCGTCGTCTCTGACCGCACCTTCGGCCACTATCGCAAGCTCTTGCGCTCGGGCTTCGATCGTTACATCTCTATCAATCGCTTTGACATAGTCGTGCCAGCCAGGTTGGAGAAGTTGGGGCCATTGTTCGCATCGCGGAACCTGAGTTCATCGCCGGGCTAGAGCGGCTGCGCGTCGCTCCGGGAAATATGGTGAGCCTTCGCTTTCTTGAGAGCAGTGTGACGGTTGAAGGCCGTATCGTCGAGGTCGATCTCGAATCTTCTCCGGCGCTGTTGGAAGTGGACTTCGCGGAAGTCACCTCCCTGTACGAAGTGGCCGGCCGTTCGCCATTCCCAAAGTCGTCTCAAGCATCACGCTTCGAACGGCTGACGAAGAACTGATCCCGCTAGATCTCGCAAGTCGACGTCTCTTCAACTTCTTCGACCTGGTCGAGGGACTGCGGTCGATCGTCAATCGCTCGATCGAGTCTCGGCCAGCGAGTAACTACGCAGAACCTCCGGTACTGGTTCGTCTGCAAGTCGCTTCGCCAGCTCTGATCGATCTCCTCAGCGCGCCAGAAGTCGGAGGTCTTCTGAAGATCGTCGGGCCAGCCCTTGCCGGGTACGCACTAAAAGTAATCCCTCAAGCGCGGAAGACTTGGCACGAAGGCACTGGACAACAGCTGGAGAACGAGCTGAAGCGCCAGAAGGTAGAGGAAGACAGTATTGCCAACCAGGAAAAGCGGCTAGCGATGGAGCTTCGAATAGCGATTGCAGCTCGTCTCGGCCTTCCACTCCTCGAAGGAGCGGACGACCTCAGTCGTGCGATCGATGATCATGTCTTGCCGGCCCTTGCCCGTCTTGC
>JANOYY010000013.1:0-92886 GCA_031429095.1 Acidimicrobiia bacterium | reverse complement strand
ACGCGGCAGGGGTGATCGGCGCCATCCCGTGTTGAGGGTCTGGGGTCGCTCAGGCTGGTGGTTCCTAACGCCTCCAGCTGAGAGACCCCAGATGCTTGAAGACCCTACGTTGTTCGACGCGATCGCGCGCGTCTTGACCGGCTTGTCGGAGTACACGATCACTTCCGCAGAGGAGGCTTCGGACGGACTCCGCGTGTCGGTGATCGCGACGCGAGAGGAGGCGGCGTGTCCGGGTTGCGGTGAGTTCTCCGACCGTGTGAAAGCACTCCGGGCCCAAGTGGTCCGTGACGTTCCACACGCCGGCCGCGCAGTGATGTTGTCTGTCGTGAAACGCTCGTTTCGGTGCCCAGTGGCGTGGTGTGGCCGTCGCTCGTTCACGCAGCACACCGACGAGATCATCGCCCGGCGGCGGACCACGACCCGCTGTCGTGAGCAGATGGGACGGGCCGGGAAGAACCGGTCCACGGCATCGGTCGCGGTCGAGTTCGGTGTCACATGGTCAACGGCATGGGCGGCGATCCGTGTCGTTGCGCAGCGTGAACTCGCCGCTGCGCGCCCGGTACTCCCGACGAGCTTGGGGATCGATGAGACCCGGTTCTGGTGGCGTGAACCGTGGCTCACCGGGATCGTTGATCTCGACTCGTCCGACCTCTACGAAATGATATGTGGACGTAGCGCCAAGTCGCTCGGGGACTGGATCGTGAGCCTCACCGACACCCAACGCGCATCAGTTGCGACGGTCGTGATTGACATGCACGCCGGATACCGCGCAGCACTACGCGAGAATCTTCCCGCTGCTGTGGTCATCGCCGACCGGTTCCACGTCGAGCAACTCACCGGACGTGCCGTCACCGCGGTGCGCAGGCGTCGGACCTGGGAACAAGCCGGCCACCGCGGCCGCAAGACAGACAAAGGCTGGAAAGCCCGTCACGACCTCCTCCGCCACCCCGATCGGCTCACCGTCAACGGCTGGCCACGCGTTGTTGCGGCGATGCGTCTCGACGCCGGGAACGACACCCTCGAAGGCGATCTCCTCTGGACCTGGGCCGCCCGCCAGTACCTGTCAGAGATCTACGCCACCGCCACCAACCGGGCCCACGCCCACCGCATGCTCATCTGGTGGTACTGCTTCATCGCCGCCCACCCTGTGCCCGAACTCGTGTCCCTCGCAACGAGCATCAGCGCCTGGGAAACCGAGATCCTGAACTACTTCGACCACCGCCTCACCAACGGACGCACCGAAGGCCGAAACCGCACCATCAAACACGTCAAACGCGTATCCGTTAACCGGTGTTCGTTGGTGTCGTTGCGGAGGGTCCGCGCGGCAGGCGTCGGGGTGGGTTTCACTTGATGTGACCCCAGTTTTTGGAGGTTGTCGATGTTCGTTGAGAGTGTCGCTGATGGCTGCCGGATCGGTGGGGCCGCGTCCGCTGACGTTGACTTGGCGAACGCGTTTTTGCGTCATCTTGAGATCCGTTCGTTTGCCCGGTTGACCGTCCGCGCTTACGCGTTTCATGTCTTGAGTTTCCTTCGGTTTTGTGAGGCAACCGGCCGTTCGTTGTCGACGGTCACGCCGATGGACGTGTTCGAATTCTTGGATTGGCTTGCCACGCCTGCGGCCGGAAAAGTCGTTCGTCTTCGCGGTGCATCTCCGGCCACGATGAACCAGCGTGTCGCCGCGGTTCGGGGACTGTTCGAGTTCGCTGTGATCAGCGGCATTTGTGATCGCAGTCCGGTCCCGTCAGCTCGCCGTTCGGTCGGCGTGCGAGCGAAGAAGCGCGGTCTGCTGGGGCACATCTCGACGGGTCGTGAACGCACCGGCGGTCGACTCGTGAAAGAAGCTGTCCGTTTGCCTGAGTCACTTGACGCGGACGATGTGACCGAGTTCTTGTCGGACCTGAACACGCACCGGGACCGGGCGATCGTGTTGTTGATGTTGCTCGGCGGGCTTCGAGCAGCAGAAGTCCGTTCGCTACGACTTGCCGACGTCGATTTCGGAGTGCGACGGGTGCGTGTGATTGGCAAAGGCGGCCGGGAACGAGTCGTTCCGGTCGATCGTGCATTCTTCAGTGAACTGACGATTTACCTACGCACGGAACGGCCGCGTGACACCGAAGCGGTCGAGTGTTTCGTCGTGCTTCGCGGACCAACTCGTGGTGCAGCAATGACCGAGGCTGGCACAAGAAGCCTGTTCCGTTGCCACCGCGCACGAACGGGTGCGGTTCGTGTCCGACCGCACCGACTCCGCCATACCTATGGCACCGAGCTTGCGTCGGCTGGGATGGACCTGTTGGTGTTACGCGAGTTGATGGGCCACGCGTCGCCTGAAACAACTGCGGCATACGTGCATCTCTCGTCGGCCACGATCGCCGCCGAGTACGCCAAGGCACGGTCTCGATGAACATCGGCACGGGCGTCCGCGTCGACGAGGCACCAACGGCCATGATTGATGTTGGTTATCGCAGTTTCATTGCGGCGATCGAGTGCGCCTACCGAGGGAAGCGACTCCGAATCGTTGGCTACGAGAAGTTCGTCGAGCGATTCGACGATCTCAACGTCTGGATGCAACGACCAACACCAGCTCGTCTCGACGACGTGAGCCGAGCAAACGCTTGGCCGTTCATATCGTGGTGTTTCGCGTCGGGCGCTGTCCGGCCTGACGTTGATCTGTTAGCGACACGATCCCACGGCGGCCACTTCACCACGTGGGCTCGGCTTCACGCCACCGAAACGCAACGTGCTGTCCAAGCCGGGACCGAGCTTGGCTGGGCGCCTGCGTGGACGCACCAAGTATGCGTCTCCACATTGGCGTTCCTGTCGATGACGACCGCCGCAACGATTGATACGTTCACAGATCAATTGTTTGACTCGATTGCCGCAGAGGTTCGCGCCGCGCCTCACGTCACCGCATGCCACCGCAAGGTGCTTCAGGTCCGGTTACACGCACTTCGTCAAGTCTGTTTCCAGATCGGCACGCTCGACCGGTCGCCGGTGAACCGCAACGTTCGTGTTCACAGCCTCGTGTCGCACGTCGCAGCGATCCCGCAACCAGACATCCGGGCGACAGCGGAACGTTACCTGCGTGTCATCGCGACCACGCTTCGCCCGTCAACGGTTGAAGACCGCGGCGAGAACCTTGAACTGTTCGGCATCTGGCTTGCCGAGCACCACTCAACGGTCAGCGCGATCAGCCAACTTGACCGGGCCGTGATCGAAGACTTCCTCTGTTGGAATCACGACCGCCTCTCGCGTGGGCGTCGCGCGGCTGGCCGTCCCGTTTCGAAATCCCGTCAACACTCCACGGTTGCCGCTCTCAAAACGTTCCTGGAAGACATCGCCCTGTGGGAATGGCCCGAACGGCCACGCCGACCACTCCTGCATCGAAGCGACCTGCCACGCCTCGACGACGCCATCCCCAGAGCGTTGCCACCAGACCACGATCGTGAACTAATGACAGCTGTCGACCGGCTTCCCGACACCGCCACACGCCTCGCAATCAAGATTCTCCGTGGGACCGGAATCCGCCTCGGCGAACTTCTCGACCTCGAACTTGACTGCCTGCTCGACTACACCGACCACGGCACCTGGCTCAAAGTCCCAGTCGGAAAACTCGGCACTGAACGCACTGTCCCGCTCGACGAACAAACCCGTGCTGCGTTCGACGAATGGACCCGGCATCGAGGGAAAAGTCGGCAGTTGATCAATCCTCGAACCCAACGACCAGCAGAATTCCTGTGGGTCATCAACGGTCGACGAATGGGCAGCGGAAGAATCCGCAACGGCCTCGACACCGCCGCACGAAACGCCGGTCTGAAACACGTTCACCCGCACCAACTCCGCCACACCTACGCGACAACACTCGTGAACGGCGGCATGAGTCTCGAAGCGCTCATGGCAGTCCTCGGCCACGTCACCCCAGAAATGACACTCCGCTACGCGCACCTCGCATCAGACACAATCGCCGACGCCTACACGTGTTGGCGGCAGCGCTCGGTGGTGATGGCGTGGCAGGACTGCGTGGTGATGGTTCGGCATGATGGTGATGGCGAGTCGTTGCGTGGTGCGGGTTGCGGTACGCGTCGAAGTTTCTTGGGTGCTTGCAAAAGTTTGTCGCTCGTGATCGCCGCTGCAGGATAATACGTGCACATATTACCGTCGGAGGCGGTTCAGGGTGGGCGTGGGTAGACGCCGACGATCAGCCATGACGAGTTCACGCGCTCGCGGATCCACGTGCTGCCGGAGATGATGTTCAAGATCCGCCACCGCGGTGGGAGCAGGTCGGTCTTGCGTCTCGCTGCGAACCACAGGCAAACAAGTGTGTGGTCGAGTGACGATGTCGATGTCACGTCGCCGCCGAGCGCGATCGTGGTAGCGGAGCTAGCGGAGATGAGGGTGGTGGTGTTACGTCGGAAGCGGGCTCGCCAGCCGCGCTGCGTCGATGCTGGCACATCGGGTGAAGGGGTCAGGGTGACGGCGGCGTAGATCGTGTCGGTGGTGTCAAGGTGGTGGGCGACGACGAAGTCCGGCAGCAGGGCGTGAGAGGTGTCACACGGCGCGCAGTAGGCCCGCCAGACCCAGATCCGGTGGTGCTGGCCGGCGTGGCGGATCGAGCGCTGGTAGCCGCCCTGGAGACGGAGTCCGTGTCGACACGCGGGACACCGTTGGGGCGGAGGTCGAAGTCGACCGGCGGAGAGGTACCGCGCGATTCGCATCGGGCATGGCCACACGACCGTCATCGGGGCTAATTATCGCGGCAATGCCCCGGCGACCAACAACCCAACGCGGACTCGCGACCGCGAACTCTCGAAACGGTCGTCAAAGAGCGCAGCCGAAACCCGCCCGCGCGTACCCACCAAGAGAAGCCGCCAACAACACGACAGCGATCGCGAAAACCGCCGCACGAACCCGCCTCGTTGCCGGACCCGGCGGCCACTTCGTTCCGAACCGAATCGAATGGCTCCACTCCGAAATGATCAAAACACGTGTCGCTCACGGCTACTGCTCCCGCCACCTCACCGCCGGCGCATGCTCCTACGCCAACATCTGCGAGCAATGCGACAACTACACAACCGCGCCCGAGTTCGCCCCCGCAATCAACGCCCAAATCGACGACCTCAAACAACTCGAAACCGACGCCAACACCCGCGGATGGGACACCGAAACGACCCGTCACCACGCAGTCGTCGACCACCTCGAACGCCACCTCCGAACCATCCAAAACGAATCCGCCCACGAAACCACTTGACCCCGCCCCCGAAGGCCGGTTAATCGGATACGGCTACCGGTCAACCCGGAACTACACCCTCAAATGCCGCTACAACGCACTCCGAGTAACCTCCTGGACAACACCAGCAAAACAAACCCTTGCCGCGTTAATCGCGTAGACCCGGTTTGAGCTCGATCATTAAGAAACTCAAACGTGTAGCGACCGGTTTCCGACGGTTCGATCACTACCGAACAAGGATCCTCCTCGCCATCGGCGGCGTGAACTGGAATCTCCTCGACCCCGCCCGATTATGAAGAGCCGGCAAACCAGGCCGACGCAATCGCATCACCGCCGTCCACCGGGACCAGCCAGACCTTACCCACTTGCCAAAACCGTGGTTGAACACGTCCGGCAGCAAAATCAAGACCACTGATTCGTCCCAACCGGCCGACGCTCAACCCCTGAAGCCACGAAGCGGTTCAAAACCGTCTTCGCGCTGACCTCGAAGTGCGCCCCGAGCCGTTCAAGCGACCAGCCTTCCCGGTACAGACGTACGGCCTCGGCCAAGCGCTCCCCATCAAGCACCCGGTAGTGAAGCTTCACTCCATGTCTTTTCACTACAGCTGAAACACACTGCCGGGTAACCCCGAAATTCTCCCCCAGCTCATGCACTGAGCCACCACCCACATACAGCTCAACCAAACGCTTCTCCTCCACAACACTCAAACGCCGCTGACGCCCAGGAACAACCCGAACCACAGGCAAAGAGTCAGGCTCAATCGGCAGGGAAGCCACCCGAGCAACCCTGTCCCAAACGTACGTTCTGTTGGAATATTCCTTCAGGACCTCCGGCGATCGGGTAGGGCGACCCTGACGTTTTCCATGCCACATTTTGGAATATGGCTAAAGATTTACGATTCCAACTGCGTCGCAAATCTTTCGAAACACGACTTGCGCTGCTTCATCAATTCCAGGATTCTCGACAACGATCTTGCGGTGGTACACATGAATATCAACTGCTTCGGGACAATCAAGTTGGTAGTACTCATACAGCAACGAGCGCTCCGTGTCTAGAAGGCTTTCGAACACGTTGGGATGAAACTCCAGCAAGCCATCCAACAGCACGGCTTGCTCGCAGTAGTCTTTAAGTTCATCAACAATCATCAGTACATTATAATACTGTGACGCATTGGCGCCAAATAGCCACCCTCGATTTGATTTCTTACAAATCGTCGGAATGAATTTTCCTCGCGTACAGCACTCCATTGCGGTTCTCTACATACCAGCCATCCACGTGAGTAAGACCGGATGTTTGCCCGGAGTGAAAATGCGGATGGATAATCTGGCCATTACTTTGGAGAAGGATATGGTCACCGAGAGGAACGCCAATTTGCAGCGCAGCGTCAATTGCCTGACTCTCATTCATAGGGGGTCTGTTCCGATTAGATCAGCGCCGTGTCTCGGCGCTTCAAGCAGGCTACACATCGCCTTCAACTTTGGACAGCGGGTCGGCAGTGAATCACGCTGAGTTGGTCAACAGTGCACTTGTGTGGGTCACGCCTTGTGCGGGCACTGAAGCCTGCTGCCTCCACTGATTGGTCCCAACCGGTCGGATCTCGACCCCAGCCTTTCTGAGCGCCAGCCCGACCGTCTGGGCAGCTACGTCGAGCTCTGCTCCCAACGAATCAAGGGATCGACCCTGCGCGTACAGCGTCGCCGCTCTCCGAACGACTTCGGGTGTCAGTATGTTGTACCGCCTCGGCACGCCTTCACGTTCAAGGACAGCAATCAGGGCGTTTCTGCTGACTTTGTACTCGCGAGCCAAGGCGTTGGAGGAGCAACCTGCTTGGTAGGCAGCCACGATGTCAGCCGTCTCCAAGACAGTGAGGCGTTTCGCCCGCCGAGCAGGCACGCCCACCTTCGGCCCGCCTCGCCTCGACGGCAGATCACGGACCCTGGACAACTTCTCGAAGAACTGTTGGTTCCAACATTTGCCAAGGATCTCCCGCGACCGGGTAGGCCAACCCCTGACCTGTTGCACGCCACTCGGCTGCTTTGCGGACTTGGGAGCGCTTCAGTGGGAAACGAGGTCTATACCTGAGTTCTCGAACAACGCGAGCGCCTCTTCGGCCGACTTAAATCTGTAGATCCGAACATGGCTTGCCTCTTGAGGGCGGTCCCGCGCTGTTGACAACCCTTGCAGGAGGAATGGAGTCCATTCGAGGTCCGCCAGTAAGAGGATCGCGTTTTTTCGAAGACCCATTGCGAGTCCTACTTCAACGAGCCGCTCGCAGATCTGCCATCTTCCGAGAACTGGCAGTATACGACTGTGTGGCTGCGGAGAAGCGCTCGAACGTTTCGAATTGCAGCGATGTCTGGCGCTTCCGAGTGAACTTGAGGCGCTATGGCAGCTGGAGAAAAGACCGCGTACATCTGCCCGAGCCCCCGCAAAAGGATCTCGCACTCTTGGGCGTTGCCGCTTGACTCAGCGCTGTTAGCCTTGAACGTGACATAGAGGTCCACCGCATCCTCGGCCGGTGCACCCAAATCGACGTAGAGCACTTCGCTCAGCGAACGAAGGTTCGCTGAGCTAGGAGTCGCCTTTCCGTTGATCCACCTAGACACCTGGCCCGCATCGACTCCGATCCGTCGAGCGAGTTCAACTTGACTCAGGCCCGCTTTCCGAGTTGCCGCGCTCAGCCTCCGACCAAGTTCGGACTCAAGACGCGCCATGTTGCGCAACAATAGCGCGTCTCATCGCAATTTGCCTGTTCAGATCCAGGGGTCACGCAACAATGAGCCAATGGATGCGAACGTCGCAGGCGTTGAGTATAGGGGTATGCCTGAGAAGATTACGAACACTTCGGGGTGTCTCATCGCCGGAGCAGACCTGACTAAACCGCTCGTTGCCTTATTTATCAACTCCCCACTCAAGGACTACGGCACGCACCCGAGGCACAACGACTACACGTTGCCAGTACTGGGGATGGCGTACATCGCAACAGCTTGCAAGGCAGCGGGGCTTAACGTAGGAATACTGGATGCCGAGTCCAACGGCTTGGCGCTGGATGAAGTGGCACGAATTGTTGACGAGCTCAGACCGGCCTGGGTGGGCCTGAACCTGCTTGCACCTACATACGAACTGAGCGTCAAGCTACTTCAAAAGCTCGATTCTTCTATCAACGTACTTCTTGGTGGACACCAAGCAAAGGCGATGCCCGAAGAGATCCTCGCCGATCCGCGAATACCTCGAATCGATGCGCTAGTACTTGGTGAGGGTGAGTCACGAGTGGTCGAGATTTTGAAGAAAACCTCGACCCGCAACTTCTTGCCCGACGTGCTGTGGCGTACTGCAACGGGCAACCATGCTCGAGGGTCCGAACTCGGTGACAAAGGCCGATGGCTCGCGCCAAACGTCGATGAAATGCCCATGCTCAATCGTGAGTTCCTTACGGCAGACCCGTACCTGAGGCTTGACGGAGTGATCGAATCGAACATGGTCGGATCTCGCGGTTGCCCATACAACTGTAGTTTTTGTGGGGCAGCGAGGTCGGCAAACCCCGACGTGACCATTCGCACGCGGGATCCAAAGGGCATTCTCCGCGAAATGAACCATCTACATACAACTTATGGCGTCACTCATGTTCGGTTCGTCGATGACTTATTTCTTGCACGCCCGTCGTTCATTCGGGACTACCTCCAAGTATTCAAGGACGACCGGGTTGGCGAGCGTATGACCTGGGAGGCAACAGGGCGGATCAACGTTTTAGCTAAGATGGACGGCGACATGCTGGCCGCCCTTGTCGATTCTGGATGCCGCGAAGTTGCACTTGGCATCGAGTCAGGCAGCGATCGCATGCTTGACCGTATTGACAAGCAGATAACCCGAAAGATGATCGTTGAAGCAGCATCGCGAGTACTTGGCGCAGGCATCAACGTAAAGGGCTACTTCATCCTCGGATTTCCTACTGAAACGCGTTCAGAGATGCTTGAGACATCCAGCTTGATCAGCGAGCTCTGGTCGATCGCAGACCGAAGTTTGGGTGATCTTCGGGTGTCAGTCTTTGAGTTTCGTCCGTACCCAGGGACTCCGGAGTGGCACCGACTGCTTGAAGCCGGATACAAATCAACGGAGCTACTCAACTACGAGCATGTCGATCTCACCGACAGCGAAGGGCAGTCTGGCGCTCTCAACGAGCGCGACGAGTTCAACTTCAGCGTCGGAATTCAGTTCGGCGAGGTGCCGCCAACGGAGATTCGTCGCGAGTTGGTGCGATTGACAAGCTGCCAGTACGAGCGCAAACTACGTTTAGTAGATGACAAACCGACATCCAGAAGCGCTGTTTGCGGAACTCGACGAGAAAGTCTGGTCTCAGCTGCCCGTGGGGATTCGTCGCCCTGAGGGTCGACTTTCGGATCCCAACTTCTTCCCTGGAGGAAGCGGTTATATTCAGGCCGAGGACTGGTCTGACCTACAAACTTCCGATCAAGCGATCCCGCTGGCGAACGACATCACTCGGCGAGACTTTTTGGTTGTTGGGCATTTTCAGGCGAACATTCACGCTTACGCCGAAGAGCGACGGTCGCCGGGTAGCCAGTTCCGGCGCACTTGGACTCGTCTAGCCTCTCTCCTTGAAGGGAGCAATCCGAGCGATTTTTTCTTGACGAACGCCAGGCTGGGACTTCCTGTCGGGGATTCGACCACCGGTTTTCCTATTTCTGCCGAACACGACCGACGCTGCGCGTTGGTTCTGGCTGAGCTCATATCAATCTTGCAGCCGAGGGTGATTATTTGCCTCGGCCCGCATGCTGCCCGAATTCTTGCGGCTGGTCAAAGCGATTTGGAGGCTTGGGAAGACTGGCCCGGCTTTTCCGCCCTGGACGAGCGGGGGCAAAGAGAATTGCACCTCGGAAATGGTGATACGACAGCGGTTGTGGTGCGCCACCCTTCGGCAATTCCAACTACTGAGGAGTGGGAAGATGACAAGCAGCTTGTAAACCGTTTGCTCCGAGCTGACCAGCTCGTGGGGGCGTCCGCACGGTAGTACGCCATTCGGAGTGGAGTGGCTGCTCACCAAGCTCCTACTTCCACTGATTCGTCCCAACGGGCCGCATTTCAACACCAGCCCTCAGCAGTGCTGTGCGCATCGTCGTGGAATTGACCCCAAACTCTGCAGCAACCGACGCCGTTGAACCACCCTGCACGTACAAGGTCGACGCTCGTTTCACGTCCTCGTCCGACAACAACTTGTACCGCCTCGACACACCCTCACGTTCAAGAGCTGCCGTGACTGCGTTTCTGCTGACCTTGTACTCCCTGGCTAGATCGTTCGAAGAGCAACCCGCCTGGTAAGCGGCCACGATGTCTGCCTTCTCCAACGAGGTCAGACGCTTCGACCGCTCAGCTGGCACCACGACCTTCGGCCCGCCCCTCCTCGACGGCAGATCACGGACGGTTGACAACTTCTCGAATACCTTTTGTTGGTTGCAACATTTGCCAAGAAGCTCCACAATTCCACCGATTGCCCGACCGGCGCGTACGCCCGCAGTCCTAACGCTGCCAGGCAATTTTTGTTGAGTCGGCGAACAGCCGCTCAAGGTCGTAGTAGCGCCGGGTTTCGTCGAGGAACACATGCACGATGAAGCCGGCGTAGTCCATCAGGACCCAGTTCGCTTCGTTCAGACCCTCGACCGAGACCGGCGCCGGACCTCCAGCCTCCTTCACGGCGTCTTCAATGTCACGCGCAATCGTGGCAACCAACCTCGTATTGGATGCACTCGCGATGACGAACAGATCGGTCACGGTCAACGTCTGAGAGACATCGAGAACGACAACATCTTCGCCCTTTCGATCGTCGGCAGTGCGCGCGGCGACCAGCGCGAAGGTCATGATGTCGGAGCTGTTCGTTGCCTCGGCCCGATTCGACGGCGCCTGGACCGACGGTCCTCGGGTGATAGTGGGTGCAGGGACGGAGCGTGAGTTCATAAGTCGTTTCTGTAGAGGTTGCGTTCCATAATGATCTTCAAGACCGGTTCTGGCACGAGAAAATTCACCGGACGTTGTTCTCGAACCATGGTTCGAAGCTCGGTGCTTGAAAGCTCCAGAGCAGGAAGGCGAATAGCTACGCTACGCCACCCCGGGGCAAGCTCGCCCCGTTCGGCCTCACCCGGCCGGTGGGCCACAGCCAAGGTACACAGAGCCGGTATCTCTTCCCAACGTTTCCAGGTCGTGAGTTCGTCCACCAGATCCGAGCCGATGATCAGAAATATTTCGCTATTCGGCCGGGCGAGTCCGGCGAGTGTGTCGGCCGTGTAGCTCTCCCCTCCCCGATCGATCTCGATTCGGCTCGCCGCGAGTCCAGGGTAACCATTCACTGCGGCCTCCACCATGTCGAAGCGGTCCTCGGCAGTGCTGATGTTGCGGGTCCGCGCTTTTTGCCACGGTCCGTTCGAAACGACGAACAACACTCGATCCAGTTGGAGTTGGTGGAGTGCAGCAACGCCAACTGCTAAGTGCGCGATGTGAACAGGGTCAAACGTTCCACCGAAAATCCCGATCCGCTCCACCTTGTTCGACACCGGCGACAAACCTCAGGTCCCCGCCAGTGCAGCGACAACCGGAGCGAAACCCTCAAGATCGTGAACGACGATGTAACTGAAGCCGTACATATCTCGTCGACGCTGAAGATCCTCGATGATCTGTTCAACTGTGCCGACAAGGACGATCGGCACATCCTTTGCCTCCTCAGGTCGGAGGCCGAACACCGGCGCAAGGTTTGCGTACATAGCTTCGCGGTCGTCGGTGATTTGTTCGAATTGGCAGAGGACCTGTAACTCAATGTCGTCGAAACGATCGCCCGCCGCGTCACGTATCCAGCCGATCCGTTCCCGGTATCGCTGCGCGACCGCAGTCTGTGCAGCCTCAACACCAACGGCACCCGCCGTGAGTTCAGGGTTCACGCCAATAATCGACGCGTATTTCGCAGCCACGGAGAGCACACGCTTTCCGCCGCCACCCACGATGATTTTCGGACCACCGCGCGTCACCGGCTTCGGCCGGCAGCGAGCGCCGGTGATCTGATAATGATCACCGGCAAAACTAGCGATTTCCTCAGTCCACAGACGATGTATCACCTCGAGTGCCTCTGCCATGCGATCGATCCGGACCTTTGGACTATCCAGGGCAATTCCCGACTGCTCGTAGTCGGTCGTCATCCAGCCGGCACCGATCCCGAACTCGACTCGACCGCCGGAAAGCACATCCATCGCCGCGACATCGCGGGCGAGCACAAGAGGGTGGCGGTAGTCGTTGTCGTAGACCAACGCCCCAACGTTCAAGGTAGTGGTCACCTCGGCCGCAACGGTCAGCGGAACTGTCGGACTCCATGTCTCCTCGAAATGGTCGGGCAGGAACAGTGTTGAGTACCCGAGGTCCTCCGCTTTGCGAGCCGTCGCACGCCACGCCGCCGCGGAAGTCGCATTGTGAACCTGTATTCCGAATCGAAATGGTCGCGGCTTCATACGTCTGACGCTACCCGCCCACCACCTCGAATTGCGCGTTTCTCGACGGTCGGCGACCTTCGCCGATCAAGCGCGCGAGGTGAACGTCAAGCCAGAAAGTTTCCGAGCCGGACCTTCGTCGAGGAAGCGTTGGACCACGTAGATCCGGTTTCCGACGGTTACGACTCCCACCCCAGCCGCATCCCATCCTGGGCGAACGATGTTTGCGTAGTGACTGGGACTCGCCACAAAAGCAGCCGCAATCGATTCGACATCGGGCCCTGTGCCGACGTTTTCTCCAAGACGAACCCAAGTGCCTGAGTACGAAAACTTGAGATTCGCGTCGTGCGAGATGCCTTCCGCGACGCGCATGGACTCTGCCCACCCACGCCCGGCGCCGACGAGCGATTGGCTTGTCGGAAGGGCCTCGAGTCCCACCGAGATGCGCGTGTCGTTGATGTGCTGGAGAAACATATTCTCCATTTGTTCTGCCGACAACCCCAGCTGCGTAGAACTCGAGAAACCCTTCGCAGCCGACAACACTGCCGGAGAAAGCGAGAGCACGGTAACTGCCACGAGCATCGGGGCCAGCATCCAAAATCGTCTGTGTGCATATCGAGCAGCCATACCCTTTTCTTCGGCCGATTCGGCCGCAGAACTGAGCAGAAAATCAGTTTTTCTCGTCAGGTGGCGTTCAGCTCACCGACGAACACTGCGCGCTGTCTCCTAATCAGCGGAAAACTTTCCTGGTTAAGGCGAGCGTGGGAGAGCGGCGACATTGCTCAGCGTCACTCCGCGTTGGAGGGCGATCTCGGCCGGCAGCACGTCATGAAGCACGGAGAGCAAAGCTCGTGCCGGAGCGGGCAACATGCCTCTGCGCCGCTGCACCACACCAACTTGACGCGGCAGGGTGCCCGCAATCGGCAGTGCCTTCCAGGGGCCTGAGAGATGGGCCGGAACCGCGGTCGACGGCACAATCGCAACACCGACCCCATCGAACGCCAACGACGTAATGAGTCGTACACCGTCGATTTCGGCCTGGGGTACCAGAACGATGTCCGCAGCCTCCACGGAACGATCGAGTTCGTTGCGATACGACGTCGACCTCGGTGGAAGGATCAGAGGAACCTCGTGGAGGTCATGGACGCTCAGGTGCTCTCGGCTGTAGAGCGGGTGACCCTCGGGGATGACCGCAAGCATCTCTTCGCTGAACAACTCCGTGACTGCCATGTCAGGATCAGCGATTGGAAGGTTGACAATCGCGAGCGAGAGCGTTCCGGCAAGGAGCTGCGGGGCTAGCGAGGTTGTTGAGGCGTCGACCACAACGATATGCACGCCAGGGTGGAGCTCGCTCATACGTTGATAGAGCACGGGAACCAACCATCGAGCGACCGTTCCAATGATCCCGACCCGTACCTCGCCGATGACTTCGTGCTTCAAGGCATTCACGTCGGCAACGAGGGCCTCAAGCTCACTGTGGATCCTTCGTGCTCGAGCGACGACGACCTCACCTTCCTCGGTGAGTTTTCCGGCCGAGCGATCGATGAGCAGCACACCCAGTTGGCGCTCAAGTCGGGCGATGTGAGCCGAAACATTTGACTGCACGGTATGCAGACGGTCCGCGGCTGCCGAGAACGTCCCACAATCGGCCACTGCCATAAGCGCCGAGAGTTGTCGTAAGTCCACGATCGACATGATGGCTCAGAATCGCTGGCCCGCAAAACGGAGACCGATCGATTTTACGAGCGCCCCAGTCTGATCGGACGGAGGAATGCTTGATCGAGTTCGGTGGACAATTCGTAGAGCACGGCGTTTGGTTCTGCACCAAGGCGTGCGCTGATGTCGAACTCTGCCGTTGCGTAGACCACGGTGATGCCGGCATTTGTTGCCACTCGGATCCACTCGATGATTTCGTTGCGCAGCAGTGTGTCGCCGCCGACGGCGGGGTCGTCGAGCACGACCACCTCGCCGCTGAGAATCGCTCGGAGGACGCCCAGACGAACCATTTCGGACTTCGGCATTTCTTGCACGAGCCGGTTGGCCAGAAAATCCATCTCGAAGTCGGCGAGGGTGTCGAGAACGAGTTGGCGAGACTCGCCCGGGTCGCGACGGCTGATAAGTAAGGGGAGCTCAAGGTTCTCGGCGACGGTCAAATCGCCGACCATGAGTGGTTTGTTGTCGGCAAAGGCGATAGAGCCGGCTTCGCGAATGAGCCGGTCGTCGTCGGACAACGTTTCCATGAAGCGCAAGCCCACGCGGAGTCGTCCTCTGTCGATGGGCTCAAAGCCGGCCAACAATCGACACAGAGGGGTGTGCGCGGTGCCTGTGCTGTCGAATATGACGCAGAGTTGCCCCTCGTCGATGACGAACTCTTCCAAACAGATGCGCAGACCCGACGTGAAGGTCCGCTCCGCACCCTGCGATTGCACGGCCCCTTCGTCCGACACGGGTGCGTCCTGTCGATCCTGCTCTACGCCAGACGATGCAACGGCACCAGCCCCTGGACAGTCGAAATCGCCACTGTCGGCCGAGGTTTCACTGCGCTCACTCAGTCGGCGCTCTACTTCAGGCCAACTCTGGGCGTCGACGAAACCTACGTCGACCCGTTTGGCCATGTTTGTGGCGAACGGTCTCGCCACGTCGACAATGTCGTCCACGCACTGCAATCCCTCGACGTCATCGGGCAACGCCGTATCAGTATCAACAGCGACGAAATCAGGCTCCACAGAAAACGGCGTCGACGGCACTGCAAGGTCAGGGCTCCGTCGAGCAAGCTTGTCCCATATGGGTTCGGCGGCGTGAATTGGCTGATCGCCGTCGGCTTCGAGACCGCGAAGAAGTGCTAGCGGGGCAGGGGCGAGGTCGATGGGCCGTTGTGCGAGTGGAGCGAGGGTGGCCGAACCAATTTCTTCGCTGACCTCGGACGCAGTGCGGGGTGGAATCGACGCGTCGCCGGCGGGGAACGCGCCAGCTGATGAGGAAAGGCGAGCTCGCTCGTGTGTCGGCAGCACGGCCCGCGAGGGGGCTGGTTCCGGCTGGGCGATCACCTCGACAACGCCGATCGAGCGCAACACATCGTCTTCGACATCAAGGACCACGAACCCGCAGGTTTCGGCGAGAGATCGGGGGATCGGGACCGCTACAGGAAAATCGCCAACGAGGACCACCGAGACATCGGCAAATGAAAGGCCCGCTACGGACTCGTCGAAATGAAGCGTTCCGAAATGGGGAATCGAGGTCGACGAAAGTGGTTCTTGGCCACTGTACTCGGGCGAACGCGCCGCTTCGGCTTCCTCGAAAAGCTCACCGACCGAATCGGTCCGGCTCAGGATCTCAGGTGACTGCCCCTCAGGGTCGTCAACGAGTAGGGACGAGGTCATGGGTGAGCCATCGACCTGTTGACGAGTCTTCTTAAAGAAAATCGACATTGTTCCGGCACGATCCGATAGCGAGCACTATGAGAATCATAAAGCCGAACGACGCCGGCGACGTTCGCCGTTCACGAACCACAGGGGTGCCGGGCAAGCGTGATCACACGACGAACGCGTAAAAGACTATGCACGCCCACAAACGCCTCGTCGGGTGTCGCGCAACGACTAATCGATGGCATCAACGTTGGCGACATGCAGCGGCCATGGACATGGCTGTATCTGCCCGTGCTCCCCTGGGTCCACGCCATAACGGCTGATCCACTGCCGCATCGGTCGATTCTTCTCAGTTTCGACGAGTCGCACACACAACGCAAAGTTGACCAGCCGTTGCGCTGCCGAAAGCATTGCGTCTTCGACTCCTCGCCCCATGGCCCGGCAGGAAAGAACAAACGTGTCCAGCGAGGGCTGGGGCGAATTGCTGCCACACACTATAAGTGCACCTACAATACCGTAATCGCCGAAGTTATCTTTCGCATGCACGAGACGAAGCACCACATCGTCAAGGTTCGCCATCGCAACGATCTCGGCTTCCGTGTGCCGGTACCCGCCCAAGGTGAACTGATTTGTTTTCGCAACCAACTGCGCCAAACGAGCAAGATCCTTCGCACTCGGTTCGATCAAGCCGACTCGCAACTGCAGCGACTCGAGGAACGCACCGAGATCAGTGACCTGGCGGGCCTGTACCCGCTGGGTTTCCTGCGCGTACGATTGCGCACGCGAAAGGTCCGAGTTCGTTGGCGGCAGCCGATCCAGAACACCCGAGCGAGCGATGGCATCGAACCAACCCGCAGGATCCTCCGGCATTTCAAGGGTCACGATTCCGGCGAGGTTGGCGAGGACCTCGGCACGCTCCATGGCCGAGTCGTCGATAAAGACCATCGAAGACGTTCCCAAATTGAGTTCATCGGCCATGTCCGCGATGTTGGACGATTTCGGTTCCCAGTTGATCCGCCAGGCAGCAAGGTCATCCACGGCGAGCAGCATCTCTCGACGTTGGAACACTTCGAGGGCATCTGGCTCGTTGTTCTTACTGGCAACGGCCAGAATCGTGCCCGCTCGTCGGAGGTCGAGCAAGTAACGCTGGAAGGCTCGGTACGACATCCCGGGTCCCTGCTCGGCTAAATCAACCCCCGCTCCGCCGTCCTCCCCTACGACGCCTCCCCAGAGCGTGTTGTCCGCATCCACGACCGCAACCTTCTTGGCTCCTTTGCGATCGAGCATGAGGACGCGAGCGATCCCATCGGCGACTCGCGCAAACAGATCTTCGGTGTAGGGAATCGTGGCTGCCGCCATCCGACGATGGTCGAGCACGTTTGCGCTTCCGACCTCCCGGATCACTGCTTCCGCATCGAATACCAGCACTCCAGGCCGATTCGTCAACGTTGCACGAAGTCTCTCACGACCTTCAGCGGCCATCGCGCTCACGCCAAACTCGTTGCCGGCATCTCCCACCCCGAGTGGCACATAGTCAGGAACGCCTGGCAGAACAACCACCACCGTGACGCCGCGCTCCGCTGCCGTCCGGCTGCACAACTCCCCGACGTCCACGAGTGCGCTAATGCCCGCCGCCGCATCGCCGTCGACCAACGGCCACGCCCCACCCCCCCACAGCTCCTCCAGACGGGCCCAGACGACCACTACATCTGCTTCGTTGTGCACGGATCCGAATAACAGCGTCTGCTGGATCTGGTCGAACGGTCCAACATCAACCGACGGCTCGAAACCGCCGGCTACAAGCGCCGAACCAAGATACGGAATTAGCGGATTCGCCGTGAAGGTGGCCAAAAGATATGCGCGCATATTTATCGCCCGGTCGGTCCGCTCGATCTTCTGCCACGCCAACCGCCGGGCGAGAAGGCTCACCCGTCGATCTCCTGCGCTTTCAACGCCGCGCGAATTGTCCTGATCGTGTTCAGCTCACGCATTTCAACCGAAGAGAACATCACCTCGTAGGTTTCTTCGATCGCCGACAGCACATTGAGTTGAGCGACGCTGTCCCACTCTGTAACAGTTGCGCGCCCCGATTCGTCGGTCAAGCTGGCCTCATCAACGCCAAGGACGGCAGCGATTAGCGATTCCAAGGACATACGAACCCTTTCCAGGTCGAAGGTTTTCAATCAAAGACTCATCGAAGTCTGGTTCGAAGCACGGTAATCGAATACGGGGGCAAACGGAGCGTTACCGAATCATTGACGGCTCCCAACTCGTCGTCGGCTCGAAACCCATTCGCGTCGCCCGTGTAGGTGTACGTCTTGTACGACTCGAGCCGGAGACAGTTCAAGAAGGTCGCCTTCGCCACCTCCGGGTTCGAAGGCGAGTTGTTCAAGAGGACCATGGTGACTTCGTGACCGCTGTCATCTCGTGATGCAAACGAGGAGATTGTCGACCCCGAACGTCCCTGCGCTCGAATACTCAAGCGATTGAAGTTTGCACCCTTGCCGTCGTAGTTGCGAAAAGCTCGAAACCCCCAGAACGCAGGAGAACCCTTGGGCGGAGCGGTCCAATAGAAGGCCGAAGTCACCCCTTCGCCTCCGAAGCGTCCGAGCGCTTCAGCAACCGCGAGTCCACCGCTCATGTGAGTTTCGCCACCAAAATTCCACTCTCCGATCGAGATCCCGATCCCGGGGGCGTATTGATCAATCCACTGACGTAAGCGTGGGATCAAGTAGATGGCCTCGCCCACCCATGACTCATCAACATACGACGGATCCCAAAGACCGTGCGTTGAGCGAAGCCGCTTCGCAGCAATTGCTGGATCGTCGTTCTCCGCACCCGGCGTATAGAGGCCTGTAGCCGCCGGATAAAAATGAACGTCGAGAACATTGAGCAACCTCACGTCGTTCCTTATTTCATATGTACGCATAGCCTTCAGATACCAGGGGAGCAGGGCCATACCGCCATGCGCGTTCCGGTCGGGCGCCTTGTTGAAGCCGGCAGCCGCGTCCGCCGCCGAATAGAAGTAGCCCGGCCAGCCCCACGAGGACGGCCCGGCGATAATGGCATCGGGGTCTGCCTTTCGAATCGCCGTCGCGTAATCGATTGTGTTCTGAAGCAGTTCGTCGTAACCGAGGGGTTGCGGACGTACATCGCGATGAGTCGAATTCCAGAGATCGGGTTCGTTGTCCAGAAAGTACATCGTGACACGACCCCTCAGCTGCGACTGGACCCAACTGGTGATAGACGCCGGGGATGAGGCAACGCTCGTGCGTTGTGGATTGCCGGGAAAAATCGGTTTCGAGTTTTTTTTCCCAACACCATTTCCGGCGTCAGCGATATCCGGATCGGTCCGGGCCTGTGGCCCAAACTCCGATGTCGGGAACGAGTAGGACTCGACGTCCTTAGCGACCCATCCGAGGGTCGGAACACTTACTGCGCTGGGCACGGAGTGCTCCTCATTGGACTGGAGGAATACGTCCATGGCGTTCTCGCCCGCGTCGGCTACGCGCACGTTGCGAAAGAAATAGTCATTGGCCGTGTTCCAGGCGTTTCCGTGTTTCCAGTTGAATCGGCTCGTCGGATTTCCGCCCCAGCGATTCGCCCCAGCGTACAAATCCCACGGTGGTTCAGGCTGATCACCCGCGCCCACCCAACCGATTCCATAGATAAGTTGACTTATTGGTTTTTCATCTGCCTTGCAATCGACGGCAATGTTTTGAGTTTCGGGAATCCGCAGACCTGACTTCAAGCTGCTCACCGCTGCGACATCGCTTTGTGCGCGACGAGCGACCGTCGTCGGAGCTGGGGACTGCTCACCCGCGCTTGAGCCATATCGCGTCATCGAACCACCCGCCGTGAACACGAAGTCGTCGATCTCCACTGTGGCTGGCGAGCGCAGCCGGCGCACCGGCGCGAATCGGACTTGAGAAAACGCAACGCCCTTCGGGTTCATTTGGGAAAGAGGGATGCGAACCTTCACCCATCCCTCGGAGTCGGCTTTCACTCTGTTCAGGCGAAGTTCACGCCCAATGTTCTCTGCGTCTGCGGAACCCACGATGATGCGAATGACCGGACCGAGGTCGCGTAGCATGCGAAATCGAAACTCCAACCCAGTCGCGTTCGAGGGTGGTTGCCCAGCTATGAGCCACCCGCCGCCATTGCCCAGGTCAATCCGGGCCGGACCGTTCTTGGTCTTGCGGGTCGGGTCCCAACCCACGTCCTTCCAACCGCTCCGCATACCCTTTTGGTACACGACCTGAACAACTCGTCTCGGCGTCTCAGCGAGTGACGGGGCCGACCCCCCTGACGGGGCCGAGACACCCGGGGTTTTGACGCCAGTTCCGGATTCATGGGGGTCGAGCGGGTCCGGCAAGGCGCCCGGCACTGTGGACGACGGCAGCGTCGTCGAGAGAAGAGAATCGGCGTACGGGTCCTTCGTCGCTGACCCACAAGCCGCCAACAGCGCGATCGAGACGGCGACGATTGCGGCCAGACGGCGAAACAATGATGACTGCGTACTCATCGGTTCCGATACCTGCGGACTGCGGATCAACTGCGGATCAACTCCGCGTCACAAGGCCGATGACGCGATTTCGATTGATCGCAGCAACACTGCGCTCCACATCGGCCTTTTCGGTACTGCCCAGACGCACACTGAGAATTGTGCCGTTCACCGCTCGAATAATCGGGGCCGCCGATGGATTGTCGATGATCGAGTCCGTTCCCACGATCACCCGGTCGCCGCGAGCTTCCGCAGCGCGGATCATTGCGATCACCCGGTCGGTGTCGGACACGGTTGCCCCCTCCGCCGAAATCAGCGACATCCGCCGGTTCGTGTTCGCGACGCCGACGACGACGAGTTTCTCGGCAACATCGAGTTCGCTCACGCCCGCGATGGTTGGAACAACGGCCAGCGATTTCCACGACCATGTTCGCAATTCAAACCACAGCTGCTGATATGACCGATCGGGCATTTGGTTGAACTGGCCCGGTTGCAAGATCCATTCGCGAGGCCCGAAAGAAGCTTCGGGCGCGATCTTTTCATTCGAGGCTTCTGACATCGGTTTCGTTTCTTCCGGATTTGATGGTTCGGCGTTCACAGGTCGGTAATTCACTGGCTTCGTTCGGAGTTGCGTTTTGTACGCACCCACTCTTCGGCATCTCCGGTGGCGTTCACAAGAACTTTTTCAAGGCCCGAGGTTCGCAAGGAACGAAGACCGAGCTTCCACAAGAGGTATCCCGGGATATGAAGAAGGGCCCGAAACCCGGCCATGCCGGTGCCCGATTGTCGCCATCCAACGCCAACGTGGCCGACGAGCCCGACGAGTCCGACTCCCGTTGGCCAGATCGCTTTCGGCCACCGGCCAACGAGTCCGCGCCACAGCGAACTTCCCACCATCGCCGCTCCCAAAACAAGCGACACTCGAGCCAATGGCGCAATGGCGAGGTCGATGGCGAGGTCAGCGAGTATGGGGTCCCTATCGACCGCCGCTCGTCGAACCAGTCGAGGAAGTCGCTGTCGTTTCAACTTCGCCCGACCCAACTCCCAACGTTCTCGTTGACTCGCCGACTCCACAGCATGCTCAGGCATTTCGGCATGGACCGAGGCCTCGGGCACGAACGCAACTCGAATACCGGCTTCGCCAAGGTCGAGACCGTGCTCAACGTCCTCAACAAGCGATGCCGCCCGGTGTGGAACTAGGCGAAGCGCCTCCGCAGAGAAACACATGCCATTGCCCCGCAGACCCGTCGACAGACCCAGGCGTTCACGGCCGATCGATCGCACATCATGAATGCAGGCAAATGCCACGGCCATCAGCGAGGTTCGCCACGTAGCGTCGTGGTTGGCGACTCGGTAAGTCGCCTGCAATACCTGTTCACCGGCGAGCAGCCCGGCAGCAAACGCCTGCAAGATGTTCGGCGACACGACCGTGTCGGCATCGACCACGACAACCGCATCAACCGGCTGAACCGATTTGACGTCTCGTTGATCCAACAACTCCTCGAACGCCAGGTGGAGGGCGTAACCCTTTCCGCGTCGGCTGGCGTCATTGCGGGTCATTACTTCGGCCCCGGCCAGGCGAGCGACCTCAGCCGTTTCGTCGGTGCAGTTGTCGGCCACAACCACGATGCGCATGTTGGCTGGCGGATAATCAACCTCCGCCAGACTCCGTACCGTGTTCGCGATGCAAAGCGCCTCGTTGTGTGCCGGCACGACAACTGCGAAACGAATCGACGTTTTCCCGGGTCGGGGCTTCGGGGCTGAAGAAAGCAATGAAAGCGCGCCGAGATACGTCCCGGCCAGCCCCGCCGGGGTGGCCAGCGTCGCCAGAAGAACGTCGAGCGCGAGATAGCCCTTGCGAGTCATTCGGGGCCTCTCATCGGTGAACTAGTTCTTCAAATCGGAAAGAAGCGGCAGCCCCGTGCTCCGGGTTACCTGCCACGGCTCGACAACACGTCCTCGAAGTACATCCGCCAACGTTGTCACAAATGCTCCGACGATCGCGCTCGCGAGAACGGGAATGAGCAACGATGAAAGACCCCCGTTGAGCGGGGCTACCGGGAGCTGAGCCGGCGTTGTGACCGCGAAACGTGACGGGAAGGATGCAGCAGCAGCCTTGAGCTGCGTGTCTGCGTCCAGGACTCGTTGGCTGTAGTCATCGACGCGGGCCAGCGCTCCCTTCAACGGTGACGACTCGGGCACCGGCCGTTCATCGAACTCAGGAATCCCTAGTTCGTCGCGCAGGGTCACAACCTTGTCCTGTTCCTTTTTCAGCTGTTCGGCCGCGATATCGCGGGCCTTCGTTATCGATTCGATTTCGGCGTCTTGACGATCGCGGAGGAAGCTTGAACCGGCGGCATCCACTATCTGCTTCGCGATCAACGGATCCTGCCAGATCACACTCAGATCGACGGTCTTCTTGACGCTCTCCCGATCACTGGTCGCGACCGACAACGCAACACGGAGTTTTCCGACCATGTCACGTTCTTGTGTCACCGGGTCGGGCTTGGAAAAGATCGCCTCAAAAATGCCACGTTTCACTTTTCCGAGCGGCGGTTCACCCACGTTGGCTCGCTCGACAAGCTTCAGGTCCTCCACCAGCCGAATAAGGCTCGCGTCAGACTTGATGACCTGCTCCGCCGCTTGGGCGGGCGTTTCGTTCGTTGGGTCGCCGCCGCCATTATTCGGATTGGTTATCGTCCCGATCGTCGAATCGCGACGTGCCGCAAGGAGCTTTGAGGCCGCGTAGTACTGCTTCGATCCCGAAAGCGTCAGGACAATACCGAGCGACGCCAAGACCAGAAACGTCGCAAGGAACAAGCGGAGGTGACGCCGAATCGAGCGAAGCACGAACCCGAGCCACAGCTTGCCTTGACCCAGATCGAAGAGTTCGCCGCCATCAGCACCGTACTCACTTGGTGTCTGGCTCATGTGCGTTCGTGTTTCATCAAAATGTCTTTCAGTTCGTTCAGTTTTACCGCGCCGCTCAAGAACAGCAGACCCACGTACAGAACTGCATCGGTTGCCAAGCGTGGCCACCTGAGGCCTTTTTCGGCCAGAAACCGATCGATCACCGCCACAGACATCGCGCAAACAATCACCCGCCCGATCGCAGAAACCGATCGCCGGTCCCACGCACTCGGACCGAGGGCCCGCAGACACAGCCCTGCGACGATGAACTCCGCGCACACCGCTATTGATGCGGCAGTCGTCCCCGCGCCACCGACGCCAAATCGCGAACGCCCGCCGTGAAGCAAAATCAAATTGAGAAGGATATCGATGATGACGCCATAGAGCCCCAGGCGTACGGTGAGCCAGGCTCGATCTTCCACGACGAGAAACGTCATCGTTGCCATGATCACGTAGGTCGCGATCACCGTGAAGGCAAGTATTCGCAGGGCCGGCACCGCACGCGCCCACTCCGGGCCAAGCGTCGACACGATGGTGTCAGCATTTAGGGAGAGCAAGACTGCGCCCGGAATCGCCAGCGTGAGTACGAGCTGCAACGATCGACGCATGATGACCAAAAAGTCTTCCAGGGAACGCTCCCGAGCACGCGACGACAGGGGCATGAGGACCCAGGGCAAGACAGTCCCGACCAGAAAGGCAAGGCCAGCAATGTTCTGGGCGTATCGGTAGAGGCCGACTTCGACGTCGTCAAACCAAAACGAGATCAACGTCACGTCGAAGAAGGTCGACCAGTTCGCAATGATGGCTCCTGCCGTGAACGCGAAGCTCGCCTGGAGGACCATTCGCGTGGTTCGTCTGATGGGAACGTCGACGACCCCCAGATTGCTATGCGCACGAATACCTAACATCACGCAACGAAACGCTTCGGCGATTACCCAACCGGCTGGCACCGCAAAGGCCCCGATTCGCGATCGGACACCGACGATGACCAGGACCGCCCACATGATTTTCGCAGCGACGTTTACACGAGCGACACCCGAGACTTCACCGATCGCTTGGAGGCACGCCAACAAGAGTTCGTTGGTCTGCACCAGGAACCGTGAAAGGCCGAACAGCACGAAGAGCCAAACCACCTCAGACGGTCGATTGACCAGCGCAAGGGCGATTGCGGCCATCGCGATGATCGCCAGCGTGCAAACCCCACGAAAGACGACCACACCGGAAACAAATGTCTTCGCCGACGAACGTTGTAGGGCAACTTCTTTGCGCGCATAGGTATCGACCCCAAACGTTAAGAGGCCGAGCAGCAAAATCGAGAGCGACTCGGCCCCGCCCACGCGTCCTGCCTTCGACGTACCCAGCAGATCTTGGTAGAGGAACTGCACAAGGAAACCGAGGAATGCGGTAATGAACAGCGAAGAACCGAGGCTCCCGGCGTTACGAATTGCGAGTGCCGTATCGGTCGCATTCGTGCGCTGCGCCTGAGTGCCTTCTTCGAATGACTGGCCCGGCCGCCCTTCGTGGCTGGTGTTCTCAGGTGTTGTCGACACGGCGCGATCGGACCTGACGTCGGGTCCGCAAGAAGATTCCAAGGATCGCTCGGTCACGGACCAAGTATCGCCGCCAAAGTCGGCCCGGCTCCTGCGCGAGTCGAAAGAGCCATTCAAACCCGGCGCGGCTCATCCACTCGGGGGCACGTTCGACCTTTCCGGCCAGAAAATCGATCGAGGCGCCGACCCCTAGACCAACGGCCGGGTAATACAGCTCGCGGTAACGCCACATCGCGTATTCCTGTTTCGGATTTCCGAAGGCGAACAAGATCAGGTCCGGCTTGGCTTTTCGGATTCGCTGAAAACCTCGGAATAGTCCGTCGAGATCGTCGCTATACGGTTCGAAAGCAGGGCTGTCCCAACCAACGATGCGAAGGTCCGGCATCGAGATGCTGAGCCGACGGGCTGCTTCGACACACGCCGATTCGGTGGATCCAAGGAAGTAGACAGTCTTCGAGCGCTTCATCGCTTCGAGGAGTAACGGCGTAATCAAGTCCGATCCGGAGACTTTCTCCGGCAGCGGTTCGCCCATCGCTCGCGCCATCCAAAGAAGCGGTTGACCGTCGGGCAAGCTGAGGAACGCGTCGCGATATGCGGCCCGAAGTTCGGGATCGGTTTCGGCCAAGCAGATGTGATCGACATTCGGGGTGACGACAAATCCGCCCTGACCGCTCTCCACCTGCTCGAATATTCGCGTAATCGCCTCGTCCTGACGGACCGCATGGGCGAAAATTCGACCGAACTGGACGCGCTGAAACGACGCCTGCCTCGTGGTCGTCGCCGACGCTCGGCCGGAGCCGCGCTCGTCGGAGGTCACGTGGGTTGGTTTGGGCGCCTCAGTTTCGAGTTCGTTCGCCTTCATTGTTCCTCTTGCTGATTTGTGTCGACTCGAACGCTTTTTCGTGGTTCGACCAGAGCCGCACTGAGTCGAACCACCGATCCTGGTGGCACCGAACGATCGAGGACCACGTTGGCCATGATTTTGCTTCCCTCGCCCACCACGATCGGACCGAGCAATACCGCACCGGGGCCTACGTGAACGTTGGCTTCAAGTGTCGGCGCGCCGACCGTTCTACTGAACGAGTCAATCGATTCGCCAAGAGTTACTCCTTGAAACAGGATGCAGCCCGACCCGACCACGCAACCGTGGCTCAAGACAAGGCCAGAACCGTGCACGATCGAAACGCCTGGATGGATTGTTGCGTTCCAATGGATCTCGGCACCGTACAGGTGGCGTATGAGTCGAGACACCACCTGCGGGAGAAACGGAATCCCGAGATCGCCAGCGCAACGCATGATGCGATACGCCACCATCATCTGAAAGCCGATTTTCTGAATTCCGTCGCCGAGCAACCCGGCCGAACGCATCGATGAACCTTCGGTCCGATACTTGTCGCGTCCTGAGCGCATTGCTGCGTGGTCGGCTTGTACGGCATCGAGGAGAATCCGCCACGCGCTCATTGCGTCACCGAATTCGAGAAGTTTCGCCATGACGCAACAACGCGACGCAATCTCGGAGACTCAAATGCGGTGCCGACTCCGGCGAAGTACTCCATTGCATAACAGAGCGAAGCGAAGGTCATCGCCAGCTTTCCTCGGCCGGCCTGCTCGATGCGGACTCCGAGCCGATAGCTCGATGATCCGACTGCCGAACCAAATCGAGGCGCGCACGCCGCCGCAAGCAACGCGGGACGCACGACGCGTGGCAGCTTCGGGAAAAACGACCAGGGGCTCGCTGCACGATGCGATGGATGCTTTCGCGAGATTTTGGTGTCAAGTTCGCCGAAGAGGCGGCTGCGTTTTCGCCATACCGATACGTCCTCGTGGTCGCTTTGGTGCGTTGACCACGCCTCGGGCGCGAACGCGAAGCGGTAGCCGCTCACTTCAAAACGCAGACCGAGGTCCCGGTCCTCGCAGCGCTTGAGTGACAGGTCGAAACCCCCGACCGCTTCGTACGCGGACTTACGAAAGGACACATTGCCCGTACAAAGACGGATCCCTTCGGGCTTGGACTCGCCGCGCTCGTACTCCTGCACGACGCGCTCCAGCGCCTGGGTATGAAATCGCTCAAACAGGGGAAGCGAGGGGTCGTCGGGGGATTTGATGTGGCCGAGGACAACGTCCGCACCTTGCTCGTACAATGAGAAATGCGCATCGAGAAACCCCTCCGGAAGGTGCATGTCATCGTCGACTATCACGATGATCTCACCGCTCGCTCGCTGAATGCCGCTGTGCCGAGCCTGTCCGGGTCCACCGTTCACCCGGCGCACACACAACAGCGGAAATGTGTACGAATCGCCAATCCAGCCCAGAACGGGCTCACCTCCGCCATCGTCGACCACAACCACTTCGAAAGGCATCGAGGCCTTTTGCGTCTCAAGATCGGCGAGCACCCCACGAAGACCCTCGGTACGGTTAAAGGTCGCGATGACGACGGTCACGGCGACAGGGACGGCGGCTGCTGGACCGATCCGCACGACCTGTTCAGCGCTGAGCTTGGCACCGCTCACCTGTTTGCTCCCAACTCGGGGTCGGGCTGCCCCGTTCGGGGGTTTCGCACCACAAACTTCTTCGGATTGAGTTTTGCAATCTGCACCGCGGGCACACCGCTTACGATCGTGAAGGGATCGACATCCCTATTGACGAGGGCATGGGCGGAGATCACTGCGCCACGTCCGACTCTCACCCCGGGAAGAATCGAGACTTTTGCCCCAATCCAAACGTCATCCTCAATCACGACGTCGAACGGTTCGGGCACAACCGACCGGTCATAAAGGTCATGGAACGACGTGTCGTTGATCATGACGTGCGGTCCGATGAGGACCCGATTTCCAATCACGATGCGACCGTAAGCGCAAATACTTGCGCCGCTGTTGATGATCGCGCCGGTGCCGATCTCCAAAGAACCTTCTGGACCCGTGGCCAACTCGACTGCGGTCGGAATTCCACGCAGGACGCTCTCTCGGCCGAGTTCCATCTGCCCGTCGTTGCGGACCACGACCTGTCCGTTGACGCGGCAGCCGCGACCCCTGCCACCAATATTGCGCAGGCAAAACCGAGCCTTGGCGAGTCCAAGTGCGTAGTCCCTCGCCTTTCGAATGGTCGATCTCGACAGACCACCGTCGCGGCGAAGTTTTGCGTGGACCGATTTCAGACCGGCGCCCAATGTGGTCATGGTTACCGCCCAGCAATCGACAGCCCGAGATTCATGGCCGGGTTCCGTAGGGTCGGGAAAGCGAGTTGTTGAAAGGTTCCATGGGGGTATCAGGCGTCATTGTCGAGTGCGGTGCAGTCACAGAAGGGATTCAGCATCAACCGAATACCAATGTATCGGCCTGTCACCCGGTTTTCTTTTCGGTCTGTCCCCGTAAGAACTGAACGGTGACGGTCATATTCCCTATACGCAGAATGAATCCGAATCGGCCACCTCCGGTGGTGTCGTCAAGGTGCAACAACTAGCATCCGGGTGGTCATTGTGCGGTTCAGCGGTTTTGACCTCAAGACGTGCGCCCTATGCGCCGAAGTCAGAAATCGCAGCAAGCAAGCGTGTTGACTCGGGAACTTTTGCTCTTTGGCAAGAACTCGAAGTCAGCCCTTTTGAAAGGCATCGAGTAGGAGGTGCAGTGAATCGACAGGATCTCGAAGAACTCGACGACATCGATTCCCTTGTCGACCGCCGGTTTCGCGATGCCCGACCGGTATTCGTCGACGCGAATGAACACGTCGACACCGAAAGGGTTGACTCGATCGACGAGCTCTCCGGACTGAACCCGGTCAACCTCATTGCCGAGACGCGCGAAGCTCCTCGGGCGGGTAGCCGGCGCCTTCGCGCAGCCTTGGTGGCGGGGGACGTGCTCGGTGTGACGATCGCCTGGGCTATCACCACCTCGACGACGACGTCGGCCGCGGAGGGACGACTGCTGTCGATGCAACGCTTCGGATTTGTCCCGGTGATGCTCGGCCTCACAATGGCGTTGCTTGTCTCCGGACGGCTGTATCGCGCTCGAATGTGTTCGGTACGGGCGGTCGAGACGGCAGGCATCGTCCGCGCGGGCGCAATGAGTGCGGTTGGTGGCTGGCTCATCGCCGAACGACTTGGAGCAACCAACCTGTCCCTCGCCCGCGTTCTTTGGGCGCAGGCGCTCTCCGTTCTCTTCATTTTCGTGGGACGTATGGCGTACCGCGCTCTCCTTCGTCGGGCGAGACGAGACGGCCGGTTCACGAGAGCAGTTCTTCTGGTCGGAACGGGTGACGAAGGTTATGAACTTCACAAGATGCTCGCCGACGAGCCCGAACTCGGGTACCGCGTCGTTGGCATCGTAGGTCGGGCGCACGAGGTCGCCGATCATCACTTCAGCGTGCCGTACCTGGGCGCAGCCGCCGACGCGGCGACGATCGCCCGCGACAACGGCGTCAGCGGTGTCATCATCGGGGCGTCGTCGCTGTCGTTTCGCGAGCTCAACCACGTGGTTCGTTCGCTTCTCGATGCCGATATCCACGTGCAGGTCTCCGGTGGTCTCCTCGGCGTCGACTCGAGTCGGCTTCGAGCCAACCCGATTGGTCGAGAAGCTGCGTTCTACCTCGAGCAGGTACAGCTTTCCGGATGGCAGGCCCGAGTAAAACGTGTTCTCGATCTCGTTTTGGCATCCTGTGCGCTCGTGGTTACGGCACCGATCATCGCGGCATTTGCGATCGCCGTAAAGATGAACGACGGAGGACCCGCCCTGTTCCGTCAACAGCGTGTCGGTCGCGACGGAAAGACCTTCACCATGTTGAAGCTTCGGACAATGGTCGTCGATGCCGAAGCCCGGCTCGCCGAGCTGAAGAAACTCAATGAGCGCAACGGTCCGCTGTTCAAGATGGAGAACGACCCTCGGTTCACCAAGGTTGGCAAGCTGATGGACGCCGCAAGCATCAACGAACTTCCTCAGCTCTGGAATGTTCTCCGAGGCGAAATGAGTCTTGTCGGCCCGCGACCCGCGTTGGCCCGGGAGGTCGCAACGTTCAATGACCGTCTCCTCACCCGCCACCGCGTGAAACCGGGGATCACGGGACTCTGGCAGGTTGAGTCGCGCGACGATCCGAGCTTCGCCGACTACGAACGCTGTGATCTCTTCTACGTAGAGAACTGGTCGATTCGCCTCGATGTGATGATTCTGCTGCAGACCGTCATTGAGGTCGGGAAGCGGGCCACGAGCAAGGCGGCTCCCAAGCCGGGGCCTCTGTCTCCGCCGAAGGGCTAGCGAGCTCACTGATCGACCACCGGTATTTCGGAGCGATCGTTGTAAGCGCATCGGATGTCCGTTCACAGACAAGTGTAAGTAGGGTCCCTACGATGCGCGCTTAGCATCCACCAGCTTTGCCCGCCCAACATGCATTATTGGGTCATGGGGGACACACTCGTTCGCTGCAGGACTACAACTCCTGGCTCCGTTCTTGAATTGATGGTCGTCGCATCCGGACGCAGAAGTTGTATCGGAGTCGACCTCGACTCCGGTGCGTTCATTCGAACGGTCGAATCCGTGTCACGACCGCTGCTCAAACCTTTCACCGTGGTCCGTGGCACGACAGCTCCACCGGAGTACGAACGGCCGGAGCACCCCGAACTTGCCACGTTCGACCGCGCTCTCATCCCAGTCGGGTCCATCGCACCCAAACGGGCCTATCGGCTGACACGACCGCTCCTTCATCCCAAACATCGGCCTCTCCTCGGTTTCCACGGGCCGTCGATCCCGTGGTGGGATCGCGACACGAGCGGACCTTCCGTCGCCATCGTGGAGGTCGATCGAAGCGTCCGGGCCAACCTTACGGCGCACGGATTACGAGCTCGATTTGTCTGGAACTCAAACGTGCAGGATCTCCCACTCGAAGACTTACGAGTCCTCGAACGGCTCGACTGGGTATCGCCGCGCCAGACCGGAGCACTCCCGCTGGCCGAGATGCTCGGCTTTCGCCCGACGCGCCTTGTGGTTGCGATCGGCCGCCCCCACAACGGCTACTGCTCCAAAGTTATCGCCGGGCTCTTGCCGTAGACGTTCGAGCGTCGACTATTTCCCGCTGGCCACACGGGCGGCGAGATGCTCCGCCATCGCCCACCCGAAGGTGACCAGAACATCGCCGTTCGGCCGGTCGAGGGTGGAGAAGAACTCTCGGATGTCGTGAGCGATCGAATCAGGCTTTGTCGCTTCGAAATCGAGGCACCCACCCGGTGAACCGTCACCTCGAATGACAAAGGCTCGGTCGTCGACTCGGTGTTCGGCGCCAAAGCGCTTGGCGAGTCGACGGCTCCACGCTCGTTCTTCACCGCTCGGTTTGTGTCCCGGCCGAGGAACGATGTCTTCGAGACCCTTGAACGCGGCAAAACCCGCAGGGTCGATCATTCGTGTCCCGATCAATACGTCTTCGTCGGGGAAAGCAAGCAGCGATCGACGAAGCTGGTCGAACATCATGACGCGCAAGGCTGTATCGCGTTTTGACCCCCGACGCACCGATGCCAGCCCAACCAGAAGCGATGGGGTCCCACCGATCCGCTCGAGACTGCAGAACCCGAACGCTTGGAGCTTGCCGGCCTCGCGTACCTGCGTGACGAGCACCCAGAGGTCGCGTTGCTTGGAGAGCAGACCAATATCGAATCCTGCGGAGGACGGTACGGAAATGTCCCCCATCTCGGTGAGTTCAGCATCCGATAGGGCCGTGCAATCTTTGGTTTCGACGTCCATTTGGCTCACTCGCTCTGCTTCCTGGCCCCCCGGCCCGCAACTAGTTTAGCCGAGCCGCAACGCTTGCCCCAAGCTCGCATCCGCAATGGGGTTTTGCAGGGCGCTACTCGCCCTCGTGACGTCTTATCGCTGGGCAGATGCGACGTGGCGGCCCGCCGAGGGCGGTTCCGACTCCCGAACGATGGCTGCGGCCACCGATTGGCGTGCACGGGGGCTCGGCAGGCGACCGGAGGCAGCCGCTTCGGGCTGGCGAAGCGCAGGGGGAACCTGATCCTCGTCGACGTATTCGAAGCGATGGCCGCGAACCCGGGAGGGGCGGCCTTCGGCGATCAGGGAGCGGCCTAATGAGCCCGAAGCCCCGTAGGCGATCCCGACACAAATCATTGCTGCCCAGTCCTGCATGCCGAGATCAGCCCATGACTGGATGAGATAGGCAATAACGATGCACACCGACCATGCGCCGGCCGCACGGTGCTGGGGATTGATGCTGCGTCGCCGAGTGCTCACTGCGTAGAACACCGAAACGACCGGCAGGAGGAAATAGATCGATGGGCCGATCAGTCCGTTGAACGCCCAAAAGCCCAGGAAGCTGTTGTGGGGCAGGTACCGGTACTGCGAAAACGCGTCCTTGATCTGGTACGCAACCACGAACTCGTTGTACTGGTGACCGAATCCGTACCCGAGCACGGGCTTTTCCTTCAATGTGACCAGTAGGTTGAAATTCTCGATGTCTCGCGTGTCTGTCGAAACGTCCTTCTTGGTCGAGACGCTGGCGATCTTGTTGATTGGCAAAAAGATCGACGACGCCGACTGGGATGCGAATCCAACAACGATGTACACAACGAGGAGCGGCCAGGTCAGCGACAGGTACCGGCCGAGTTGGCGCTTCACGGGACGATGCGCCACGGTCAGGAGAAAAAGGGTTCCGGCGAGGAGCGCTACCCAGGCCACCCGGCGGTTATTCAACTCAATTGCGAGAAGGAAGAACGGGGACGCCACGAGCATGAGTCGAAAATCGGACCGTTTGCGTGTTTCGAGCCAGGTGGCGATGAGGATGAACAGACAGGTCACCCAAATCACCGAGTCGGAATGCGTTGTTACGTAGGCGCCGCTGGTATTCGCTTTCAACCCGGTGCCGTAGGTGACCCAGATTGCTTCGGCGACCTTGACGAAACCGGCAGCGAAGAGCGCAAAGCGCAGACGACGAATACCGAGATCGGTTGCGGCTACTGCGACGGCCAGGGCGAAGGCAGGAACCAGCAGCGGCACCCGCAGTTGCCACAGAGACTGCTGGAAGTTGCCTCCGTTGACGAAGACTCCCCAGAATTCCAACCCGATGATGGCCAGAACACCAAACAGGCACGCCTGCGCAAATGGCCGAGGCGGTCGACGATTGAGACCCACCTCGCGGTCGGAAAGGACGAGCACCGTCGCCGCGCGAAAAACCAGCAATCCGATCAAGACGTCGGCCAAAGCGAATTTGGGGGGAAGGTTTTTGTACAGAAACGTTCCGAGAGGGTTCAAGAACCAATGGACCTTGTTTTCTGCAGGTTGGCCCGAAGGATTGTTCAGTGCGAGGAGAAGGAAGGCAATCGACGGTAGGACCGTGTCGAGGGACAACGAAAAGGCCGCCCATCCCAGCGCCCCCGCCAGGGTCGGAATCAAAATCATCGACGGTCCACCGAGAACTGTCGCGGCAACGGTCGCCACGAGCAGCGTCGGAATGACAACGCGGGTAGAGGACTTGGAGAAAAGCTTGCGATCCGACGCCCGACGAACCCGCGTCTGCGAGCTCACGTGTCGGGCCCACGAACCACCCACCCCCGCGTGTTGGGCTTTCATGCAACTCTGGGGATTACGAAACGCAGCGTGGCGTAGTAGGCGACACAGGCGAAGAGATAGAGCGAGACCACCCGGCGCGGGCCTTTTCGGACGTCCCCTTTTGAGAGCCGCGTCGGAAGCACGATGATGGCAATCATCAATGACAGGAACAGTAACTTGCCGGTCATCAGCCCTGCCTGGTGGGTGTCAAGTATTCGCTCAGCATCGGGAGGCCCTCCACCACAGTCTGTCGTGGATCTCCACGTACTACTTCGGCTTCGCCACGAAGGCACTTGAGAAGCGCCACGTCGATACGTACGGGTGGCCGCGGCGTGGGAATCAGCCCAAAAGAAATGGCGGTTCTGCCATTTCGAGGACGAGTCTCTTTCCGTTCCGATGCCTTCGGGTTAGCCTTCCACGATGGTTCCTTCCCCGGCCCCTCTGTCGTGGTGCCCGAAGCGGGCGATCGTCGCCAAAGTGATTCTCGTGATCGGGGTTCTTACGGTGTCAACCACCCCGCTGACACAAGCGACTACCAAGTCAACGCGCCCGGCGCGACGCAAACTCGCTGCGGTCGTGAAACCTGCCCCGACGACACGACCATCGAGTCGGTGTTCCAAAATTCGGATAATGCCCCTGGGCGACTCTCTTACGGCGTTTCCAGACTCGTACCGGGGTCCGCTGTTTCGAAATCTTGTTTCCCTCAGACTCGACGTCGATTTCGTGGGATCGGCGAGTTGGGCGCCGACCATCGGCGGAGATGCCGATGGGGAGGGTCACGGAGGTTTCACAATTGGCCCCGATGCCCGCCTAGACGACCGGGGCGAGAAGTCCAACCTGTTCGAAAATCTTGACAGGTGGATTCCGGCGGCGAAGCCACAAATCATTCTCTTGACCATCGGAACGAACGATATTGCCGGTGGCGGAACCTGGATAACGGAAGCGCCACGTAAGTTGACTGCTCTCATAAAGAAGATTCGCGGACTCGCGCCCAATGCAGTCCTCGTGGTCGGCGATATTCCACCGTCGATCTACGATCCAACCTCGACCAACGTGAACAAAGGTGTGAACGCAGCAGCAAGTGCAGCCGGGAACGCTGATCCGCACGATCGAGTTGTTTACGGCGACACGGCAAAACGACTGTTGGCGGCCGGATTCAACGCGGCGAAGGACACCGTCGACGGGGTCCACTTCTCATTGAATGGCGGAGAGTTGTTCGCCAAGGCTTGGCAGCCCGGCGTCGAGGAGGCTCTGAACCTGCTGCCTCGGTCCTGCTAAGAAACGCTCAAACGACGACCGCGTCGGGCCCGAGCAACACTCGGATTTCCGACAGCAGACGCGCGGAAGCTTCGACGTTGAACTCGGCGGAGAGCCGAAGAATCTGGCGCCCGAAATGTATGAACACTTCGGAATCTCCTGGGTACATACAAAGGATTTCGCGAAGTTCGGTCAAAATGGCGGGTCGTGTACCGCGTTCGGGAAGCTGGATCCGAATCGGCGGTCCGCCACCGTCGATATTGATCTCAAGACGCTTGATATCCATTGCGATCAATTTCGGGATGTCGTCGCGGTCGTCGATTCGAGCACGTATGAGCACCAGGGCGTCGTCGGTGATCATGTACCCGATCTCGCTCATCGTTTTTGGGAAGACCATAACCTCGATCGCCGATTCGAGGTCTTCGAGCGTAAATACCGCCATGAGTTCACCCTTTTTGGTGTACTTCTTCGTAAGCGCAGTTATGACTCCGCCAACCGTCTTGGTTGGTGCCCCGTCGCGGCCCCCTCCTTCGCTCTTGGGGAATGTTCCCTCGCGCAGTTCACGGATCGAGCAGTCAGCGGCCCTCCGAAGGGCGGCTTGGGCCCCGAGCAGCGGATGATCGCTCACGTAGAGCCCCAGCATCTCTTTCTCGAACCGGAGTCGTTCTTCCTTCGGCCATTCGGTACCCGATGACGAGGCCGAGATGGTCATTACAATTCGTTCGGCGTCGGCCCGGCGACTTCCGTCCATCGCGCCGGACCCGCTTGCGGATTCATCGGAAGACAGCATGTCGAACATCGAAATCTGCGGGTTGTTTCGATCGCGATAATCCTGAACTGCTAAGTCCACGATCTCTTCATGCACCAGCATGAGTGATCGGCGAGTGTGCCCCAACGAATCGAATCCGCCGCCTTTGATCAGTGACTCGATCGCTCGCTTGTTCAGGACGCTTGGCTCAACGCGAAAGCAAAAGTCGAGAAAGTCTGTGTACGGACCATTCTTTTCGCGTTCCTCTACGATCGGCCGAACGATCCCCTCACCGACGTTTCGAACAGCGGACATCCCGAACAAGATGATGGGGCCACCGTCGCGAACAGTCGTGGCAAAATCGCTGAACGACGAATTCACGTCGGGAACCGTGACCGTGATGTTGGAGTTGCGAGCTTCGGCAAGGTACACCGCCGTTTTGTCTTTGTCGTCACGCGAACTGGTCAGGAGTGCGGCAAGGTATTCGGCCGGATAGTTCGCTTTGAGGTACGCGGTCTGGTAGCTGATGAAGCCATATCCGTAGCTGTGGCTCTTGTTGAATGCATAGTCGGCAAACGGCTCGATGATGTCGAAGATCTTTTTGCCGAGCTCGCGTCCGTAGCCCGTCGCCTCACATCCGTCTTCGAAGCTTTGTCGCTCCTTCGCCATGACCTCGCGGATCTTTTTCCCCGCCGCCTTGCGAAGGTTGTCAGCCTGTTCGAGGGAATAGCCAGCGAACTTCTGGGCCACTCGCATCATCGATTCTTGATAAATCATCAAGCCGTACGTGTCTTTGAGCACTTCTTCGGCATCTGGATGGAAGTACGTCAGCGGTTTGCGTCCGTTCTTCACATCGGCGAAATCGTTGTGCATGTTGGCCGCCATCGGGCCAGGTCGATAGAGCGCAACGAGCGCGGCAATGTCACCGAAGACGGTCGGTTCCAGTGAGCGCATAAGCGCCCGCATGGGGCCACCTTCGAGCTGGAACACGCCGATCGAGTCGCCTCGCTTGAGCATCTCAAAGGTCTTGGTGTCTTCGAGGTCGACGTTGTCGATATCGAGCTGGATCCCACGAGACTGCATAATCAGTTCGAGTGCGCGGTCGATCACGCTCAGGTTTCGCAGGCCAAGGAAGTCCATCTTGAGGAGGCCAAGTTCTTCCACGCCGTGCATTTCGTACTGCGTGACGATTGGCGCGTTATCGATGCTTCCCCCCGGTTCCGGCTTTCGCTGAATCGGCAGGTACTCCATGAGGCCTTGACGCGTAATCACTACTGCTGCGGCATGGATTCCGTCTTGTCGACGCAGGCCCTCCAGCCCCTTCGCAACATCCACTACCTGTCGGACGTCGGGGTCGGATTCATACATGGCGCGGAGATCCGCAGCCATCTTGTATCCGTCTTCGTATTTCGGATGAGGTGTTAAGCACGCATAGAGGGGCGTATCGCGTCCCATCACCAGGGGAGGCATCGCTTTCGCAACTCGGTCCCCCAGCCCGTATGGGTAACCGAGCACTCGCGCTGCGTCGCGGACCGCCGCTCGCGCTTTAATAGTGGAGAAGGTAACGATCTGCGCAACGTGATCCCAGCCGTAACGCTTCGATGCATATTCGATCATCCGGGACCGATATCGATCGTCGAAGTCCATATCGATATCGGGCATCTGCTTGCGCCCAGGATTGAGAAAGCGTTCGAACAGCAGGTCGTAGCGAATTGGGTCGAGGTCCACGATTCGAAGGCAATAGCTCACTGCCGACCCGGCAGCGCTTCCTCGTCCGGGACCAACGCGAATCTTCTCTTCACGGGCGAAGCGGATGAGATCCCACACAACGAGGAAGTAGGCGTTGAAGCCCATGTTGTCGATAACACCTAATTCGAAATCAATACGTTCACGTATTTGTTCGGTGATCTCGCTGTATCGTTCACGCGCTCCGAGGTAGACCAGGTGGCGCAAGTACTCGCGGTCATTTTCGAACCCTTCCGGAAGTGGAAAGTCGGGAAGCTCGGTGCGTCCGAACTCGATCTCCACCTGTGCACGCTCGGCGATCCATAATGTGTTGTCGCAGGCAGATTCCCAGTGCCGAAAGAGTTGGCGCATTTCAGCGGCGGACTTGAGATAGTGCTGGTCGCCTTCGAACTTGAACCGCTTCGGGTCGCTGATCAGTGCGCCGGTCTGCACACAGAGCAACGCGTCGTGGGCGACGTGGTCTTCGCGATTCGTGTAGTGGCTGTCGTTGGTTGCGAGAAGCGGTGCTTTCAGCTTGCGGGCAATCTCAATGAGTTGGGGGTTGGTTTCGTGTTGGGCGGCGATACCGTGATCTTGGATCTCGACGAAAAGATTGTCGCGTCCAAAAATGTCCTGAAGGCGTGCGGCTTTCGCCAGCGCACCCTTCTTGTCACCCTTCAGCAGGGCCTGGAGTACCTGGCCGCCGAGGCATCCCGTCGTTGCAATGATCCCGTCGTGGAGCTCGTCGAGCAACTCCCAATCCAGACGCGGCTTGTAGTAATAACCCTCGAGGTAGGCCCTCGACGAGAGCTTCATGAGGTTGCGATACCCCTGGGTTGTCTCGGCGAGCAACGTCAGGTGGTAATAGAGCTTTTCGCCCTCACCCTGGTCCCCATCGTCGAGGCGTCCACGACGAACCGGACGCTCCGTTCTTGATTCCCCGGCCATGTAGGCCTCGGTACCGATAATGGGTTTTATACCGAGCTTGTTCGCGGCTTTGTAGAAGTCCAAGACCCCGTACATGTTTCCGTGATCGGTAATCCCGATCGCGGGCTGACCGTCGGCACGCGCCGCGGCAATGACCTCCTCGATGCGCGCCGCTCCGTCAAGCATCGAGTATTCGGTATGCAGGTGCAGATGGGTGAAGGAGGAGGGCATCGATTTTCTGATCGCAGAAGCACGTCTGTGTAATTCATGAAGTTACCGCGCCAACACGTTCTTCGCCGCACGACCGCCGCTGGGCCACGGGACCCGAACCGGGCCGAGGGCGAACTACAGGTAGGTCCCACCGCCGCCAACGCGGTTCTCTGCGCCCTGCGGGGAGCCGGCGGTGGCGATCCCCGGTGCCATCCCCGGTGGCAAGCCCCGGGGATCGCCACCGCGCATCTGCTGAAGTTGCGCTTGTGCCGCCATCTGCTGGGCAAAGAGGGTGGCCTGAATCCCGTGAAACAGGCCTTCGAGCCAACCCACGAGTTGGGCCTGGGCAATTCGCAGTTCGGACTCACTGGGTACCTCGCCGTCGGCGAAGGGAAGGGCCAGCGATCGCAGCTCAACTTCGAGGTCAGCGGAAAGCGCCGACGAAAGTTCGGCCACAGAACGATCAAAAACATTGCGCAGTCGAGCTCGCGACTTCTCATCGAGGGGTGCTTGACGGACCTCTTCGAGCAGCTGTTTGATCATCGAGCCGATGCGCATTACCTTGCCCGGCTCGGAAACCGTTTCCTGAGGCGATGATTCGGAATCCGACGAAACGGTAGGTGACGCGTCGACGATCACGACTGCGTCGGCGGGAATTGATTCACGTGCAGAGTCAGGCGACATGGCTCCTATTCTTCCCTGAATCCGGCGCCACGGCGTACCTTTGCTCCGACACCGATTCTCTTGCAGGCGCCTCCACCCGTACCCGGTCTGCCGGTAGGCTGGCGGTATGCGCGTATCGACTCGAGGGGACTATGCGTGCCGTGCGCTGCTTTCGATGGCTCTGCACGTCGAGGACTCCCCAACTCAGTCCGTCCGCGATATTGCCTTACGCACCGGCCTCCCCCAGCCATATCTGGAGCAGATCCTTTTGGCGCTCAAGGGTGCAGGTCTGGTCCGGTCCAAACGCGGCGTCGGAGGCGGTTACGTCCTCGCCCGGCCAACAGAAGAAGTGACCCTCGCCGAGATCGTCAGCGCCGTCGACGGACCGATCCAACTCGGCGACTTTGGGCTACCCCATAAAGACGGAGCCTGTGACCATGAGGGGCAATGCGTGTTGCTTGCTGTTTGGAACGACGTTGGCGGGCACATGCGTATGCACCTTCAGGCGCACACGCTTGCCCAAATGGTGCAACGCGCGAACGGAATGCCGGTACCGCCGGCCCCGGTTATCGATCACCACTGAGCACTGCGTACCCACCTTTGGCGTGTGCGTGGATGTCAGTCGGCAACGAACTGCGCAAGGACGTCTTCGAGTTCTGTGGGGACTGGCGCCTCGAAGAAGACTTCCTCGCCCGAGGTCGGGTGGCGAAAGCGAAGAGAAAACGCGTGCAGCCACAGCCTCGGCGAACGGATTGCGCCGCGCGATCCCCCATATCGAGGATCACCCACAATTGGATGGCCGATTGCGGAGAGATGAACCCGAATCTGGTGGGTGCGACCGGTCTCAAGCCAACACTCGACCAGCGTGGCCGGCTCGGGTAGGCCGAAGATCTTTTCGACTCGGTAATGAGTTATGGCCTCTTTGCCACTTGCCGTCACCGTCATCCGGGTTGGATCGGAATCGCTCCGGCCAACCGCGGCGTCGATCACGCCACTCCGGGCGGCAAATCTTCCACGGGCAAGCGCAAGGTAGTGCCGAGACACCGTACGTGCGCTTAGTTGTGCGATGAGGTTGTTTACCGCCTCCTGCGTGCGACCGACCATGAGAAGGCCGCTCGTACCTTTGTCAAGACGATGGACGATACCCGGACGGTCCGCCTGGCTGCCTACCGCAAGTTCTGCAAGCTCTGGGAATCGAGCGAGAAGTCCGTGGACAAGCGTTCCGGTCTGGTTTCCCGCGCCCGGATGCACGACAAGATCTGAGTGCTTATTGACAACGATCAAGCTTTCGTCTTCATAGACAACATCGAAATCGACCGATGGATCGCCGGTCAGGCCACGGCGAACTTCGAGTTCGGGAACTTGGATCACAATCTCGTCGCCGAGGTGAACTCGAACGCTGCGTCGTACGACCACGGTGTTGGTGACCTGCACGCTTCCGGTCTCCACGAGCAACGTCGCATCGGCACGGGTCAAATTGGCGAGCACCGCAACGACTCGGTCGATCCGCTCCCCGTCGAGAGCCTCGGAGATGACGGCATGGATCGCCGGACCGGTCACGTTGACCTGTCGCCGGAGCGCGGCGCGCTCCGGAATGCGATCGCAGCGATCGTCAAGGCACCACAGAAAAGTGCCGAGTCGGCCAAGTTAAATACCGGCCAAAAGCCCGTCGCCAAGAAATCAACCACTGCCCCACGGTTCCATCCCGGCCCCCGGAAAAGTCGATCCATTTGATTTCCGAGCGCACCGCCGACCATGGCGGACAGAGCGACCAGCGACATGCCGCGAAGGCGTGGATCGTGTCGGAACAGAGAGCGGACGAACCAAGTCACCAAGATCAACACAAGGAACGACACAATCCAGGGGAACAGGTTTTGCCCGTCTCCCACGCTGAACGCACCACCGGTGTTGAAACGCCGGACGATGTGCAGCGGACCGACCACGTGAATGCGGTCATCCGCGTCGATATTGTTCAGGATCAGATGCTTCGAGAGCTGATCGGTCGCGACAACTCCTGTGACCACAGCGGCCGCAGTTCGTCGGGAACGAGAACTCACCGACGGGAGAGCCCGCCACTCTTGCATGCAACACAAAGTGTTGCCGCTGGCATGGCTCGCAACCGGGCTCGGACAATTGCCTTATGGCAGCTTTCGCAGTAGCCGTAGCTGCCGTTCTCAATAGTCAACAGGAGGCGTTCTATCTCCTCGGCAAACCCGATAGCGCTCGCTGACATGGCGAGGTCTCGCTCTCGTTCGACACCGGTTGTGGCGCCCTCACCCGACTCATCGTCGAATTGCACATCGCCTGGCTCCATGTCGACGGCAAGTTGGTCCGCTTCGGCACGAAGCATCGCAGCCTGGGCAAGATAGTGCTCTCGTTCCGACTTCAGAAGCTCGATTTGTTGCCATAGGAACTGACCATCAGACAACTCATCGATGCCGTCGAAGGGGTCGTCTGCGTTGATGGCGGGTCCCTTTACCGGCTTCACCGGTCTGGGCACAAACACGGGCTGCGCAGGCGCCTTTGGCTTGATGATCTTTACTGGTTCGGGATCGCTCGCCACGGGCGCCGCTTCGGGGACCGATTTCGCCGTCTTCTTCTTCTTTCCCTTTGGCGCAACGTCGGCTACTGCGGTGTCAATTTTCGTCACCGGGCTTTCTTCGATCGAAGTCGAGACCGCGGCGACAAGGGAATCCGACGACGCTGCCCCCTTGCGGGCTTTCGTCTTTCCGGTCGTGGCTTTCGTACTCGGCGCAACAGGTTCTACGACTTGCGCGGCTGGCTTTTCCGCGACCTTCGCAGTTTTCGGTTTCGTTGCGCTTTTGGCCGAGGTCGAAACAGGGCTCGAATTCGAGGCTTTGGGGACTCCCACCGGCGTTTTCGCAGGCGACTTCCTGGGCGTGGGAGCAGGGGCGGTTGTGTCTTTGGGTTTCGTTCCCACAGTGTCTTTCGGTGTTTTCGGAACCGCCGGTTTGGGGGTGCCTTTCGGCGCCGGGGTGGTCGTCGCCTTCTTCGGATGTTTCGCGGTTGCTTGTTTCAATTCCGGTTTGGCCGGCACTTTCGAAACAACGGCCTTTTTGGCCACCGACGACTTTGCGGTGGCGGGCTTCGGCATGGGTTTTGGGTCTTGCGCCTTCGGCGACGGGGATTTTGAACCCTTGACCTTCGCAGGGGGCGTCGTTGACGCACGTTTCGCTGGCGGGCTGCTCACCACAGTTGACCGAGACGTATTTTTCGCTGTGTTATTCGCCTTCGACGGCACGATCGACTCCTTGCTCCGAGCCACGATGAGACCGCTTGGCCCCATCAGAGGACGGCGGACCTTACCACCAGTTTTTGACCCATCGGCGGACTCCGCGCAACAACGGGTCAGTTCACCGCGTCGTCCACCTTGGAATCTGGGCCTGGGGCGTCGGTCCGATCCTCGTTAGCCGCTGCTGGAACTCGAAGAAAGTCTGGCAACACGGACCTTGACATTGCTTGCTCTGAAGGCTCTGAAGGCTCTGATGCGACCCCGACGCCTGGCGTCGCAGCGCCCGATGGGACCGTTGAAGTCGATGTCGTGTCGCCCGCGGCGGGGGTGGAATCGACGAGATGATCGAGTCGCACGATCTGATCGGTGAGCGCCGATCGAAAGCGATCACGTAGCGCAACGACTTGCGCGTTGAGTTCATTGGCCCGTGCCGAGGCCAGCTGTGCCTGACGGTGCGCGACCTGTTCGTGCTCGCGCAAACCGTGCATCAATTGCTCGTGCTCGGCCTGGGCATCGGCTCGTTTGCGCTCGGTGGCGATTGCAATTTCGTGATCGAATTGCTCCCGTTTGGCGGCTGCGGCTGCGTTTGCGTCGGCGACTGTCCTCTCCGCCTCGCGATGCGCGTCTTGCACTATACGTTCGGCGACAGACTTCGCCTCGCTGACGACGAGGTCGGCCGCGCGCTGGGCAAGTACCAGAGTCCGCTTTACGGTCTCGTCGTTTTCTCCGCCGAGTCGTGACTCGGCGCGCTCCGCACGAACGGTCAGTGCATGAATTCGATCATGAAGTTCTTGTACCCCAACCGAAACACGGTCGATGAACTCGTCAACGTCGACGGGGTTGTAACCCCGCCACCCTTCTCGAAACTCCGCTTCGCGAAGCACCTCAACCGTCAGTTCCATGGCACCCTTTGGTTCAGCAGCAAAAACGCAGATACGGGCTCACCGCGGTTAGCTGCCGAGCAAACCACGTTCTTGCAGTTTCCGGCGCTCGTCGGCCGACACTTCCACGTTCTTCGGTGTCAGCATGAACACGCTCTCGGCGACTCGCTGCATCTCGCCCTGCAGACCAAAGATGAGGCCAGCAGCGAAATCCACCAATCGTCGCTTGAGGTCCCGGTCGACGCCACCAAGGTTGATGATGACCGGTTGTCCGCTGCGGAACGACTCGCCGATCTCTTGTGCGTCATGGAACGACGTCGGGGCAACCACCTGGACCTTGGCAGCGGCGGGCGCAGGAATTGGCCGCACCGACCCTGAAGCCGGCGGCGCTGGTCGAGTTTGAATTGCTCCTACCCCACCGTCGGCCGGAAGAATCGGCAGCGCGCGCACGTTGGAAACTGCCTCGGATTCGACTTGAGCCGGCGGTGAATATCCGGGCATCGGTCGCGTAGGGCGCGTCGCGACCGGCGACTGATCCTCGTACGGTTCATAGTCAGGGTATGCGTCGCCATCGCTTAGACCGAGCGCGTCCCAAAATTTGCGAAATCCAGCCATGTAGCCCTCCGCCGCCAGCCTAATCGCTGTTGTCCGTCGTTTCCGGAACTTCGCCTCCAACCGAGACAGTTTTTGTCGAACGGGGTTCGCCGACTAGGCGCGAGGTCCAAAGAGCAGCGAACCGATACGGACCATGGTGGCGCCCGCTTGCAGCGCAAGTTCGAAATCGCTCGACATCCCAAGGGATCGGATCACCAAACCATGATCATTCGCAACGGAAACCGCATCGGAGAACGCTCGGCGACAATCGTCGGCCGAAACCCCCGGGGTGTTGGGATCGTGCCCCACGCCCATTATTCCCACGACGTCGAGACCCACGAGTCGTGAGGCCTCAATGACTGCGCTGGCCTGCGTTGCAGCCATTCCACTTCGTTGGCCGTCTCCCGTGATGTTTATCTGTATGAGGACGGTTGCGCCCGGTGCGCGCCGGGCCAGGGCCTGCGCTCGTTCGACCGTGTCGACGGTTTGCCACAGACTCACGTGAGGCACCAGGCGGTTGATTTTGTTCGTTTGCAGCCGACCCTGATACGTCCATCGAATTCCTAGATCCGCCAAACTCGGGTGGGTCGCCTTCTCCACGAGTTCGTCGGCGTAGTTCTCGCCGAACATCTTCAGCCCAGCTCCAACTGCAGCCCGGATGGCCGTAACCGGTTGGCCTTTCGACACGGCGACGATGTCGACGTCTCGGTGAGCGGCGGCGTCGCGAATACGACGACGCAGATCCGCCAGATTCGCGGCGATGATCGCCGTTTCGCCGACTTGGGGTTGCTCAGACATCGCTCACGGCCGGGCTGTTTCGAGCCATGCAAACAATCCGAGCCGTCCCTGCTCGCGACGCGTCCGATAGGAGAAGAACCGGGATTCGTCACATGACGTGCACGACCACAGCGATGTGTCGAGCGCGTCGACACCGGCCGTATTCAACGAACAGCGCACCGCCTCGATCAGGTCGAGAGCAACGGTACCGGCGGCGGTTTTGCTTCGGACCGAATTCCCGAGCGACGCCACGACGGCGTCGAGATCTTGTTCACCGAACTCGTAGCACTCGGGGCCAATGCACGGGTAGAGGGTCGCTCGAATCTCTGTGGCCCCGAGTCTGCGCAGTGCGCCAGCCGTCGCAGGAAGGACCCCCGCGAGCAACCCCTTCCAACCGGCGTGGGCAACGCCGATACAACAAACGTGGCCGTCTCGTTCGCCGACGAAGAGCACCGGAGCACAATCCGCGCTCCGGATCAGCAGCTTCGCACCGACGACGTTCGTGACCGCGGCGTCGGCCGAATCGGCGACATGTGCCCCGATTTGGTCAACGACGACAACCTGGGCTCCGTGAACCTGGTGCAGCCATGTGACGGAGCCATCTTGTCGTGCGATATCAACCGATCCAAGGCGCTTGTCCTCGAATCGCACACAAAGGTTCAACTGGGTCACGACCGTTACCTCAGGCGAACTCATCGGGCCGAAGGACCTCCTTCGAGCCGACCGGCTATTTCAAGAACGACGGGACGTCGAACTCGTCATCGTCGAATCCCAGGTCATCGTCGGTCGGGTTCGAAAACATCGCATCCGCCGGATTGGACGGAGCCGGGCGCGGCGTCGGGGTATCAGCTTTCGCCGGATTACGACGGTCGTCCCAACGATCGAAACCAGCCGCGATGACGGTCACGCGAACTTCGTCGCCCATCGAATCATCAATGACATTGCCGAAAATGATGTTGGCATCAGGATGGGCGACACTCTGAATGATCTCGGCAGCCTCATTCACCTCGAACAGGCCAAGGTCGCTGCTCCCGCTGATGTTGAACAAAATGCCACGTGCACCTTCGATCGACGCCTCGAGGAGCGGCGACGAGATCGCCTGACGTGCTGCGGTTGCAGCTCGGCCATTGCCGCTGCCGTAACCGATACCCATGAGTGCAGATCCTGCGTCGTGGAGAATGGCTTTGACGTCGGCAAAGTCCGTGTTGATGAGACCGGGGATTGTGATGAGGTCGGTGATGCCCTGCACACCTTGCAACAACACTTCGTCGGCCATTTTGAAGGCGTTGAGCATCGTCGTCTTGTCGGAAGCAACGGTGAGCAGTCGGTCGTTCGGAATGACAATAAGCGTGTCGACTTTTTCCCGAAGCGAGGCGATTCCGGTTTCTGCCTGGACGCCGCGTCGGCGACCCTCAAAACTAAATGGCCGTGTCACGACGCCGATCGTCAGTGCACCGTGTGCTTTGGCGATCTCCGCGATGACGGGCGCAGCTCCGGTGCCTGTGCCGCCGCCCTCGCCTGCGGTAATGAACACCATGTCGGCACCTTTGATTGCCTCTTGGATTTCGTCGTGGTGTTCCTCGGCGGCTCGACGACCGATTTCCGGGTCTGATCCCGCCCCCAGTCCCCTAGTGAGTTCGCGGCCGATGTCGAGCTTTACGTCGGCATCGCTCATCAACAACGCCTGAGCGTCGGTGTTCACGCCGATGAACTCGACGCCCTTGAGCCCCGCTTCGATCATGCGATTAACAGCGTTCACGCCGCCGCCGCCCGCACCGACGACTTTGATGACTGCTAAGTAGTTCTGTGGTGGAACCACCGAGGGACCTCTTCTCTCACACGACCGACATAATGGGTTTCCAGGCGAGTTCGCAAACGCGACCAGCGACAGAAACACAGACTTCAAAGGGGACAGGTTACCGGTGAATAGGGCATGAATTGGGGACTCCAGGGAAGAAATCTGTCCGAACAGTAATTATTCGCCCAAAATGACGGCATCGGGGATCGTTACGTCGATGGTTCCGCTTTTCGGAAGACGTTCGCTGCGATGCAGCGACCCGACAAGCATCGCCTTTGCCGTGAGGTCGTCGGGTCGCCCGACCAATACGCTCGCCTTTCCCATCCGAAGCACGAATTCGTCGCCGAAATTGTCTACGCGATCGACTGCGCGTCGGGTCCCTTCGTCAAGCGCGGCCAGGATTGCAAGGGCCGATGTTCGGCGCGATTCGAGCTTTTCCGCAGACCCCGTCGGGGTTGCGTTGCTGTTTCGCGTTGCATCTGCATTCACGGCGATCAACGGCAGAGGCGGCGTCGCCCGCGTCGGGAGGACCACCCCGGAACGATCAATAAGTTGCCGGTCGGCTCCATCGATGCTGACCACCGCGAACGGCTCGCGCACGGTGATACGAATCTGGACCTGCTCCGGCCAATGCTTGGCGACTTCGACCGTCGCGATGTCGGGTTGATTCTTGATCGTCCTCCGAATCTCATCGACCGGGAAGCGGATCATCGCGGTGCCGATCCGGCGGTCGGCGATGCTTCGCACCTGGGCCGCAATCGCTGGATTCCCGCCCACCACTTCGACGCTGCGCACCGACATCCACGGAGAGAACAACATCGCCACTGCGATGAGTACCAACGCGAGACCGATTCCCCATGCGACCATTGATGCGGCAATGCGGGGCCTCGTCTCCGCGACTTCGACACGTCGACGCGCAATTGCCGGGTCCATCGGTGTTTGAGGCGACCAACGTTGGCCACCCTGGACAACCTCTCGCCAGTCCCATCGACGCCGACGGCCAATGGGCGGTGTTTCCGAAGCCGCTGTCGCTTCGGCAAGGATCGGGCGAACTGCAACTGCCCCGACCACGCCAGGTCGTCGGACATCTCGGACATGGCTGACATGTCTGACATGTCTGATATCTCTGATATCTCGGACATGTCGGCTCTTTGTGTTGTCGCGAGTTGGTTCAGCGAACTCGCCCTCAAATGGGGGGAGCTGATCGAAATCGATGGGTTGCGTCGTCGGCTCGAGCGTGATGGTCATGTGAGTTCCTTCGGTAGTACGAACTACTGGGTCGGGTCGGTGTCGCGTTGGGGTGCAGGATTTGTGTTGTTGGCAAGCGGCTCCAGCAGGCTGTCGAATCCGACGGTTCTCACTTCGGGGTGAAGCTCAACGCCGAAGTTGTCGAAAACCCGCCGACGCACTTCGACGATAAGCGCCCATACATCTGCCGCCGTGGCATGCTCTGCGGCTTGGATGAAGTTCGCATGTTTCGGGGATACCTGTGCTGTGCCGATCTGGAAGCCGCGAAGGCCTGTCGCATCAATCAGACGTCCTGCCGAATCCCCCGGTGGGTTTGTGAACACGCTGCCGCAATTTGCTCCGCCAGGCTGATGTTCTCGTCGCCATCGAACAATCGAGGAGATCTCGGCCTCAGCAGCCGAGCGATCTCCGGCCGCGCACTGGAACGTCGCTGACATGACGAGTTCGTGAGCTTCGATGGCGGAGTGGCGGTAGGACAGGTCGAGCACTTCGACGTCTCGGGTGCGCACGGTTGCGTCTCGTAAATCGAGAATCGTGGCGCAGCGGAGATTGTCGGCAATATCAGAGCCGTGACCACCGGCGTTCATACAGACGGCACCGCCGACAGAGCCTGGCACGCCCACCATCCACTCGAGTCCACGGAGGCCGAGGTGCGCAGTTTGGCGGGCGAGGACCGGCATCTTGACGGCCGCTCCTGCTTCGACGAGCAGCCCTTCGTCCTTCCATTCGGCGAAGGCTCCGTCGAGGACGATCACCACGCCCCGAAATCCAGCGTCGCCGATCAATAGGTTCGAGCCTTGGCCAACCACGAGAAAAGGGACGTCGATTCCGGCGAACGCATGGGCGATATCCACGAGTTCGGGGATCGACTTCGGACGAACGAGGACCTCCGCCGGTCCTCCGATGCGAAACGTTGTGAACAACGAGAGCGGAACTCCTCGTTCGCCGCGCTCCCCAATCGCGCGAATCGCGAGCTCGAGGTTGTCGCTACTCACGTAGCGCTCCGGCTTTTGTTCCACGGTGAGTTGAGGAGCTGGTCCGGAAGCGTCGTCAGATCGCCAGCATTCATTGTAAGGCACAGGTCCCCCTCACGTAACTCGCGTGTAAGCGTCGCGACGAGTTCGTCCCTGGTCTCGCAATAGATCACGCGTTGATTGGGATGTACACGTAGTACCTCGTCGGCAATGAGTTTTCCCGAAACCCCGGGAATGGGCTGCTGCCCTGCGGCATAGATGCCTGTGACGATGAGCATGTCCACGCCGACGAACGAATCTCGATGGTCCTGCCACAGGTCTCGCGTCCGGGTGTATCTATGTGGCTGGTACACCGCGACGACACGGGGCCAATTTCCGAGGAGTGCGGCGTCAACCGCAGACCTGGCTTTCGCCGGGAGGTGCGCATAGTCGTCGACGAACGTGACCCCATTGCCCACCCCGCGAAATTCGAAGCGGCGTGATGCTCCACGAAAATCAGCCAGTCCCTTTGTTGCGTCGACAGGCGCCAGTCCGAGCTCGATCGCCATGGCAAGGGCAGCCACCGCGTTCATTGCGTTGTGCTTTCCCGGCACGCCCAGCGAAACGGGTATCGCCGAACGGCCGGCGGAGAGCACCTCGAAGCTGCTATTCAGACCATCTGCTGCGTAGTTCACCATCCGATAGGAGGCATCAGCATTTGTTCCGAACGTGATCAGGCCCGCTATCGGTCCGACGCGCCGCAACAGCGCACGACATCCCGGATCGTCCACGTTGATCACTTTTGGGCCTGTAGCCTGTCGAACAAACTCATCAAATCCGGCTTCGAGGGCTCCCATCGAGCCCCAGAAATCGAGATGATCGGGTTCTATGTTCGTGACGATGACCGCTTCGGCCCCGAATCGCAGGAACGAGCCGTCGCTCTCGTCAGCTTCGACGACGAACCACTCGGAATCGTTCCACTCGACGCCGTTGCCGAACCCGTGGATGGTGGCACCGACGATCATTGATGGCTTGAGACCTGCCGTAGCCGCAACCGTGGCCATCATTGCCGATGTCGTGGTCTTGCCCGCCGTTCCGCTGATTGCAATCGTTCGCCGAAGGCGCCCGAGTGATTCCATCACGTCAGCCCGGGTTGCGACCGAGATGTTTCGTTCACGTGCGGTCACAAGCTCCGGATTCGTCACGGGCACGGCGGCGGACAGCATTACAAGATCAGGCGTGCCAATTCGCTCGGCATCGTGTGGCGTCCAGAGATCGAGCCCTTCCGAACGTAGTCGGTCGATGGCCGGTGACGGGCTCTGATCGCTGCCCGTTACGACGTGGCCCATTCGCGTCGCTATGTGCGCGATCGCGGACATGGCCGCGCCGCCGACGCCGATGATATGTATACGTTTCTTCTCTGAAAGGTCAGGGGCCAAGGCAGGTCCTACCGGGTTCGTTTCACCGACGAAGTCGAACCCGGTCCCCGAACCCGGACTCCGGTACCAACGCCATGGCTGACCGAACGAGCACTCGGGTCCGACACGGACGGAACGATTGAATACCTTGAGATGTTCACGAGAATGCCGAACGCGATTCCAAGAACCACAAACGAGGAGCCTCCGGACGAAACAAATGGCATCGGTACTCCAGTGACGGGAACGGTCCCCAAGACGGTTCCCATGTTGAACACCGCCTGCGAAATGATCCAAGTTGTCACTCCCGCGGCGACGAGCGAACCGAATCGGTCTTTCGCGTTGTTCACGACGCTGAACCCGACAATGGCGATGGACACAAAGAGGCTGAGCACCAATGTGGCCCCGACGAGGCCGACTTCTTCGCCGATGATCGCGAAGACAAAGTCGGTATGTGCATTGGGGACCCATCCCCATTTCGAACGGCTCGCTCCGATGCCGATTCCAAAAAGTTTGCCCGTCGCAAATCCGAGCTTGGATTGCGTGACGTGCCAGCCCAGACCCGTCGGATCACTCTCGGGGTTCAAGAATGTCGTGACGCGATCACGGCGGTATTGCGCCGACATCGCCCAAATCGAGACCAGGGTCGCGCCAGCGAGCAGCCCGGGAAAAAGTCGACGGGTGGGAAAGCCCCCGACGACGATGATGGCCATGAATGAAAAGATGATCACCGCTGCTGTCCCAAGGTCCGGCTGCAACATCACGGGGCCTGCGGCGAGGAGGCTCATCGGTAAAAGGGTGCGCCACATGAATCGCTTCGTGCCCATCGCTCGGACCGTGTTCTTATGTGTAAAGACCATCGCGAACATCAGCACCGTTCCGAGCTTCAAGAACTCCGAAGGCTGAACAAGGACCGAGCCAAATCCAATCCAGCGTCGTGAGCCGTTCTTTTCAACTCCGGCGAACGCGGCGAACGTACTGGCCGCTGCCGACACGCCAAATGCGATCGGACCGAGACCCCACCAAACACGGTATGGCACCAGTGTCGCGGCGAACATTGCGACAATTCCGAAAACGACGAAGAAGAGTTGACGGTTGAAGACCGTCCAGCTGCTGCCATTGGTGTGCAGTGAGCTCACCGATGACGCCGACGCCACAAACGTGAGACCCACGATGGTCAACAAAGTGGCCAGAGCGAGGAGGACGAAGGACGACGTCGTCCACCGGGTCCTTCCGATACGTACCACGCGAGTGCGGCCAAGCAGTCGGAGCTTTTGCGAGGTTGTGCTTCGACGGCTGGTCCGTCGAGGTTGAGTTGAGCCGTTGCCGCGATCCGTCGACGGTCCTAGAACAGTGGCCATTAGTCAACGCCTCCGATTGAAAGAAAGTCCGCATAGAAGATTCCAAGACCTATAGATGCAGTGATCATGCCGATAATCCAGAACCGGATGATCACCGTGGTTTCAGGCCATCCGCCCAGTTCAAAGTGGTGGTGAATCGGAGCCATTCGAAACAGTCGTCGCTTTCCCATGAGCCGGAAGGTGAAGATTTGAATCATGACCGAGACTGTTTCGACCACGAAGAGGCCACCGATGATCGGGAGCAGCAGCGGTGTCGATGTGATCATCGCCATCGCACCAAAGGCACTCCCAATGGCCAGGGAACCGACGTCGCCCATGAAGATTCGGGCCGGGGCGGCGTTCCACCAGAGAAACCCGGCACAGGCGCCGACCATCGATGCCGCTATAACGCTGACATCAAGCGCCTGTTGAACCTGGTAAATCGAGGCGTGTCGAAACATCCAAAATGCCATGACGGTGTAAGCCGAAAATGCGTACATCGAGCTCCCCGCGGCAAGGCCGTCCATACCGTCGGTCAGATTCACTGCATTCGAAAATCCGATCAGGATGAAGATCGTGAAGAGGACCCAAACCAACGCAGGTACTTTCCAACCAGGGCTCGAAAAACGGGTGAATCCTATGGTCATTGGCACGTTGGCCCAGGTGACGGCGAAGAAGGAGAACGCAATCGCGACAAGGAATTGCCCGCCGGCTTTTGCCCGTTTGTTCAGGCCAAGACTTCGCTGGCGGGTAACCTTGATCCAATCATCGGTCAGTCCGACGAGAGCCGCACCAACAAAGGCGACCATGATGAGGATGCCGCCGCGGGTAAACGCGAGCGAGGTCGCGTAGTGAGGCACGACATAGCCAGCGACTGCTGCCAGCACGATCGCGATCCCGCCCATCGTCGGCGTCCCCTTCTTCTTCTGCTGGTTCTCGTGGAGATCCTTTCGAATCGGCTGACCAATCCCTTTGGACGCAAGCCAACGTATGAGCACCGGCATCCCGAGGAGTGAAGTAAGCATACTTATGATCGCTGCTACGAGAAGAGAAGTCATCTTGGACCTTCAAGAAGTTTTTGAACGAGACGTTCGAGCTCAGCAACACGCGACCCTTTGACCAGCACGACGTCTTCGGGTCCAAGGGCAAGCTCAGCGCAGAGCGCGATTGCAGCGTCGATGTCCTCAACGTTGGTCGTTCCGTAGGCCGGCTCCCCCACACTAACGATCCCTTCGAGCCCAAGGTCTCGACCGTGCTCTGCGACTTCGAGGTGGAGGGCATTGCGATCCGGGCCGAGTTCAGCCATTGGACCGAGAAACGCGAAACGACGGCTGGCGTTCATCTGGGCGAGACTATCGAGCGCTGCCCGCATCGATACCGGATTGGCATTGTACGTGTCGTTGAGGACGCGGGTACCGGACGGAAGTCGAACAAGATCCATTCGAAGAGGCGAAAGTTCCGATGTCGCCAGCCCGGCTTTGATTTCTTCAATCGTCGATCCGAACGCACGAGCTGCGATCGAGGCTGCCAATGCGTTCGCCACCTGATGCAGGCCTCGGGCGCCCAGCGCAACCTCGAAGCGGGCGTCGGGCGTATGAACGATGAAGGATGCTCGCAGTTCGCTGTTGAGGCGAACATCAGTTGCGTACACAGAGGCTGCGGTGTTACCGGTTGCGGAGAACGACACGATAGTCGTCGAGGCATGATCAACCATGCGCGCGTAGAGATCGGAGTCGAAGTTCAACACAGCAACCCCGTGTGAAGGAAGGCCGGCAATCAATTCGCTCTTCGAGTCCGCGATCACCTCTCGACTCCCGAACAACTCAAGGTGCGCCGAGCCGATGTTGGTAATCACTCCAACCGTTGGGCGCGCGAACTCGCAGAGGAATCGAATGTGACCGGGTCCGCGGGCACCCATCTCGACGACCCCTGCCCAGCAATCATCAGGAGCATTCAACAGTGTGAGTGGGACGCCGAGTTCGTTGTTGAACGACTTGGCGCTCACCATTGCAGGGGCTCGTTCGCGCAAGACAGCGCCGAGCAGGTCTTTTGTTGACGTCTTCCCAACGGATCCCGTCACCCCCGCAATTCGATCCGGAAGGCGGCGACGCACAAGTCCACTCAATTGTTGCAACGCAGTCGTTGTGTCGGGCACCACGACCGAGCGTTGATCTGAAGATGCAGGTTTCCCAACGGCGACAAACCACGCATTTGCACCGCGTTGCCTTGCCGATTCGATGTACTCATGACCATCTCGTTCGGCGACAATCGGCACGAAAAGTTGCCCCGGCAATATGCTGCGAGAGTCGATAGACGCACCATCGACTTCGATGGATCTGGCAGAAGCCGAGTTCAACGATCCGCCGACATGGTCAGCGATGTCACCGAGCGTCAGCTTCATGCCACCCAGCCCAGATCGCGAAGGATCTCACGCGCAACGTTGCGGTCGTCAAAGGGGGTGACAATGCCGGCGGACACCTGGCCCTGCTCATGGCCCTTTCCCGCAATCACGACAACGTCTCCCGGATGGGCATCTCGAAGCGCCGATTCGATAGCCATCCGACGATCCGGAACTACCCGGACGTTCTGGCGCTCGGACACTCCCAGGAGCATGTCGTTCAAAATAGTTTCAATCTCTTCCGAACGCGGATTGTCGGAAGTGAAATAGGCGACATCGCTCAGACGGACGCCGATTTCTCCCATGAGTGGACGCTTGGCTCGATCGCGGTCCCCACCGCATCCGAACACACTGATCAGTCGTCCACTGCCAGCAGTCTCACGCGCTGCCCCGAGAACTCGCTCCAGCCCGTCCGGGGTATGGGCAAAATCGACGTAGACGGCGAAGGGCTGCCCGGCGTCGACGGGTTCAAATCGTCCGGGCACCCGCACGGCGGAGATACCGGCGACAATCGAGTCCCATCCAATACCGAGCAGGCGCGCAACCGACGAAGCTTGAAGTGCGTTCATTACGTTGAACGCTCCCGCAATTGGAACCGCGAAATGCTGCCCATTCCATCGATAGGTTGACCCGCGCGATCCGAGACGCAGATCATCCACCGCGCTCAATGAAACCGTCTCCGTTGGAATCTCGGCACTGTCGAAGAGCAATCTCCCGTATCTATCGTCTCCGTTGACAATGGCTCGGTCGGAGAACTCCGCGGTGAAAAGCTTCGCTTTCGACCTGAAGTACGCCTCGATCGTTCCGTGGAAGTCGAGGTGGTCCTGGGAAAGATTCGTGAATACGGCCACGGCAAAATGAAGTCCGCGCACGCGATGAAGGTCGAGTGCGTGCGAGGTGACCTCCATGACCACGAATTCACACCCGCTCTGGGCCAGCACGGCGAGCCGCTCATGAATGTCAGTGGCCTCAGGAGTGGTTCGCTTTTGGGTGAGCGTTCCGATCACCTCGACGTGGCGCCCGGCACCGCGCACGATCGACTCGATGGTGTGCGCGGTCGTCGTCTTACCGTTCGTTCCGGTGACTCCGATAAGAGTCAGCCGGTCAGCGGGAAAGCCGTAGACGCCTGCCGCGAACCGGCCCATTTCCGCACGTGTGTCCTTGACAACGATCTGAGTGACCGGGTCGAGGCCATCAATGAAATGGTCGACGAGAAGGCACGAGGCTCCTCGCGACACGGCATCGGACGCGTAGTCGTGTCCGTTGCTCGATGAGCCACGTACGCATACGAATATCGAATTGGGGCCGACCGACGCTGAGTTGTGCGTTATCGAGGTGATGAGGGCAGATTGTTCGCCCACGATATCGAGGACCAGTTTGCCGAATCGCTGTTCAACTGCCGAGACCAACTCAATGACCGAACAAGATGAGCGCGGAGGCAATTCGGTCATGACTCGACAACCGTTGCCGGGGGACGCGCGACCGCAACCACATCATCGTCTCCCGATGGTGAGTCTGCTGAATCGGTTCGCGTATCTGCGCTCACGCGGAGTACTGGTTTCAACGTCGCTATCGGGGCATCGTCGGTGGGCCCCGTCGAACGCGCCTTCGGCGTCGGCGTCGAGACAACCGGCTGTTCGGCACTAACTTTCTTGGCAACCTTTTCGGTCGTTGCTGCTTTGTCACCCGATGCCACCCTCGCCTTGGCGCCGCGAACTGGCGCCAAGCGCGCCTCCGCTTCAACCGCCGAACCGGGAGGAGGAGCATGCAGCCCGTTGTGTTCGGTAGCGCCCGGTGCCAAAGTCATTCTGGCCGATACCGCACGAGGACGATCTTTCAGATCATATGCGCGCTTGCTAAGATCGGGGATGCCGTTTATGATCGGCGCAACGTAACGGCTGGGGGTCGAAAGGGTTGGCGCGATCGTTGGGGCGACGTTGGCCTCGGAGGAACCTTGACCGGCCGACACTGCGGCTGGCGTCGCGACCTGACCGACGATGATCTTCCCGGTCGACGGATCGATGATTGCCACTCGCTGGGGAACAGACGACGGAGTCGCAGCACCAGCAAATACCGTCGCAGAGTCATTCAGAAGACGAACGGATCCGACCGCCGACTGCGCAAGCTCGACCGGGGTCGCCGGCCCCAAGGTCAGGGCACCACTGCGAAGTACCGTCCGCTGATACGCCAAGGAACGGTCGTTCTTCGGAAGCTCGGGGCGGGTCAGAGCGAGGCGACCCGGACTCGGCTGGACCCTTTCGTACGCTGCTGCCATCCGGCCGATTTCGGAAAACAACGGTGCGGCGACATGGGATCCGTAGATCGAGGACTTCGGTTCATCGAGAACGACGATTGCGCTCAGTACGGGGCGTTCGGCCGGGAAGAATCCGGCGAAGGTCGCCACGTACTTCGTCTTCGAATATCCGCCCGTCTCATCGGGTTTCTGAGCCGTTCCTGTTTTCCCGGCCACGGTGTAGCCGTCGAAAGATGCAGCCTGCCCCGTTCCACTGCGAACGACATCGGTGAGCATGGTAGTAAGCGATGCTGCTGTATTTGCAGAGACGACTCGTTTCGGGGTGCTCGCCGCAATCTCGTGTGTTCGGCCTTGCGCATCAACGGTCGCACGCAGCAAACGCAGCGGCACCCGAAGACCACCGTTCGCAATGGTGTTGTACGCCTCGAGCATCTGGGCGGGGGTGCTCGCAATGCCCTGCCCGATCGAGATGGTGCCGATCGACGTCCCAGACCACTTCGACGGCTTGGGGAGAATTCCGGCGGACTCACCCGGAAACTCCACGGACGTTTTTGATCCCAGACCGAAAGAACGAAGGTACGCGTTCAGACGATCGCGCCCCAGCATCTTCGCAATCTTGATCGTTCCGATGTTCGATGACTTGACCAAGATATCGCCAGGCGTCCATGACATCGTCGGATGGTTTTCATCATCCTTGAACCGCTTGTCCCACATTTGGAGACGGTCGGGGACGATAACCCGTGAAGTCGGGCTGACAACCTTTTCTTCGAGCGCTGCAGCAATCGTTACCGCCTTGTTGACGCTGCCGAGTTCGTAGGAGCAAACAAACGCGCAGTTGCGACCGGTATTCACGATGGATCCGTTCTCAGCAACGGTCATGTTTACGACAGCGAGAATTTCACCGGATCCGACGTTGGAGATCATGACGATTCCGGTCTCGGCGCCGGTCAATTTGATCGCCTGAGCAAGTATTCCCTCGGCGCTGTATTGCAGCGATCTGTCGACCGTCAATTGGTATGACGAGCCCCGTTTGGCCGGTCGCACGAGACCTGGAGCTGTTGGGATTTGCCCACCCTTCAAATCGCGCTCGACCTTCATTTCTCCCTCGCGCCCTTGGAGGAGCGAGTCGAACTTCAGCTCCATCCCGGAAACACCAACTTGGTCCGATCGGCGCACTGACCCGAGGAGGCTGCGGGCCAAATCTCCGGCAGGGTACACACGCCGTGGTTCCTCCTCGACCGCAATACCGTCGAGTCGGCCTGCTCCGCGTCGAAAGGCATTCGCTTTCGACTCATCAAGTCCACGAGCCACGATCGAATAGCGGCCTGCTCGCCTCAGGCGCTTCTCGATCACGGCCGGGTCCACACCCAAACGGCTTCCGATGTTTTTCGAATGCGATTCGACGGCCTTACTCGCCGCGATAACCATCGGATCAGCGACCAACCTCCACTCCCGTACCGATATCGCGAGAGGTATCCCGGATCGGTCGATCAGGTCTCCTCGCTCAGCTGCGATCCGGGTGGCGTGGATGCGCTGTCGACTGACTCGGACCGCCGTCGTTTCGGGGTTGCGGAGCTGAAGCGAAGCCATCTGCACGAACACCACGATGAAGAGCGCTATCCAGGCCAGGGTCATGAATCGCAGCCGTCGTGCGTTTCCTACGAACCACGGTGCAGCGCCCGGCCCACCGCTTGGGCGCAATGATCGCGACAGCGGCGTACGGCCGGACTGAACCCTGGTGCCGGCAATCTTGCCCTTCGGCAGGGGTTTCTTGGACGCAGCTACTCGACGAGATTCCCGCGCGCGTGGTGACGTTGGAATCGAAGGCGTTCGGCGGGCCACCCGGGAGGGCCGTTGGGGATCGCGTCTCGGATCACGTCTCGGATCACGTCGCGGATCGCGTTGGGGGGCGCGTCGGGGATCGCGGAGCGCTTTTTGGAGCGCCTGCTCAGGTGACCACGCTGGCCGCGGTCCGCTCGCGCCGCAAGATCGGTAGGTCCTGCGCACCCTCATCGCCCGTTCGTTGTCGAGTCGACTGGTGTGTAGTCAACCCGCTCGGCTGAAACGAGCCCCAGTTCAGTAGCGGCGCTGATCAGCCGTGCCGGGGCCTCGAGTTCGGCAACTTCGACCCGAAGGCGCTGGTTCGTGCGTTCTTCCGCGCCTACCTCGACGCGGAGTTTGTCCAGAACAAGTTGATTTTGTGCCAGATCGGCATGGAGCACGATCGCAGACACTGCGCCGGCTAGAACCAATGCGATCGCAAAGAGCGCCGTGGTAGGACGCGATACAAGTCGTCGGCGAACGCGTCGTGGCGGCCGGGCGACGCGGAGATTCGGTTGCGTTTCTGCGCCCTTTCCGACCTGCCTCGGTTTTCGTATGCGTGAATATGGTTGTTGTTCGGGCTGCGGGGCGAGGGCAGTAGCACCGATAGTCTCCGGCCCGACGACTAGAAGTCGTGCTCCTGCGGCGCTGGGGGGTCCACCGCTTCGCGTTCGAGGGGCGGTTTCACGTGATTTGGTTTCGCGTGATGCGGTTTGCGGGAGAGTTCGCGTTCCGACGTTCGAGGTACGCGCCGACGCAGTGGTGCGGTCAGGCGGACGTTGTGTGTGGAACGGGTCTGGCGGTGCGGCTGCGACGCGTTTGCCAGTGGGCTGCTCGGTCGACTTCGGGTGCATTGCGACGACATTTGAGCGAACGGGAGTAGACCGCTGCGGACGACCATTCGATCCCAGATCGCCTTTGACCCCGAGGCCGGTTTCTCGACCCGGCGCCGTCGGGTGGGCCGATCGGGCTCGTGTCATGGCTGTGGCGGTCCTGGTCGACTCGCCGGAAACCTCCACCGGGGAAACTGCCACCGTGCCCCAGCGGCGCGTGGAACGGTTTGGGTTCGCGATCACCATCGAGGAGGCGACCGGAGAAACCGGGGATCGGGCGATCGCTGCGTCAAGCGAAGTGCTGCGACGCGACGCCGACTCCGCAAAGGAAACCGCACGCTCCGCGCCTCGCGATTGCTGGGAAGGACGCAACTGTGTGGAACGAACGGTCATCGGGATTCCTTGCGAGGCACGGTGATCGGGGAAGTGATCGTGGTTGAGTTTGCGAGCGACAATGCTGCTTTCGAATCCGGCACGGCGCGGCGGCGCAAAGAATGTCGCGACGCCGACGCCGTACCGGGAGAGCCGGGTGCCCCGGCTTTTTCGAAGATGCGGGCGACAACGCTTGTCGCACGCGGGTTTCGGGCCTTTTCGGCCTCCGTGGCGCGTAACACGCCTCGTCGCACCATCCGACCCCGGGGAAGGGCGCCGCAAACACACGGCAAGTCGGAGGGGCACGAACATCCACCGGTTTCTGCGAAACGAAACCGGTCTTTGACTATCCGGTCTTCGCCGGAGTGGTAGCTCAACACGACGACTCTCCCGCCGGGGCCAAGCACGTCGATCGCGGCGTCGATCGCGGGGGCAAGCACACGAAGTTCGTCGTTGACTTCGATCCGCAATGCCTGGAAGGTCCGCTTCGCGGGGTGGCCACCGGTTCGACGGGTCGCAGCTGGTATGGCCTCGGTGACGATCTGGGCGAGCTGTCCGGTGGTGAGCACGGGCCGTTTTGCAACGATCGCCCGTGCGATGCGATCGGCAAAGCGTTCGTCACCGTACTTCGAGATGACGTGGCGCAGTTCGGCAGGTGTCGAGCTGTTGACGATCTCGGCGGCCGTTGGACCGCCGGAGGTATCCATCCGCATATCGAGCGGGGCGTCGAAGCGGTAGGAGAAGCCGCGCTCGCCGATGTCGAACTGCGCGGAGCTGACGCCAAGGTCGAAGAGCACGCCGGTGATTGCGGTTCGCGCAGTCACGACATCGCGGAGGTGATCGAATCGGAGGTGATGCACCGAAGCGCGAGTGCCGAATCGGCTGAGGCGCTGCCTTGCGACTTCAACCGCCGCTTGGTCGCGATCAAGCCCGATGAGCGCGAGGTCGGCGCGTGAGTCCAGGAGGGCCGATGCGTGACCCGCGCCACCACAGGTGGCGTCGATGATCACCCCCGCCGGGACGGTCGAGAACGCATCGAGTACCTCGTCGCGAAGAACGGGAACGTGGTGGAAGGATTCGTCGGTGAAGGTCATGGCGCGCCCATCGCCTGTGTCGCGCACGAAGGTCTGGACGGCGTGACCAGGTATTTCAACGAGTGCGACATTCATTCGCCGCCCTCGCCGTAGAAGGCCTCGTGGCGAGACTTTTCCCAGATCTCCAAACGGTTCCTCGCACCAATGACGTACAACGGCTGCGACGTGCCCAAGGTGAACCCACCCTTGCGACGTAGATTCTCCGACACCGCGAATCGGAATTGGCCGTCGAGTTTGATCTCATGCGCGTTCCTCGTGAATTCACGAAACGCTCGAGCGTCATCGGGGCTCTCGTGTTCTTTGGCCTGTTTGGCAGCTGCGCGGGTATCCCATTCCGCTTCGGGCCATACCCCGAGTTCGCCGAAGTCACCAAGGGCCACGATCAATTTCGTGTGTTCGAGATCAGCTCGGAAGCCCGAGGGCAGCACGATGCGACCCTTGTCGTCCAGCCTCTGTTCGAACTCCCCAACTAAGCGCATCGCGATCGACTTCGGACCTAACTACCTCGTGATGTGGAGCTCGAATGGTGAAAACACCCGAAAACGAGCGTCCTCTTCCACCTGCTTCCCTGAACAGGGATACCGTACCACTTTGCCCCACTTCGTCACCAGATTGCCGACGCTTTTCTGGCGAAATACGACGGTTTTCCGTGGGGATTTCCCAAGCCGACGTGAGGATTCGAACAGGCGTACGAAAATCAGAACAGACGTACGGGCGAGAGATGAACGGCCGTGGGTCGGCGTGAAAGGATCGAGAACGGTGAGCATGGAAAAACAATCGAGACAACAATCGAAACAACAATCGAAACAACTAGGGAAGAACGGAAACAGTGGAAACAGTCGTCGCGAAAAATCGCTCGGAGCTCGCGCGTCGGGCGGCGAAAGATGTTTCTGCGCTCCTTGCCGCAGCTGTCGCCGCGCGGGGAACCGCCTGCTTCGCGCTGAGCGGTGGTTCGACGCCGGCCCTGTTGTTCGATGCGCTCGCCTCCCGTGACGTCGCATGGCAAGACGTTCACGTGTTCCAGGTCGACGAACGAATTGCGCCCACCGGCCACCCGGATCGAAACCTGGTGCAACTCCACGATCGTCTGCTCGCCAAGATCGACATTCCGCCGTCGAACGTGCACGCAGTACCGGTCGAAATGGGCACCCCTGGCGAGGCCGCCCGGGCGTACGCCAAGACAATTCGCGAAACCTGCGATGGTGTGTTCGATGTTATCCATCTCGGTCTCGGCGATGACGGCCACACGGCATCGCTGATTCCGAACGACCCGGTGCTTACGGTTACGAGAGCACTGACTGCGACTACTCGTAGGTACGACGGACGTCGACGCATCACCGTGTCGTTTCGAACGATCAATCAGGCCCGGGCTCTGGTGTGGCTGGTCACGGGAGCGTCCAAGGTCGACGCCGTTCGGCTGCTCCTCGCTCAGGACCCGACCGTTCCCGCCGGTCGTGTTCGGGCGAGTGGGGCGAACACCCTCTACCTCGACCACGATGCGAACGGCTCAGCGACGACAATCGACCGGACGTGAGCGAGGCGCGACGCGAACCGGTGCGGGCGTGCTATCCCGGGACCTTCAACCCGCCGACCATCGCGCATTTGGCAGTCGCACACATGGCGTCGGAGCAGCTAGGCGTCGATCAAGTCGTGTTTGTCGTGTCGCTCCAGACCCTTGGAAAAGACGAGACCGCTCTCCCCGCACCCGCCCATCGAGCCGAGCTACTGAAATCACTTACCGAGCGCCACGGCAACCGTTTTGATGTCGAAGTCTCCCCCGCGTCGCTCTTGGTCGACATTGCGGCCGGGTATGACTGGGTGATCGTCGGTGCCGACAAATGGGAGCAGATCAACGAGTTGCAGTGGTACGGCTACGAAGCCCAGCGACGCGACGAGGCGATTGCCGCGCTTCCCAACATTGCGATCGTCCCTCGCCCGCCGTTCGCGGTGCCCGACCACCGTGAAGGCCGAGTGGTGCTACGCATCGCCGATCGTTTCAGTGACGTGTCGTCAACTGCAGTCCGCGCGGGCCGCCACGACTGGCGAGCCAAATAACGGGCAACGTTGGCGCATCGCATCGGTTCGGTGCTGTGATGGTGTGATGCCCGAAACTACAACTTCGCAAGAGTCGACCGATGAGATCACGACCGAGATCGACGGCCATGTCGCCATCATTCGGTTCAATCGCCCGGAGGCGATGAACACAATCACAGCGAAGATGCTGGATCAACTTTGCGAGCATCTCCTCGCCGCCGACCGCAACCGCGACGTCCGGTGCATCATCCTCACCGGCAAGGGTCGCGCCTTTTGCGCGGGCCTCGATGTGAAGTCGCAGGCGGAAGGGTCGGGCATGCTCAACGGTGTCGGGTCCGGCGCCGCGGCCGAGATCGACATGCGGTTCACGCCGCCAACTGTCCTTCACGAGCTCGACACGCCGATCATTGCGGCGCTCAATGGCGGAGCCGCCGGGTACGGTCTCGATCTTGCACTCGGGTGCGACATTCGCCTTGCCGCCCGGTCGGCAAAGTTGTCTATGGCCTTCGCCAAGCGCGGAATCCTGCCTGAGTCGGGAGGGACATGGCTTTTGCCGCGCCTCGTCGGGTATGCGAAGGCCGCTGAGTTGAGCTTTACGGGCCGCACCCTGACTGCCGATGAAGCGCTCGGACATGGACTCGTGAACCATGTGGTCAGCGACGGCGACCTGATGGAAACCGCCATGAATATGGCCATCGAGATTTCCGAGAACGCGCCGCTTGCGGTTCGAGCGATCAAGCGCATGATGCGTATGGGCGAATCCGAGACCTTCGAACAAAACGTCCACCACGTGTTCTTGCAGCTCCTCCCGCTCCTGCGCACCAAGGACTTTCAGGAGGGGATGATGTCGTATCTCGAGCGACGCCCCCCTGTGTTCGAGGGTCGGTAGGCTCCGTTAGGCCATCGTTAGGCCGGAGCAACCACGCGAACGCCATGGATCGCGCATGCCTCGGTGAGGCGATCGTCGTAGGTCACGAGCACATCAAGATCGTCGCCGAGATCGAGGGCTGAAGCGAGATGGAGCGCGTCGAGTGGCCGAAGGATCTGCGGGTCAAGCTCACCCGCTCGAGCGAAAGTCGAGGAGGGCATCGCAAGAAGGTTCACGGTTCGCAGCAACTCCTTCGCCGCTTCCAGCGCCATGGGGTCGAAACGACGAACGGCCCGTATGACCTCTGTGCGGAGCAGCTCGCTGCCAAAGAGGGTGGGCTGATGGTCGGTGATCCATTCGAGTAGCGCGTCGGTTTCAGTCTCGAGACTCACGAGCTTCACGAGAGCCGACGAGTCGATGTACGCAATCACGAACGATTAGTGTTCATCTGCGCGCATATCGTCGAGCATTTGACTGAGCGATGGTTTTCCCGGTTGTCGGTTCGGCGGACGCACAATTGACCCCAGCGGACGAGACGCCTCGCGGACCTGACCCGCCATACGAAGTGCTTCGAGGCGCGACCCGATCGTGATCGGTACGAGTCGGGCCACCGGCCGGCCCCGGTCGGTAATCTCAATCGACTCGCCGGCCTCGACCCGCGACACGACCGCCGATGCGTTTTGCTGCAGGGCGCGAATTCCGACCGATGCACTCATGTGCGTCAATGTAGCACAACGGGTCTCACCCGGCGCCGGTTTTGCCCATGCTCCCTTCTCGGCCCAAGCCGGTGGGCCGACGCCGAAGAAACAACGACGCCGGACTCGGTAGGCTCTCGCCATACGAGTGACGGGTACATGCCGTCCGAAACACGAAAGACACCCACATGAGCACAGTTTCCCTTGGCGGCAATCCGGTCAATACTTCCGGAGATCTTCCGGCGGTCGGTTCCGATGCGCCCGCCTTCTCACTGACGAAGGGCGATCTGTCGCCCCTCACGAATGCTGACTTTGCCGGAAAGCGCATTGTTTTGAATATCTTCCCCAGCGTCGACACACCGACCTGCGCGAGCAGCGTTCGCAAGTTCAACGAAGCAGCTTCGGGTCTGGAGAACGCCGTCGTGGTGTGCGTTTCTGCCGACCTCCCCTTCGCCCAGGGTCGCTTTTGCGGCTCCGAAGGCCTGAGCAACGTCGTGACAGCCAGTTCGTTCCGGTCCGCTGATTTCGGAAGCACCTACGGCGTAACCCTCACCGACAGCGTGCTGCAGGGCCTTCTGGCCCGAGCCGTCGTGGTCATCGACGAAAACGGCAAGGTCGCCCACACCGAATTGGTTGCGGAAATTGCCAACGAGCCGAATTACGACGCTGCACTAGCCGCGTTGAAGTAATTCGTACGCTTACTATATCTTCGGAAGAGCGTCGAGAACCGATTCGATGAGGGTTTCTCGATCCGTAGCGATACCACGTTCACTTACGAGTATCGCTGCCGGGTCGAGTCCCATCGGTTCCGCCAACAAGTACTGACACGGAGTGATCAACACTCCCACTTGGAACACGACGGCACGGCGCTTCCGCTTCTGTGCGATTCCGACCAGCTTCGGTCCGCCGGCCCCGCCGGTCACCTCGCCAGGGCCAAGCCCCGTCCAGCACACTTTGCGGTCAAGCGCGTTGTGGACCATCGCCCCGCGATGCGCTACGGCATCACGGCATCCCGAATTTCGCAGCGCCCGCGCGAACGCTTCGCCGACCCACCACGTTGCCCGACCAACGTCGTCGCTCCACAGCTGATCAGACCGGCCGACCATCAGGTCGAACCAAACCATGGCGGCGGGCTCGAGCCAAACCGCTCCCCCACCGCTACGGCGTCGAACTATCGGCGTTCCCAGCGATGGTTTGACGATGTCCTCCAACGGCTGTGAGCTGCCGAGCACCACCGTCGATTCCGAAACCGTGAGTACACGTAGTATCCGGTCAACGGCCAGCCCGGCATCGTTCACAGCATTCAGCGCAGCAGCGGTCCCGCCAAAGAGTTGCGACGCCGGGCCAGACAGGCGCTGAAGATTCCAGTCTGTTGCGTTCACGACGGATTGATCACCAACAGAGAACGTCGTCCGTCATGTCGAGGCTGTTGGGTCCCAGTTCGCCAGGTCCGTAAGTCGTTGGTCGTTGGAGAACATCTCCGCAACCGGGATCGAGAGACCGAGGCGCTTCTGCAGCCGCTCCACTTCCACTCGCTGGTTCCATAACAGCATCGTCGCGACGACGCCCGTAGCCCCAGCCCGCGCCGTACGCCCCGCGCGGTGAAGGTACGTCTTGTGATCGTCGGGTGGGTCGAACTGCAACACGCAGTCGACGCCGTCGATATGCAACCCCCGTGCTGCGACATCGGTTGCGACGAGCACATGGATCTGCCCGTCGCCGAACTGGCGAAGCGCTCGGTCGCGGCGGGTCTGGTCAAGGTCTCCGTGAATTGCCCGGGCCTGGACACCGAGATCCTTGAGATCGTCGACAAGCCGGTCACACCCCCGTTTGGTGTTCACGAATACCAGCGCTCGGTCGTAGCTCCCGACAATCGCGGCCACGACCTTGACACGGTCCATCTCATGGACAAAGAGGAACCGATGATGCGATTGCTCGACCGTGGTCGAGTCGCTCTCCATCGTGTGACGGATCGGATCCGTCAGCTCATTCTTAATCATGTAGTTGACGTCGGAGCCAAGCGTCGCCGAGAACAGGAGGGTCTGGCGGTCCCTCGGCATCTTACGCAGGAGCCACTCGACGTTCGGGAGAAAGCCCATGTCGCACATGCGGTCGGCTTCGTCGAGCACCAGAAATCGAATTGCGCTCAGATCAATGTCGCCCCGGCCCACGAGATCGATGAGACGACCCGGTGTCGCGACCACGACCTCGGCGCCATCGTTGAGTTCCTTACGCTGTTTGTCGAAGGAGGCTCCGCCGTAGATGGCGACGACCTTGAGTCCACGCGCCGCCGAGAGCCAGCTGAGTTCCTTCTCGACCTGGGAAGCCAGTTCACGGGTGGGGACCAGCACCATGGCCGTCGGGGTCTTCGCCGTTGCGGGGGTCACTGCCCGGGCGACCAACGGGATTCCGAAAGCGAGGGTCTTGCCTGATCCCGTTTTCGCCTGACCACAGACATCTCGACCGGCCAAGCCGTCGGGAACCGTCAATGCCTGAACCTCGAATGCAGTCAGGATTCCCTGAGCGGTCAACGCCGAACAGATGTCATCAGGTACCCCCAGGGATTCGAAGGTGACGCCGACAAGGGGCGCGTCTTCTGTATAGGGCACGGGGACAGTGGGTTCAACGTTCATGGATATCTCCTCCCAGGTTAGGAGATCTCACCGCGGACGCTTGACTCTTTGCGTTTTCGGGGTCGCTCACCGACGACAGGTCGTCCTGTTTTCAGGTAATTCGCCTACGAGCAAGTACTTTTCGACCAGTTTGCGTACACACGTGTTCCCGGAAAGCAAGGCGGTGTGACCATCGCTTTGGAACCGGACGAGTCGGCTCGTGACGAGTTGGCGGTGAAGGGACTCGGCCCACACGAACGGAGTCGCCGGGTCATCGGTCGTTCCAAGGATCATGATCGGCGCACTGGTCGCAGCCTGAACCGCCTTCGGAACCGGGCCGGCGCTGGGCCAGAACGCACAGACAACGGTCGAATACGCAGCGAACGCCCCGAAGTGCGGGGCAACCCCGTCCAGACGTTTCGCCACTGCGTCGTAGTCGGCAATGTTGGTCGAGTTGGGTAGGTCCGTACAGTTCACCGCAGCGTTTGCGTCGGAAGTATTGCGGTAGTCACCGGCGGCACTCCGATCTGCGTACAGATCAAACAGCTGAAGCATTGCCCTGCCGTCGCCGCGATCAAGGTCGGTCAGCGCCGACTTCAAACGTGGCCAACCAAGGTTTACGTTGTAGAGCGCAGCCAACACCGCGGTGTATCCCTCGCCCGGCCCGAGCAATCGGGCCGTCGTCTTGTTGTTCGCAACCCATTTCACGGCGAGCGGTGTTGCCTCGAACGACGCCACAAGACGGTCGAAGGCACTCAGTGGCGTTTCGTTCTTGTGCATAAACCGACACTTCTTGGCTGTGCATGTCGCCAGGAAATTCATAAGCGCACGTTCAAAACCGATCGCTTGGAGCTCAGAACGTTTTTCGGTTGTCGCCAACGGATCAAGTGCCCCGTCAAGGACAAATCGACGAACCCGCTTCGGGTAGGCGTCCGCGTATCGTGCGCCCAGTAGGGTGCCGTAGGAAAAGCCGGCATAGGAGACCGTTTTCTCTCCCAACGCTTCACGAATTTGGTCCATGTCGGCGACGGTGTCGGCCGTCGACACATGTTTCAGGACGTCGCCGTTGCGTTCCCTGCACCCCTCGACGAACTCTTTCGTCACGGCGACGAGCTGGTCATGTTCGGCGGGCGTGTCGGGATTGGGATCAGCAGCGAAGAACCGGTCATAGCCCGCGGAGTCAAGGCAACGAATGGGCGCCGATTCGCCAACCCCCCGAGGGTCCCATCCGACAATGTCGTAGGACCTCCTGATCCTGTCGAAGATCGGATTCACGGCCAGCTGTTTGGCAAAGGTCCGGCCCGACGCGCCCGGCCCACCGGGGTTGACCAGCAGCACGCCGATGCGCTTGCTCTTCCTCGTTGCCGGGACCCGCAGGATCGACAGGGATACTCCGGCGCCGACCGGATTCGAGCGGTCGAGGGGTACCGAAAGGCGAGCGCAGTCGTAGCGCTTGTTGTCATAGCACGGGCCCCAGGTCAAGGGCCTCGCGCCAGCGCGAACCGCGGTGGTAGCAGCGCCGGGTTGAACCGCCACGATTCGCGACGTGGAGCCAAGCGAAAGCACAAGCGCTGCAACCCCGATCGCGAGGAGGCGCCGCTGCGTTCGAAATTGATGGCCCACGCCACCATTCTTCCCCACGAATCTCGACAGTCGAACCGGGGGTTTGGCACCCCGGGTAGCCTCGCCGATGTGGAGTCACTTCGCGTCCGAATCGTAGGAACCGGGAAGGCGGGCACTGCCGTGGCTCGAGCTCTTCGAGACAGCGGGTGCGTCGACGTCGAACCAAGTTTGCGACACGGCGATGATCTCACTCGGGCCGCGGTTGGCGTCGACATCGTCATCCTCGCCGTGCCAGATGCCGCCATCGCGGGGGTCGCTGCCCAGATGGCGGCCGTCCCCGAAACCGTGGTCGCCCACCTTTCCGGCGCCACCGCACTCGACGCGCTCCTCCCCCACGAGCGGCGAGCATCGCTTCATCCGCTCGTCCCGATGAGCGACCCCGTCAACGCAGCCGAGGCATTGAAGGGCGCGTGGATGGCAGCCGCTGGCGATCCGCTCATTGAGAGACTTGCTGGAGCCCTGAACGCTCGACTCGTACGCATCGACGAATCAGACCGCGCGATCCACCACGCGGCTGCGGTGGTCGCCTCCAATCACCTCATCGCCCTGCTCGGCCAAGTAGAACGAATTTCCAAACCCCTGGGCGTTCCCATCGACGCGTATCTTGACCTGGCCGCAGCCGCTCTGGAAAGTACCCGACGGCTTGGCCCGGCTCGTGCGCTACCGGGTCCCGTTTCTCGCGGCGATTGGCAGACCATACGCGCTCATATCAATGCCATCGCGCCGAGTGAACGGTCAGCGTACATAGCAATGGCAAAGCAGGCCGCAGTCCTTGCCGGCCGCGAGTGGCCGGCCGACATCACCTGAACCGGCGACGCCTCCAGGGACCTATGCGGAGAGCGCGCTGAAGTGACCACCCAGATACGGCTCCCAATCCGGAGCCACGTTCCCGACAGCAACGAGCACCCATGTGAGCGAGTGCGGGGCCTGTGGACGGCGGCGCAACACGAGGTTGGTCTGATCGAGCATCTTGTCGCCCTTTCTTGCGTTGCACGGCTGGCATGAGGCCACCACATTTTCCCAGATGTGCTGACCTCCACGAGAACGCGGAACCACGTGATCGATGTTCTCCGCGCCGGCCGCGCAATACTGGCAGCGGTTGTGGTCACGCGCAAAGACCGCCCGACGATTCAACGGCACCCTGGTCCGAAACGGGACGCGGACGTAGTGCACCAAACGAATGACTGACGGCGTCTCGAAGACCGTACGCTCAGATCGAAACTGACGATCAGCGGCGGAAACGATCTCCGCTTTGCGGTTCAGAACCAAAACGATGGCCCGACGAACAGGCACGACGCACAACGGTTCGAACGATGCGTTCAAGACGAGGGCCCCTGCCATGACCAGAACCTACTCGACGACCTGTCGAAAACGCCCTGCCCATTTCAGCCAATCGACGATTTCTTCTCCCGAAATCTCCGATCCGAGGCCCCCGGAGGCAGTTTGCGCTCGAAATCTCAGATAGTCGTAGGGCACAAGCCTCGCCTCGGAGGCACCACGTTTGCCGACAAGTCTCCGACACGCGCGCAGCGCTTTAGGCCACAGGCTCGGTCGCGCCAAAACAGCACCGATCGCGTGCATACCGAGGAGTTTCGGACGAGCCATGAACTGGCTATTTCTTCTGGTTCCAGGGTCCCGCGTCGGCGCGAGGCTCTTTGGGCAGGCCGAGCACCTGCTCCCCGATGATGTTTCGCTGCACTTCGCTCGAACCTGCATAGATGGTTCCGGCCCGAGCATTGAGGAACGTCCCCACCCACGAGGCAGTCGTGTTGGGCGCCGCCGAATCATCGACCTGGAACGATGACGATGGGGGTCGACCGCTCGGCACCATGGCGTGGGCACCGAGAATGTCCAGAGCAAGTTCGGTTTCGAGCTTGTGGAACTCCGACCAGTAGAGCTTTCCGATTGCCGCATCGGGACCGGGATGGTGGCCCTGCAGGAACTTCGTAAGCACACGCTTGCCGTTGAAGTCCATGATGCGCACCTTGGAGTACGTCCACGCGAGGCGCTGACGCATCGTTGCGTCGCCGGTAACTCCATAGTCGCGGGCTAATGCGACCAGGCGATCCCAATCGGCCATGTAGCGAATAGGCAGCGTTGCGGCCGCCTCGCCTCGCTCGAATCCCAACAGGGTCATGGCGACGGCCCAGCCGTTGTTGACGCCGCCCACCACGTTCTCTTTCGGAACGCGGGCATCGGTGAAGAAAACCTCGTTGAACTCGCTTTGGCCCGAGATCATCTTGATCGGCCGAACTTCGACGCCGGGCTGGCGCATGTCGCAAAGAAGGAACGAGATCCCCTTGTGCTTGGGTGCGTCGGCATCAGATCGACACAACACGAAAATGTGATCAGCGAGATGCCCGGCCGACGTCCAAATCTTTTGACCGTTGACGACCCACTCGTCGCCGTCGAGTACCGCCCGCGTTCCGAGATTGCCCAAGTCAGATCCCGCATCCGGTTCGGAGTACCCCTGACACCATGTGTCCTCGCCAGACAAGATACGGGGCAGGTAGTGCTTCTTCTGGTCTTCCGTGCCCATCCGCAGGAGCGTGTTTCCCAACATTGCAATACCGAACCCGTCGTTGGGTCCCCCACCGGGAACGCCCGCCTTACAGAACTCCTCGGCGACGACCACTTCCTCAAGGGCGGACAGCCCACCACCCCCAAACTGTTTCGGCCAGTTCGGGGCCAGGTACCCGTTCTCATAGAGCGTCTTTCGCCATGACCTGACGAAGTTCTCCAGTTCCTCACCTTCGAGCGTTCCGACGCCGCCAAATTCGGCGGGAAGACTGTTCAGGAGGAACGACTTGACCGTGGCCCGGAACTCGTCGGCCTCGGGCGGGTATGCCATTTCCATGACGTCATTCTTGCCCATCTCCGACACGACGTGAGGAATCGTACCCCGGCGGGAAGGCCCACCGTCTTCGGGCGGCAACCGGAGGCCGCAAAAAACCGCAGGTCGTTCGACTGCGCCTACCCTTACGTCGTGGGGAAATGCGAACGTGGCGGACTCGAAACGAAACCGAAACAGCTTTGGAGGCTGGTGTGAACGACCGGAGCGAAATAGGAGCCTCCGAACGGACAAGAGTGGGTGTCGACGGGGCCGCCCCGCTCCTCGATGCGCTCGTATCCGAAATCGCGACGGCGCTCGAAGGCAAGGTCGACGTCATTGAGACCGCTGTTCTGTGCGTCCTTGCCGAAGGCCACCTCCTGCTCGACGACGTTCCCGGCGTCGGCAAGACCCTTCTTGCGAAATCAATCGCCGCGACCATCGGCGGCGTTGCTTCTCGAGTGCAGTTCACGCCAGACCTCCTCCCGGCCGACATCACCGGTGTCTCGATTTGGCAGCCGTCGAAGGAGAGTTTCTCCTTTCGGCCCGGTCCGATCTTTTCCAACATCGTTGTCTGTGACGAACTCAATCGTGGCCCGGCGAAGACTCAGTCCGCGCTGCTCGAGGCTATGGAGGAACGGTCGGTTTCCGTCGACGGAAACACCTACCGGCTTGCTCGACCCTTCATGGTGATTGCGACCCAGAACCCATTCGAACAAGACGGCACGTACAACCTGCCGGAAAGCCAGATTGACCGATTCCTTATGCGCACGGCCATCGGCTATCCAAGCCGCGCGTCAGAGGTCGCCCTCCTTCAGGGAGGCGGCGCCGAGTTCACGCTTCCCAAACTGCGCCCGATCGTTTCGCCTGCCGATATGGCGGCGCTCACCGAATTGTGCGCCTCCATTTATGTTGCCCCAGCGCTCATCGGCTACGTCGCCGATCTCGTACGGGCAACACGCGATCATTCAAACGCTGCACTTGGCGCATCCCCTCGAGGAGCCCTCGCGCTCCTACGGGCCAGCCGTGCGCAAGCGCTCCTACGTGCACGTAGCTTTGCGACTCCCGACGACGTTCGCGACGTCGCACACCGGGTACTCGATCATCGGATTCTTGTGAAGGGGGCGTCGCGTTGGAGTCGGGCGTCATCTGCTGCGATTGTTACCGGGGTGCTTCAGACTGTGTCGATACCCGGAACCCGTGCCGGCTCGTGACCAGTCCCGAGACGCCACCGAAACGGGCCTTCTGATGCGCCCCACCGTCCTTCCGACCCCGAAGGCAGTGCTTCTGGCACTCGCTGCAGCGGGGTCCGCCTGGGCCGGAGCGATGTTGGGTGTGTTTGCACTGTTTGCCTTCTCTGTGGGCATTGCGACACTCCTGGTCCTCGGTTTTCTCAGTGTCTTTACCGGTGGGCGCAAGAGTTGGAACATCGAGCGCGTGCTGCTGCCCGCAACCCCGCAGGTCGGAGAATCGGTTTTCGTTGAGATCATCGCTGTACCGAATCGGGCGTTTGCACCCACCTTGACGCTGTTCGAACCGACACCGTGGGGCACGCGCGGACTGGGGTTGTCCGCAACCTACGCGCAGAAGGACCCGCTGCGAATCAGCTGGCAGGTGGCCACCACCGCTCGTGGCGTTTTGCATGCTGGTCCAGGTGTAATCGTTCGACACGACCTGTTTTCATTGTTTCGAAGGCGCTTCGCAGACCTCGCGACCAGTGAGCTCCTGGTGCTGCCGCAGGTGACCCGTTTCGAACCCGAGCGCCTCCTCGAACTGCTCGGCGTTCAGGCGACCGGCCTTTCCGAAGACGCCGAGCCTGGTGACATGCGCGCGTACGTCCCCGGCGACGATCCCCGGCGCGTGAACTGGAAAGCAAGTGCACGTACTATGAGTTCGGGAACGCTCATCGTTGCCGATGTCCGGCCACGCGGCGGCCAAGCCGAAATACGGGTTCAACTGGACGTCGAGAGCCTCCCGCCCACCGACTGGGATGTCAAGCTTCCCGAAGGAATTCGCGAGACGGCAGTAAGTGTCGCCGCAAGCATCGTGAATGAACTCGCCAATCAAGAACGCGACCATCTCGGTCGAAGCGAGACGCATTGCGTTCTCGAAATCATCGCCGGATCACGCGTTGTGCATCGCAGCGACAACGCCCATCAAAACGCAGCTGCGCTCGCTGTGTTGGAGTCGTTGGAGTCGTTGGAGCACACCCTCGAACTGAATCGCGACTGCGGACACTCTACGGAGACAGCGTCGAACGCGGGAACGATCTTGATCACCGGACCGCAAAGCGTTCGAACGAGTCGAGTCACGCTGCGCTGCGGGCGGACCGTCCCACAAATCGCCCGCCACGATGGGAGCGGCCTCGACAGTCGCGATGGCGCGAGCGCGCGCAGTGGCGTTTACGAGATCGAAGCGCTCCCGGATCTCGCGCGTCTCCTGGCGACCAAATGAGTTCGCCAACCCTGACCGAACGTGTCAACGTCCCCGGCACACTGACCTTTTGGGTCATTGGGCTCCTTGCGTGGCAGCCCATTCGAGATGTCTTCATAGATTCCCCCCAGCGGACGGTCCTCTTGAATCGCCTCTGGTGGTTTACGGTCCTGCTCGCTGCAGGCGGCGCCATTTTTCGGGCGTTTCGCATCCACTGGGCGTTTCTGCCTCCGTTGACAGCCGTGGCACTTGGCTTGACGATCCGCAACATGGCAAAAGCCGACATCGCGGCCGCGGTTGCCTCGGGAGAGGTCGCATCGAACGCCGATCAGCCGTGGTTGCGCTACGCGTTGCTCTCCGCACAAGACGCCCTCGCCGACGTTGATCGAATCAAGTCACCAGCGCTGGCCCTCTTCGGGTTCTCGGCGATTGCGCTTGTACTCATCGGGCTCTTGCTCATCATCGCTCACATCCTTACTTTCGAAGTGCAGGGTATTTTCGAATCGTTGGTTCCCCCGGCAGCGATCCTTGCGGTCAGCACGGCCCTGTCGCTCGGCCAAGGGGGTTCGTCATCATCGCGTCGATGGGCAATTGCATTCGTCCTCGCGGCAGGAGCCCACGTAATCGCCGATGCCGATCGAAAGCGTCGCCGCCGAACGCGATGGCTGAACGGACGCGGCCCGAAGGGATTGCGCGCCGTTGCCGCGATGGTGGCTTTCATGATCATCCTCGTCGGTCTCTCGACCGTGTTGTCGAGTCAGCTCGGGCAGGGACCACTCACCCGCCGCGTCGACTGGCGTTCGGGTGTGTCGAAGGTTCGACAACTCGAAAGCCCGACGATCTCGTTGCGAAAACGACTCGTCGATCTCGCCACCACGCCGATGTTTCACGTCGACGCCCGAGACGAGTCGGGTCTCCCCGTCCGCGCCTACTGGCGTCAGGCCGCGCTCGATCGCTTCGATGGAACAACCTGGTCACAATCCGCCCGGAGATATGCGCGTCTCGATGAGGGCGACGAGGTGCCCAACGACCAGCCATCGTCGGTCGGTGCAATCGCCGTGCGCCAAACCGTAACCATCGACGGGCTCGTCGACTCGTGGCTCCCCGCCGCCTTTCAACCCACGCGGCTGGTGAAGGCACCCCGCGGTGCCCGGGTGAGTGTTGACCCGACCACCGCAAGCCTGATCGTCAGCAGCAACACCACCCGCACGCTGACCTACCAGATCGACTCCGTCGTTCCAGCCGTTCCCGCTTCCGCTGCCCCTCGACGCGTTGACGACCTTACGGAGCAGATGACGACGGTTCCCGACAGCGTTTCGAAGGAGGTCCGCGACCTGGCTTTCGAAATCGTGGCTCCCGAGCCCGACGACGTCATCGCACAGGCCCGGCTGCTGGAGAACTTCTTCCTCGAAAACTTCACGTACTCGACGGACAAAACATGGTCAGGTGCGAATCCACTCGACACCTTCATCTTGAACGACCGAACAGGATACTGCGAACAGTTCGCAGGTTCCTTTGCGGCGATGGCTCGATCGGTGGGTATTCCCGCACGGGTGGCCGTGGGTTTCACCACGGGAACGTCGCAGGCTGACGGTTCGTTCGTCATCACCGGAGAAAACGCGCATGCATGGCCCGAGATCCTCGTGGCCGAGGCTGGCTGGGTCCCGTTTGAACCCACCCCCGGCCGGGGACTCCTCGCTGGTGACCTCACGCCTTCGGAACTGCCCCCAACCACGACCCTGGCACCGCTGGCCCCGACGTCGACGATGGCCGCCGCGGAACGCGTTGTTGACCCAGTGAAACCAAATGCAGGAAAACGTCTCTGGATGGGCGTTCTTTTCCTTGCGATCGTCCTTGTGACTGCGCTCCCTGTTGTTTGGTTGTTTCGCCCTGCGCAGATACAGCGACGACGCATCGAACGCCACCGTCGGTTGTTGCTCGACGGAGTGCCGATAGATCGTCGAGAACTCGAATGGGCCTGGTCGCAGCTTGTGAAGCGACTCGGCGAATGCCAACCGCTTCCCCACCCGCAGACCTCGGTGAATACCCCGCGCGACGTTTGTCGATGGGCATCACTGTTCCTTGCTCCGGCCAAGCAACGTTGCCTCGAAGCAATAGCGAGCGTGGTCACTGCGTCACGCTTTGCCCCGCCCGGCACGGTTGACGGACCAACCATTGCGAATGCAACGGAGAAAGCCCAGGGGCTTGAAGAATCACTAAGCAACGACGCCTTACGCGCCGCTCAGGAACAAATGATGCCAGCCGACGTTTCGTAGCTAGGTGAGTCGGTTGCCCGACCGACAGCTAGTAATAGCGAATGTGGTCAGAATCGTCGACGTAGCGGGCCAGGAGCGCTTTGACGAGCGTTACCAGTGAGGCCACCAAACCAACGAAGCCCAGAACGGCAACGGCGACGTGAACAACAAACCCGAGCACGGTGACCAACAGACAACCTACGGAGAGCAGAGCCGGCGCAACCGTCGACGCCGCCCGTGGAGCAGAATTGTCCCGGATTCGGTTCGCGACGTGATCGGAGGCCAACTGAGCCTCAAGTTCAGCTAGAACTCGCTCTTCCTCGTCTGACAACGGCACCCTGTCATCATCGCATAACTCAACGCCAATGTGCGAGGACGTTCCAGCATGGAATTTTAGAAATCTTTCGATCGCACGTCGTCTGATTCGGAGCCGCTTGGCCCCCATTGGGTGTCGCCATTGACCTTCACCCGAAGACCTTTTCGCCCCGCCAGGGCGGCCGACCCAACCGCTTGTTGGCCAAAGCGGGCCCGGATGGCGTCGACGGTACCGGCGAGTGCCACGTCGGAAGCCGTTTCGATCCCGACCCCTGGAGAATCGTCCGAATCGCTGTGGTGAGCCGTTGCCCCTGATGACCCGGGATCGATCGAGAAGAAGTCTAATTGTTGCGCAACCGCTTCCCTCAGGTCAGGGTCGGGTAGAACCCACGGTGCCTGGTCGGTCTCGCGCAACGCCAAGTTGGACATGGAGACGCCGATCAGACGGACGCCCACATCAGTGATCTCGGAACGGATGTCGGGAGCGTGGAGAAGGGCCTGCGCAATTTCGCGCATCGGCCGTGCAGTATCGATGGCCTGCCGCAATGTCCGTGAGCGGGTCAAGATTCGAAAGTCGGCGGTCTTAAGCTTCAGCTGGACGGTGCGTCCACGAACCCCGGCCTGGCGCATGCGCGATGACACTGCGTCGCTCATACGAACGAGTTCGGTCTCCAGGAATGCGGCGTCAAAATGATCCTCAGCGAACGTTTCTTCATGGCCGATCGATTTCGCCGACCGATCCGACTCGACCGGACGATCATCGATCCCATTCGCCAAAGAATGGAGATGGCGACCCGCCGATTCACCGAGCGCGCGCGTCAGCGTCTCGACACGAAGCGCGGCAAGGTCCGCGATGGTCCAGACTCCAAATCGCTGCAGTCGTTCGAAGGTCTTCGGCCCAACGCCCCAGAGCGCGCGGACGGGGAGTTGGGCCAGAAACACAAGTTCCTCCCCGAAAATGACTTCCAGCACGCCTGGACCTGATCGCCGACTGCCAGGGATCGTTCGGGCCACTGTCGCAGTAGGCTCGATGCGGGCCTGGTTCGTTGCGACGATAGGTGGCTTGGCTTCCTTGGAGGCCAACTTGGCGAGAAGTTTGTTGTGGGCCACGCCGACGGAGCAGGTCAGATTCGTTTGGGCCAACACCGCTTCTCGAATGGAAACCGCGGCTTGCGCACCCGATCCAAACAAGCGTTTCGCTCCCGTTAAATCCAGGAAGGCCTCGTCGAGCGCGATTGGTTCGATGTGCGGCGTGAACGAACGCAAGACCTCGTGAATGAGTTCGCTGTATTCGCCGTAGAGCGCGTGGTTTCCGCGAAGAAAGATGGCCTGCGGACATAACTGCCTCGCCCGCAAGGAGGCCATCGCTGATCGAACGCCAAACGCTCGTGCCTCGTAGCTGCAACTCGCCACAACACCCCGAGCACCGGCGCCGCCCACGATGACCGGTTTGCCTTTCAGACTTGGGTCGACAAGGGTCTCAACGGCGACATAGAACGCGTCCATGTCCACATGCAAGATGCTGCGCCGACGCGGACTCGTTCGCGCTGTGCCAGTTGGTCCGGTCATTCAAGTCGCAAGACAGAGGCCGTCGCCCGGTCGGACCCATCGAGTTGGTAACGGAAGATCTGCGGCAGGGTCCAACGGTCGGTCATCCACGAAAGCATGGGCTCACGGACCCACCGCGAGGTGGTGTCGAGGTAATTCGCCACCACATGGTGTTCACAGAACTCGGCCCCAATGACAATGCCGTCGGGATCGGCACCGACTCGGAGCTGACCGCCCCAGGTGAGAGCCTGATGGACGACCACGTCAAGATGCCAACCCATGTCAGGAGCGATGGTCGTCACCCGGTAGAGCGCATCGCTCCAGCTCTCGACCACCAGTCCGGTTTCCTCCTCGACCTCGCGACTGAGCCCAACGAGAGCATGCTCGCCGGTTTCGACAACCCCACCCGGCGTCGACCAGTCGGTCGTTCCGTTGCGGCGGAGGTTTTCAACGAGGAGGATTCGAGAGTCTGCTTCGATGATTCCACCTGCCACGGTCCAGTGTCGAAGCTTTCCCACCCCAAGATGTTGCCACGTCCAGGAAGTGGGGTCCGCTACCGTGAAGAGGGTGACGAGCGAACTTCAGCGAAAATGCTTTGGCGGTTCGTGAAGCCGCCCGTGTCCGCGGCGCCGATATCACGGTTCGGAGTTTTCATGAAGGTGCACGCACAGCAGTTGACGCCGTCGGAAGGACTTCGGGCATGACAGGCAAGCCACGGCCATCGCGACCACGCGGCACTCGTGAAAGTGCCGACGGCACGATTCGCTACACCCCCACGGGCCCGGCGCCGTCATCGGCGCCGTCATCGGCGCCGTCATCACAGAAGTTGAGCGCGCTTCCTTCGCAGTTGGCTCGGGTGCTGGCCTTCGTTGCGATCCTGGTTGGCGGTGTTCTCGGTGGTCTTATCGGCTTTAGCCTTGCGCGGGTCGAATACCCGACCGGTCACGAGACGGCCAAAGCCCTTGTCGCCTCGATCGGCGCGATTTTCGTCGCAGGAGGAACTGCCGTTCTCGCCGTTCTGGTACTGCGGGCGATGGGTGAATGGCGAAGTGTGGATCCGAACGTCGGGCCCGTGCGCCTCGGAAACACTGGTGGCAGACCAGGACCCGGCGAATGACATCCAAGCGTTCCGCAAACTCGTCCAAATCGTCGACGCCCGACCCGATCGAACTCCAACAGCTTCGCTTACTCGCCGAGGAGGTCGCCACGGTCGCCGGAAACTTCCTGCTTTCCGGCTTCGCGCAGGAGCGCATTTCCGTAGGTACCAAGTCGACCGGAACCGACATGGTCACCGAAATGGACCGTGGTGCCGAGAAGCTGATCGTCGACGCAATTTTGGCGAGTCGGCCTGACGACGGCCTCCTCGGGGAGGAAGGTGCACAACGCGAGAGCGCCACCGGATTTCGTTGGGTCATCGACCCTCTTGATGGCACAACCAACTATCTCTATCGGCATCCGTTCTGGTCGGTGTCGATTGGCATCGAGCACCGGGGCCGACCGGTTGTCGGCGCAGTGAAAGCACCGATGCTCGACATGTTGTTCAGTGCACATAGCGACGGCGGAGCAACGCGAAACGGCAGTGCAATACATGTCGGATCTTGCAATGATCTGGGCTATGCCCTCATCGGCACAGGCTTCGGATACGAGCCAGAAATGCGGGAATGGCAGGGCGGCATTCTCCATACGCTTCTCCCCCAGGTACGCGATGTCCGGCGCGGCGGCTCGGCGGCCATCGACCTGTGCTTCGTCGCCGCCGGCCACTACGACGGATACTACGAATGCAACCTCAACCCCTGGGATGGGTGTGCTGGCACGGTCGTCGTGCGAGAAGCTGGTGGAATCGCCACCAGCCTGCGAGGAAACGAACCCGATTCAGGGATGACGATTGCGGGGAACGAGTTCGTTCATGACGCTCTCCGAACGCGCCTGCGCACACTAATCAACGACTGAGAACCTGCGTGCAGCTGCGTTTACTTTTCGAACAGCGAGGCGAGGCGTTCGAGCGTCTTCTCCATGGACTTTGCGTTGCGTTTCGGAGCACCGAACAACCGTAGTGCGAGTTTCGATTTCGACGTAGACCAATCAAACGTCTCCGTTACTTCTGTCGTTGCACCGTCGCCCATCGGCGCCAGGTCGTAGCGCCATACGTGGCCACCGAAGTGCTTCCATGCGATCGTGCGGTCCTCCTCGAAGGCTACGACCGTGTTTTCGATCTTGTAGGGAACCCCCATCTTCATCGACATGGCGAATTGCGTGCCGAGGGCGAGGCGTTTCGGAGCACCGGGTGTCGCTTCGATGACCGTTCGCGACCCATCGATCTCGGCGTGACGCGCCGGATCGGCGAGGATCTCAAAGATCGCAGCGGCCGGGGCGGCGACCGTCTTTTGGCGAGTAACGAGATAGCTCACGATTGTCCGATCTGAGCAAGCAACGACTGGAACCAATCCGTCGAGGGATCAAAGTGTTTCCCACCGGCTATTCGTTCGAACTCGATCGCCCGCAACTCCAGTTCTCGATCGGTGTCATGGCCAATGACGCCGCTCACGCCGTTGAGCGCGTTCTCGGTCGCTGCCTCGACCATGTCGGCGATCAGGGCCGAGTCCTCGGCGTTGCTGGGCGCCGAGCGAGCGAAGTAGCCCGACTTTTGGACCTGAGCCTTCTCGGCCCCGACGAGCGACGCAAACCGCTTCGAGAACCACGAACCGACGTTGACCCTGTCGAGACGGACATGGCCGAACGCATCACGATCAACAGAACCTCCGGACGATTCGATCTCCGTGACGATCTCCGTGACGCCCGCTCCTTCGGAGACGAACACGTTGGCGGTCCCTTTGCGGTCGATGACCTTCCGAAGGCGCTCGGCCTCGCGGTCGATATCGACGCTTACCTCGGGAATGTACACCGCGTCGATGTCGAGCCAGTTGATGCCGACTCCAAACATGGGAGCCAGATCGCGGACCACGAGCCTGTCTCGGTAGACCTTCGCGGTCATCGCGGTAAGCCATCCACAATTACGACCCATCACCTCGTGGATGATGAGGCTGCGCGGATTGGCTGAGCCTTCGAACACGATGTGTTCGAAGAACCGTGCTCCTTCTTCGGCTGCCGTTGCGGCGCCCAGCGTTCGCTCGATCGGGAACACGTCGTTGTCGATTGTCTTTGGCAATCCGACCACCGTGAGGTCGTAACCGTTCGTACGAAGGTACGCCGCAAGATCCGCTGCTGTGGTGTTGGTGTCGTCGCCGCCGATCGTGTGCAAGACGTCGACCTTGTCGCGCGTGAGTTGCTCCGCAGCGACGAGGAGCGGGTCCGCGCCCTCGGGCACCAGTCCACGTTGCACGCAGTCGGCCACGTTGGAGAGCTTGACCCGGCTGTTGCCCAACGGGCTCCCGCCGAAGCCGTACAGCGCGTGAGCCTCTCGGCGAGCGGCGAGATCGATGTTCATCGAGGTCCCGGTGAGGAGACCTGCGTAGCCATCTCGATACGCAATGATCTCGGCTTCCGGCGCTTCCAGGGTGTAACGCTCGATAAGCCCTCCGACTGCGGAGGAGAGGCACGGCGCCAAACCGCCGGCCGTCAACATGGCTACTCGCATCAAGCACCTCTTTCGTAGCTGAACCTTCATGGTAGCCGGACAGATTTCGGACAATGCCCAAAATGGGCTCGCCCGTCCCACTACCTTGACTGGATGGCCGTCGTTATCTCCATCGATGCAGGGACCACTGGCGTTCGGAGCTTTGCCGTCGACGAGAACGGCGCTCCGCAGGGCTGGGCCTACCGCGAATTCACGCAGCATTTCCCCCAACCGGGTTGGGTCGAACACGATGCCGGCGAAATCTGGGAAGCGGTGCAGGCCACGCTCCATGAATTGCTGACCTCCCATTTGCCCGGGGGAACCGCCATCGCTGCGATCGGGATCACGAATCAACGTGAAACCGTCGTGGCCTGGGATCGAGCGACTGGAGAACCCGTTCATCGAGCAATCGTTTGGCAAGACCGCCGAACCGCCGCGAAGTGCGATCGCCTGCTCGACGCTGGACATCTCGACGTCGTTCGCCAGCGCACCGGGCTCGTTCTCGACCCGTATTTCTCGGGAACGAAGATGGCCTGGCTGCTGCGCGAGGGCGGCGTCAGGAATTCCCCCCGACTTGCCCTCGGTACCATCGACGACTGGCTGCTGTGGAATCTCACGGGAGGTCCCGATGGCGGCGTGCACGCGACGGATCCTTCCAACGCCAGCCGGACCATGCTGTACGACATCTCCCAGCGACGCTGGTCAAGCGAGTTGGCCGAACTGCTTGAGGTTCCGCTGACGGCCCTGGGCGAGGTCATGCCCAGTAGCGGCCGCTTCGGAACCGTAAGCCCACAGATTGTCGGCGGTGCCCTCGCCGGTGTCCCGATAAGCGGCGTCCTCGGCGACCAACAGTCGGCGCTCTTCGGGCAAGCGTGTGTGAAGTCCGGCATGGTGAAGAACACCTACGGGACGGGCAGTTTCATTCTGATGAACGTTGGCGCTACCTGCCCTCCTCCAGCAGAAGGTCTACTCACTACTGTGGCATGGGATCTCGGTCCAAATGGCGGCGTTGCGTACGCACTCGAAGGGGCCATTTTCGCTACTGGCGCGGCGATACAGTGGCTTCGCGATGGCCTGCAGATAATTGAGTCGGCGGCCGATATCGGGCCGTTGGCGGCCAGCGTGGAGTCGACCGACGGCGTCTACGTCGTACCTGCGTTCACGGGTCTGGGAAGCCCGTATTGGGATCCCTATGCGCGCGGAACAATCGTTGGGATCACGCGAGGTACCGGGCGGGCTCAGATCGCCCGAGCCGTCGTCGAATCAATCGCCTATCAAGTGCGAGACGTTTGCGACGCAATGGCGAAAACCGCGAACACTACGGTGGCCGAGCTTCGCGTCGACGGTGGCGCTGCCGTCATGGACCTGCTCCTGCAACTCCAGGCTGATCAACTCGGTGTCGCCGTGCGTCGGCCGGTAGTCACCGAATCAACGGCGTTGGGAGCGGCCTTTGCTGCGGGTCTTGCCGAGGGGGTTTGGAGCTCGACCGAAGAGGTGCTCTCGAGCTGGCGAGAGGAGCGTCGTTTCGAACCGAGCGGCCCGCGAGAGCTTGCCGATGTCGGCCACCGCGAGTGGAAGCGAGCGGTAGAACGCAGCCAGGGCTGGGCACGCCCGTAACGTCGACGCCCCGTATGTGCACCTACGGATATGAGGGCAGCGGCCGAAGGACCCAAGGGACGCGACGCATATTCTCAAGCAGCCGTTCCGACCGGAACCTGAAGTGTCTTCACAACGGTTGGTACTGCGTCGCCCACGGCCGCAGTATCTGCGTTCTTTCTGGGCGCGTACTCGTTGACGTACACCTGACCGGAAAGCTCACGAAGCTCGAACATGATCTCGTCGGTGATCTGGCGCATGACCAGTGGATCTTGCCGAGACAGCTGAAAGCGGTCGAACCGCATTGGTGCGGAGAACTTGATCGTGACGGGCGACCCAAAGTTCGGTTTTCTCTGACCGATCGGTTGCGCTTCTCGGGTACCGATCATTGCAGCCGCAACGACCGGTGCACCGGTGTCGAGGGCAAGGCGGGCAAGTCCCGTGCGGCCCTTGTACAGCCGACCGTCCGGGGATCGGGTGCCCTCGGGATAGATCCCGAACACACCACCGGCGTTGAGGACCTCCTTCGCCGATTCCAACGCACGTTGGGAATCAGCACCGCCACCGCGCTTCACTGGAATTTGGCCCATGAGCTTGAAAAACCAGGCCGTTTTTCGCTGCTCGAAGTACTCGGCCTTCGCTACGAAGGTAACTCGCCGGTCGAGAACAAGCGGTAAGAAAATGGAGTCGCTGAAACTCAAATGGTTCGACGCAAGAATGACCGCTCCCTGCTTGGGCACATGTTCGATGCCCTCGACCCGAATCTTGAAAAGCAAGCGAAGAGCCGGTCCGAGGACCGCCTTCATGACCCGATACGCAACTACAGCCATCGAAGTCCTTTCCTAGAGGGTGCCTTTACCCTAGCTGCCTGGCCAGCCCCGATTGGGTGTCATGCCCCTCTCTTCACCTAGCGTGTGACCTGTGGAGCCCAGGCGACTAACCCAACGTGGCGAAGAACGCAGATTGCAGATCCTGGCGCGCTCCGCAGAGTTGTTCGCAAGCCAGGGGTACCACCCAACATCGGTCGCCGATATCGTGCGCGAATGCAACGTCGGCAAAGGCGTCTTCTATTGGTACTTCGAGTCCAAGGAGCAGCTATTCACGGAGATCATCCGGGCCAACCAGTTGGCACTGCGCAAACATCAGGCTCGAACGATGCTGAACGAACGAGACCCGCTCAGCCGCATCGAGGCAGGAATGCACGCAACAATGCACTGGCTTGCCTCAAACCGTCATGTGTTTGCGCTGTTTCAGTTTGCGGCCGCCGAAACGATGTTCTCGCACCTGATCACCGACGGTGCCGAGGTCGGGATCGCCGACACAATGCGCCATGTCAAAGACGGCATTGCGTGTGGCCAGATTCACGATGGCGACCCGCTGCTGATCACCACCGCCATCATCGGCGTTACCAACTCACTGTCGCGCCGGTTTCTGTCCTCACCGGATTGCGATGTCCTACCTGAAACCGTGGCCGCCGAGGCAACCACATTCATCCTCTCCGGATTGTCCGGCTCGCGCCGGGACCGAAGAGAGCGTGGGAACCCGGGATACACCGAGTCGAGCTACGCGCCGGCCGACTCCGCAGGTTGAGCCAACGACTCAACGCGGTGTTTCAGTTCGCGTAGTGCGGTACCCATGATTTTCCCTTCGGCGCGGCGCTTCACGAAACCCGGAATCGGCACGAGCAGTTCGACGGTGAGGTGATAGGTCACGTCGGTTGTTCCGTCGGCACCCTTTTCGAATACATACGTACCATCGAGGGCACGCATGATGTCGCCTTCGACAAGGGTCCACTCGATTCGATGGTTGTCGTCGCTGTATCTGTACGCCAGGACGTAGGAAGCGCTTCGACCCATTGCCGCGATCCGATACGACACCTTGGTGGCGCGGCCGAGGGCATCGCGCTCGAGGACCTCGGACTCTTTCATGTCTGGTGCCCACTCCGGATACCGGGCGTAGTCGAGAGCGACAGCAATGCACTGCTCTGGTGTTGCCAAGACGGTGGCGTGCTCGGTTGCGTGTTCAGTGGTCATATGGGCTCATCAGGCGACTTGGGCGTCTCGAGATCTCTTCGACGACGTTGCACCTGCACTTTAGGCAGGGTCAACGCCGTTTCGGACGCATTTGTGATTTCGAGACCCCGGAGTGTGCGGCTGAGTCGCTCGGCCATCAGGTCATAGGTGCATTCGTTCACTGCCCGTTCGCGGGCGGCGTGGGCCATGGCACCCCGGCGGGCGGGGTCTCGGAGGAGCATGGCAATCGCTTCGGCAGCGGCTGTGACGTCCGTGGGTCGCTCAACGACGAGACCGGTTACACCGTCGACAACGGCTTCGTGCGACCCGCCGCTGCGACCGGCGATCTGCGCCAGACCACTCGCTGCGGCCTCCAGGAACACGATGCCAAAGCCTTCCTGTTCCAGACCTCCCCATCGGTTGCGACACAACATGACGAAAAGATCGCCGCACCCGTAAAGGCCCTCAAGGTCATGATCGCTCAGTCGCCCGAGGAACCGAACGTCGGTGTTTTGTTCTTTCGCCGCGATCTTGCGCAATCGGGAGAGGTTGCGGCCGGAACCGCTGATGGCCACACAGAGGTCGGGGAACTCGTCATGCAAACGTGCCGCGGCTCGAATCAGCACGTCGCGTCCCTTTCGTGGGACCAATCGGCTGGTGCTGACAATCAGCGGAACGTCTTGTGGCAACGCCAGGCGACGTCGAACGTAGGATCGCTCCGCAGGCCCCAGCGGGCGAAAACGATCGACGTCGATCCCCGGTGCGATGACCGTCGAGGACACGCTGCGACCCGCAGCATGCACTGCTTCAGCCAACGGGTAGTTTCCGGCTGCAATGACATGGTCTGCGCCGCGCAGCACGCGTCGCATCAGCTGCTTGGTGCCCGGCAGACGGCCGGGAACGGTCACCTCGGCTCCGTGCAGGACGACGGCGTAGCGAAGCCCGTGGCGGCGTAAGCGTGGGCCGAGCCAACCCACCGGGAGTGCAGGATCCAACACGATGAGATCGATACCGCGTTCGGAGGCGACCCTGACGATTTGGCGTTCGAGCACCGGGGTTGGCAGCAACCATCGCTGTCGAGTGCGCACGATCGGCATCGGGGCAAACCGGTCGAACTCGGCGTCGCCTCGATACGGGGTCGTCAATACGGTTGCCTCGCCTTCGGGGAGGCGACGCCAAAGCTCCCAGAGGTAGGACTGGATCCCGCCGATCTTCGGCGGAAAGTCGTTGGTTACGAGCAAGTGGCCCATGGAGCCGTTAACAGTAGAGCGGTGCTCAACGCGGGGGTGTCATGGCCCGTTCGCCGAGTCGTCGGTAAGCCCACAGCGCAGCATCTCGCACGCCCTCGTTCGCATGGCTTCGGGCGCCATCCACGACCTCCCACACCCTTTCGCTGTGGGGTGAGGCGATGTTCCCGAGCGCGATGAGTGCATTTCGGCGAAGCGTGCTCGGATCTCTCTCGGGAAGGTAGAAGCGTCCGTGCCGGGCCCGGATTTGGCCATCGGTGTCGGAGGCCAATTCGATGAGGTCCGTCCAGGGTTGTGCGTGCGGTTCGGCGGGGGCGAGGTCGAAGCGTCGGTCCGATGTTCGATTCGGGGGACATACTTCTTGGCAGTCATCGCAACCGTAGATCCGGTCACCGAGGGCCTCTTTGAATTCGTCCGCGAAGACGCCGGGTTTTTGGGCGAGCCACGCAAGGCATCGTCGTCCGTCGACCACGCCCGGCGCGATGATGGCGCCGGTCGGGCATGCGTCGATGCATCGAACGCAGGCTCCGCAGCCGTCGGCGAGGGGTGCCGGGTTGGTGGGGAGTGGGGCATCGGTAAGCACTGAGCCCAACACGAACCACGATCCACGTTGCGGGAGGAGCAGGTTGGCGTTCTTCCCGAGCCAACCGATACCGGCCCGGTAGGCTGCGGCCCGGTCGACGAGGGTGTTGTCGTCGGCGAGTACCCGCGTCCGCCAACCCTGCGCCTTCAACAGACTCGCCATTGCGGCGAGGCCCTCCTTCAGCGGCGCATAGTGATCCACCCACGAGTACCGCGCAATTCGGCCCTGCGGCCGATCGGGATCGGGGTTCACGTCGGCTCGGCGATAGGACCGAGCGCCAACGACGAGGGTTTTCGCGTCGGGGAGGGCCTCGGCCGGGCTGGTTGAGCGGGTGGGGTTCTTGAACGTGAACGCCATCCCATCATGGAGACCCTCGGCCTTTCGCCGCTCAATTTCGACTCGCGCTTCGGTGAACGGATCGACCGAGGCGAAGCCCACTGCATCGAGGCCGCCGGCCAGACCGGTGGAGCGAAGGAGTTCGGTCAACGCACGGATCGACAGCGGTTCGGGCACCCCACCAGTATGGGGCGAACGACCGGGCCTGGTGCATCGCCGCAGAAGTTCCTTCCACCTGGCCGAGCGTCCGAATCGGGTGTTGGGCGGGGAGACCTCCGCCCGTCCGTGCGCGCGGAACTTCCGCTTGCGTAGTGTATTTCGGTCTAGTTGCGCACGAGTCGCCGAGAGGCGAGCGCAACCGGTCGCACGGCGAATTGCGACTGTGGGGCGAGGCCGGTCGCCTGCAGCAATTCGAGCGTGTCGACTTCCGGTGCAGTCATGGCGACAACTGGTTTCACGGCGTTGTCCAACGCCAGCAGAAACGTCACAACACAGTTGTGACATGCATTGCTGTGTTGCAGCACACACTGGTCACAATCGATCGTGCGGATGGAGTCGTCGCTGAGTTCGGCGGCGAACTGCTCGGCAACGTCGATGGGGTTCCTGGACCGGAACGCCACCACCGAGGAGTGTCGCGGTGGTCCGGCGAGCGCCGAGCATGAGGATGGGGGGCGAACGGGGAAGTCCGAAGTAGTCATGCCAAGACTATGCGGATGGAGTGTGACAGTTTTGCCGTAACTCGAAGATGCGTGCGCACGAACGAACGTTCGCATAGCATCGGAGCGGTGAAAGGCGCAACGAAGACCAAACCCGAGATCGCGCTCAGCAAACGAGTGGGCCAGCTCACCCTGGACCACCTAGGTGCTCCCCTCTCCGATGTCACGTTTTGCGTGATTGACATCGAGACAACTGGTGCGTCGCCCAAAGCCTGCGCAATAACCGAGATCGCTGCGGCGAAATATCAGGGCGGCCGCTGCATTGGTGAGTTTCAGACCCTGATCAACCCCGGGGTCTACATCCCGCCGGAGATCACCTTCCTTACGGGCATCACGACATCGATGGTCCTCCCTGCGCCACGCGTGGAGCGAGTACTCGGGTCCCTCGTCGAATTTGTCCGCGACGCCGTAATCGTCGGACACAACGTGCGGTTCGACCTCGCGTTCCTCAACAAAGCACTCAGCACACATGACTGGCCCACGTTCACGAATCGTGTCGTTGACACGTTGCGCCTGTCTCGCCGCCTCGTTCGAGAGGAGGTCCACAACTGCAAACTTGGCACGCTCGCTCTCCATTTCGGGCTTTCGAACCAACCGACGCACCGCGCACTCGACGACGTGCGGGCAACGGCCGATTTGTTGCATCTCCTTCTCGAACGAGCGGCGGGTTTCGGCGTGCTTGGCCTTGATGACCTGCTTGAACTCCCGGCCATCAACCGACATCCGCAAGCACACAAGTTGCATCTCACCAATGGATTGCCGCGATCACCCGGGGTCTACCTCTTCCGCGACATCGTCGGCACGGTTCTCTACGTCGGGAAGGCAACGAACCTACGAAGTCGTGTGCGCTCCTACTTCTCTGCAGAGGATCGGCGGAAGGTCCAACCGATGCTTCGGGTCCTTCACCGGGTCGACCACGTTCGTTGCACCACCGCGTTCGAGGCCGCCGTCTTGGAGAACCGTCTCATCCAACGAGAGATGCCGCGGTTCAATCGGCAAGCAAAAATGTGGTCGGCATATCGATACGTCCGTGTCATCGGTCCTGGAGCTCAGGCCAAGGTTGCGGTGACAAGCGCTCCGGGGGGCATTGTGGGTGCCCGCTATCTCGGTCCGTTCTCCTCAGCGCATGCGGCTCGTTTGGCATCGATGGCTCTGCGAGAGGCGGCAGCGAACTTTGGCCCGTGATGGGTGGAGGTACTCGACGCCCACCCCGAGCAACTCTTCGAGACGCTCGCTGTCAACATGCGAACGCTCGCCGAGGAAGAACGCTTTGAGGAAGCAGCGTTGCTCCGGGACCGAGCGGGGATTCTGGCCCGAGGCGTCGACCGTCAGCGCAAGGCCCAGCGCCTCCGCTCGACCGGTTGGATGACGCTTTCGGTTCGTCTCCCCGATCAACAGGGCCATCGAGTCGACAGCCGAGTGCCCGGTATTGTGCACGAGATTCGCTTCGTGGATGGGCGGGTGCGATTCGGGGAGGGCCAACCCGAAACCATCGCACACGTTGCCCCCGACGAACCTGTTCCTGCGCACCTTATCGACGAACTTTCCGTCGCCGTTCGGTGGCTCGAAACGATTGGGACCAAGGCCCGTATCGAGCATGCTGACAGGGGGCTTGCGTTTCCTTCGATTCCAATGGTGCGGTTCGACGAACGCCGGCCACCAGCAAACGGCGATCAGACGTTGGCGGCCTCTTCCTGGGACACACGAATGAGTGCGTCGAGTGCTGCCACGGCACGGCCCGAATCGACTGCATCCGCCGCTAAGGCAAAGCCACGTCCGAGATCATCGGCCAGGCCGGCCACAACGCAACCGGCCGCTGCGTTAAGCAACACGATGTCGCGGTGGGGGCCCGAAGTTCCCTCCAACACCGCTCGAAGGAATCGGGCATTGTCAGCCGCCAAGCCACCTCGGAGTTGATCAATCGTGGTGCGACGAATCCCAAAATCTGCGGGGTCAACCGTATGTTCACGTATCAAGCCGTCCTGAAGCACCAGCATGGTTGACGTCGTCGTGGTAGTGAGCTCATCGAGACCGTCGTGACCGAAGACGGCTATCGCATGCTTTGCACCGCGAGCCTGCAGCACACCGAGCATCTTCGGTGCCATGACCGGGTCGGAAACCCCCACGAGTTGGCGTGTGATGTGCCCCGGATTGGCCAGCGGCCCCAGGAAGTTGAACATGGTCGCAACGCCCAACTCTCGACGCGTCGGCGCAGCATGACGAAGCGCAGGATGAAATCGTGGCGCAAGACAGAATCCGACCCCCGCCTCACGAATGCATCGAGCGATACCTTCGGGCGTGATTTCGAGCGCAACGCCCAGGGCTTCGAGTACATCGGCGGACCCCGCCGCCGAGCTCGCTGCCCGTCCGCCATGTTTGCAGATCACACCGCCCGCGCCGGCCACTACAAAGGCTGCAGTCGTCGACACGTTGATGCTGTGACTGCGATCTCCGCCGGTGCCACAGGTGCATATAGCGGTGTTCTTCGTCGCATCGTCAAGCGGGACCGAAACCCCGAACTCTTCCATCGTGGACAGCACGGTTGAGAGTTCGGCGATCGACTCGCCTTTGGTCCGCATCCCAATGGCGAACGCCGCGATCTGCGCCGATGTGGCGTCGCCCCGCAGGATCTCGGAGAACGCGGCTCGGAGCAACACCGGATCGAGGTCTTCACCGGCGGTTATACGCGACAGCACGGCGGGCCACCCGCCGTGCGTTGCAAGGTTCGAACTGTCTGGTGCGTTGGCGTGGGCTTCGAGAGGAGCGGTGGACACCCGGGCAGGTTATCGGTCGAAGCGCAACGGTGTGCGTCGGCTTTAGGCGACTTTGCGGCGCTGACGAATGATTCGACGGCGTTCCTTCTCCGTCGCCCCGCCCCAGATACCGTCGCGCTCGCGGTTCGCGAGGGCGAACTCCAGGCACTGCAGGCGTACTGGGCAATCGCCACAGATGTTCTTCGCTTCGTCGCCCTCATCCTCCGAGATCGGGTAGAAGATCTCAGGGTCGATGCCCTTACAGCGCGCTTGGTTGTACCAGGTTGGAGATTTCATGGTTTGTACTTCCTTCGTGTGGTGGCGGTGGTTTCTTATGTAGCTGGTGTAAGCAACTACCGAAGACCTTCTGCTTGAGGGGGGCCGAAAAGTATTGGTCGGTGAAAGCTTCCGTGTCCAGTCCCAAATGGTTATTTCGACCTATTTTTCAGTCGAACGGTCGATTTCGTGAAGTTCGGACCGATTCGTTCCGGTGTTTCGAGGGAAACAGCGGAACGAAACCGGCCTCGCTTCAGTTGCTGCAACCCGTACGTTTCCCGGGGTCTTCCCACTAAACGCAAAAAACTTCGCGTTTTCGCTCCGAAGCCTTCGTCTTGCTCGGCCGAGGTTTCCACTTCGGCGTGTGAAAAGCGTCTCAGTCTTGGAGGTCCTTGGCTAATTCGTCACGCGTTGTGTTCCCGAGCGCGGTCGCTTCACGGTAGGCGGGGTGGGTCACGACCAATGATGCGGGACCACGTCGCAGCGAATCGGCTGGCGTCGCGCCCATATCGAAGTACAGATAGTGGACGGCGGAAGTGATATCGGCGCGAGTCAGTTGAGCAGCATGATCCTCTTCCGGTTCGCTGCGAACCACAATGTGGTCCGCTCCCTCGCCGATTCGTAGCTCGACAGCGCTCTCGATTCCCACCAGCTTGGGCAGCCATTCACGAAGCTGCTCATCGGAGGTGCATTCGATGAAAAGTGTGGCGCACAGACGACCGTGTCGGGGAATCAACTTGTTGTAGACGTCGAGTTCCGTCTGAATCTGCTCGTCACTCGAAAGCTTCTCCACGCGAGCCATCTCTTGGATCTGGAACCGCATGGTGTCGCGGTTTTCGAACACGAACGACAAGACGGTTCCCACATGCACCCGTCGCCGGCCCTTCAGGTCGATGATGTATTCGCGAAACGACTCGCGTTCACGTTCGTAGGCTCGGACGTCGGAAATGTCGGCCAGGGAGAGCGGAGCAGGCATCGCATTACCTCGAATCGACCGGAATGCCGTAGGCCCGAGCCATGAAGCTCAGTGGGTGCAACGCGATGTGGCCGGTTTCTTCGGTGATCGCTCCGTTGGCAAGGTGACAGTCGCCGGTGACAACCTCTGCATTCGCCCGCGTGATTGCCTCCCCAAGGGGTTTGGCGACCTGTTTGGCGATGTCGTAGTTGGCCTCCCGGTACCCCCAGGTGCCGTCGATACCCGAGCACTGGTTCACGAGCGTGATCCTGGTGCCCGTGAGCTTCATGAGGTCACGACTCTTCAGCCCGATCTGTTGGGCTTGGAGGTGACAGGCAACGTGATACGACGTTGTTTGCGGGATATGGCCCGTGAAGTTCTTGTCGAGTTCAGTGTCTTCGCCTTTGTGAATCCTCCACAGGTATTCGCTGGAGTCATACGTATGGGCACCGATGAGTTCGGCGTCCGCCAATTCGGGTTCGCCCTTGAAATAGTCCGCGTAGTCACGCTTGAGCACATAACCACAGGTCGGCTGAGGCACGACAATGTCGTAGCCGGCTTTCACTGCATTACTGAGTGGGCCAATGTTTTTTCGCGCTTGTTCCCGGAAGTTCTCGAAGTCACCGGAGTGCAGCCACGGCGCCCCGCAGCAGCCCATACCCTCCGGGAGTGAGCACTGCACGCTGTTGCCCTCGTAGACGCCGACGAGGTCCTTTCCGATTTGCGGACTCTGGTACTCGACGAGACACGTCGGGAAAAGGGCTACCTTTCCTTGACGTTTCGCGATTGCTGGGGCGCTGAGACGTTTGAACCATGTGGAGAAACGGGTTTTGGCATACGGCTGCAAGAGGCGCTTGCTCGAGATGCCGAGCGTTTTCGCCAGGACCTTGCGAACCGGTGATTCCGTAGATGAAATCATCTTGTTCGCAACGGTAGAAACACCGGGGAGTGTATTCAGCCTGCCGAGCAGATCGGTGTTGCCAAACACGTGATCGGGAAGTTTACGTCCCTCTTGGGTCTTGCGGATTGCAGATGCTCGCAGCATCAGCCGAGGAAAGTCCAGCATCCATTCGTGTTTTTGCGTTGGAGTGTACGGACACTTGATATCGCACATCTTGCACTGGAAGCACTCGTCGACGACCTTGTCCTGTTCGGCCGGGGTCATCAAATGCGCTGCCTGGTCGGGTTTGGAGTCAACGATTTCAAACAGCGTGGGAAAGCTGCAGTACTTGAAACACAACCGGCAACCATGACAGAGGTCGTACACCCGGTTCATTTCTCCTCGAAGATCGGCTTCGTCAAAGTAATTGGGATGCGTTGGGTCGTAGGTGATCGTCATCTGGTGCTCCGGCGGCAGTGTGGGGGCTTTGTCGTGTGCGTAGACGCAACGGATTGGGTGTTGCGTGGTGGGCGGGGCGGGGCCCCGCCCCACCACCCAACATTTATCTAACGAAAAAAATTAAATAAAGGGGTGGGAAAAAACCGCGGG
>JANOYY010000012.1:0-10486 GCA_031429095.1 Acidimicrobiia bacterium | reverse complement strand
GGTGCGCGCTGCGATGCTCGGCGGGGCCGAGTCGCTCTCGTCGAGTTGCACCAGGCTTTTGTCGACGAGGCGGCTGATCACGTCAAGGACCGCCCACCGGTCCAGCATGTCGTCGAAGGACACCACCGCCTCGGCCGCTTCGAGTAGGAACGGGCCGGCGAACACCGACAGTCGGCGCAGGACGGTTTGCTCCTCGGTGTCGAGGAGGCCGTGGCTCCATTCGATCGACGCCAACAGCGTCTGCTGTCGCGGGAGCAGCGTCCGGGCGCCGCCCGTGAGTAGACGGAACCGGTCGACCAGATCGGCGGCGATGCGTTCCGGTGAGAGTTGTCGACACCGCGCCGCGGCAAGTTCGATGGCCAGCGCGACGCCATCGAGGCGAGAGCAGATCTCTGCGATGGCGGCGGCCTGCGTGTCGGTAAGCGTGAGTTGTGGACGCGCCCTGCGAGCCCGATCGAGGAACAATCGGACCGACTCGTACTGGCCCAGCGATGCCAGGTCGATCGGACCCGAACGCGGAGGAACGGACAGCGACGGGACGCGCCACGTGACCTCGCCCGGGAGGCCGAGCGGTTCCCGGCTCGTCGCCAGCACGACCAGCTCCGGACAGGAGCTCCGCAACGACTCGATCACCGTGGCGACATCGGCGACGAGATGCTCGCAGTTGTCGAAGATCACCATGGCTGCGCCCGCACCCAACCGGTCCACTGCGATCGTCAGTGCCGGTCGCATGCCGTCCTCATTGGCGCCAATTGCCGCAAGAAGCCGAGCGGCGACCGTGGCACCATCGGCGATCGGGGCCAGGTCGACCCACCACACCCCGAACGGGAAGCCCTCAACGAGCTCTGCGCCGATCTGGGCCGCCAGGCGAGTCTTGCCGACACCTCCCGATCCCGTCAGCGTCACCAGGCGCTCCGTCGCGAGCTCGGCAGTCAACGCCCGTATCTCATTGCGACGCCCGATGAGTGGGGTCGGCTGTTGAGGAAGGTTGTGCCGGAACGCATCGAGCGATCGCAGCGGCAGGGTCACCACGGGAAGGTCCGGGTGAGCCAGCTGCCAGATGTGCGTCGGCTGCGCCAGATCTTTCAACCGATGATTGCCGAGATCGATCAGCGTCGCGCCGGCAGGCAACGCGTCCGCGGCCAACGACGCTGAACTGTCGCCCACCAGCACCTGTCCGCCATGTGCTGCGTTACGGATGCGGGCGGCACGAATGATCGCCGTGCCGACGTAGTTGCCCTCGTCACGCTGCAACGCCTCCCCGGTGCTCACGGCCATACGGACGCGCACCTCCATGCCATCCGGCCACGCCTCGTCATGGAGCATGAGCTGAGCGTCAAGCGCGGCAGCGATCGCGTCGGAAGCCTTCGCGAACGCTCCCACGACGCTGTCACCCTCACCCTGCTCGACCGGCCGGACGCCAGCCCACCTTACGATCGCGGTGTCGAGGATCTCGTAGTGCCGCCCGATCACGCCCCGCATGACGACCGGATGTTCCTGCCAGGAACGCGTCGAGCCCTCGACATCAGTCAGCAGGAACGACACGGTGCCCGTCGGCAACAGGAACGTTGTCGGGTCGAGATCCACCATCTCGTCACCGTCAATCAGCAGAGACCGAACGAGGACATGCCCAGGTTTTATCATGTTCTGATGCTGACGGGCCCGTTCGGTCGCTACATCGTCCAGATGCACGACCATCCAGCCAGCGGTGGACGAGATTCCATTTTCGCCGGTTGCGGAAGCATGACGCTGACCAGTGGCCATTGCGCTCGCCGGATCACAACACAGCCGGTGCTCCCATCCGCACAGGCACCGACTGTCGCCGCGGCCGTTGACGGGCCATGCGACACGTCGAGCCATCGGCGAGCCTGTCGTCGCGCACATCACCGACCACGGTTTCGCACCGCACCGTCAAGTGAAGCCCTCGCACCATTGTTTGGGCGCGTGATTCAGAACGTGTGCTTGAATCATGGGTCGTGAGCGCGGACGGGAAGCTCGAACGGCCGACTGGCACCGTCACGTTCCTGTTTACCGATGTCGAAGGGTCCACGAGCGCGTGGGACGCCCACCCTGAGCAGATGGACGCGGCGCTCGCACAGCACGACATCATCGTGCGGCGGTCGGTTCGTGCCCATGGCGGATACGTGTTCGCGACGGCGGGTGACTCCTTCAGTGTCGCCTTTCCGACCGCTGGCGACGGCGTGCGGGCGGCCCTCGCCACTCAGCGAGAGCTGTCGAGTGCGACGTGGCCGCTACCCATTACCATCGCAGTCCGCATGGGGCTGCACACAGGACACGCGAACGAGCGCGGCGGCGACTACTTCGGTCCTGCCGTGAACCGTGCTGCACGACTGATGAGCGCTGCCCATGGCGGCCAGGTCGTGTGCTCGCGCGTGACGGCCGAGCTGGCGCGCGCCGACGTCGACGGTGACGTCTCGTTCCTCGACTTCGGCGAGGTGCGCCTCAAGGACCTGCTTGAGCACGAGCACGTTTACGGCGTCGTCGCGCCCGGATTGCGCCACGAGTTCGCACCGTTGCAGACCCTCGACCGCGCCCGCCACAACCTCCCCGTGCAGCGCACCCGGCTCATCGGGCGTGACGCCGACGTCGCCCGGATCGTCAAGGTCATGCATGAACACCGCCTCATCACGCTCACCGGCGTCGGCGGATGCGGGAAGACGCGTCTCGCCCTCGCGATTGCCGCAGAGGTTGGCGAGCTGTTCGAGGACGGCGTGTGCTTCGTCGAGCTCGCTTCCGTGGCGGACGGCGCGCGTGTGGCCGAGGTGGTCACCGAGGCGTTGGGCGTCCGCGTCGGGACCCGCGCCCACCCTGACGAGCGCCTCAGCGCGATCGCGGCGTTCCTCGCGCAGCGCGACCTGCTCATCGTGCTCGACAACTGCGAGCACCTCCTGGACGACGTCGCCGAGTTGGTCGACGCGATCATGAGCTCCGGAACGCAGTGCCGTGTGCTGGCGACGAGCCGGGAGGCACTCGAGGTCGACGGGGAGCAGACCCATCGCGTGTCCTCGCTTGCTACCGGCGCCAGGGACGGTTCCGCCGAAGATGAGAGTCCCGCCCTCGAGCTGCTCGCCGAACGGGCCGCGTCGATGCACGGCGGACTCGACGTCATCGCCGCGGACCGCGTCTCGGCGCGCGAGATCTGCCGGCGCCTCGACGGGCTACCGCTCGCGATCGAGCTCGCCGCGGCGCAGCTTGGCCACCTGGGACCGAAGGAACTCCTGGCCCGCCTGGACCGTCGCTTCGAGCTGCTGGTCGGCGGGCGCAACCGGCGTCGCCAGCGTCAGCAGACACTCCAGGCCGTGATGGACTGGAGCTGGGAGCTGCTACGCCCGGACGAGCAGCGGCTGCTGGCGCGGCTCTCGGTGTTCTCGGGCGGGTGGACGCTCGACGCGGCAGAGGGCGTGTGCGGTGTCCCCGGCGTCGCCGCCGGCCTGCGCTCGCTCGTGGCGAAGTCGCTCATCGAACCAGTGAAGGGCCCGCACGGCACGCGCTACCGCATGCTCGAGACGGTACGGTTGTTCGCGCAGCAGAAGCTCGTCGACCTGGGCGGCTCGGCCGAGGCGCGGAGCGCGCATTGCGCGTGGTTCGTCCGGTGGGTCGAGTCGGTGCCGTTCGAGGAGCGCTTGTTCTCGTTCGGGTTCGTCAGCCGGCTGAGCGCCGATCTCGACAACGTGTTCGCGGCAATCGACTGGGCGCTCGACACCAGCAACCCGGCACCAGCGGCGCAGCTCGTCGCGTCCGGCGCGGGCCTGTGGCTCAGTGGCATCGCCGCCACCGACGCCGTGCAGTGGACGTTAACGTTGCTCGATGCCGACCTCGCCGATGCAGATCGGGCGCGGCTGCTGCTGGCCGGATCGCTCGCGTCGGTCGCGGCTGGCACACACGAGCACATCAGTGCGTGGGCGCGCCAGGCGCGCGACCTCGCCCGGGGGCACGACGATGTCGTCGAGGCGACGGCGACCGTGTGGCAGGTCACGCCGCTGATGTCACTCCGCCCTGAGGCTGCGCCCGAGATGCTGGCCCGTGCTCGGGCGTTGGCGGCGGGTTCGACGTGGTGCCTGGGTTTCGTCGCCGCCTGGGAGATCCTCGCGGCGATGTCCGCGGGCGAGCGGATCAACGGTCGCGTGACGCCACAGCAAGCAAATCAGTTTGGCGGTGTGGATTCATGGGGTTGGGCCGGCGCAGTGCAGGCCGCGTCGGTCGGTGAGGCGTTGGCGGGGAACCGGGACGAGGCGCTCGCGCTCATCTCGGCGCTCAGCCCGATCGCTCCGGCGCGCGCGATGTTCGACCTCCTCGTCGTTGTCGCGGAGGCGATCGCCGGTGATCCGCTGGAGGCCCACCGCCTGTGCCGTCGGGCGATCGCCGACGTCGACCGCTTTGGCGACGTGTGGTTCCATGGCGAGCTCGTCGTGCTGCTGGCGATCCTCCACTTGCGCACCGGTGATCCGGCGGCCGCCCTCGCCTACCTGGAGAGCGCGAAGCGCGCGGCCATGGGGTTCCCCTACTGGTATCGCATCCGCCTCGATCACGCCACGTTGGCGCGCGCCGCGATCGGCGAACAAGGCGCCATCGACAGGGCTATCGCACGCGGGAAGGCGCTCACCGTCGAGGCCATCCTTGACGACGAGCTGCGGCGTCCCGTCGCGTAGATCGCCGCCGGACCTCGGGCGTATCCATATCAATCAACTCCACCAGCTGTCGTACGCGTCTGGGTTCTCATAGAGGAAACGCGCTTCGGCGATCAGACCCAACGCACGACCATCGCCACGTGCCATCGCCTCGTAGCTCCCACGTACCAGCATTTCGTTCGGATGCACGTTTCTGTCGCTTCGCTCAAGTCGCCGAGGCCAGCGTAGGGCGTCGCGCTTCGGCGGGGCCCCCGGGGTTTGCGAGGTCGACTCTGAGGGCCACTTTCCCCCCTCACGATCCTGACGGCTACCAGGCCCACACCATACGCGAGCTTCTGTCGGCGCCCCCCTGCAGACGAGCCAACCCCGACGAGTCATCAAACGCAAGATGCCGAAATGGCACGTCAAACGGGCATCACGCCCACTGGCCCCACCCACTTTGACACCATCCACCCACCCACAACACGGTATTGGGGCCAGTGATCAACGCCATGGCCCGCCTGGACGCGCCCGAGCGAGACGCCTCCGGACATCGCGTTCCCTCCCGCGTGACGCGATCAATCCCTACACGTTCAGGCACACGTTCGCGCAACACCACTCCAATGCCGGCACGCCGGTCGACACCCTCAAGGAGCTCGACTTGAGCGCTCCACGAGACGAGGGTGCGGCGAGCTGAACATCGCCTCGTCGAACTCGTGCGGACCACCGTGGCCATGCTCGCGAAAGGTCAAACCTCCTGATCGTCAGCAAAGTTCCCGCCGGGAGTTCCGACCGGTCGCGCCCCTCCTGCTGTTGAATGTGGTCACACCTCGATCCGGGCTCCCGATCAGAAGGCCATGGATGCCAGCGGTCGAAGGCAACAAGACTCGTGCGCAAAAGGCCTGTCGGTTACGGCAACGAATCAGACTCGGTGGCGTCGGAACTCGGCGTATCCAGGGCATACCGCACCGTAAGCGATGTTGCGAGCATCACCGCGACGAGCGCGGAGACCGGCGCAAAGACCCCGGCGTGGCCGACGGCGTGCGAGGTGGCGTGGCGTGCGAAGTAGCCCGGCGGGTCGACGCCAGGCCAACACGGAAGACGACCCGCACCTCCCCTCTTCAGCGGCGCAACAACGGGCCTGTTTCGGCTCCTGCGAGGAGGGCCCGACGGTCCGTCGCGCCGACGCGTGACGGCGGGATCGTCGGCAAAGTTGTTGGCGGGAGTTCCACCGTGTCGCACGCTTCCCCTACTGCCGACGATGACCGTCTCTTATCGGCCGGATATGAGCGGCTCACAACCTTCTACAGGCCTGGGGAAGTGTGTGGGGTTACGGTTCGTGGATTAATCCAACGAGAATAACGCTTTCGATATCTCGAAGGTCACAACCTAATTGTTTCGAAATGATCGAGTCATTTGCCGATGAATGAGCCTCCGCGTCGGCCGGTCCAGGCACGATTGGCGCTCCTAAAGGCTCCGAAAGGCGGGGCCCCACGTTCTCAAAGGGTCAGTGAGATTTCGCGTAGTCGGCGAACCCCTGCCAGTCGATGAGAACGCATGGCTCGTCGCCGACGATCCATGCGTCATGACCGGGTGATGCAGCCATGAAGTCTCCGGGTCCAAAGGTAAGTTCTTCACCGTCGTCCATACGGATCGTCATCTGCCCGGAGACCATATAGCCCATGTGCGCTGCTTGACAGCTGTCAGTACCGGCGATCGGCTTCACGTGCTTCGACCACTGCCAGCCGGGCTGGAAAGTCCCTCGGCCGACTGCACCGCTCTCCGCGTTCACAACCTGCAACTGACCCATGTCGTCCTTGAAAGGACGGGTTTCGTCCGGAGTATTGAGACTCTTCTTAACCAGTCCGGCCATAGCCACTCCTTTTGCTTGCGGTCCTCGTGATGCTAGCGACCCAGAAGAGTGGCCGCAATTGTGACGGTTTTTGCCCAGTTTGCCGGCTCTACGCGCCGTGGTACTTCTCGTGCGCTGCGCCCACACCGGCAGCGAGAGGACGGCGCGCGGTTGCGCGACGCGTGCCATCTCGCCGGGAGCCGTGGAAGCAAACGGACGCCAGCGGCGAGCTCCGTGGGACGTCTCCCGGGAACCACGTTCGCGGACGTTCACGGCCTGGTCGCCTCGGTGTCAGTCTCAAAGCCCCGCGGATCCAGGGTTCCCGGACGCGTCGCCCGAAGCTGTCCGACTTCTCTCAACCCCACGAGTTTCGGAATTACAACGGTCTGCGCGACTCCCGCCCGCACACTTCGGCCCAGCCGAGCAGGCTCATCGGTGGGTCGAGAAGGCCGACGATCGTTGAATGGCGCCAGCGTCCTGAGCGAAGTGTGCGCCCTGAGCCGGTTCGCGGGCAGGGTTAGATCGCCTTTACGTGAATATTGTTGTATGCGCCAGAGAGACGCTGCAGATCGTCTTCGTCGCCGGTAATGATGACTCCACCGCCTGCGTCTATCGCTGACGCGACGACGTGGGCGTCGGCCATGTCCTTTGAGCCAGTTTTCGCGGCGGTTAAGACTCCGCCAACCAGACGTGCAAATGGTCGATCGGTATCGCGAACGTAAATTGCTGTTTCGCTGCTGAGGCAAGCGTCAACTGTTTGATTGTGCTGCGGGCCCCGATTCAGCTCCGCGAGAATGACAGCCGGGACGACGACGTCGCGGTCCAGTCGTCTGGCGGCTTCGAGCGCAGCGCGAACTTCTTCGAATTTTGGACCTCGCTGATTTCCCAAAACTTGAGATTGCGGCGGCGACGAGAACCAAAACGAGACTCATCCGAGCAGGTCCATGTAGTACGACGGGTTTTGTTGCGCTGCTCCGCTACGGCGCTGACCCACCAACAGCGACGCGCGCCGGAGCCGCCGTCTGCGCGGCCCAGAACACAACGAAGCACAGAATTTCGATGACCTCGACAGCGAATACCCGATGCCCACCAAAGATCAGCATTGATAACCCTCCGATCACCGGCATGGCCACGAAGACGCCGACGTAGACCCGAAAGAACCGTGCCGTGCCAGCCTCCTTCGTAGCCAGCGCATTGCATCCCACGGCGAGCCACAGGAACACAAACATCGCAAAGGCTGAGGGGCCATGAAGGTTCCGAAGCGCCCAGCGGGTATTGAAGGCACCAACGACAGCCACGCAGATCACCGCCAGGGAAAGAAGCGATCCCACAGAGGGTGCCCACCCCTTGTCGGTTTTGCCGCGCGGGGCAGCACCCGTAGCCAACGCCATCACAAAGGCGACAACGAAGAACAACAACAGGGCCGACATGTTGTTGTTGACCGATGAGATGAGCCAAGCCGGAAGGTTCGAAGGCGATACGTCGCCCATCGGGCTTTCGACGGACAGGCACGACCCCACCGCGGTGGTCGGCACCAGCGCCACGATGGGCGCACACATCCCGGCCAAGTTCAACCAAGCGTCCTCCCAGTCGGTGCGGCCCTTGATGACGAACAGCGCCAGACCGATGCTCATCAAGCCACCCACGAACAGTTCGCGAGCAGGCGTGTAGTAGTACGCGCTGATCGATGTCTGAAAGCAACCCCCATCGGTCTTCAGGTATTCAATCAGCACCGCGACCAAGATGATGACCGCCGCTCCCACCATTCCCAAACGCAGATATCGATAGGACTTCAAAAACTTCTCGGTTTCGTCGACCTGCCCCAGCTGATTCATCGGTACGCCCCCAAACGAACGGCCGATCTGGCCGATCGGCGGCCTTCCTATCAGACGACGACCCCAGCGCGCTTTGCCGAGCGAATATCTACACTGCGGGCCTGGCAGGCAACCGTCAGCGGTGGATGATCCACCGGGCTTCCCAGCACTCCTCGCCACGCGTTCCACGACCGAATCGGCTCAGGTCGAAGGGGCAGTTCTGCGGGTGGTCGGAGCATTGCGTGCGCCGCCGGGCGCTGCTACGTTCGGTACGTTCGGTACGTTCGGTTCGCTCATATCGGTGGGAGGCTGCCTTGGTTGAGTTACCGCAGTTGAGTGGACCCCTATTCGTGACCGACGGTGGAATCGAAACGGACCTGATCTTCAACAGGGGAGTCGATCTCCCCGAGTTCGCATCCTTTGTTCTGCATGAGCACGCCTCGGGTGAGGCGGTGCTGCGCGATTACTTCGCTGACTATCTCCGGATCGGCGCCGATGCTCGACTTGGCCTCGTCCTCGAGACCGCAACTTGGCGCGCGAGCCGTGACTGGGGCATGAAGCTCGGCTACGACGAAGCTCGGCTTCGCGCGGTCAACCAGAGGGCTGCCGAGTTCATGCTGGCGCTTCGAGATGCGGCAGCAGACACCACAGTGGTCGTGAGCGGCTGTGTTGGGCCGCGAGGGGACGCCTACTCCGACCTCGGTCCCGCAAGTGCCGACGAAGCATTGGCTTACCATCGACCGCAGGTCGAAGTGTTGGCAGACAGCGGGGTCGACCTTCTCACCGCTCTGACGTTGACGAACGTCGCAGAAGCAATCGGGTTCGTCCGAGCGGCGCGCGAACGTTCGATGCACGCTGTGGTGTCCTTCACCGTGGAAACCGACGGACGCCTCCCGTCCGGGATGAGCCTGCCTGAAGCCATCGAGTTAGTCGATGCCGAGACCGATACCGCTGCTGCCTACTTCATGATCAATTGCGCGCACCCCGATCATTTCACCCCAGTGCTCATCGGCTCCGCTGGGGGTCTCGGACGCATCCGTGGAATCCGAGCGAACGCGTCACGCCAAAGCCACGCCGAACTGGATGACAGCACCGAGTTGGACGATGGCGATCCCACAGAGTTCGGCGGCCAGCTCGCCGCACTCCACGCTGCCAACGGACAGATCAGCGTCCTCGGTGGCTGCTGCGGCTCCGACGCCCGCCACATCGCGGCGATCGCCGCGGCCCACCGAAAGGGCTGAGGCGAACCCGCAGATCTCAGCGAACCCGCAGGGGGTTCACGACATATCAACCCTTTACGAGCGGTCACCGGACGGGCGCAGACAAGCCGGTCCGCTCGACGCATACAGGCGCGACTTGGCAACCGTCGCGGGTTGTGCCAGCGTTAAACGGTAGAGGTGATCGAAGTGTCGGATTCGTCCTACTTGATGACTAACACGAGTCCGGAGACGGTCGCACGATTCGAGGGGCTCGAGATGACACTGGACTCGGTGTCGATAAGCCACTTGCGTCGCGTCGGGGTCAGCCGAGGTGCCCGTTGTCTCGAGATCGGATGCGGGGGTGGCTCAATCGCCCGATGGCTCTCTCGCCAAGTTGGCCCGGCCGGCCACGTGACGGCCATCGATCTCGACACCCGATGGTTCCTACACGACGACAGCCCACAACTCGAAGTTCGCGAACTCGACCTCGTCACCGGACCCATCCCCGAGGGCCCATGGGACCTGATCCACGAGCGGCTCGTGCTCCAGCACATCCCAGCCCGACTGGAAGTCCTCGATCAACTTGTCGACCGGCTCGCACCCGGAGGCTGGCTCGTAGTCGAAGACTTTGACACGGGCGAGGTGCGAACGACAGACCGTCACGGGCCCAACCACGAACTCATCGTTCGCATGGCAACCGCATTCAATCGTCTCCTGTCCGACCGGGGCGGAGCCAACGATTTCGCAGCGAATGCCTGGCGACATCTCCGCACCCGCGGCCTCGTTGAAACCGGCGCAAGCGGCCACGTCGCATTCGATTCCGGCGGTACTGGATTCGCCCAGGTAATAGCTGCGAACACCCGCCAAGTCCGCCAAGGTCTAGTCGATCTCGGCATCACTTCCGACGACATCAATCGTTTCCTCGAAGTCTTGTCCGAGCCTGACTCCATCGTCGGGACCTCGGTCCTCATCACAGCCTGGGGCAAACACCCG
>JANOYY010000011.1:0-4599 GCA_031429095.1 Acidimicrobiia bacterium | reverse complement strand
CCTTCGCCCCGCGTTCTGCCACTGGGCATTCGTCGGCGCCGGCGGCGACCCCTTCGATCACAACGTCGTCGACGCCGGAGCGGGGCTGGAGTTGCTGCACACCTTTGCGCTGGTGCACGACGACGTCATGGACGCATCGCTACGCCGGCGCGGGATGGATGCCGTCAACGTCCAGTTCTTCGACGCCCTCCAGAGAAACGGCTGGCGGGCCGAGGGCCGCCGCTTCGGCGAAGGAGTCGCGATCCTGGTCGGCGACCTCGCGTTCGTGTACGCCGATCTCCTCATGAACGATCTCCCGCGCGCCGCACAGGCGATCTTTACGGAGCTTCGCATCGAGGTGAACATCGGGCAGTACCTCGACCTGCTCGGCACCGTCCGGGGAGGGCCGAGCGTGGAGTCAGCGAAGCGGATCTGCACCTACAAGTCGGGCAAGTACACCATTGAGCGGCCCCTCCACCTCGGTGCCGCGCTCGCCGGCCAGCACGAACACTTCGACGCGGCGCTGTCGGCCTACGGGCTACCGCTCGGCGAGGCTTTCCAACTGAAGGACGATCTCCTCGGTGCGCTGGGCGACGAGAGCGTGACCGGCAAACCCGTCGGTGATGACCTGCGGGAAGGAAAGCCCACCGCCTTGGTCGCCCGTGCACTCTCCGCGGCCACGCCTGCGCAGCGGAACCTGCTCGACCGCATCGGCCACACCGACCTTCACCCCGACGAGATCGCGGCCATCCAGGAGATCCTCGTCGACACCGGCGCGGCCTCGGTCGTAGAGGCCCAGATCGGCGAGCTTCGCGACGAGGCGATCACGGCCATCCGGGCGAGCGGGTTGACCCCGCTCGCCGTGGAGTCGCTGATTTCCTTGGCGTTCTACGTGACCGACCGCGACCGCTGAGCCGGGGAAGCCCACGCGAAAACGCATCCGCTGCTGAAGTTGCCACGCAAAGAGCGAGAGACTGAAGCCATGGGTAAGAGAGTTGTTGTCGTCGGTGCGGGACTCGGCGGTTTGTCCGCCGCCTGCAACCTGGTCGGTCAGGGGCACGAGGTGACCGTGCTGGAGCGCAGCCTGATCCCGGGCGGCCGGGCGGGCCTGATTGAAGACGGTGGCTATCGGATCGACAACGGCCCGTGCGTGCTGACCATGACCGGGATCCTGTCCGACGTCTTCGCCGCGGCCGGTGCCGCCATGGAGGATCACGTCACCATCCGTCCGGTCAACCCGTCCTACCGCGCCACGTTCTCGCCGAACGAGGGCGGCGGGGAGGTGCGTGTGTGGCACGGCCGTGAGGCAATGGCGGAAGAAATCCGAACGTTCTCGGGTCCGAAGGACGCCGAGGGTTTCCACAAGATGGTCGATTGGCTGACCGAGCTCTACGAGGTCGAAACGCCCAACTTCATCGACCGCAACTTCAACTCCGTCCTCGATCTCGCCCGGCCCATCACTCCGGGGCTGAAGCTGCTCAAGCTCGGCGGCTTCGCCAAGCTTCACGGACTCGTCGCCAAGTATCTGAAGGACCCGCGCCTGCAGAAGATCTTCTCGTTCCAGGCAATGTATGCGGGCTTATCTCCGTATCAAGCCCTCGGTGCGTACGCCGTCATCACGTACATGGACTCCGTCGCCGGCGTGTACTTCCCTGAGGGCGGCATGCATGCAATTGCCCGAGGATTGGAGGAGGCGGCGCAGAAGGGCGGGGTGTCGTTCCAGTACGGCGTCGAGGTCGACCGTGTGCTGCGAGCCGCAGGTGGCAACGGCGCAGTACGCGGCGTACGCCTCACCGATGGCACCGTGATCAGTGCCGATGTGGTGGTGGTGAACGCCGATACCCCTGTGGCGTATTCGTCGATGCTGCCCGAACTTGAGGCGCCGCGTGTGCTTCGCAAGGGTCACTATTCGCCGTCGTGTCTGCTGTGGCTGGCCGGCGTCAAGGGCGAGCTTCCGAAGGGAACCGAGCATCACAACATTCACTTCGGTGGGCAATGGAAGGAGGCGTTCGAAGCTCTTCTCGACGACGGCACCCGCATGCCCGACCCGTCGTTGCTCGTGACGGTCCCGACGCAGGCGGATGCATCGTTGGCGCCGGACGGCCGACACATCCTTTACGTCCTCGAGCCGATCCCGAACTTGAGCGGCCGCATCAACTGGGACATCGAGCGTGAGCGCATCACTACCAGCCTGCAACAGCGGGTTGTCGACCTCGGCTATCCGGCGACCGCGTCCGATATCGAAGTGAGTCATGCCTACGACCCGACGGATTGGGAACGCCAGGGAATGGCCATGGGTACCCCATTCGCTCTGTCGCATCGCTTCTTCCAGACCGGCCCGTTCCGGGCGAAGAACACCGACAAGCGGGTCCCCGGTTTGGTGTTCGTTGGCTCGTCCACGGTCCCTGGCGTCGGGGTCCCGATGGTGCTCCTCTCGGGACGTCTCGCCGCCGAGCGGGTCGCTGAACTCAACTGAGCGAAACGACCTGGCTGCGCCCACAGGCGCCGCGAGGCAGACTATCGGCGATGAAGCTGCCGGATCTTCGCTGGCCCAACCGTTCACGAGGCACCTCGCTGAACGCCGCTGGTGCCGAGCCGACGCTGCCGATCTCGGTGTCCGACTGGGTCACGTTGGAGGAGAGCTACGAGGTCTGTCGCTTGCTCAACAAGCGCAGTGGCACCACGTACTACTGGTCGACCAACATCCTTCCCCGGATCAAGCGCCATCACGTCCACGCCCTGTACGGCTTTTGCCGGTACGCCGACGACATCGTCGACGATCTTGGTTCCGATGCCTCCACCGATGCTCGCGCCGCGGCGCTCGCAGCGTTCGGTGATCGCTTTCTGGCCGATCTCGACGCCCGGCGGTCGGAGCATCCAGTGCTCAAAGCCGTTGTCCATACGGTGCGGGCGTTCGATATCGATGTTGACTGCTTTCGCCGATTCCTCCGTTCGATGACGATGGATCTCACTGTCCAGACGTATCCGACGTACGCCGATCTGCAGCACTACATGGACGGCTCGGCTGCGGTCATCGGCGAGATGATGCTTCCGATCCTCGAACCGCGCGACCTCGCGAAGGCCACGCCCCACGCTCGCGATCTCGGCGATGCGTTCCAACTGACGAACTTCCTGCGTGACGTCGCCGAGGACCTGGACCGGGAACGGATCTACATTCCCCAGGAGGATCTCGAGAAGTTCGGGGCCGATCCGCGTCGCCGCGTGGCCGACGACGCCTGGAAGGAACTCATGCGTTTCGAGATCGCCCGGTGCCGCGAGCTGTACGTCAGCGCGGACATCGGCACGGCGATGCTTCCCCCCACGTCGCAGCGCTGCATTCAGGCAGCACGAGATCTCTACAGCGGGATCCTCGACAAGATCGAGGAAGCCAACTACGACGTGTTCACGGAGCGAGTCCGGGTGACAACCTCGCGGAAGCTGGCGATGGGGTTCAAGCTCGTTCGCCCCCGACGATTCGACTGAACGATGATCACCCCGACGGGCGGCTCACCGCATGACCAGCGTCACTGCTTTGGCCGTCCCGCCAGCACGAACATGATCGGCCCCGGGGGTAGCGTTGTCGTCAGTGCTTCTTGATGCCGTCTCCACCCCGAACGACCTTCGCCGGTTCACCTACCCACAGCTGAGTGAGCTGGCGGGAGAGGTTCGCGACTTCATCGTCGAAGCGGTCAGCGAGAACAGCGGACACCTTGGATCGAACCTTGGCGTGGTCGAGCTCACGTTTGCGCTCCACCGGGTGTTCGATTCGCCGAAAGACCTGCTCCTCTGGGACACCGGACATCAGGCCTATGTGCACAAGATCGTCACCGGACGCAAGGGCGATTTCGCCGCACTTCGCCAACCCGGAGGCATGTCGGGGTATCCGAATCGCAACGAGAGCGAACACGACTGGATCGAGAACTCCCACGCCTCAACCGTGCTGTCCTACGCCCACGGAATGGCGGAGGCGTTGAAGGCGCAGGGCGTCAAGGACCGTCGCGTCGTCGCGGTGATCGGCGACGGTTCGATGACCGGCGGCATGGCCTATGAGGCACTGAACAATCTGGGCCACTCCAACGCTCGCGTGCTCATCGTCCTGAACGACAACGGCCGCTCCTACGCGCCGACCATCTCGGGGCTCACCCGCACCGTCACCCGCATTCGAACGAAGCCGAGCTACGCACGAGGGAAGAAGAAGTCCGAGACGATCATCGAGAACCTTCCGCTCGTCGGACAGATCAGCAAGCGCACCGTCAAGGGTGTGAAGTCAGCGTTGCGCGAAGTGATCGACGAACCGCTGGCGTTCTTCGAGAACCTCGGTGTCCGCTACGTCGGTCCGATCGACGGGCACGACCTTCCGATGCTGGAGTCCGTGCTTCGTGATGCATCGGAATTCGATGGCCCGATCGTGGTGCATTGCCTGACCCAGAAAGGGAAGGGCTACCGTTTCGCCGAGAACGACGAGGAGAAGAATCTTCACGACGTGCCTGCGGGTTTCGATGCGAAGACGGGAAAGGCCAAGGCGTCGCCGAGCACCTGGACCAACGAGTTCACGAACGCATTGCTGGAGATCAGCCGCAAGCGTCGCGATCTGCATGCCATCACTGCGGCGATGCCGGG
>JANOYY010000010.1:0-18028 GCA_031429095.1 Acidimicrobiia bacterium | reverse complement strand
CTTCGCCGCTGCGTCGGCCCGTCCCGAGCCCAGGAAGGCGACGCTGCAGGCAGCGGCGGTGAGAGTAGCAAGACGGGGACGAATCATGATGCCTCCAGGGACAACGCGGGGAAGTAGTTCCAGTCAAACCCTAGAAGGTGTGGGTTTGGTTAGAACTGCCGGCAACATCGAACTCGTTTTGGCGACCTGGCTGCGGAACAACTCCACCGATCCGTTCTGTAATGCGTTGCGGCGCCGAACAAGCGCGATCGTTCGGGTTGTCAATGGCTGTGGATCGGCGCGCAGCAGTGGCTGCGGGCCGTTTTCGGCGACGCTGGCCGGGAGTGCGCACCACCCGACCCCAAGCCGGACCATTTGGCGCAGCACGTCGGGGTTGCTTGATTCGGCCTCGACAGTGAGGTCGATTCCGCGAGCGGACAAAGCCTGCTCGATAAGACTGCGGGTCTGCGATCCGGCCGGGTACATGACCCAGGGGCCCCAGGACCCACCGTGGCCCGACACTCCGGGCGGGGCATAGACAAAGATTGGCTCGCGGTCGACACGCTGAATCTCAAAGTTCTCCTCATCGCCGGCTAGCGCCGGGTTTGGTATCACCACTGCAGCGAGGTCCAGTTCTCCGTTCCGGACCCTGTTGGTGAGCGGGACGGACGGCTCAACGAGAAGTGTCGTTCGCACCGCAGGATTCGCGGTTCGGAACGCGCTGAGAGGCTCGGCGAGCAGGCCCAATGCTGCGGTGTCAATCATTCCGATCCGCAGGACCCCCCGCGTTCCGGTTTCAATTTCGACGAGACGCCCCGTCAGATCATCGATCGACGCGATGATCTCGCTCGCAACGGCGCCGACGGCGGAGCCGGCGAGGGTCGGCACGCGAAAACGCCCTCGACGATCGAAGAGCGCTACTCCGAGTCGTCGCTCGATTTCGGCTATCGCCTGGCTCATCGCCGATTGGGTCACGCCGAGATCAACGGCGGCTTCGGTCCAACTCGGAGAACGAAGCGCGGCCTGGACGTAGACAAGTTGATGGACGGTGAGATTCGGCAGCGCATGAAGCATTAGCAAAGCTTATAGCAACTACGTTTGTCTTACGAGTTGCTCATTTGAAAAAGTAGGTCCATGACTGCTCGAACGATTGCTCCAGCCAGCGGCCGGCTTGGCATCCTCACCCCGGGAATGGGTGCGGTCGCCACGACCCTCTACGCCGGCGTCCTTGCCGCCCGCCAAGGACTCAACCTGCCTATCGGCTCGCTCACGCAGATGGCACACATCCGTCTCGGCAAACGCGAAGACGGGCGCAACCCGATGATCAAGGACTTCGTGCCGCTCGCTGGTCTCGACGACATTGTGTTCGGCGGATGGGATCCAATCTCGTCGAACGCGCTGGAGGCCGCGCGCACCGCCGGCGTGCTCAGCAATGAAGATCTCGCACCGCTTTCTCGCGAACTGGAAGGCATCGTCGCTATGGACGCCGTGTTCGACCAGCGGTGGGTATCGCGTCTCGATGGCAAACGGGTCAAGACCGGGGCGACCAAGTTCGACCTCGCCATGCAGGTGATGGCGGACATCGAGCGCTTCAAGTCGGAGAACGAACTCGATCGCGTCGTGATCGTGTGGTGCGGGTCAACCGAGGCGTACCAGGAGCCCTCGGCGGTCCATAACACGATCGAGTCATTCGAGGCCGGGTTGAACTCAAACGACCTCAACATCTCGCCATCGCAGATCTATGCCTATGCCGCGTTGATGTCGGGCGTGCCATATGCCAACGGTGCCCCGAACCTGACTGTTGATCTTCCGTGCATCACCGAACTGTCCCAACGACAGGGTGTTCCGATTTGCGGCAAAGACTTCAAGACCGGCCAGACCCTGATGAAGACAATCCTCGCCCCCGGGTTCAAGGCTCGGATGCTCGGTCTTCGGGGCTGGTATTCCACCAACATTTTGGGGAACCGAGACGGTGAAGTTCTCGACGACCCCGAGAACTTCAAGTCCAAAGAAGTGTCCAAGCTCGGCGTCCTCGACACCATTTTCCAACCCGAGGTGTACCCCGACCTCTACGGCAACGTCGATCACGTCGTCCGGATCAACTATTACCCGCCGCGCGGAGACAACAAAGAAGGTTGGGATGCCATCGACATCTTCGGCTGGATGGGTTACGAAATGCAGATCAAGGTCAACTTCTTGTGCCGCGACTCAATCCTCGCCGCGCCGATCGTGCTCGACCTCGCGCTCTTCATGGATCTTGCCATGCGCGCGGGCGAAGGCGGCCTTCAGGAGTGGTTGAGCTTCTACTTCAAGGCACCCCAGTCGGCGAACCCGGCCGGGCCGGAACACGACATTTTCATTCAGCAGATCAAACTCAAAAACACGCTGCGCGAGTGGATGGGCGAGACACTCGTTACACACACCGAAGGGTAATTATACGCGCGCATGCATGTTGGTCGGAGATGCACGACTCAAGGAGGGCTGGGGAATACCGGCACCTGTTGGGTCATGCAGTGCGGCCCCCCACCGCCGTAGGCGATGATGTCGCCGGGAACCCCGACGACATCGCGTCCGGGATAGCAATAGGCGATGATGTCGAGCATGTCAGTGTCTGCCTCGTGGCCGGTTATGGGAACGATTACCGCTCCGTTGCAGAGGTAGAGATTGCAATAGGGCACGGGGAACCGCTCGCCAGCCACTTCGCAATACGGCAGAACGGGTAGCTCGACGAGTTCCAACGGCCGACCGCGTGCATCTTCGGTGCCGACAAGGCAGCGCCGTGAGATAGCGAGTCGCTCGTACTCTGGGTCGCTCTTGTCGCTGCAGTTCTGCCAGAGAACACGCCCGCCGTCGATGAACATCGCCACAAGATCGATATGGCCATCGGTGTCTCGATCATCTATCGAGTACGGAATCCAAATGACTTTCTCGACGCCGAGGGAGGATTCGAGAACATGCTCGATTTCGCGTCGGGTTAGGTCGGGATTGCGATTCATATTGAGGAGGCACTGTTCGGTCGTAATGAGCGTGCCTTCTCCGTCGACTGTGATGGACCCGCCTTCGAGGATCATCGGCACGTGAACGGTGTCGTGACCGGCGAGTTCGGTCAACCGCCTCGGCACCTGATCGTCGGTGTCGAAGGGGACAAACTTTTCACCCCATCCGTTGAACCCGAAGTCAACAGCGACGCGGCGTGGCGTCGCGTCGACGTCGTGGCCGGTGACGTAGATCGGTGCGCAGTCTCGCAACCAGGCGTCATCGAGCGGTATTCCCACGACGTTGACGTTGGGGTGTGCACAGAGATCTGCGGCCAATTCGAGGTCCTCTGGTCGAGCGAGCATCGTGACTGGTTCATACTCGGCAATCGTGCGTGCGACGTGAGACCAGGCCAGCTGACCCTGGCGGAGCCGATCTCGCCAGAAATCTTTGCGGCACGGGAATGCAATCAACGTACGCTCATGAGGACTGCCTTCGGCAGGCATTCGCAAACCACGGAGATCCGACAAATCCGAACTCACCAAACGTATGGACATCGGACGAGCCTAGAAGGCATGTTCGAGTCAGATCGGCGACTTCGGGTTGAGCGACCACTTACCCTGACGAACGCGGGGCTTTGAACTGAATGCACCTCGCCGGCCCTTTTTCGTCTTATCGGATGGAGAGGCGCGCAGCGCCGGAAACCTCGGTGAACGCGTCGACTGACACCTGCACTTCAAATCTCCAATCTCCCGGCACGGCGAGGTCGGCCCCGAGTGCCTGGAAGTGGTTGGACCCCGCCCGTTGAATCACGATCGGGAGTCGGTCGACTTGTTTCTCGGGTAACGAGGCAAACACCCGCATGGAGTCGACAGCTGAGGGGAGTCCAGTTCGATCCAACGTGTAGACGTGGATTTCGTACGTGCCCTTGCGATTTGCTGGCTCGACGGTCAAATCGATGAGTAGGTTCGGGGTTTCGATAGTGGTTGAAACGGGTACCCGGACGGCGTCACGAGCTGGCTGAGCGGTGCCGAGCAGGACTGCGGCGACGGCAATGGTGACGGAGAATGACGCCTCCCGAAGCGCGCCGCGGCGAAACGCGGACGTTGTTTCCCCGAGTAGTGTCCCCATGGTCGGAAGACGACGTCGATTGCGCAAACCAAGAAGAATCGTGATTGCGACCAGGGCAAGCTTGACCACCAGAATGCGCCCGAATGTGGTTGTGGTGAGAGCACGGATACTCCCGACCTGGCGAGCACTGGAAAAGGCACCTGTCAAAAGGACGACCGCAAGCGCTGCGGTGGCAAGTGCCGAATACGACCGAGACGCCGCAACTCGGTCGAGACGAGTTCCTCGCAGAACCGCCACGCCGAGCACAGTGAGTCCGCCGAGCCAAACTCCCGCCGCCAACACGTGCAGGAACATCGCCACGGTGGAGGCCAACGACCACATTCCAACTGTGGCGTGACCCGGAATCAACTGTGTCGCTGCGACGACCACTGCGACTGCAATCGCGAAAACAATCTGAATCTTGTCGCGTGCATGTGGACGCCTTGCCCACACAGTCACCAGAACAAGAAGAGAAACAATTCGTGCGGCGCAAACCTGTCCGAGCGTGTCGTGAAGCGTGTAGTCGAGCAGCACGCCATCCAAGACAGCGGAGATCGTGCGTCCGCTTACGAACGGTCCGTACAGGAGCAAGACAGCAAGCTCTGCCCCAATCCCCGCGACAACGGTTTGGCGGAGCAGCCGAGAGAATCTTCGCTCCGACAAGACCGTTGCGCCGAGTACGACAAACATGACGACAAGCCCGGTGATGCCAAGCGTGCTTAGCAGCCGAACCACCCGTGCTGCGGTGTAAGCGGCCCCCGTAACGCTGTCGCGAGTAGGACCTGCAAGCAAGGTCTGCGCGAGGGAGGCAGCGATTGACTGATCGCCGACGCTGCCCACCCGAAACGTGAACGCACCACGGATCGGATGGCCGTCGTCGGACACGACGCGCCAACCAAATACGTAGGCACCCGGGTCGAGTCTCGGCAGCGAAACTACAAAACCGTTCTCGACATGCTGCGGCGACGGCGTAGAGATCTGGACCGAATCATCTCGCACGAGCCGTAACCCTCCCGAAAGCGGTTTGACGCCTTCGCTGAAGAGGACCCGAATCGTCTTCGGTGATGACGCAAGCTCAGCGCCCGAAGCCGGGTTTGTTGACAGAAGCTCGGCGTGGGCACTCGCCCCGGGCGCAGGCAGCCACCAAAATAAGATCACGCACAGAAATGCGAACCGTGCCCGGGCAACTCGATGGTGGCCAGTTCTGGAAAGTCTCGTCGGAAGCTTGCTCGAAATCACCGTGTTCAGAATGACACTTCCCGCTGCGCTACCGCGCCCATGTGAGACACTCGGTCGGTGACTGCGTTCATCGACCAACTTCCGCCAATCGGGTCGGACCCCCTCGAGGTCATAGACGCCTTTGCGTCGTGGGTTGCAGACCAGGGTCGTCCGATGTACCCGCACCAGGAGGAGGCTGCGCTCGCATTGGGCGAAGGGCAGCACGTCGTATTGGCGACGCCGACCGGTAGCGGGAAGTCCACCGTTGCCATGCTCGGCATCGCCCTGGCGCGAAATCGCAGAGAACGTTCCGTATGGACTGCACCGATCAAAGCACTGGTCGCCGAGAAGTTTTTCGACCTGGTCGACCTTTTCGGTGCCTCTGAGGTCGGGCTGGCGATTGGCGATGCATCTATCAACCGGGAGGGGCCGATCCTGGTCTGTACCGCCGAGGTGTTGGCGAATCAGGCATTGGCGATCGGCGATGCAGGCGGATTTGGCTTCGCATGTCTCGACGAATTCCACTACTACACCGAAGCTGATAGGGGCTGGGCGTGGCAGGTACCCCTGCTATGCCTCAAGAAGACCCAATTCCTCCTGGCCTCGGCGACCCTGGGTGACATATCTGCGATCATCACCGATCTCGAAACGCGGACTGTTCGGTCGGTTGCCAACGTCACCAGTGTGAAGCGTCCCACCCCGCTGTATCACCAGTGGCGTCAGACGACGGTCGCCGACAGCATTACAGAGGCCGTGAAGGAAGGACTGTCGCCGGTGTACCTGGTGCACGGCTCGCAAGCCGACGCGATCGAACGTGCGCAATCGTTGACGAGCCTGCCGCTCACGACCCGGCCCCAGCGCGAAGCCATCGCCGAAGCGCTGAAGGGTGAGCGCTTGAACACGGGGTTTGGCCAGTCGCTGGGAAGGTTCCTACGCAACGGCGTCGGAGTTCATCATGCGGGCATGCTGCCCCGGTACCGGCGATTGGTCGAACGACTGGCTGGCGAAGGGCTGCTTCCCGTCATTTGTGGCACCGACACGCTAGGGGTCGGCGTGAACATTCCGATTCGGACCGTGCTGTTAAGTGCACTGACTAAATACGACGGAAACAAGGTGCGGACGCTTCGAGCCCGAGAGTTCCACCAACTTTCCGGGCGCGCCGGCCGACCAGGCTTCGACCCCGACGGTCACGTCTGGGCGCAGGCGCCCGATCATGTGATCGACAACGAGCGTGCCCTGGCGAAAGCCGGTGACGACCCGAAAGCACGGCGTAAGGTGAAACGCGCAGAACCTCCGAAGGGCTTCGTGCACTACGACGAGGCGACGTTTCAGCGTCTGATAGCGGCCGCACCGGAGCCGCTGGTAAGTCGGTTCCGAGTAACGCCGAATCTTGTGGCCAGCGTTCTTTCTCGACCCGATGGCGTAGACGTGTTGAAAGATCTTCTGGCGACGAACCACGACTCGACAGACCGTAAGCGCGCGCACAAACTGCGCGCCATTGAGGTGTATCGGAGCCTTGAGGCCGCTGGTGTCGCACAACGACAACGCGCCGCTGACGGAACCTGCCAAGGGGTTCAGATCGGTTCGTTGATCGAGGGAGGCGGCGACGAACGTATGGAGCTCCGCTTTACCGGTCCTCTCGGCCCCTTTGCGATTGAGGTGATATCAACGCTCGAGCGTGAGGATCCGACCTACGTGCTGGACGTGGTGAGCGTGATCGAATCCGTGATCGAAAACCCTATGGCGATCTTGATCGCGCAGGAAAAGGCGGCGCGAGCAACCGAGATCGGCCGACTGAAATCGGAGGGCGTCGGTTACGAAGAACGGCTGGAGCTCCTCGATGGCATTACCTGGTCGAAGCCGCTTGGAGATGTACTCGCTGCGTGCTTTGAGACCTACCAGGCGAACCATCCGTGGATGCACGAGCGGCCGGAACCGAAGGGCATTCTGCGCGAAATGCTCGAAAGCGGCGAGACATTTGCGGGGTTTGTCAACCGCTACAAGATCGAACGATCGGAAGGTTTGCTGCTCCGTTACCTTTCCGATGTATGGCGCTCATTGGATCGTTCGCTGTCGAGCGATGCATACACCGACGCGCTCGAAGACGTCATCGAATGGTTGGCCGGGCTTCTTCGCGCGGTCGACGCGAGTCTGCTCGAAGAGTGGGAGCGTCTGTCGGGCGTCGATCCGGTTCAGCGCGAACAAAAAGCCGGTCCTGCGATGTCAGGTCCACCGAAAGCTTGGAAGACCGCCATGCGCACCGCAGCGTTTGGCTGGGTCGACGTGTTGGCGCGAAAAGGTTTTGCTGTTTTGGCTGAACGAACTGGGTGGTCGCAGCTACAACTTATTGATATCATGCGCGCATATTGGTCGACGTACGGGACGATCTCGACCGACTCCGATGCAAGGAGTGCCAAGTATTTCTCGATCACGGAAGAGGCCGACCGCTGGGTTCTCCGTCAGCGCCTGGTTGATCCCGAAGGAGATGCTGCATGGGGGTTCACCGCACACATCAACCTCGCCGAGGCGATGGAAGCAGGAGCGCCGACGCTTGTTCTCGAATCCATCGGTCCGTTCGGCGAGGAAGCAACGAAGGCGTAACGGCGTTACAGAACCACGAGATCGGCGCGCTTACCAACGGCGATTGACCCACGGTCTCCGAGACCCAGTACACGCGCCGGTACCGTCGCCGCGGCGGCAGCGACATCTTGCGGACGCAAGCCGCCTCGCAGCGCATTTTGTACGGCTACGTCCATCGTTAGGGTGCTTCCGGCGATCGTGCCGACCGCATTCGAGAGTCGAGCCACCCCGTCGGTGACGATGGCGGCTAATCCACCGAGTTCATACGGGCCGTCGCCCTCACCTGCCGCCGCAATCGCGTCGGTGATGAATACCGTGCGGAGGCGGCCTGCGCGCGCAGCGAGGGTACTGACGACGTAAGGGTGGAGATGGACGCCGTCGTTGATGATCTCGACGGCGACGCGTTCGTCGTGAAGTAGCGCGAACACTGCACATGGTTCGCGGTGATGCATCGGTGGCATTGCGTTGCAGAGATGGGTGGCGAGCGTGGCTCCAGCCTCGATGGCCTTGGTGACTTGACCGCCCGTGGCGTCGGTATGGCCGACGGCTGCGACGATTCCGTTTCGGACGAGCCATCGGATCGCATGAAGCGCGCCTGGTAATTCTGGCGCGATGGTGACTTGAACGATCGTATGTTTACTTACTGATACCAGTTCCTCCAGTTCCTCTAGCGAGGGCTGGCGAAGGTGCCGTGGGTCGTGCGCTCCGCACCGTGCGTGAGCCAGGTACGGGCCTTCAAGGTGAATGCCTCCTATGTCTGAGCTTCTGGCGAAGTTGCCGAGCATCTCGCACGACCGCATGAGCTCATCGTGTGGAGCCGAGATCAGCGAAGCAACGATGGTTGTGGTCCCGTGCTTGCGGTGGAAGTCGATGGCGGTGCGAATCTCGGCCTGCGACGTGGCGCTAAACGAGGCCCCGCCGCCGCCGTGACAATGAAGATCGATAAACCCCGGGAACACCATGCGGCCCGCGGCGTCAAACCGCGAACCTGAATTGTCGGTCGGATCTCCGGTGCCCATGGCCGTTATCACCCCCGCGTCAGCGGCGATCCACCCGAGGTTGAGTGACTCGCCGTCCGTGACCACGATGCCGTTGAAGAGCAATCCCGAGAACTCAGGAAGTACGACCGGGTTCATCGCTCGTGCTCGTCGATCATGCCGAGCTGCAGATTGAGTGCCTCGGTCGAAAGTTGAATCTCGAACAGCGAGATCGACAGGGACACGACCAGCGACACCATCGCCAGAATGAAGAGGGGGCGGGCGACGGTGTCCCAATTTTCGAACAGGGTCAGGATGCAGATGACGTTGCAAAGCATCGCCAACACAACAAAGGTGGTCATCCACCGAATCAGGAGGACTCTGCGACGCAACACTTTGATCTGGTCCAGGTGGCGCTGATTGCGTTCTGATTCCCACTGCCGCTGCAGATTTCGAATCAAGTTTGCGAGGGTGAGATAGCGGTTGGTGTACGGGAGCAACAGGAACGAAATTGCGGGAAAGAGCAGTCCGGGCGTGTTGAGCTCGAGTTTCACGTGTCTATTGTGCTCGCAAACTCGCGCGGTCGTGCGGCGAGGTCGCTAAGGTCGATGGTGATGGAACTAACCCTTGTTCGCCACGCACAACCGCAGTGGTACGTCGACGAATTGCATCAGGGAAGCGACCCCGGACTGAGTGAGCTGGGCTTTCACCAAGCCGAGCTACTGGCCGACGCGTTGGTCCTGGAGCATTTCGATGAGATCTATGTGTCCCCGATGCTTCGTGCTCGCCAAACCGTGGCGCCGCTGCTGCAGCGTCTGGATCGAGAAGAAGTCATCGCTGCGTGGCTTGAGGAGATCAAGGATCCTCCGTGGCACGGATGGCCGAGGACCGACGTCGCACAAGCCTACGAAAACGAAGACCTTCTCGCGCTGGAGGATCGCTGGACAGGTTTACCCGGCGGCGAGCGAATCGACGAATTTCAAAAACGCATCAACCGAGATCTCGAAACGTTCCTGGCCGGCTACGGCATTGTCGAGAACGATCACGCGATTCCGACCTGGTCAGCCATCCACGGAACCGCGGTCGAGCGAACGAACGGCCCGAAGGTTCTTTGCGTCGCCCACGGCGGGACCAATGCGGTCATCACCGCTCGTCTGCTCGGCGCGAATCGCACGCCGTTTGAGTGGTTCAGGTTTTGGTACTCCCACACCACGATCGGTCGGCATGTGGCGCGGGCGGCCAGCGGGTCGGTGTTCTTCGCTCTCCGGGGCTTGGAAACCTCACACATCCCGTCCGACCAGCACACTCACTAGCGCCTGTAATGGCCGGTCAGGGGACAGGGGAGAATTCGAGTCCGGCAAACTTTCCGCTGTTTCGCCATTCGTCGATGTAGTGGAAGTACGCAACCGGTCCATCGGGATACCCGATACTGTTCAACAGTCCCCGACGGCCCGAGTCCTTGCCCTCGAAGTTGTAGTAGCCGGGGGTGCAGTCGGGCTGGTTCCCAAATCGACGACCTCCTGATACAAGTCTGGCGACCCAGTCGCGCTCAGCTTCGTCGGTGACTTCGACTGTCGCTTGGCCAGCATCGATCGCATGACGAACGATCTTCGCAATAGTGATGCCTGCTTCGGTGAGGTTGTGAGGCACGTTCGAGATGAGATTTGCCCCCTGCGCTGGGCCGACTACGAAAAGGTTCGGAAACCCATGCATGTGGATCCCATGCAGACTTAGCATTCCATCGGCCCAATGGTCCGAAAGCTTGCGCCCCTGACGTCCGATGGTGTCGAACCCCGATCGACGGGCGAAGTCCGTACCTACTTCGAATCCCGACGCGTAGATAATGCAGTCAAGTTCGTAGTGCTTTCCGCCGACGAAGAGACCGGTCTCATCGATCTTCTCGACGCCTTTGCCGTCGGTATCGATCAGATGTGTAGTTTCGCTGTTGTATGCGTCGAGGTATTCGTCGTGAAAGCATGGACGCTTACAAAGCTGGCGATACCACGGCTTGAGGGCCTCGGCTTTTTGGGCGTCAATGACAACCTGATCCACCCGGGCCCGGATCTCCGTCATCTTCTCGTCATCGCTCTCGTGATATGCCCGCTCGAGCGTTTCCGGGCTGAGATCAGGGTTCGGGAACGAAAGGAGCTTCTCGCGAATGCGTTTCGTGATGTCGGTCCAACCGTCCTTCACGAGGTCCTCGTCGACCATTCCTCCGGTCTGGAGTGTTGTGAAGTTCATTAGCCAACTGGCCTGCCATCCAGCTTCGAGGGTCTTGAACCATTCAGGGTCGATCGGGTGGTTGTTGCGGATATCGATCGACGATGGGGTCCGTTGGAACACGAAAAGCTCGGCACCGCTGCGCGCAAGGTGAGGTATGCACTGCACAGCGGTGGCTCCGGTGCCGATTATGCCAACTCGCTTTCCCCTGAGGCTGGTGAGCGCAGCGCCAGCGGGATTCCCTCCGGTGTACTCGTAGTCCCAACGGCTCGTGTGAAAGCTCTTCCCTGTATACGTCTCGATTCCAGGGATACCGGGAAGCTTGGGGCGATGCAGCGGGCCGGTGCCCATCGCAACATACTTCGCGCGCATAGCATCGCCGCGATTCGTCTTGATGATCCACCGGGCTACGGCGGCGTCCCATTCGAGCGAGGTGACCTCGGTCGAGAAGCACGCGTTCTCGTACAGTCCGAAGTGACGGCCAATTCGACGGCAGTGTTCGAGAATTTCCGGCGCGTGGGTGTATTTCTCGGTCGGCATGTGGCCGGTCTCTTCGAGGAGCGGTAGGTAGACGAACGCCGCCGTATCGCACTGCGCTCCGGGGTAACGGTTCCAGTACCATGCCCCCCCGAAATCGCCGCCTTTCTCGATGATGCGAACATCGTGGATGCCCTCTTGCTTCATGCGTGCAGCGGTGAGCAGCCCTGCGAACCCACCGCCGATGAACGCAAAGGTGACTTCGTCAAACAGTGGCTCCCTTGGCGTGACCGGCGTGTGCGGATCTTCGAGGTACCGGGAGAAATCACCCGTGATTTCGACGTATTGGTCGTTTCCGTCGGGGCGCAACCGTTTGTCGCGTTCGGCGAGATATTTTGCGCGAAGTTGTTCGCGCTCGATCGGGGAGGTCATGGCATTGTTCCTAGTCTGCGTTGCTCAGAGACGGCAGTTCGACTTTAGGTCGAGCTGCTCCGTGTCCGAGAATTTTCGACTTCCCCTGGCCCGATCGAAATGGATAGTCTTCGCGCCATGAGCGACATCGAAGTGATTGCGACTGGCCTGTTGTTTCCCGAGGGACCGATTGCTATGCCCGACGGAAGCGTGATTCTCGTCGAGATTGCGCGCGGCACCGTTACCAGGGTGCAACCGAATGGGGCGGCTGAGGTTGTCGCCCATACCGGGGGCGGTCCGAACGGCATCGCGTTCGGACCAGATGGTCGGATCTACGTCTGCAATAACGGAGGATTTCCGACCTTCATCGATGATAGGGGTCGGACCCGAATCGGAGGCACTGCGGATTCGGAGGTGACCCTCGGGTGCATTCAGGTGGTCGATCCCGACACAGGGTCCGTTGAGGTGCTTTACGAGGAGGCCGGCGGCTATCACCTTCGAGCCCCGAATGATTTGGTGTTCGACGCCGTCGGTGGGTTTTGGTTCACCGATCACGGCAAGGTGTGGAAACGTCAACGCGATTACGGTGCCGTCTACTACGCACAACCCGATGGGTCGTCGATCACGGAAGTCATTACGAACGTAGACGCGCCGAACGGTATCGGTCTGTCTCCCGACGAGAAGCGGCTGTATGTGGCCGAGACGCATACCGGCCGTGTTCGGGTGTGGAATCTGGCGGAACCGGGCCAACTCGATTCACCCTACGGTTACAAGACCCGTGGACGTCTGCTGATCGGTCTTCCCGGTGAGCAGCTGCTCGACTCTCTCGCCGTAGACAGCGAAGATCACGTGTGTGTCGCTACGATCCACAACGGAGGCGTCACCGACATAGCGCCTGATGGAACATCTGTGCACATACCAACCGGCGACACCATCACTACCAACATCTGCTTCGGCGGCCCCGATATGCGAACGGCGTTCATCACCGGATCGCTGAATGGGACGCTGCTGAAGACCACCTGGTCCCGGCCGGGTCTGCGCCTCAACTTTCAGCCCTGAATCTTCTGACGGTTAGCGCGCCACCCCGGCAACGGCGTCGATACCGGCCAGAAGCTGTGGTGCGTTGATTCCAAGTGCGAGGACAACTTCGGTGACACCAAAACTGCTGGCAGTTTCTATATAGCGGCTGAGATCGTCGGCTGTGCCGCCAAACACCATGCCGAGCTTGCGCCCCATCGTTGCGGGCTCGCGGTTCGCCTTGGCGCACGCTTCATCGAGTTCCGCCATGGTTGTGCCGATTTCGTCGATGCCGATGTTCCAGCCATACCAGCCGGTTCCGTGCACCGCAGCACGACGCATAGAGGCGGCTCCACCACCGACCCAGATCGGGATAGACGGTGTCTGGAGGGGTTTCGGCTCGGCGATGACGCCGGTGAAATTCACGTACTCACCATGAAAACTCACTAACTCGTCAGTCCACAGGGCCTTCATCACAGCGAGATATTCATCTGTTCGCTTACCTCTGTTCGCCCATGGTACGTCGAGAGCTGCGAACTCTTCGCTGCTCCAGCCGATGCCGATCCCCAGGTCGAAGCGTCCGTTGCTGGCATGGTCAACTGCGACCGCCTCTTGGGCCAGGATTAGCGGATTTCGCTGCGGAAGAATTATCACCGCAGTACCCGTTCTGATCTTCTGCGTCGCGCTGGCCACGACCGTGCACGCGAACAGCGGGTCATAGATCCCCTGCCGCTTCCCGAAGCCGGGGTCGCCGTCAGGGGAGTACGGGTATTTCGATGTGTACTCGGGAAAGAACACCACGTGCTCGGGAAACCAGATCGAGTCGATCCCGGCACCCTCGGCGTGGATGGCCACGGTTCGAAGGTCATCCATTGTGCGCTGGGGTCGTCCGTTGAAGGGGGCGACGAGTCCGATTTTCATCATGATCCAACCCTAACGAAATCTCCCGGGACGGGCCATTTGAGTCCTGCGTTTAGGAGAGGAGGGAGTTCTCGTCATCGCAAAAGGTGTCGACACGACGAGCCCCTCGCCTGTGGCGATTGCCATACGTGCGAGAACCGCCGCCCGACGCGAAATCATCGATAGGGTCACCGTATGGCCAACGTGGGACCAGCAACGCAGTCCGTCCCGCAGGGGCAAAGTTTAGCGCTCGAGCGTTCGATCCTGCGTGGCCTTGCTGTGCTGCGGTGGGTGTCGATGGTGTGGGTCATCGGCGTTGCCATCTACTCAGCGCGGGGAACCCGAAGCTTCATCCGTCACCCGCTTGTTGTCATCGCCGCACTGAGTCTCGGACTGGTGGTGACAATCGTTGCAACGCGCCTCGCAACCCTCGACACGGCACGGGCGCTCCGGCGGCCGACGGTTCTTGCCGACGTTGGGACTGCGGTCTCTCTCTATCTGGCCGACGGCTACGGCTTCGCAGAGAAGCACGTGTTCAACCCCGGCCAATCCCTCACCGCGAGTTGGCCGATTTGCGCGGTTGCGTCGGCAGGCATTGCGTTCGGCCCTATCGCGGGATTCGCGGCCGGCTTTCTGATGGGTCTCAGCAGATTCCTAAGTGCGCTTTTGAATGGCTTTGACGAATGGGGTTCCAACGCGTTCGGTTCCCTTGCCAACACCACAGTGTTCTCGGCAGTCTGGGGCTTTATTGCCGGTTGGGTCTCGATGCAGATGCGGCGTGCCGAAAACGAGGTGGCCGCGGCTCGTGCTCGCGAGGATTTTGCGAGGACAATGCATGACTCCGTTTTGCAAACCCTCTCACTCGTGGAGCGTCGGAGCAGGGTATCGGATCCACAGCTCGCCGATACGGCCCGTCGCACAGACCGCGAACTCCGTGCATATCTCTTTGGTGGGGCCGGTAGCACCGCCGACACGTTGGTTCTCGGCTTGCGACAAGTCGTCGACCGAATGATTCTCGACCACGGCTTGCCCGTCGAGCTTTCGATTGTGGAAGGTGGCGAACCTCCGGTCGAAGTTACGGCAGCGATTGTGGGGGCGGCCGGGGAAGCCCTCATGAACGCAGCCAAACACACAAAAGCAACGCGGGTGGTGGTCTTCTGCGACGCGGACGAAGGCCCAAATGGCAATCAGGTGTTCGTAACCGTGAGCGACGACGGAGGCGGATTTGATCCAGAGTCGATAGATCCCTCACGTCGCGGGGTGAATGGGTCGATACGTGAGCGTATGAATGCGATCGGTGGGAGAGCAGAGATCGTCTCCACGTCGGGAAAGGGAACTGAGGTACGGCTATGGGGACCATGAAAGATGGGGCACCGGAGATAATTCGTGTTGTTCTCGCCGACGATCATGAGATCGTTCGCGCCGGAATTCGAATGGAGCTTGGCGAACGTTTCCACGTCGTCGGCGAAGCCGACGAGGCCGGTGGGGCGATCGACGTGATCCAAACGCAAAAGCCCGATCTTGTGGTCTGTGACCTGCACATGCCAAACGGAGGAGGCCTGGAGGTGGTCCGGAAATGCGCAACGCTGTGCCCCATCGTCATTCTGACGGTCAGCGAAGCCGAACGCGACCTGCTTGACGCAGTGGCGGCGGGTGCCGCTGGCTACCTGTTGAAGGCCACGCCGACGTCGGAGCTCCGAAAGAACTTCGTGATTGCTGCGGCCGGCGAACCAGTGTTTAGTCCCTCACTGGCGGCGCTCCTGCTAGGCGAGTTTCGCCGCATGGCGAAGGCGACGGGTTCATCGCCCTTGAGCGATCGCGAACGCGAAGTTCTCCAATTGGTTGCCCGGGGACGCTCCTACGGCGAGATCGGGGCTGAGCTGTACATTTCGGCCAAGACCGCAGAAAACCACGTCCGGAACATCTTGGGAAAGCTCCATCTGAGCCGCCGAGCTGATCTGGTGCGGTACGCGGTCGAGCACGGCATCAGCTGAACCTCATACTCCGGCCAGGCCGGGTGGCGTCGTCGTGTCCGGCCATGTTAGGAACAGCCCATGAGTGACGTGACACGAATTGCAGCAGGTGCCGGCCGGCTGGCAGGAAAGGTCGCCCTCATTACGGGAGGTGCACGCGGGCAGGGAGCCGCGGAGGCCGGGTTGTTCGTTGCTGCCGGCGCTACCGTCGTGATTACTGATGTTCTCGATTCCGAGGGCGCCGCTACGGCTGCCAATCTGGATAATACGTGTACATATCTTCATCACGACGTTACCTCGGATTCTGACTGGACCGCCGTCGTCTCCTCGATAGTGGAACGGTTTGGACGACTCGATGTTCTTGTCAACAACGCCGGAATCTTCAAGCGAGGCGGCATTCTCGATGGCACTCGCGAGGTGTGGGACGCCACGATTGCAATCAACCAGACCGGCGTCTATCTCGGGATGGCGGCGGTTGCGCCCCAGATGGTTTTGCAAACGAGCGGGTCGATCGTAAACATTTCGTCGGTCGCTGGTCTGCAGGGCACACCGGGATTCATCGCGTACAACGCATCGAAATGGGCAGTTCGCGGCATGACCAAGGGCGTCGCCAAAGAACTCGCACCCTACGGTGTCCGTGTGAATTCGGTACATCCCGGCATCATTGACACGCCGATGCTGCAAACCTTCACCGATATCAGCGAAAACATCCACGACAACATCCGCCAACGCATTCCCCTCGGCCGCTACGCAGAAGCCGTCGAGGTCGGCGAACTCGTCATGTTTCTAGCCTCCGACGAGAGCCGCTACTCGACGGGGAGCGAATTCGTGGTCGATGGCGGATGGATGGCGTAAGTGCGCACCCCGGGCCTGTACCAGCCGGAGTCAGTCGACCAAACCGATATCGAGCGATGGCCGCTCGCGAACAGTTGCCTGGTCTAAGGGCCACCCGAGATAGATAAGCGCGGAGATTCTTGACCCGACTTCAAAACCACAGACGTCAAGCGTGTGTGCTCCGGTTGGGTCGGCTGCCGATCCCCAATAGCTGGCCAGTCCGGCTGCTGTCGCACCTAGAAGGAAGTTCTGTATTCCCGCGGCCACGGCGTCGCGATCCTCACCCGCACGATGGGGATCAACTTCAGGTTGTTGGCCCACAGCCACGACAATCGGGGAGCGAAGATACTTTTCGCGCGTCTTTTCGAGCCGCGCCTGGTCGTTCATCCCGAGTGCTTCGAGATCGTGGGCCGAGGCCCGGCCGAGCCGTGCTCGCCCGTCGCTGGAGACAATTGCGATGAGCCAGGGCCAGGTTCGCTTGTGGTTCGGTGCACATACGATGAGTTCACAGAGTCTGACCACGAGGTCCTGGTCAACCTCGCGGGAGCGATCCATCACGAGGTTTGTGCGGCGGGTTCGAACGATTCCCTCCAAGGTATCGAGTTCGAGGCGCGACATCTCCAGGTTCGGTACAGATGCTGCTGGTTCGGGAATGATGGACATGGCACCAGTCTCGCTCGCGTACGGTAGATCCGGTGGACGCCTTTGAGAGTGAATTCGACAACCTCTTTCGGGTCACCCCGAATCGATTCATCGCCGAACGTGATGAGCTCGTCAAACTCCTAAAGTCACAAAAAAGACGCAACGAGGCCAGCATCGTTGCGGCGTTGCGGCGGCCGTCGCCCTTGCTTTGGAGCCTCAATCAGATGGCGAGTTTGCAGCCCGATGCGTCAAATAGACTTGTGGGGTTGGGAGCCGAAGCCCTCGCAGCCCAAGGCGCCCTGCTTGAGGGTGGGTCGGCGAGCGCTGTCCTCGAGACTGTCGAGCGCCGCCGTGCGTTGATCTCCGAACTCATCCCAACTGCATTGCAAGCGCTCGCTGAGAACGGAATCTCTCCCGACGGTTTCGGACCCGACCTGCGGACGGCGTTGGAGCTTGTTTCAGTGAATGCCCAAGGGTCGGCGGCGTTCCTTCTCGGTCAACTCACGGCCGTACCAACCCGCGCCGATGATCCACCCGCTGCTTCGACGCTACCTGTCCGACATCTTCATTCCGTGCCGTCCGGACCTGACGTTTCCGAAGGTGTCTCCGCGCAAGCGCAAGCCGATGCGCAAGCCGATGCGCAAGCCGATGCGCAAGCCGATGCGCAAGCCGATGCGCAAGCCGATGCGCAAGCCGATGCGCAAGCCGATGCGC
>JANOYY010000009.1:0-7939 GCA_031429095.1 Acidimicrobiia bacterium | reverse complement strand
GATCGGCGCATCGGCCGCCTCGACGTGTTCCAACACCTCCGCCCTCGTTACGGGCCGACCCGCCTCCACAACGAACCGGAACCCCTCACGAAGGCGAAGGGCGTAGTGCTGGAGCCACTGGTAACCCTCCGGCGGCTTGGTCTCGCTCATCTCGAATACGGTCCGATCTGGGGAAGTGTGGCGTCTTTGCTGTAGCGCGCTGAAGCGACGGAGACGGACTGGACATCCACTGCGGTGATCCGCTCGAAGGCGTTGGCCATTCCGTATGCGCGCATGGTTGATTTCGACCCTCGATTTACGAGATCCCGAGCGCGAGTCGGACTTTGGGGATGCTGCGGCGGAACTGACTCCAATCGAGGACGTCGTCTCGCTGTAGTCGACCGATCACGATGCTCGGGTGTACGCCGTGTTTGCTCGCGAGTCTGTGTACAGCAGCGATCGAGATAGGCGCGGGTGGCGGTGAAAACCCGTCCGGGAAGATCCAGTTGCTCGCGCGCTCATTGGCTTGTTGCTCGATGTCGCTCTCCGGGGCGTCGTCGTTTCCCTCGTCGATGCGTAAGCCCGTGGTCTCGAGGTGTCCGAGCACGATGTGCGCGAGTTCGTGGAGAAGGGTGAACATGAAGCCGTCAAAGCGATCGCCTCGGGTCGTGAGCCCCACCATCCGCGTGCCGTTCGCGCTCAGGAGGGCGACCCCGTCGAGCTTGCTACCCGCTAGTTGTGGCTCGATGACGAGGACAACCCCGCACTTGGCCAATTTGGCCCCGATGAGCGCGAGCTGTTCGGGACTCTGAACGAGGCGGGGAAGCTCGGAAGCAAGATCCTCGAGTCGTGACTGGCTGAACGAGCGAACCTTCTTGCCCTGCCCCAGCTTCAGGACCCGGGCAATCCAAGCGGACTGTTCGGGTGTGAACGGAAGCCCCGCATCGGTCTTGCGGGCGGCAGCAAGGAAGCCTGGCTCGGAGAGCGGAGCGAGAAAATCCCGCACTCCGCTTTCTAGGACATCCGGATCTTCGGTGTTGGCGATCCAACCCCGCCGCCGCAGTTCTCGAAGCGGGACCGTGCTCCGCAATGCCGCCAGCCGTGTGATGGAGTTGACGGTCGGCCGACCGGCGCGTACTTGACGCAACCGGTACGCCGTTTGCAGCCCGAGCCAGAGCTCTGCGCTTGTCCCGAGCGCGTCGGCGATCGCTACGGCGGTCTCCGCGGTGATCTCCTTCTTGCCGTTGATGATTTCCGACACGGCCTGTGGTGGACGGGCGATGATCTGTGCGAACTCGATGTCGCTCCAACCCCGTGCGTCGAGTTCGTCGCGCAGGTACTCGCCCGCGGGGAAGACCTCTGCCGGGGTCAATATCGTGCTGTTCATGTGATTCCTCCTGTCTTCTTCGTGGTCGGTTCAGTGGTAGTCAACGATTTCGATGATCACGATGAGCTTGCCGTCGTCGTTCGTCTCGATGCGAAGGATGAGCCTCCACTGTCGATTCAGGCGGATCGAACTCTGGCCCGTTCGGGTGCCTCGGAGCTTCTCGAAATGAAGTGACTTCAGGGCGTAGAGGTCCCGTTCGTCCACCGCGTTCGCGAGCGCACCTAACTGTTTGCGAAATGCACGGCTGAGCTCGGTGCTGAAGGTGGCGATCCGATAGTCGGCTTCGACGTAGAGGCGGCGAAGGTCGTCGTCCTCGAATCTTAGTCGCATGCATCATCCCTTCACCCTTAGCATGAACTCATGCTACAACACGAAGCGTAGTGAGCAGGAAACGTTGCCGCGACCTCGAGGAGCACGCACCCACGTACGCGAGCGGCTGGCGGTGCTGCTGCTGTGGCGGACCTCGCAAACTCCCGGTTGCGTGGCGGGGACCGCAAGCAGCGATCGGATCAGCCTCGCGACGTACGGCTTGGATCGGCCATCGTCGCCGGTACTACACGAGCGAGAACGACTCGGTATCGAGATCGAGTGCGACGAGCTCGATGATCTCCCGAACGTTTGTCACGACGTGGACGCCGGGTTCCTTTACGAGTGCTTCGGCCCACGGCTGACTCGTAACGAGGTGCTCGAGGAGTAGCAAGCGGCGACCATGTCGACGGGCGTCCTCCGCCTGAAGCTTGGCCCCGGAAGTGCCGCTTGCCTCGACAACGAGCGTGCCGAGTGACAGGCCCGACGTCACGATGTTTCGCAACGGAAACGTCCACCGAGTTCCACCCTGGCCGGGCCACCACTGCGACACGCACGCACCGGAACGGGCCACATCTCGTGCGAGTTCTCGATTCGAGTTCGGGAACACGCGGTCAATACCGGTACCGAACACTGCGATCGTCCGCCCTCCAGCATCCAGGGCCGCTCGGTGCGCGACAGTATCGATCCCATCGGCGAGACCAGACACCACCGTTATGCCCGACTTTGCGAGGCGGGTGGCAACGTCGATGGCCTTTGCTCGTCCCGTGTCGCTGGCCTGTCGCGTGCCGACCACGGCAATCGCTCGTTCGTCGGACTGGAGCCGAGAAGCCATCGAGCACGCCTTCGGGGGCCTGAAGTCCGATGTCGCAACGCTCGACACGACCGGACGCGATCTCTCACCAATCGATCGTCTTCGTCTCCTGGTGCGCACCTTCACGCTGTTTGCGGCTCGCAATCCGAGCCACTTCGCGCTCATCATGACCGAAGCACGCGCCGACACAGAACGATCAAAATGGCTGCAAACGACCCACGTCTATGACTTCGTCCGCCGGCTACGACGGGCCCTGACCGAAGCACAAGCCGCCAAGCAATCAAAGCCATTCCCGTCGACCACCTCGACCGGATCATCATGGGCAGCGTTCTGCTGTACTTCACCGTCAACTTCGGCCCAGCAGACGTTGACCCTGACGCGGTGGCAACCAAGCACGCCGACTACGTGCTCGAGACCGTGCTCAACGGCATCGCGCTCCCACCACTTTGAGTCAGGTGGCGCCCACACTGAATGGCCTGCGACACTTGAACGACACCTTTTTCCCGCCCGCCCTACACCCTGAGGTACTTCCAATGTCTCTTCCACTCGATCCCGGCACGTACGAATTCGACCGCGCCCACTCCCAGTTCGCCTTCGGCGTCACCCACCTCGGCATCACGCCGGTCGTCGGTCTGTTCACCGACTTCGAGGGCACGCTGGTCGTCGGGGCCGACGCTGAGTCTTCGACGCTGCGCCTTCAGGCCCAGATGGCCTCTGTCAACAGTGGCAACGCCGGTCGCGACGAGCACCTGCAGGCACCTGACTTCTTCGACACGGCGAACCATCCCGTGCTGTCGTTCACCTCGAGCGCACTGTCCGGCGCCGGCGACACGTGGACCATCGATGGCGACCTTGTGATCAAGGGGCAGAGCCAGAAGGTGCAACTCACCGCCACCTTCACCGGGCGCGCCGTGTTCCCGATGGACCAGAAAGAGCACATCGGGGCCACCGCGACGGGCACGATCTCTCGCGTCGCGGCCGGCATCGGGGCAGCCATCCCGGCCTCGTTCCTGAGTGACGACATCGCACTGTCGGTAGCCGTGCAGCTCATCAAGGCGGACTGACCGCCCCGGGTCGGTCAGCCAGCTCCGCAATGCGGTCCCCGCCCCCTGATTCGGGCGGGCCCGGTTCACGTGCAGATCTGCCAGCTCCACGAGCGGGATTTCGTTTCAACGTCTCGGGCACAGCGAGTCGTGAACCGCCGAACCGACCTTCTCTCCGAATGGACCGTTGCCTACACCGCACGAGTCCGTCCACGCCTCAAACCCGCAACGATCCCCGTCTCTGAAGCCGCGGCAGCAATCCGCGACGCTCACCTATGAGTCGAACCCGCCGACATCGAAGTGCTTCGCCTCTCGACCAGGTATGTCGACAACGCCACGTCGATTCGATGCTCGTCGGAGCTCTTGCCTGCGACGTGCACCTCCATGCGGCTGGAGTTCCACCAGCCGAGCTACGAACGACGTCGACGGTGCCCCGCGACCGTGCGATCCTGGGATCGTCCGAACAACTCAAGACAGCACTTATCGATAGCGGCCAATTCGGCAAGACACTGACTCACCTCACACACAATGCGACGCCGGCCGAACGCACAACTACCTTCGGCGAAGTAGTTCGCAGGCTCACTAAGTACTAAGCGCACAAACTACCGTTGGATACAAACGGAGCTGGTCGAGCGACGATTCGTCTACGTACCAGCCGGAAGCTCGGATTGCAGGTCTCCTACTGCCGTACTTGAATCTGCTGTTCGCTATCCTGTTGATGTTCGATGGGTGAGTTGCCAGCCAGCGCTGATGGCGATCACGGTGGTGAGGCCGATGCCGAGAAGGGTTCGTCGCATCGTTCACTTGCCAGACCGCCATGAGCAGCACCCGAGTACCATCAACCGAGTAGTCATCACCGGCCGGGCAGTGACCGATCCGGTCACGAAGACCGCGAAGTCACACCACGGCGAGACCACGCAGACCGTGTTCAGCATCGGCACGACGAAGGACACCTACCTCGGCAGCGTGATCATGGAGATCCAAGCCTGGTCACGAACCGCCCCAAGCCAACCCTGTCGCCAAAAGCCGAGAGGTCGCCGTCGATGGCCAACTCACCCGAAACGAATACCTGAGTCCCGACGGCGCAAACAAACCCGCACAGCAATTCGCGCGGATCGCCTCCAGTTGCCGGGGTGTTCGAACATGGCGAAGTGTGGTGGACCTCCTGCAGACCGCTCTCGAAGACGGGAACTGCAACGGAAAGAGGGGGCGATCCCATCGACGATCTTGCGAATCTCGTGACACGATAGGGTCGATGGCATTCGAACAAACTCAACACGCTGTTCACCCGCCGATTGGCAGGCTGCTCTTTGACCGTCGGAAAGACGCTCTAGTCGGCCCACAGCGTCTGATTCTGGTGGACGGCGACGATACGCTTTGGTCGACCGAGCACCTCTACGACGAGGCTCGCTCCCTGGCCGGATCGATAGTACAGACAGCGGGTTTGGACCGGGCCTTTTGGGAGAATCGCCAGCGAGAGATCGACAGGGACAACGTGACCCACATGGGATTGTCCAGGACGCGATTTCCTACAAGTTCCGTGCAGGCACTCAAGGAAACTGAAGCCTTCGCCGGAGTCGGGGACCTTCATTTGGATCGCCAGGTATGGGATGCCTCTGCTTCGGTTTTTGAGGCGATCGCGCCGGTTGTACCTGGAGCAGCGGCGGTCTTGAGGAGGCTCCAGCAGTTGGGTCTCGTCGTTCTCCTAACCCAGGGAGACCCGGAAATCCAGAGGAAACGAGTGAACGACGCAAATCTCACGGAGTCGTTGGATATGGCGATTGTTGTCGAACGCAAAAACCAACAGGTCTTTCAAGACTTGGCTGCCTGGCTCAGTTTCCGACCCTCGAATTGTTGGATGATCGGCAACAGCGTTCCATCAGACATCAACCCGGCCGTTCTCGCTGGGATGCGAGCGATCTGGATAGATGCCCACGTGTGGGCGCACGAAAGAAGGGAGAAGCTCTTAACGAGCCAATTTGCCAGCCGGGCCGCGTCGCTAGCCGAAGGGCTGCGAGTGATTGAGTCTGCCCCTGCGTAAGGAGTTTGATCATTGCCAACACGCTGGACTATGTTCCGACGATGTCCCTGGCGAAGCAAATCACCGAGTGGTTGCCGTTGGTGTGGGTCGTTGTGGGCCTTGGTACTTTGTATTTCCTGGCGAACTCTGGGCTAGCTGAGGGCCTCACTAGCCGGGTGAAAAAGTTCAGCGGTTTTGGAGTTGACTTCGAGTTTTCCGAGGTCGGATCCAGGAAATTCAAATCTGATGTCGAGAGTGCTCTGTCGAGCGCGCGAAGCGAACTTGATGCCGCTCTAGCCAAGGAAATCCGAGTCGCCGACTTGCGCGGACGGTTATCTATTGCGCTCCAGCCGCTTTCGGATCTCGTAGGCGCACGGGGGACTATTCATGTCGAAGACCCGTTGTTTTCAAACTGGCTCTATCAGGCTGTTGACTACGTACCGTCCGGCGGCGGGAGTAAGCGTAGGTTCGATGCCCGAAGCGGGATAATCGGTTTAGCGTGGCGACTCGCCAAGGATCAGAGCTGGTCCCATCCAAAGATAATGACACCGGAGCAATTCGCCAAGCAGTGGGGCATGACGCTTGAGCAAGCAGGCTCGCGAAAGGAGACGGACGGCGGAAAAGTTCTTGTGGCTCGGGTGGTCCGTCACGAACATAGACCCGTCGGGATTCTTTACGTCGACTGTTCTGTCCCAGATCATCTAGATGGTGCCCAATTGAAAGCTGCAGAAGAATCAGTCTTTGCCAAAGTTATGGAGTTGAGCCTTGATGACGTCGCAAAACAACTGGACGGGATCATCGCAAAGATCCGTGCCTCTGCTCCCCAAATCGATTTGGACAACATAACTTGAGAAAGAAAATGGAATGATCATTCCGGAGATCCCAAAGAGCTGGCGCTCCGTAATTCTCCTTTTCGGATTTGCGGTCTTGTTTGGTTTGATCGCGGGGCTGATGGCGTTTTCCGCCAACAGCTGGTCAAATCCAGCCACTTGTGGCTCGAGGAGCGGAGGAAAACTGATCACTTACACGCAGACAAGCACACCAACGAACGTTCATCGAGAAATTTTGACGTCATGTAAATGGCGATCTCAGGAATCGCTTGACAATGCAATCAAAGTAATCGTGGCCGGTGGCGTCGCACCGAAAGTACAAGCGCCTACAAAACCTGCAACGAAGACCACACCTCCAGCGACGCCAAGCACAACGAAGGCTCCCTAACGGTCCCAAACGTCCATCTCAGGCTCGGATCTATCTGACCTAGGTGCAACCGCTTTCTGGAGGTGCCCGGCGGATCGACCTGATTCGCCGATCGGTCGAGTGAGCGAACCTTGGGCCGGTTCGCGGAGACGGCGAATTTTCCTCCACCTCAGATGGCCAACACGCGTCCGAAAACCGCTACTTCTCAGCGACCCATTGCATCCCACCACAGCGAACGCAGCGCCACAAGGCCGCACTGTGCAATACCCTGCGGACGTACCGGCACACCTGACCAGCCTGTACGTACACATACGAACCACCCGGCCCAACGAGATTTGCAGGCTCACGAAGATTGTGCTGAATCGCCGCGAGCGTCTAACCCGGATCCCCACGGCCCAACCAAAACGTGTACGGTGCTCGGATGAGCGATCAGGTAGTTGCCCGTCTTACCAGCCTTGTCAACGCATTCGACGCGCGGGTGCAATCAGCGCCCGCAGACAGTTGGTCGAACCAATCTCCTTGTAGCGAGTGGACCGCCCGTGGAGTCGTTGCCCACTGTGTCGCCAATGCACGCCGAATCTCCGCAGGCCTTACCGGCACCGCTCCATCAGCGTTGAGCGACGACGAAAACATTGTCGAAGCTTGGACGAGTACCCGCACGGCTTTTCTTTCGACAGTCGCCAGTGCGGACCTCTCACAGGAAATGCCTTCGCCGATGGGACCTATGAAAGCGGAGGAGATGCTGGGTCGGTTCATCTGCAACGACTTCTTGGTTCACACCTGGGACCTCGCTCGAGCCACCGGTGGCGATGAAACCCTCGACGCCGAGGCAGTTGCGGGCGCATTTGCCGGGCTCAAACCAATGGACGAAACGTTGCGTGGCCGAGGCGTTTTCGGCGACAAGGTTGCCGCTCCCGAGGGTGCCGATGAGCAAACAGAATTTCTCTGTTTCCTCGGCCGACAGGTCTGACACCTTCGGTCCATCGTTGCCGGGGTTGACTCAGCGCCCGTGGGTTATGTAGCCGCCCGTGAGTTATGTGGTTGTTCGCGATCGAGCGGGGTCGGGAGGGTTGGGGGTATCCGCGTGGGGTCGAGGTCTCCGGGTGAGAGTGCTGGTGTCTAGCCCGCTCTCACAGCCCGGAGGCCTCGATGGAGACCGACCCTACGCGTATCAATCAGCGTTTGCTGAACCT
>JANOYY010000008.1:0-80003 GCA_031429095.1 Acidimicrobiia bacterium | reverse complement strand
AGGTTCAGCAAACGCTGATTGATACGCGTAGGGTCGGTCTCCATCGAGGCCTCCGGGCTGTGAGAGCGGGCTAGACACCAGCACTCTCACCCGGAGACCTCGACCCCACGCGGATACCCCCAACCCTCCCGACCCCGCTCGTTCGCGAACAACCCACAAACTAACGGAGTAGCGCCCTTGTCCTCGCTGTGGCAGCGCTTGTTGCACTCTTCTCGGCGACTTGGTTCTTCGGCACCAAGACCGGCAAGACCTATGCGGCTGGGGCCGGCGTCGCCGCAACGATCGTCTACACCGGGCTGACGTTCATGTTCATCACCGAGGGCCGTCGAGCTGAAGCTCGACGTAGGGGGAACGACGAAGCATCTCGTCGTCAACGACTTGCCGATGCAGAGGATGCGCGCGTCGAGCAGCTCGTAACTATTCTGTGGTCGGTTAAAACGTGAACTGGTTGACAACATCATGTCGGTGGGTAACCCGGTTTTTACAACCTTGCAAGCGTCACCAGACGCTTGGTGGCGTTATCTAGTAGACGAAGCTATTCCATACAGCAGGCAACTTCCGAGCGAACTGCAAAACGCCCTTCATGAAGTGCGTGTGGACCTTGTTCGCTTTCAAGCGGCTCTTAAGTGGTGGCAGTCTCGGAGTGCTACTGCGACGACAGGATTGACCTCATTCGACGACATCATTGGGCCTGCTCGCGAAGGCGTGAAGACTCGGTGCGAAAACGTAGTCAAGTTAATAACTATGTAGCGACGCTTGCCCTCCCGAAGCCTTAGCTGGCGAGGAAGGCTTGGATGGCGTCGCGGGCGATGCTCGACGGTGTCGTGTGATCTCGTTTGGCGCGCTCGGCGAGTTGCTGGCGGGTCTGTTCATCGAGACGGACTTGCAGCACCGGGGACACGCCTTCGCCAAGTGATGGCCGACCGCCCTTGGCTCGTGCTCGGGCAAAGACCGCGTCGTAGTCAGGTTCGGTGTGTTCAGCCTCATCGGCCATTCGCTCGAAGTCTGCTTCGGTGAAGATTTCGCCGTTGGGCATAGTGACGTCTTCGCTCGTGACTCTAAATTTCGTGGTCTCTTTCATTGGTTCTCCTTTCGGTTAAGCGCTGTAGGTAGCCGGTTCGTGCGGGCATCGCGTGGAAGATCGTGAACGTGTTCTGTCGGTAGGTGCCGATCAGTTCGAGCATGTTACCTGCGGAGTCGGGCCCGAGCACGAGCACCTTGGGCGGGTCCTCCTCGAACTCGTCGTCGACAAGTAGCGGGTAGGTGGCGGCGTGAGCGACCGATTCACTGGTGATGCCGTGCGTCAAGGCCGACGGCCGTAATGTCTAACTCCACTTGCCCGTAGTGTAATACAAAACCGCCCGTGCGCAGGTGTAGCCCCGATTCCCTCGGTTCCCTGGATTGCCTGGATTGCCTGGATTGCCTGGATTGCCAGCGTTGCCCGGGTTTCCGGGATTGCCGATGTTGCCCCGGTTGCCTTGGCGCTTGTCCACGACCATGTCGTTGTCGAGTTCGCCGACGTAGCCGCCGCTGAGCTTGTGCACGTACGTTCCGCCGCTGACCTGGCCGACGGCAGCGCCCCCCCCCCATGTCGTAGATGTACTTCCCTTTGAGGAATCCGACAGCCGATCCGTTCTGCGCATAGATGTATTGAGTCACCGTTCCAGCCTACGAGTCGGGTGTGACATCGCTCATGACCGGGTCAAACAGAAGAAATCCAAAGAAGTCCGAAGACTTCTTTTCGGTTCTCGCACGCCACGCACCAACGTTTTCGCCGCGCCGCCCGCATCAAGACCCACGACCGCAGCTTTCGTGATGCGACCGGCGAGATCCCGATCCGGTCATCGAACGCCCGGGTTATGACCGGCACGTGACGCCCAGGAAACACAGCGACGGTGACCCATCCCAAACCGGACATTTCGCACGCCTTCTCCTCACTCTTCGTTCTGTTGCCTCGACAGCTCAGAACGTAGGAAGAAAGCTGCGGCTGGCCTACGAAACCCACGCATCAGTCAGGAGAGCCAAAAGACTCAGCGAGAAGTAGGGTTTTGCCATGGGTCGACGCGACGGTGTTGTAGACCAGATCGCCCGAATTGTCGATGCTGGGCGAGTAGCGATCGTGCGATGACGGGCGGGGATGGGAAAAACCACGGCCCTTCGTGAAGTCATAATCCGACGAGGTGTCGCAACGATCCAAGCGCTCCCGTCACTCAGTGCCAGGAACATCCCGCTCGGTGCGTTTGCGGCGGTTTTACCCCTGCCGCAGGGCGATTCGACCAGTCGGGTCGCTGGTGCAATTTCGTATCTTCGCAGCGAACACCGCCTCGTCGTCGTCGACGACTGTCATCTTTTAGACGACGAATCAGCGACCGTGCTTCACCTGGTTTCTCGCTAGCGGCCGTTTTTGTCGGCGGTCCGACCAAACGGACCGTGTCCCGACGGGTGTTGCGACTGATGGCCGACGATTGTGCCGAGGTCATCGATCTTCCTCCACTCACGATGGCGGAGCTCACCGCCTTGGCGGAGAAGTATGCCGGCGATCTGATTGACCAGCGGTCCCTCGAACTGTTGCTGTCAGCCAGTGAGGGAAACCCACTGTGGGCAACAGAGATTCTCGCCGCGAACCAACGAACCGGGGGTTTGCGGAGGGCCGGAGGGGTTTGGACAATCGACGACTTCGGAGCATTGTCAGTACGCGAGCTACTGAGAGAGCGTGTAAGGGCATGGACGCCCGGCGCTAGAAGCGTGGCGTCGATGGTTGCCGCCGGTGGCTTGGTGCCCGTGGATCTGCTGCTGAGCCTGTGCGGCAGAGCGTCTGTTCACGAGGCGCGCTTGGCAGGGGCGCTACAGAACCGCGACGTCGGCCTGATCGAACTTTCGCACCCGCAGTTGTCGGAGACGGTTCTCGCAATGGAAGAACCGAGTTCGCGAACGAGGAACCTTCTTGCCCTTGTCAACGCCGCCGAAAAAGTAAGCGGGGAGTGGTTCATGCTGTTCGCATCGTGGTTGCTCGAATTGGGCACCTTTCGCGCCGCAAACGCTGACCTGCTGGTCGCCGCAGCCCGCCAATCTTTCGACGGCACCCATCCGCCGCTCGCGCAACAACTGATCGAAGCTGCCGTCCGGGCCGGAGGAAGCGGTCCAGCCCGGGAGCTACTGGTTCGCGTGGTGTTTCTGGGTGGCTTTGAAGGGCAGGCCGCGATGGCCGAAGGCAAGCCCCTTGTCGCCGCACGCGTTTTCGGCTCGGTAGTTTCGGGGCATGCACGGTACCGACGCCGCGGGCGTGCTGTCGTGGACTCAGGCCTATCTGCGATGGGCGTTGGCGTGGGCGGGTCAGCCCGTCGACGTCGCGACACCGATCGTTGCCCCACCACAGGGCCAGTTGCTGGCGCCGCGAATCGAGTTCGTCCAAATCATGGCAACGGCGGAGATGGGGATGATTCGAGAAGCAAGGCGCCTGGCTCTCGACTTCGCCGAGCACGCCGAATCCGTTGGACACCATGGCGCTGCGCTTCATGCGATTCATCTCGCCGGACGCATCCAGGTGACACGAAACCTGGTTGAACGCGCCGAAGCCTTCGATTCACACGTCGAAGGGGACCTCGCCATCATCATTCGAGATCACCTCGGCGCGCTTGCGGTGTCCGATGGTGCCGGCCTCGAAAAGGTCGCCGAACGGTTCGAAACGAGCGGGCACCTCGCCCTGGCCCATGAGGCGTTCGCGAACGCGTCCAAGTCACACGTTGAGGGGGGAAGCCAGCGCTCAGCGCGGCGGTCCGAGCCGAGGCTGGTCGACCTCATGGCGTTGGGGTGACACCCACGTTCGTGGCCCGGCAAAGTGTCGTTGAAGTACCGTTGCAACATGACGCTTGAAGGCAACTACGTTCCGAGTCCGACCGATTGGGTACGCGAGCAGGTGGAGCTCTACGAGCGCACCGGCGGCAAAGAGGGCAATACCCTGCGCGATACCGGCATCCCCGTCGTCATCGTCACGATGCGCGGCGCGAAGACCGGCGATGTCCGCAAGATTGCGTTGATGCGCGTGGAACACGAAGGTGCCTACGCATTTGTGGCGTCGTACGGCGGACGACCGTCGCATCCCGTTTGGTACCACAACCTCGTCGCCGACCCCGATACCGTCATGCTCCAAGACGGCCCCCAGCCCTTTGCAGTTACGGTGCGCGAGGTCAGCGGCGACGAGCGAGCTGCGTGGTGGGAACGCTCCGTTGCCGTGTTCGCGCCCTACGCCGAATACCAGGCCAAGACCGAGCGCGTCATCCCGGTACTGGTCGCCACCCCGAAGTAACACGTGCGCCTCAGCCCCACCGAACGCGACCGACTCCTGCTCTTCAACGCCGCGGAGTTGGCGCGCCGGCGTCGAGCCCGAGGCCTCAAGCTCAACGTCCCGGAAGCAACCGCACTCATCGCCGACGCGGTCGCAGAGGCCGCGCGTGATGGTGCTCGATTGCTCGACGCTGCGGAGGCCGGCCGGTCCGTGCTCAGCGTCGACGACGTGCTGCCCGGCGTCGTCGACATCGTGGTCGAGGTGAAGGTCGAAGCCCTCTTCGACGACGGCACGCGACTCGTTGTGGTGCGCGATCCGTTTCGCCGCATTTCGGAGCCAACCTTCGATGCACCGGGTGCCGTCAGCGCGGCGGACCCCACCGAAGTTACGTTCGACGTTGTCGAGCTCATCGTGACGAACCGTTCGCCGGTACCGGTGAGCATCACGTCGCACTTTCACTTCTTCGAGGTGAACCCGCGGTTGGAGTTCGATCGCAATGCGGCCTACGGCATGCGCCTTGCCATTCCGGCGGGCGCGGCGCAGCGTTTCGAGCCGGATGAGCCAACATATGTACGCCTACGACCGATCGGAGGCGACCGAATCGCGATTGGCTTCGCCGGTCTCGTCGACGGGCCGCTCGACGACCCGAAGATCCGCGCCGCCGCCCTTGCTCGTGCCTCGGCCGAGGGCTACCTGGGGGCCCAGTCATGAGCGTGCACTCCCATGGCGAATTGGAGCACACGCACGGCCACGGGGATCAAACCCACACCCACACCGCCCCCGACGACATACTCCCCCACGACTACGCGGCGCTCTACGGTCCGACCGTTGGTGATCGCGTCCGCCTCGGCGACACTGACCTCGTCGTACTGATCGAGTTCGATGCTCAGCAGCGAGGCAACGAGTTCCTCGCCGGGTTCGCGAAGACGGCACGCGACGGGCTGTTTCTCCAGGCAGCGTCGGTGCGTGAGACATGTGATCTCGTGATTTCCAACGTAGTGATCATCGACGCCATGCATCGCATCGGCAAGACCTCGATCGGGATCCGCGAGGGCCGCATCTCCGCCATCGGCCGAGCGGGCAATCCAGACTACCTCGACGATGTGGATGTCGTCGTCGGTACGGGCACAACGATTGTTTCGGGCGAGGGTTTGATCGCGACAGCCGGCGCCATCGACACACATGTGCACTTACTATCGCCTCGCATCATGGAGGCATCGCTCGCTGCCGGTGTGACCACCATCCTCGGGCAGGAGTTCGGCCCCGTGTGGGGTGTGGGGGTGAACTCGCCGTGGGCGCTGCGTCATGCCTTCAACGCCTTCGATCAGTGGCCGGTGAACATCGGGTTCCTCGCCCGCGGTTCGTCGTCGAACGACGCACCTTTGATCGAAGCCCTCGTCGAGGGCGGCGCCTGCGGGTTCAAAGTGCACGAAGATATGGGTGCCCATCTCCGAGCGCTCGACACGGCGTTGCGCGTCGCCGAGGATTTCGACGTGCAGGTTGCGTTGCACACCGATGGACTCAATGAGTGCCTTTCGGTGGAAGACACACTGCGGGTGTTGGCGGGGCGCACCATCCACGCGTTTCATATCGAGGGCTGCGGCGGCGGGCACGTGCCGAACGTGCTCAAGCTTGCGGGCGTCGCCAATGTGATCGGCTCGTCGACCAACCCGACCCTGCCCTTTGGACGCGACGCTCTCGACGAGCACTACGAGATGATCTTCGCTGCGCACGGCCTCAACCACCACTCGGCGAGTGATCATGCAATGGTGCACGACCGCATCCGCGGCGGCACCATGGGCGCGGAAGGTGTACTGCACGATCTTGGTGTGATCGGCATCACTTCGTCCGACGCCCAAGGCATGGGCCGCGCCGGTGAGACCGTTCGACGCACGTTCCAATTGGCGTCGAAAATGAAGCGTGACCTCGACCAATCACCAAGCGTCCACGACAACGACCGGGTGCGCCAGTACATCGCGAAGCTCACGATCAACCCGGCGATCGCGCACGGCATGTCGCACGAGATCGGCTCCCTCGAAGTCGGCAAGCTGGCCGACATCGTGCTGTGGCGCGCCGACCACTTCGGTGCCAAACCGCAACTGGTGCTGAAGGCCGGGTTCCCGGCATTCGGCGTCACCGGAGACCCGAACGCATCCACGGACTCGTGCGAACCGCTGGTCCTCGGGCCGCAGTTCGGTTCCTTCGGTGCAACGGCCGCCGACCTGTCGGTCGCATTCGTGAGCGGCGCCGCAATGGGCGAAGGCAACGATCACATGACGACGCGCCGCCGACGAGTCGCCGTTCGCAACACCCGCGGCATCGGGCCACGCGATCTCGTGCACAACGCCCGCCTCGGTACGGTCGACGTCGACGCCAAGACCGGCATGGTCTCCTTCGACGGGCAGCGCGTGTACACCGACCCCGCCGACTCCGTATCGCTGAGTCGCCTTTACTTCCTCTAGCTGGTCCTTGTGCGCTGTGTTGCTCCCAGCGCAACACAGTGCACAAGGACGCCGGAGAATCAGGCGATGTGCTTGAGGACCTCGTCGACGGCCATCTGGCAGATCTCGATGTCCTCGGCCTCAGGAAGGCCGCTGATCGCAATCGCGCCCGCACACCGCCCGTCGAGGATCACCGGGATGCCGCCGCCGAATCCGGTGAAGCGTTCGTCGGCCAGATACGCAATGTCGAAGCCGTTGTCGGCACTGCGTACGAGATTGCCGATCTCCTTGCTGGCCTTGCCCTCCCGCGCGGCGGTGAACGCTTTGTGCTGGGCAATTTTGATCGACGCCAACGAGGCCCGGTCCATGCGCATGACCGCAATGATTTCTCCATAGGCGTCGGCCACTGCAATCACCGCAGCCTTGTCTCGCTTGTTCGCCTCGGCGATGATGAAGTCGATCGCACGCGAGGCTTCGGGCTGACCAATGGTGCGGATCTCGTACATATGACACGACTTTAGATCCACTGACGTCGGCCGATAGTGTCGGGCCATGACGAGATTCAACGACACCGGATTCACGACATTTCGTTTCGAGCGCCACGACGCAGTTCTCAAAGTCATCATCGACAATCCAGCCAGCGATGTGAATGCCGTTGATGACGCACTCCACACGGAGTTCGCGTTGCTGTTCGAACGTCTGCAGCACGAGCGTGAGGCCCGGGCAATCGTGCTCACCGGTTCGAAGAAGGCGTTCTGTGCTGGCGGCGACCTCACCTGGTTTCCGACGCTCGACAACACGCAGACTCTTGATCGCCTGCGTCGCGACGCCAAGGCGCTGATCTGGGATCTTCTCGACATCGAACTGCCAATCGTATGTGCACTGAATGGTCACGCGATGGGGCTCGGGGCGTCGATCGCATTGCTTTGCGACACGATCTTCATGGCCGACACAGCACGTATCGGGGACCCGCATGTTCGAGTCGGCCTCGTTGCTGGCGACGGTGGCGTCGTGATCTGGCCACTCGTTCTCGGGCCAGCGCTTGCCAAGCGGTTCTTGATGACCGGTGACCAACTCACGGCCGACGAAGCGTTGCGCGTCGGCCTCGTCACCCACGTCGTGCAGCGAGCCTCACTCGACGATGAAGCCATGGCGTTCGCGCAACGCCTCGCCGGTGGTGCAACGATGGCGATCAAGTACACGAAGATGTCAGTCAACAAGCTGGTGAAGGACGCGCTGAATACGGCGTTCGACTCGTCGATGGGACACGAGATGATGACGTTCTTCAGCACCGACCACAAGGAAGCCGTGGCCGCCTTTGCGGAGCAACGCGAGCCGAAGTTCGTTGGGCACTGACCCCCGCACCTTGGCTGGGATGGACTTCTTAGCTCAGACGGGGAGACCAGCGAAACGCCCTGCCACCCTGTGGTGCCTACGGCATGCTTGTGCGCGGTTGGGCTGCCCGAACGCGCCAGTCGCTCCCGGGGGATGTCACAAGTTTGTTGAAAACAGGACACATCCGTGCTCAAAGCGCTGGCTCATCGCCCGCTTCAATCCGTCGCAGAATCTGGGTGGCTTCACGGGAGAGCCGGTCTTCGATAAGAACGCCGTGTTGCGTTCCATCAATGGCTTCGAAAGTCGATAGGAAGCACTTTTTGGTCAACTCGCGAACAGCCACCCGAAGATCGGCACACATAGGAATATTCGAGGCCGAAACTACCGAAGCACAACGTCGCTCTCGTACTGGTGCCCGAGTGCGTGGCGCAAATGGCTCGCAAACTGCGGCGCAAACCCTGTGCGTCTTTCGCTCCCTGGATATCAACCCTGACACATAGGTGGTCCAAACCCCTGACCGATACTTGATCTTGCGGCACCGAGCCTCGACTCCAGCCAGCACTTGGGCGTGCCGGTCGGCCTCATGGACACTGCGACGAAGTAGACACAGAGTCTATTGGAGATGAATGAAATGGAATGAGATGAGATATTCACTTGACATACGAACATACGTTCGGTACAATTACGATCATGAGAACGCACACTCTCACCAAAGCACCGCAGATTGCGGCCAGACTCAGCGAACTCGATTCCGCCATCGCCGGTCTGCAGATCGAGCGCTTGCAGCTGCTGAGTGAACTGCGCTCGCTCGACGAAGCCGACGGGAAAAGCGAACGCCAAACTGCCATCACCGTTGCGCAGTATTCACGATCGTCAGCGCGCGTAGCAGCGAACGACGTTCGATTCGCAATGAAGGTTGCGGCGTTGCCGTTGGTCTCTGATGCGGTGCGGTCGGGAGCGATCTCGATCGCGCAGTTGGCGTCGGTGGCCGCCATCGCAACACCACAAACCCAAGCCGAAACGATCGCGTTCGCTCAACAGGTTTCGATTGTGGAACTCGAACGCGCAGCCGCAGTACGTCGGCGAACACTGGATGAGGATCGTCGACGAGCGCAGAAGAATCGTTTCCTGTCGTTCACTCACCACGAGGACCACACCAGCATTCGGGGATCGCTTCCGTACTTGGAAGGGTCGCAGTTGGAGGCACAACTGCGAAAGATCGCCGACCGTCTCTACCTGGGTGAAACGGAGCGCCCTTCAGCGTCGGTGCGAATGGCCGACGCGCTCTTGATCTTCACGAAGTTCAATCCCGCAAACGCACTCGCCGACTCGCTCCACGATCCCGCTTCACCGTCGCAGTCGACATCGCCGGTGATCGATTTCGATGAGGAACCGTTCCCCGAAACAACACTGTTCGAAGAACCCGTTCCGATGCGTGCAGAGCACGCCCTGGTGGTGGTGAACCGCTCCGACACACGGATCATCATCCACTGGAACGCTCAAACCGGGATCGTGAACTACGAAAACGGCCCACCAATAGACCATGCCCGCCTCACCGCGTTGCTGTGCGATGCGACACTGGAGGTGCAACACCACGACACGTCGGGCAAACCAAACGGGCTGGTCACCACCGCGCACCATTCGAACTGGCGTCAGGACCGATATCTTGCGTATCGCGACGGGCGTTGCCGCGTGCCGAACTGCCCCGGGATCGGCAAGACACAGGTGCACCATTTGTTCGAGGACCGTGCCGACCGAGTGACCGACACCAAGTGGATGATTAATCTGTGCAATTACGATCACGGACGGCACCACGACGGGCAACTCGCCATCACCGGCGACCCCGAAGGCATCATCACGTTCTCCTATCCCGAAGGTCGCCAGCTCCACTCCTCCGCCCGACCAGCCATGCCCAAGTCTGCATAACAACCCGACGCGCACGAACGAAATCGGGGCTTTGGAAGACAAGCCCCAAACCGAACCTTGAAAACCGAACATCGGCGGCGGGCCAGGCGGCTCCGTGCTCGTCAGCCTTGTCCGCCTGCGCGTACTACTACGCGTATTATGCGCGTCATACTCACGTATTACTACGCGTACTTTGCAAGTCCTTTCGGGGTCGGGACAAACCCGTACTGCTTGAGAAGCGTCGCCAGCTCGGCTGGCACACTCTCGAGAACGAGCCGACGGAAACGGGCTGACCCGCGGTCTTCCTCACCACCGATCATGGCCGTGAGTGCACGTATGGATGGCTCTTCCCAGTCCCCGTCATAGTCACGCAGGGCCACGACGCTGCGTCCGCCCTTTTCGAGATACAGGGATGGAAGCCCATCGACGAGAATCACATACGCACCCGCCGCGCGTTGGGGACCCTTCACTGGCCACGGCAATGCAAGCCCATACGCATTCGCCGGGTCAACCGCGGCGAGCACCACAACCTCGGGAATCGGCGGCGGTTCACGAAACGCACGGAGCCGGTCGATTGCACCGGGCACCGCGAACTGCGCGCCACCGAGACCCGCCACGAAGTAGCCACGACGAACCCGACCGCCCTCTTCCAACGCACGGAGCACCGGATAGATACCAGCGAACCCACCGAAGATGCCCTCGCCACGAATCACTTCGCGGGTGAGAACGCCGTGGCGTTCCAACAGAGAAACGGCCAGCGCGTGCAGTCGCTCCGTGTTCGCGCTTCGCGTCGCCGCGTTGCGCTCGCGCTTGCGGGAGCCACCCACCGAACTCGAGCCCACCGAACCCGAGCCCGAGCCCGAACCCACCGAGCCCACCGAACCCGAACCCGCCGAACCCGCGGCCACAAGTTCCGGTGACACATCAGGAACCGACGTGAGCCCCGGCACCATGTCGAGTCCGAGATCTCGCGACACCAACGTCCACCGACCCTGCGCCTTCGGAGGGCCGGTCACCGTGAGGCTGGCCAGGCGCGGACGACCCGCACGACGCGTACCCGACGACGCCGCCGACTTTGCCGCCCGCTTCGAGCCCGCTGCGACCCGAAGTGCATGGAAGGAATCGTTGGTGACCTCACCGGACCACACGAGGTCCCACAGGCACTCGATCGTGAGCATGTCGTTGTGGCCATGAAGCTCACGAAAGAAGCATGCGCCACGCTGCCCCAAGACTTCGCGAAGACGCTGATGCTCGGCGTCGTTGGGAAGATCGGCTGTGTCGCGCAACGCGCCAGTGGCTACCAGCAGCGGTGCTTGCTCACGCAGATAGAGCGCCACCCGGCCATCGTCTTTGCCCAGCGAGCCTGCACCGACCCAAACCACTTCACCGGAGGCAAGCAGTTCGTCGAGCAGACGCGGTGTGTACTTTGGTATGCGCGCTGGCAATATGTCGCGCTCCAACACACTCGCCGGAAGAGCAAGGCCCTGGAGCTGGCCGATCACCTCATAGAGTCGATCGACACCACCGCTGCTCGTGCTTGCGCCGATGCCATGCCAGTCGGGTAGAAAACGGGCCAGTGCTTCCACCGACGTCGGCTCAATCTCCTTGCGTAACACGGCAAGCGAACGCTGGCGAAGCTGACGCAATACCTCGGCATCGCACCACTCCGCGCCGGAACCATCGGGTCGGAACTCACCGCCAACGAGCGCGCCGTCGCGGACGCGTCGAGCGAAGCAGCCCTCCGCCAGCTCGGGGGGAATCGCAAAACGCTCGCCCACGTCGAACGTGGTGAACGGTCCATGGGTGCGGGCGTAGCGAATCAGAATCGAGCCGACGGCACCGGCGGGATCACTGGGATCACGAGGGTCGCCGCCCTCCCATCCGAGAAACGCTGACGGCAGGCCAGCGGGCACGTTGACCCCGAAGGCCTCGCGGAAGCGACCCGCATCCTCGGCTGCAATGTAGCGATCCTCCCCACCGATGCGCACGAGCACCGCGCGCCGCTCGCGCACCAACGTGTCGATCGTGGTTTGGGCAAACGCAGTGCCGCCTTCGCAGCGCGCACCCAGCTCGTCGAGTGACAAATCACCGATGCGACGCAGCAGATCGTGGACTGCGTCGGTGGTACGGGCATGACGCCGCGGGTCGAGCGATTGCAGCTCCGATTCAACAGCGGCAACGGCACGAGCGTCGAGAAGATCACGTAGCTCCTCGGAACCGAGCAGCTCGGCAAGCATGTCGCGGTCGAGTGCCAGAGCCGCAGCACGACGCTCGGCTAGCGGCGAATCTCCGTCGTACATAAAGTTCGCGATGTACCCGAACGTGAGCGTCGAGGCGAACGGCGACGGATGAACCATGTCGAGGCTGACGACGCGCATCTTGCGCGACCGGATGTCGTGGAGCAGACCGTGCAGCGCGGGGACATCGAACTGGTCGCGCAGACACTCACGAAACGTCTCCAGCAAGATCGGGAAGCTGCCGTAACGGCTCGCCACCTTCAACAGGTCAGCACTGCGTTGACGCTGTCGCCACAACGGTGTCCGAGAGCCCGGTTTGCGTTTCGGAAGCAGCAACGCACGAGCTGCGTTTTCGCGGAACCGACTGGCGAAGAGCGCAGAGTTCGGGAGCTCCGCCATGAGGAGATCATCGAGCTCGTCGGGATCGATGAGCACGTAGTCCATCGGCGGAGCGTCATCGGCCTCCGGAAGACGTACGACAATGCCGTCGTCGCTCCAAATGGCGCGCGCATCCATGCCCATCTTGTCACGGATGCGCGCCTCAATCGCCATGGCCCACGGTGCGTGCACCTGCGCACCGAACGGCGAGAGAAGACACAGCTGCCAGTCGCCAAGCTCATCACGGAATCGTTGGACTACAAGCTGACGGTCGGTGGGCACGATCCCGCCAGTGGCCTCTATTTCGTCGGCAACGTACGCGCGCATATTTTTGATCGCGAGCGGGTCGAGCGCGTAGTTCTCGGCCAGGCTGGCGTCGTCGATGCCGGGCAGAAGGCGGACAAACTCACCGATCGCCTTGCCGAGCTCGAACGGGCGACCGATCTTGTCGCCATGCCAGAACGGCATCTTTCCGGGTACGCCAGGCGCCGGGGTAACGACCACCCGGTCAGGTGTGATGTCTTCGATGCGCCACGTGCTTGCACCGAGCAGAAACGTTTCCCCGACCCTTGATTCGAAGACCATCTCCTCGTCGAGCTCACCGACCTTCGTACCCTCCGGTGTGACCACAGAGTAGAGCCCCCGGTCGGGAATGGTGCCGCCGCTCGTAACGCTCAACAGTCGAGCGCCAGGGCGTGCCGCAATGGTCTGTTCAAGACGATTCCAGTTAATACGTGGACGTAGTTCTGCAAACTCGTCGCTCGGATAGCGACCCGCCAGTAGGTCGAGGACACTGTTCATTACATCATCGGAGACATCAACGAACGGGTACGCGCCGCGGGCCATCGTGGTGACAGCATCGACGGTGAGCACCTCACCGGTGCTCTCCGCACTCGCTGCCATCGCAACGATCTGCTGGCACAGCACGTCGATCGGGTTGCGAGGGACGCGAGTCTCTTCCACCAACCCACCGAACATGCGATTCGCCACCACCGCAGCACTCACCAGATCACCGCGGAACTTGGGGAACATGCGTCCCTTCGACGGCTCTCCCACCTGATGCCCGGCCCGGCCGATGCGCTGGAGTCCGCTGGCCACGCTCGATGGCGCTTCCACCTGCACCACCAGGTCGATCGCGCCCATGTCGATACCGAGTTCCAGCGAACTCGTGGCCACAAGCGCGGGAAGACGCCCCGCCTTCAACGACTCCTCGATCTCCAGACGCTGTTCACGAGCGATCGAACCGTGATGGGCCCGAACCAGATCTTCGCCCGCCAGTTCGTTGAGCTTTGCGGCAAGGCGCTCAGCGAGTCGCCGCGAGTTCACGAACACGAGAGTAGATCTATGTGTACGTATGAGTTCGAGCAACTCGGGATAAATCGACGGCCAGATCGACTTGCGCTCTGCGGGGTCACCGGCTGCGGCACCGTTCATGACCGGTTCACCATCGGCCCCGACCACGGGTTTGCCGAGCTCCGCCATGTCTTCCACCGGCACGATGATTCGAAGATCAAGGGTCTTGCGAATACCGGTGTCGACGATCGTCACGGGCCGAGGCACAAACTTGCCGGAACCAAGGGGGTCAAGGTGCTGCCCTCCCAAGAAGCGGGCGACTTCCGTCAACGGACGCTGCGTTGCCGAAAGGCCGATTCGTTGCGGGGAATCGTTGCCAGCCTTTTCCACCAGTCCCTCAAGACGCTCCAACGACAGCGCCATGTGGGCGCCGCGTTTTGTCCCAGCCAACGCATGGATCTCGTCGATGACGACCGCTTCGACGCCGGAGAGAATGCTGCGCGCCTGCGACGTAAGTATCAGATACAGCGACTCGGGTGTGGTCACCAACACATCCGGCGGACGCTTCACGATCGCGGCACGTTCCTGCGCCGAGGTGTCGCCCGTTCGAGTGGCCACCGCAATATCGGGCACCTCGACACCCTGGCGAAGCGCCTCACGGGCAATCCCCACCAGGGGCGCGCGAAGGTTGCGTTCCACGTCGTAGATCAGCGCCTTCAGCGGTGACACGTAGAGGACGCGCACGCCCTTCGCAATCGCCCGTCGTGGGGTGACGTGGAGTCGATCGAGCGCCCACAAAAACGCGGCCAGCGTTTTCCCGGACCCCGTGGGAGCAAGCACCAGCGTGTGCTCACCGCGCGCAATTGCGCTCCACCCCTGTACCTGGGCGGGCGTCGGCGCGTCGAAGGTCCTCTCGAACCACGCCCGCGTGATCGGCGAGAACGGCCCGAACGGGTCCGGTGGCGAGGCACCGCCCGGTGCGGTGACGCCGGCCGACGGCTCCTCTGATTTCGCCTTAGCCATAGCTTCAGACTACGAGACGCCTACGACAACCAACGTCGGCATAATCACGCAATCATCGCAAGAAGTTCGACTCTCGGTCGCTCCGCGACCGACTGGGAGTCCACTCTCCCGGGAGCATGACGCCGAGTGTCACGCCGAAGCGACGTTGGTTTCCGCGGCTGTTGGCTGGCTGGACCACCGGGCCTGTTCAGCAACAAGGTTCAGAGCGGCAGTTCGCATCTGGTGCTCCGGCTTTGCCCAATCTGATCGCGGGATTGCCCACATGATCTCGAACTCGATGCCATCGAGATCTTTGGCATAGAGCGACTTCGACACACCATGGTCCGACGCTCCCACGAGCGAACCAGCCGTTTCGAGTCTTGCGGCAAGCGCAACGAGTTCGTCAATCGTGTCAACCTGCCATGCCAGGTGATAGAGGCCAACCGAGCGGGGCGCGCTCGGACGCTCGCCCACCGAGAACAAACCGAGATCGTGGTCGTTGCTTGAGCCACCGGCCCGCAGAAACGCCGCCCCTTCAAACGCCACCACGGTTGTGAATCCGAGCACGTTGCAATAGAAGTCAGCGGACCGCTTCGCATCGGACACGTACAGAACCGCGTGATTCAGGCGAGCGATGCGGACGGTCGATACGTCGGGGAGAGCGTTCATTGCTGGTGCAACAAACCTTTTGAGAGAAATATTCGCCTACCGTTGGTGACATGAACAAACCAACCAAACCTGTCGTCGCGGTTCCGAGCGGCCATCCCCCCACCGCATTGGTGATCGAGGATCTTGTCGTGGGCGACGGACACGAAGCCACCGCCGGAAAGATCGTCGATGTTCATTACGTGGGTGTCTCGTGGTCAACAGGCAAAGAGTTCGACTCATCGTGGAGTCGCAATGAAACATTTCAGTTTCCACTTGGGGCCGGCCATGTCATCAAGGGTTGGGATCAGGGTGTGCAGGGCATGCGAATCGGCGGACGACGCCAACTCACGATCCCACCGGACATGGGTTACGGCGCACGCGGTGCCGGCGGCGTGATCAAGCCGAACGAAACGCTGATCTTCGTGGTCGACCTCCACGACGCACAGTAGACCGAAACACCGCACACCGACGCACCCTTCGCGGACCCACCGAGTCATACCCAGTGCCGACTGACGATGATGCGATTTAACCCGTCCGAGGTTCGAGGTGAAACCGACAACGCCGGGGATCGGTATGAACGCTTGGGTGCGGCGCTCGCCCTAGACGCAAAGGCACGAGGACGGCGGCGCCTCGCACTGCTGCTGGTGGTGTTTCTCGCCGTCACGCTCCCAATTGCCTACGATGCGCAGCGATACGTGCGCCAGCGACAGATCATCTTTCCGATACCGACGCTCGCTGCAGCGGCCGAGGAGGAAGCGGAAGTACTCACCGGGTCGATGCGCGGGTGGGTCGTCAACAAGGGCAACGAACGGGCGATCCTCTACTTCAGCGGAAACGGCGAACCCGTAGATACTCTGCGCGCTGAGTTTTCTGATCTGTTCCCGAATCGCACGGTGTACCTCATGCCCTACCCCGGTTATCCGCCGAATCCGGGCACCGTGACGGAGCCCAATCTGATTCGAAGCGCGCTTGAACTGTACGACGGCGTGGCACCGAAGCACACATCGGTCGGTCTGGTCGGTCGCAGCCTTGGGACCTCCGTTGCCATTCAGGTGGCGAGCCAACGAGAGGTCGACCAAATGTTTCTCGTGTCGCCCTTCGACCGCCTCTACACCGCAGAGAAACCTCTCATACCTCTACTTCCGAATCGACTCACCATGAAAGACAAGTTCGATTCGCTGAAGTTCGCCCCACGCATACGCGTGCCTACGGTGATGGTGGTCGGAGGGAAGGACACGAACGTGACTCCAGCAATGTCACAACGCCTTGCCTCTGCATTCGGGGTTATCCCAATCATCATCGAGGCGCCGGGCGCCACGCACTTCACGATCACGCAAACAGACGCGTATCGAGCCGCGGCGAGGGCGGCCTTCGTAACGACCAAGTCCGACGCCAACGGGACCCAGCCGTGACCAGCACCCTTCGGCTGCCCTGAGAAGGTATCGAAGCCCTTCGCGCGTACACCCACCTAGGGTAGGACGAATGCGTGCCAGCAGACGTCTTGGAGTAGCGGGCATCGCCACGGCGGTGCTCGGTCTCTCGATTGGGTCCACCGTCGTCAAGAGCAGCGGTCTTCCCGGTCCCGTTGCGGCGTTCTGGCGGTTGTTTTTCGGTGCGATCGCCTGGCACGTCATCATCTTCGTGACCGGTCGCCGAAATGGCGGACCTACTCGGCTTACGAAAGAGGCATGGTTACTCGCGTTTCTCCCCGGCTTCGCGTTCGGAATCAACCTCTCGTTCTTCTTCACGGCGGTCACGATGACGTCGATCGCCCACTCTGAGTTCATCGGCGCCCTCACCCCATTGGTGGTGGTTCCCATCGCTCGTCGTCGGCTCAGAGAACGAGTTCCGCGCTCGATCTTGAACCTCGCCGGTCTTGCGTTTGTCGGCATCTCCCTCGTTATCTTCACCGGCTCGTCACAAACGAGCGCCCCGCCTAGCCTGAAAGGTGACCTCCTCGGACTCGGGTCCATTTGTACGTGGACCTATTATTTGCTGAAGTCGCGCGTTGCCCGAGACAAGATCTCCACCATGCAGTTCATGGCTGGAATGACCACTGTCGCGGCCGTCACGATCATCCCGATTGCAATTTGGCGAGCCGGGGGCGTCGCCAACGTCACGCACGTGTCGGCCAAGGGCTGGGTCATGGTCGTGATCATGACGGTCACATCGGGTTTGGTCAGTCACGGGCTGGTCGCCTGGGCACAGAAGTCGGTGCCCATTAGCACGATCTCCATCATGCAGGTAGCCCAACCGGGCATTGCGACCTTTTGGGCCTGGCTCATCCTGCATCAGGGGATTACCTTCACACAGGTCATCGGGATGATCGTCGTCATGGGGGCCATCGCCGCGGTGGCCTGGATGTCCGCGACGCAAAGCTCGCCGGCGACGGACCCAGCGCTACGACCGCCTGAACACGGAGAAAATCGGATCGGGAATGATTCCGGGCGCAAGTAGCCTGGGCTGTCGTGCATTCGACCCGACGTCTCGTCCAGACCCTGTTTCTTACCACGGGCCTGCTCGCCGCAACGTACGGGGCGATGTTTGCCACCCTCGCCGAGTTTCGTGACGACTACGGGATCAGCGAGGGGGGAATCGGGCTCATCGTGGCCATCGGTTTCTTCACGAGCTTCGTTGTCCAGCTCACGCTTGCCCCGCTCGCCGACCGAGGACACGCCCAGAAGCTAGTCATCATCGGCGTGCTCATCACGATCGCCGGAACCCTCGGTATGGCCACCAGCAAAACACTGGTCCTCCTCTTGATAAGTCGAGTGGCAATGGGTATCGGGGCGGGACTCAGCTCACCGGCCCTACGTCGAATCTTCATCCTGCTCGACCCGGCGTCGATGGGGTCCAATCTCGGCAAACTCCTCGCTACCGACGTCACCGGATTCGTTATGGGCCCCATCATCGGCGCCCTCACCGTCGATCGTTTCGGAGTCGCTGCTCCCTTTCTCCTCCTGGCCGGCGCGCTCGCCGCGTGCCTGCCGCTCCTCATAAGTGTTCATGTCCAAGAGTCGACGGAGGTCGGGCCGCGGAGCGAACGCTTCGCCATTGACCTGCTCCGTGACCGGGGGGTACTCAGCGCAGTTCTTCTCGGTGTGGCCGTGTTCGTGATGATCGGAACGTTCGATTCCATGTGGGTACTCGTAATGACCGACATGAAGGCCGGTTCGTTCCTCGCCAAGTCTGGGATCGTGGTGTTCGCATTGCCCCTCATCGTGCTCGGCTCCCTCGGAGGACGCCTCACCCAAACGCTCGGGCCTTTTCGCGCGTCAACCCTGGGACTTATCTTCGGGTCGCTGTGCATGGCGTCGTACGGCTTCCTCCCCAGCCCCTTCGTGATGATCGGCGTCGGGATCATTCACGGCATCAACGATGGCCTTACGATTACGGGGACAGGCGTAGCCGTCGGTATGAATGTCCCCGCGCACCGCCAGGGTGCAGCACAAGGCTTGCTCGGTGGCATGCAGACGTTGGCCGGTGGCCTCGCTGCGCTTGTCGCCGGAGGTCTGTACAACGCCACTTCACGCCAGTTCGTGTTCTCAGTATGTGCGCTTGTCATGCTTTCACTGGTCGCAACGTCGTTTGCAATGAGCTACCGAGGCGGGTTCTTCCGATCGGTTCCCGCCGCCACCTTGGCGTGATCACGCGCGACCAGCGCTACACCGTATGTACGGTTAGTAATCCGTCGCCGTGCTGGGCGCGGAGCACTTTCTTGTCGAACTTGCCGACGCTGGTCTTCGGGACCGCTTCGATGAAGCTCCAGCTGTCGGGAATCCACCACTTTGCGACTCGCTCCCCCAGAAAGGCTTTCACGTCGGCGATCAACGCATGGTCAGCTACGTTGCCCTCACGGACCACGATGCAGGCCAGGGGACGCTCATCCCACTTCGGATCTGGGACGCCGACCACTGCCGCCTCAAGCACTGCCGGGTGGGCCATGATCACGTTTTCGAGATCGATCGATGACACCCATTCGCCACCGGACTTGATCACGTCTTTTGTGCGGTCAGTGATGCGGAGGTAACCATGATCGTCGAGCGCGCCCATATCTCCCGTGCGTAGCCAGCCGTCACGGAACTTCTCCGGTGTGGCATCGAGGTAGTACGAGGCCGTGATCCACGGCCCGCGCACCTCGATCTCGCCGATGGTCTTGCCGTCGGTCGGAGCAACCTCGCCGGTGATCTCGTTGGAGACAATACGCATTTCGACACCGGGCAGCACTCGACCGGCAAGATCGTGAAGGTCCATGTGCGTCTCAACCGGCGCGTACTTGTGCGGCTTGGCCAGCGAGCCGAGCGGTGAGGTCTCGGTCATGCCCCAACCTTGCATGATCTGCAGACCGTACTTGTCACGGAAGCGTTCCATAAGTACACGTGGTACTGCCGAGCCACCCGCAGTGACGCTGCGCAACGACGACATCTCGAGCCCATTGACCTCTCCGTAGTTCCAGAGGTCGTTCCAGATCGTTGGCACGGCCATGGTTACGGTCGGACGGAGCTCGGCGATCATCTGCGCAAGCGGTGCGGCCTGGAGATACTGCTTCGGGAACACGAAATCAGCGCCGCAGAAGAACGCCGAATACGGTGCTCCCCACGCGTTCGCGTGAAACATCGGAACGATCACCAGCGCCCGATCCGTTTCGTCTAACCCAAGAACCGGCGCGCCCAGCGAGGCAAGTGAGTGAATCCACGTTGAACGGTGCGAATAGGCAACACCCTTCGGGTTTCCCGTCGTGCCAGACGTGTAACACATCGCTGCTGCCGACGTCTCGTCGAGATCTTCAGGCCACGCGAACTCGGGCGACTCCGCCGCAAGGGCGGTGTGGTAGTCGAGCGTTTTCGCCGCCGGAAACGCTTCATTCAGCATCGAATGATCCCCTTCGCCAACGACGAGGAAATGCGTGACCTTCGGAAGAGTTCCCGCCACCTTGCACAGCATAGGAATCAGGGATCCGTCGACCACAATGACGCGATCGTCAGCATGGTTGACCACGTAGGTGAGCTGCTCAGGAAAGAGCCGAATGTTAAGCGTGTGCAGAACGGCTCCCATCGACGGAATGGCGAGGTAGCACTCGAGGTGCTCCTGGTGGTTCCACGAAAAGGTGCCGACGCGCTCGTCGCCGATGATTCCCAGTTTTCGCAGCGCATTGGCCAAGCGCCCTGCGTTGGCCCCGACTTCCCCGAACGTTGCGGTGCGGCTGGTGAGCGTTTTGGTCTGCGGATCGAACGCATCGATGGTTCGGACGACGGAGTCAGCGTGGATCGTCATGCCCCGGCGCAGAATCATCGAGATCAACAACGGGTGGTCTTGCATCGTGCTCTTCATGCCCCTCACGTTAGCGGTGCCGGCGGAGATCGGACTGCGTCCTCTCGGGGTCTTCCTTTGCGCGGGCTTCACGCTCCGCTCGGTACGGTCGTCCCTGCAACAGCTCTGTTGCTCACTCCGAAGGCGGCTTCTTCATGAATCTTCACCGACACCACCCGGTACGCAGACAGTTCGTTGCCATCGCTCTTGCCTTCACACTTTTGGGAGTCGTTGGAATTCCCGGTGTTTCGCGGTTGAACTCCGAAGCACGTGCGGAACAGGCAGGAGGTCTCGGAGCATCGGTTTTGGACCTTGGCACGCAATCCACATGTTCCGTGCGGGCCAACGGCGCGATCAGGTGTTTCGGGCCCAACACCGACGGGCAGAACGGTCCGTCGTCGCTTTCCACCGACATGTTTTCGGATTTGCACGTTCCTATTGGCGGCATCAACCCGCGCACCGTAAGCGCGGGCGCTAGAGCGACATGTTTCGGCAACATCGCTGGCCAACAGATGCGCAGCTCCCTGGGCTGCGTCGGTTCAACAGGGGCGGTAGGCGGGGAATATCGTGCGTTCTCCGTCGGCAAGAACGGGGTCTGTCGCGAACGGCTACCGGCTCCGTTTCCATTTACGGTTCCACCGACCTACGCAATCATCTGTTCGGGGGTCGACGACGGTTCCGGGTGGGCTGGCGGATCCAACGGAACCACCTCGGGTGTGGCGTTCACCAACACCGCGAATCCAGCAACGAACGGTTTCACTCACATCGCATTGAGCGGGAGCAATAGTTGTGCCACGGTCGCGGACCCGGCTGGGGTCTACGGCGTTCGCTGTTGGGGTTTGTCCTCGTCGCCCGTGATCGGTGGCTCGTCCTTGAGTGCGCCGATTGCTGGCCTTCCTTCAGCGATCGATGCACTGGCGATCACGCCGGACAACGGGTGCGTACTGTCGGTTGGCGTTGTGTACTGCTGGGGCGCCACGACAACCGGCGTGAGGGTCGAGACAGTCGGCTCGCCAGCCCCGATCTCGGGCATAGTAAAAGCAATTGCGCTCGGGGGTCAGGGTGCATGCGCGTTGCGGACCACAGGAACGGTCACGTGTTGGGGCGGCGAGTTCCTGTCACCCTCAGAGGACATCGTGTTTGGCCCCGACAGCACCGGATCAATGGCAATAGTCACCGCTGTGGCAATGGCAGAAAATCACTCGTGTGTACAGCTCAGCACCTACGAGGTTCGCTGCTGGGGCGACACGTCAATATTGGCGGGGTCTTCCAAAGACGTCAGCGTCCCGTTTGTCGAATTACCTGAAACCCGTATTGATTCTGGCCCGGTGAATGGCTCGGTCACGTCGCAAACCGCGACCTTTGCGTTCACAGCCACCCCCGCACCCGGTGCCACTTTTCTTTGCCATCTCGACAACAACCCGGACGTCGCGTGCATCAGTCCTGTCACCTACACCCTTCCCGTAGGCAGTCACAGCTTTGCCGTGTCTGCCTCCAACGCGATTGGTCCGGACCCAACGCCGGCGATTCGAACGTGGACTGTGGATGTAGCCGGAGATTCCTATGCCGGCGTTGCCCCCCAACGCTTGCTCGATACGCGAGGCGGCCCACTTTTGGCACCAGCCCAAATCTCCAATCTCACGGTCACCGGGGTTGCGGGCGTTCCCGCGAATGCAACGTCGGTTGCGCTGAACGTCGTTGCGGTATCACCCGCGGCGAGCGGGCACCTCCGGGTCTATCCCACCGGTTCGTCGCTCCCCACTGCGTCAGTTCTGAACTTTGCGGCTGGGAAGAATGTGCCGAATCACGTAATCGTCAAGGTGGGAACAAGCGGGCAGGTAAGCATCTATGCAGGTGGGTCAACGCATGTCATTGTCGATGTCGTCGGCTACTTCTTCAACGATGATTCACTCGCCCAGTTCGTGCCCGTTTTGAACCCGACAATAATTTTCGAAGGCGGACTCGACGGAACAACCTCCATGGACGTCGAAGTGGTTGGACTCGGCGGCCTCCCCGGCAACGCTGGCTCGCCAAATCCGATTGAGCTTGTTGCTGTGAACATTGCAGCCCTCACGCCTCAGGCGACGGGACACCTACGCGTCTGGACAACTGGCGAGCCGATGCCGAACTCATCGACGCACAATTTTGTAGCCGGCGACAGCCGTATGAACCTGGTCTTGGTTCGACCAAACGTGTCGGGCAGGATTTCCATTTACAACGCGTCGGGCGCGCCCCTCACGGTCACGGTGTATCCAGTCGGGGTGTTTCGACGCGGGGGCCTCGGATTCATGCCCACCGCGCCGCAGCGCACCCTCGACACCCGAACTCTGATCACCGGTCCTGTACCCGCGAACGGTTTCATTGTTGCCCAGGTACGCGGCTTCGGTGCGGTCCCGAACTCCCTTGCCGTAAAGGCCGTTGCGGTCAATATCGCTGCGGTGGCTCCCCAAGCACTCGGCACCGTCAACGTCGGCCCCTCTGGAACGACGCCGACTTTGCCAACGTTCACCCACCCGGCAAACGAGAACGTCGCCAACCTTGCGCTCGTTCGCGTTGGTCAAGATGGCTACATACGGCTCGTCAACAACAGCTCCGCTCCAACACACGTAATCGTTGATATCAACGGGTACTTCACAGGCTAGTCACACGGGCTGTCAAGAGGTGCGGGCCACAACACGTGTTCGGGTCCAGTAGAAATGGTCTCGTGTATCCAGTGATGCTTGATGTGAATGGACGCGATGTCCTCGTTGTCGGTGCCGGACCAGTAGCGACGCAAAAGGCCCAGGGTCTGATCGCCGGAGGGGCAAGGGTTAGCGTCGTCGCACGTGAGGTCACCGACGCCATGCGCGAACTACGGCCATCCACAATTAATCAGCGCACATATGAGTCCTCGGACCTCGATGGCTGCTGGCTGGTGTTCGCCGCCACCGGTGACCCTACTCTCCAGCAGCGAATTCATGACGAAGCGACGAACCGACGCCTTTGGGTCAACTGCGCGGACGAACCAAGTCGATGTTCGTTCATCCTGACGGCCGTGCACCGCACTGGCCCGATTACCCTCAGCGTGTCAACCGGTGGAGCAAGTCCCGCGCTTGCCCGATGGTTGCGCACCCGACTGGCAGATGCAATCCCCGCGAACATAGACGCCGTCATCGCCGAACTTCGTGTTCGGCGCAAAGCTTTTCAAGACTCGGGCGAATCGACCGAATCGATTGACTGGAAACCGATTATCGACGAGTTGGTCGAACGCGCCGGATAATGCGAGCAGCCGGAGCGGGAAGGGGAGCGGGAGCCGGCTCAACGGCGCGCAGGTCTTCGAACCGCTGTGTCACGTAGAGAAGTCCATCCGACGACTTCGCAATCCCGATTGCCATCGCGTCCCATCGCGGGTCGAGGAGGTTCTCAAGGTGCCCGGGGCTCGTTGAAAATGCGACCTGGATCTCGTCGACCGAGGGACCACGACCGACGTTTTCCCCCAACCTCGCCCAGTTTCCCTGGATATCATCGCCAAGATTTTCATTGTGAAAAATTGCGCCTCGAAGCGCCATGCTGACCGACCACCGCTCCGAGCCCTCTTGAAGGGAGGAATCGATTTGCAGCGTATTGAGCCCCCGGGCGATACGGAGTTCGTTTACCATCCGGACCATTCTCGACGCCGTTGTGTCGGGCTGGGTCCCCCACGACGCTGTTGGAGCGGACAAGGCCAGCGAAGCGGCAAGGACCACACCTGAAACCAGGCGTGTTGCAGTTCTACGAGTTGTTCGGAACAAGGCGACCATCCAAGCTACGTTGACGTGCGGAGCCCTACGACCGGGGCTTCAAAGCACGAGCGCACACTCTAGGTGTTATTCCGGGGTCGTGCACGTCGTGTCCACCTTCGCCGACCGGCGCGGCTACCGTCGACGAAATGGCAGATGGACCTCTCATAGTGCAGTCCGACCGGACGTTGCTCCTCGAAGTTGGGCACGAGTCGGCCGAGGCCTGTCGAATTGCGATAGCTCCGTTCGCCGAACTGGAGAAGGCACCTGAGCACGTTCACACGTACCGGATCACACCCCTCGCGCTATGGAACGCACGGGCCGCTGGGCTCGACCCGGAGCAATGTGTCGACGCACTTCTCACCTATTCGCGATACGACATAGCCAAGTCTGTTCTCATCGACGTCATCGATACCATGGCTCGCTATGGCCGTCTGATCATTGAAAACGATCCCCTCTACGGATTCGTTCTGCGTTCCATCGACGACGCCGTGTTGGCAGAAGTGTCGCGGAACAAACATGTCGGACCACTTCTCGGTGACACGGTGGGCCCCGGCCTGGTCAAAATCCAACCGGCCCAGCGCGGTCACATCAAGCAAGAACTGATAAAGATCGGCTGGCCGGCCGACGATCGCGCGGGGTACGTAGACGGCGCTGCCTTCGCCATGGAACTGCGCGAAGATGATTCATTTCATATGCGCGCATATCAGCGCGATGCCGTCGCTGGATTTTGGGCCGGTGGGAGCGGGGTGATCGTACTCCCCTGTGGAGCCGGAAAGACCATCGTTGGTATGGCCGCCATCGCAAAGGCCCAAGCCACAACGTTGATCCTGGTGACCAACACCATCTCGGCGCGTCAGTGGCGGCGCGAGATTCTCGACAAAACATCCGTCAAGGATCATGAAATAGGCGAATACTCCGGTGACCGCAAAGAGATCCGCCCGATCACGATTGCCACGTATCAGGTGCTGATCTCGAAAACGAAGGGGGTCCATCGCCACCTCGAAGTTTTCGACGCGCAGGATTGGGGGCTCATCGTCTACGACGAAGTCCATTTGTTGCCAGCCCCAGTGTTTCGAGCGACCGCCGACATTCAAAGCCGCCGCCGTCTCGGTCTCACGGCAACACTTCTGCGCGAAGACGGGAGAGAGCGAGACGTGTTCTCCCTCATTGGCCCGAAGCGATTTGATGTGCCGTGGCGTGACATCGAAGCGCAAGGATGGATTGCGCCTGCGTCGTGCATCGAAGTGCGCGTGACCCTACGCGAAGACGAACGAATGAAATACGCGACCAGTGAGCCCGACGAGAGTTATCGGGTTGGATCCACCGCCGAATCCAAGAATGCCGTCGTCGAAAAGATCATTGAGCGTCATCCCGACGAGATGATCTTGGTCATCGGGCAATACATTGATCAGCTCGAACGGTTGGCTGAACGATTCGGCTGCCCGCTTATCACTGGAAAGACGCCGAACCGCGAACGCGAGGTTCTGTACGAGAAGTTCCGCACTGGCGTGATCAAACTGCTCGTCGTGTCAAAGGTTGCGAACTTTTCCATCGATCTGCCCGACGCCAGCGTTGCCATTCAAGTCTCGGGGACCTTCGGCTCGCGTCAGGAGGAGGCCCAACGGCTTGGTCGCATACTCCGGCCGAAATCCGACAACCGGTCGGCCACCTTCTACGCAGTCGTTAGCCGAGATACCAACGATCAGTCGTTCGCCGCGAATCGGCAACGCTTCTTGGCCGAACAGGGTTATGCCTACACGATCGTCGATTCCGAAGAGTTCCTCGGTAAACGTGAACCCTGATTCGTTCGATGTATTCGCTTAGGTCGTTCGGCCAATCTTTCGGAACAAGAATGGGGAACGAACTACAGTCCGATCGTTGAGATATCGACAGAGACATCGACAGAGACATCCGCAGAGATATCGACAGTGACCCCATGAACGACAGTCGCCGCGCGTTCTTCGCCCACCGCAGGGCACCACGAGCTATGACTGCCGCGCTCACGATCGCGGTCCTGGCGGCGGCCACTGGTCCAGCCCGGGCCCAAACGTCGTCAACGACAACGACGGCGGCGAGCATTACAAATCCATCGGCGGGCGGCCTCGGCGTGGCGCAGCCGAATTCCGTCGGTGTGCCGGTCAGCGTGACTACAACAACAAACGGATCGAGTCCGTCGTCTTCCAACCTGTCATCCAGCGTGTCGACCAGCACGCCGACCCCACCGGTCACCGTAACGCTGAGTCACGAACTCCCTCCGGGCTTCACCAACGCCAATCAGCCCCTCGGTCAGCAGCGCACCATCATCAACGTCGTGAATCAGGGACCGGCGACGTTGTTCAATCAGCAGATGGTCGTGCGAATGGGCAACAAACCGGACACCATCTATCTGGTCCGAGATTCAACAGGCTCGGTGGGTGTCATTGATGGGCCAAGCGGAATATGGTTCCACACGATCGCCCAGCTCAATCCCAGTTCATCCGCGCTTTACATTGTTACGTGGAACAAGGCTTGTCCCGGCCGCTGGCCTCTCGGGGCTCGGGTCGGCGATGCAGTGAGTTGGCAGGTCTTCCAGTGGATTTCACCGAGCGCCGGACCGAACTGCCCGCCCGACGACACCGCCAAGCCCGAACCCCCGGTGCTGCCTTGGCCGGCCAGCTTCCCCACACCTGCGGTCATTGCACCAGTCCTCCCCTCGACCACGACGTTGCCCGTCGTGACCGGCTCCACGACAACGTCCACGATCAGGCCGAGCGTGACAGTGGCGCCCTCCACCATTACTATTCCGGCAAACCTCACCAGCCCCTCTGTCCCCAATCGAACCCGTACGACCATGCTGTTCTGTCGAACAGTCGGGAAAAAGCGGGTCTGTGGGCCCATGGCCACGAAGCCGAAACCTACGCCGGCCACGACGACCACCCGCAAGGCCAAGTCCTGACCGGAGTAGTCTGGCCGAGATGTCAGCTGCTATGGATACCTATCTTCTCGAGCATGCACTGAAGGCGAAAGGTTTCATGCCGCCCGATGAGGGCGATGCTCTCTTCGCAGCTGCCGCTTCCATTGCCGACCAAGGTCCGATTCTTGAGGTGGGCTCCTACTGTGGAAAGTCGTCTGTGTACTTAGGCGCTGCTGCCCGGACCGCAAATTCCGTCGTGTTTTGCGTCGATCACCATCATGGCTCCGAAGAGAACCAGGCCGGCTGGGAACACCACGATGAAACAGTCGTTGACCCCCGAACTGGGCGTATGGATACCCTTCCGATGTTTCGAGCCACGATCGAAGATGCGGGACTCGAGGACGTCGTGATCGCCGTTGTTGCGACGTCCGAAGCCGTTGCACGATGGTGGACGACCCCCCTGGCGTTGCTGTTTATCGATGGCGGCCATGGAGTCCAGCCGGCGCGTCATGACTATGAGAAGTGGACCCCGTTTGTCCAGCGTGGCGGTTTCCTGGCGATCCACGACGTGTATCTCGATCCGCGCAAGGGGGGTCAAACCCCATACGACGAGATCTATCGACCTGCGCTCGCCGGCGGGCGGTTCGTCGAAATTCGCGAACTCAGTTGCGAAAGCCTGCGCGTGCTGCGCCGGGTGTAATTCACTTGTGGCTACGCAACTCGAAACGACGTTGACGTCACGGGGTCGCCTCGGAGAACCGCGTCGGCCAGGACAACGGCAGCGGCGGAGTAGCTCGTGCGTTCGCCTTCCGGGAACCATGTCTGCGAAGGAACGTGCAGGCCGGTCCAATACGAGCCGTCGTCGGCGCGCAACACTCGCGTACACATCATGAGCGCGGCAGCCTCGGCATCGAGCCCAGCAATCACGCATGCGATGGCGGCCTCGGCGGTCTCGCCGGTTGTGACCCACGGATGATCCTCCACGCAACGGACCCCTTCCACCATCACAAAACGCGACCAACCGGCTCGAAGCCGCTGAACGGCCGCTTCGCCCCCGTGTACCCCGCCGAGAACGGGGTAGTACCAGTCCATCGCCCAACGATCCTTCTCCGCAAAGAACTCGCGTTCATGGTGTCGTAATGCGTGGCCCAGGCGCGAGCGAGCCTCGACAAGTACATCGACGTTATGGCCCAGATAACTCCCGATCTCGATCGCTGCGCCCATGGAGTGATGGATCGACGACGAGCCGGTGACGAGCGCATAGTGGAACATCGTGCCGTCGGGCTCTCGGGCCCAGAACACTTCGCCGGTCGGCTGCTGCAGTTCAAGCACAAAACGAAAGGCCCGTTCGACCATGCCCCACTGCTCACCGAGCCACGCATCGTCAGAGGTTGCCAGCCAGTGGTGCTGCACCCCGACTGCAACGTAGGCAATCGTGTTGGCGTCGAACTTCTCATCTTCGATCCCGGACGCAATGTAATATTGATGCCACGAACCATCGCGACGCTGATGGTCCTGCAACCACTCATATGCGCGCCTAGCAGCTCCGAAACGATGCCCCACATCGAGCGCCATGGCGCTCTCCACGTGGTTCCAAGGATCGGAGTGACCGCCCGGAGTCCACAGCACAAGGCCGCTCTCGATCTGCAATGACTCGATCGAATCTATGCTCTGATCGCGCTCCGCCTCGGAAAGGAGCGCTCCGATCTTCATAGGATTGCCGTCACGGCTTCCGTGCATAAACAACGAGACTCTTGCCGATGACCGGAGCCAGGAGCTTCTCGGGAATCTGCGTGGCCGCTGGTCGCTTCATGAGATCCCAGACCAAGAGGTCGTGATACTTCTTTACGATTGCGTTGGGCTCAGCGTTTACGCCGAAGGCACACTTCAGCCACCAATACGGTGAGTGCAGCCCGTGCGCGCGATGCGACCCTGTCACGTCGGCACCCGCATCTCGAAGTCGACCCTCAATGGCGGACTTTCGGTAGATCCGCACGTGCCCACCAACCGATGCCGGAGCGTGATAGTCGCTATCGAGGGCCCAGTTGACCTTTTCGGGTCCCCAGCTGGGAACCGTTACTGCCATCGTCCCGCCACTGCGAAGTACACGTACGAGTTCACGGGCCGCCGAACGATCATCAGGGATATGTTCCATGACCTCCGAGCAGATGATGCGATCGAAGGTGCCATCCGCAAACGGTAGACGAAGAGCATCGCCGTTCACACACGAAGACGAGCCCTCCGCTGGAAGGTTCTCGATCTCCTCCATCGCGAAGAGCGTGGCTCCGGCTTTGCGAATATCGGACAGGTCTCGATCAAAGGCCACTACATGAGCGCCACGACGTCGAGCCTCGAATGCATGGCGACCAGCCCCCGCGCCCATATCAAGAAGTCGATCGCCAGCGACGACGCCAAGCTGTTCATAGCGTACCGTAAGCATGCTTATTTAACCGAGTTACGGGCGTTGCGGGCATTGTCTTCAAGAAGTGCCCGGTACTGCTCCACACAGCCTTCGGCAGCGACGCGCCAGGTGAATCCTTCGAGCACACGAGCTCGGCCTGCGGCACCCAAACGAGCCCGGAGCTCTGGAGAGCGAAGTACTTCCAAGATGGCGACGGCAAGTGCGTCGGGATTCCCCGGCTCGACCGTGAGTGCCGCTACGCCGTTTGGGCCGACGACCTCCGGAAGCGCACCGCCCGTGGTCGTAATCAGCGGAGTGCCGCAGGCCATGGACTCGATTGCGGGAATGGAGAAGCCTTCGTACAACGAGGGGACGACGACCATCTCTGCTTCGTTGTAGAGCTCCACGATACGTTCATCGGAAACACCGGACTCGAATGTCACGACATCATTCAGACCGAGCTTGTCGAGCAGTTTCGGCAGCACCGAACCCTCACGCTTCTTTCCGACGATCACAACATCGATCGGATGCTCGGCGCGAACCTTCGCGAGTGCCTCGAGCAACGGGCGAAGACCCTTCAACGGAACGTCGGCCGATGCTGTTGTCATGATGCGATGCGGCTTGCGGGTGATGTGTGGCAACGGTTTGAAGCGTTCATGATCAACACCCACCGGTACCACGTGCAACTGCTCAGGACGAACCTTCATCTGCGCCACGATGTCGCGCTTCGATGATTCCGAAACCGTGACGATGCGAGGAATCTCGCGCGCCACTTTCATCTGCATACCGAGAAATCCGTACCAGCGCCACAGCGACCAGCGTCGTTTGACATATGCGATGGTCTTCTTGTTCGGGTACACCTTCGGAAGGTCTGCGATCTCCAGGTCCCGATCAACGGTGATTGGATGGTGCAGCGTCGCCACGACCGCAAGGCCGTCGTCTTGCACGCCTTTGATGCCGTATCCGAAACACTGGTTGTCGTGCACGATGTCGTAGTCGCTCTGGTTTGCCTTGAGGTACCGACGTACTCGCAACGAGTAGGTCCACGGTTCGGGGAACCCACTTGTACACATGTGTGCGAACTCGAAAATGTCGGTACCAAATTCGATCATCCCAAGTTGACGAGCCCGCTTGAATCGCGCCACGACCTCGTTCCATCGCGGAATGTGCCACGGATCTTCAGGACGGAAAAGGTCAAGGCCTTCTATCTTGATCAACTTCACGCCATCATCGAGGACCGGATACGGAGGCCCCGACAGCACATCGACGTGATGTCCCATTTCGCGCAGCTCGCGGGCGACATAGCGTGTGTAGACACCCTGGCCCCCGGAATGGGGATTTCCCCGGTACACCAGCCACGCGATTCGCAGGAATCGCGCCGGGTCGACACCTTGTGTTGAGGGAGCAGGATTCATAGCCGCCCAACGCTAGCGGGCCGAGCGACGATCCCGAGCAGATGCTCGGAAACGGGAGAGGTACCCGCCGAGAATTGCGCCAATAGCCACGATAAGCACCGGAAGGTCGTTGAAGCGCACGTAGGGCGTAAAACCCGATCGCAGCGGAATCTGGGCAATGTAGGTTTGCTGTGCCTCCAGCCTTGAGCGCCACCGCAACTCGCCATCGGGGGTCGCGATGACCGACAACCCCGTCGGTCCAGCCTGCACTGTCCAGCGCCCCGTCTCGATCGCCCGAAGCCGCGCCGCAGCAATTTGTTGGGTTGGAACCTGGGTGGTGGTGTAGCTACTCGCGTTCGTAGGGATCAGGAGTGCTCGACCGCCGGCGCGCACACCGCCACGCGTGCGGTCATCAAAAAATCCCTCATAGGAAATCGCCACGGCAAAACGAGTCCCTGCCGCATCGAGCGTTCCGGCCCGATTCCCCGGTCGAAAGTCGCGACGAGGAATCGGCGCCAAATTGTATTTCTCGATGACCGATCGAAACGGAAAGTACTCCCCGAAGGGAACGCGGCGCACCTTTTCCAAACGTTCCGATACCGTTCCATTCGGGTTCACGACGGCGTGTTCATTCAGCAGAACCCGGTCGTTCACGTCTTCCACGAGCCCGACCAAAATCGGTGCATCGAGATCACGCGCCTGTTTCAACAACCGAGCGAACTCGCGTGACGTTTCAAGTTTGACGACGTCGACAGTGTTTTCGGGCCACAACACGATATCGATAGCGCGATCGCGGGGCAGTTTTGCCGTTGCTTCGAAGTGGGCGTCGAACGTTCGCCGAGAGTTCTCGTCGCTCGCCAAGTTGCCACGGGGCCCTCCACCTTGCACCACCGCAACCCGCACAGCACGGCCATCGTCGCGTGTGCCTGTCGGGGCCCACCACATCACTGCTGTTGCGACGGTCAACAACACACCTGCGATCGCCGAGTACCTCGTGCGGTTCATGTTTCTGGCGGCGATCCCCCGCGCAAATGCGGCAATTGCTGCGCCGAGACACGCCGCCAAACCGATGACCAGTAGGCGTCCCCCGTAGGCAGCACTCCGGGCAAGCGGCCCTGTCGCCTGACCAAGATCGAGGCCACCCAGCGGCAGGCCACCGAAGGGCCACAGGGAGCGGAGCGAGTCAGCCAGCACCACTGCAGCCGGAACCAGGGCCGCAGCGGCGCGCCTGGGAAGGGCGAGAAACACGAGTGCCGTGATGGTTGACTCCAACGCGGCGACGAAGATGGCACCCGGAACACTGAACTCAGACATCCACCACAGCGACGGCCCGTACAACCCGAGCCCGAACAGCATGGCCGTACGCATCCGGGCGGCGGCACCCGGCCCTGCGCGGTGTCGCCCAATCGCATACGAGAGGAGCGCCAAACCAGCAATCCCGAACGGCCACAGGCCAAACGGCGGGACGCTGAGCGTCGCCAGCAGACCGGAGAGAACCGGGCTGAGCCTCCAAAAGGACTTCGAGAGGCGCGAGCTGTCGTTCAACACGGTTGAACATCGTTGCAGACCGCCGCACCACTGATGGAACGATCGGGTCAACCCTGGATCGCTCAGACAGCGAACAGGTCGCCGTACTGTTCGACGCGGGCCAGCACCTGGTCGGCGGTGAAGCGCATCATTTCGCCTCCGGCACAGGCCACGACCTCTTCCCAGCGCAACGGCGTAGAGACCGTCGGTTCGTCCTTGGCCCGCAACGAATACACGCAGACGGTTGTTTTGGCGCGGACGTTTTGGCTCCAGTCGATGAGGATTTTTCCGGGCCGCAGTTCTTTCGCCTGCTTCGATACCACCTGCGCCGGGTTCGAGCGCTCCACACCCTCGGCAACCGCTTTCGCGAACGCGGTAACCCCTCCCGGTCCCTCATAGGGCATCGGGTCGGGAGGAATCGCGTACAGCTGCATGCCCTTCGATCCGCTCGTTTTGGCCCGGAGGGTCATTCCAAGCGGCGTCAGGATGTCGGCAATCTGCACTGCCACCTGGCAGCACTCAACTATCGACGTTTCCGGCCCGGGATCGAGGTCAAAAACAATCCGATCGGGCTCGGGAGATTCGTCGGCCGCGCGGTGCAGGGGTACGTGAAGTTCGAGTGCCGCAAGGTTGGCCATAAAGACGAGCGCAGCGAGCTCGTCGCACACCGCGTAAACGTTGTCTTTCAGAACGACCCGATTCATCCATGCAGGAGCGTAGGAAGGAATGTTCTTCGAGAAGAAGGACTTGCCTTGTGATCCATCCGGGAACCGGATAGTCGTAAGTGCACGTCCTTTCAGATACGGCAGTAGCATTGGAGCTATGCGTACGTAGTAATCAATCACTTGCGACTTGGTAAACCCATTGGGGTAGAGGGGTTTGTCGAGATTCGTGAGCGTAAGGACCCGACCCTCAATTTCGATTACCGTGCCAGCCATTGCTGCCTTACCCTGTCGGCGCGTCCAAGGAGCCTATGACGCCTTCTTCGCCTTCGCCGCGGCAAGACTCGCTTCAAGGGCCGCCATCAAGTCGACGACCTTTGGTGCTTCCTCGATGGCCGGCATCTCGAAGGCCGTACCCGCTGCCTTCGCCTCGATCATCGCAAGCACCTTCTCGCGATATTCGTCTTTGTACTTGGTCGGTTCGAACTCACCGGACGACGCCTCGACAAGCATCTTCGCCATGTCGAGTTCTTTCTCCGCAATCTCGATGTTCTGGTCCAGACCGTCGATTTCCGCCGGGTCGACAACCTCGTCGGCAAAGTACATGGTCTCCAGACACAACATGGCGTTCACCGGACGGATTGCGGTGAGATATTCCTTTTGGCGGAGCACGACCTTGGCAATCGCCACCTTCTTCGATTCGGTCATCGCCCTCGCCAACAGCGCATAGGGACGCGCGCCGCCCTTGTCGGGCGCAAGGTAGTAACCCTTCTCGAAATACAGTGGATCAATGTCGGCCATCGATACGAAGTCGAGGATCTGAATCGTCTTCTCGTTGTTGCGGTCCTTTGGTGACAGTGCTTCGAGTTCCTCGGCTTCAACAACCACGTAGCGATCTCCACCAAGGTCGTACCCCTTCAAAATATCTTCCGACGCCACCTCCTCACCCGTCGTCGCCGATACCTTCTTCTGCTTGATCCGCCCGCCGGTTGCGCGTTCGATCTGGTTGAAGCTGATGTCTTTGGACCGCGTTGCGGTGTAAAGCTTCACAGGGATGGACAACAGCGCAAAGCTGACGGTGCCACTCCAAGTTGGACGAGCTGCCATGACTATTCCTCCTATACACCGGCCAGCCCTGCGGGGTGGTCGGCAACCAAGCCTTTGTAGGAGGGAAACCTCATGATTCCCTCCTGTGTCCATTCACGGTATTCCACGAAACACCGGTGCCGTGGCGTCACCCATATCGCAGTGGGTTCCGCCGGGTCATTGGTGAACGCTCGGGTTGGCCGACGGTCCGGTTCGAGGAGCCGATGGAGCTTCTCCAACTCCGCCATCGAGAACCCGGTCCCTGCCTTGCCGATCCAGCGCAACGCGGCGTCGGGCGCATCGCTTTCGGGGATTCCGAGCAACAGTGCTCCGATCATGGACTCCCGCCGACCCTCCCCAGGCACCCAGCCCCCGATCACGAATTCATCAATGGTGTTGTTCTTGACCTTGATCCATGCCGGGCTTCTTGTGCCGGGGTTGTACGGCGCATCGATTCGTTTGGCGACGATTCCTTCGAGGTCGACGGCACGCGTTGCTGCGGAGAGTGCGGCCCCGTCGGTGTGAACGGTGCAAAGACGCCAGGAGGCCCCGTCATGGAGCAACTGTTCGAGGAGGCGGCGACGCTGATGCCACGGTAACGACCGCGTCGACATGGCGTCGAGGTGGACGATGTCGAAGGCCACGAAGACAATTGGATTGGTTCGTGCCCGGATGATTGCGTCTGGACCACTCACTCCCAGTCGTTGCTGGATCCGGAGAAATGACGGACGCCCCTCTGCATCGAAAGCGACGATCTCGCCATCGAGAACAACGTCGTGGTGGTCAAGTTGTTCGGCCAGCGGTTCCAGCTCAGGATAACTCGAGGTCACTACGTTGCCGTTGCGGGTCCAGATACGCAGGCCCGAGTGCTGGGGGTCGATCGGCGTTTTTGGATCGCGGGTTTGGTGGCCAACGAGCGCCCGTACCCCGTCCCACTTCAGCTCGAAGACCCAGTTGTCACCGGACGGCAATGGGCCCGCCGTGGCCAGCATCGGTCTGAGATGTGCAGGAAACGCCTCGCCGTGCGGGTTCATAGTTCGGTTCCTACGACGCCTTCAGCATCGAAATGTAGAGGGCTTCCACCTTCTGACGAGCCCACGGGGTCTTGCGGAGAAACTTCAGGCTCGACGTGATCGATGGGTTGCTCACGAAACAGTTCACCCGAATCCGGTTCCCAAGCTCATCCCACCCCAGTTCGCCGACCAGCGAGGTCAATATCGCTTCCAGCGTGATCGCGTGCAGAGGATCCACCTTGCGCACGCTTGCTGTGGCGGCCGGTAGCTCTGCCGGCGGTGGCTGTGGCGGCGTGGCTTGCGCCATGGTCTGCGGCGTGTTGTCGGGATCCGATTCGGTTGGCTCGCTCATGGCACCGACGATCCTTTCACCTGTACGCCCCGTCCATGCGCGCAGAACTTGCGCGTACGGAGCTAGTGCCGGAAGTGTCGGCGGCCGGTGAAGACCATGGCGACGCCCGACTCGTTGCACCCCGCGATGACTTCATCGTCACGTACTGATCCGCCGGGTTGCACGATCGCCCGGACACCGGCCGCAATGAGCAAGTCGACGCCGTCGCGGAACGGGAAGAACGCGTCGCTGGCACAGACCGATCCGGGTGCTCGATCGCCGGCCTTGCGAACGGCGATTTGCGCCGAATCGACGCGACTCTGCTGACCCGCACCCACACCGATCGCTTGCGCACCGCTTGCGATCACCACCGCGTTCGATTTCACATGTCCACATACGATCCATCCGAACCGCAAATCGCGCATCTGCTCTGCAGTTGGAGCGGCCGTAGTGACTACCTCCCACTCGGCAGCGAGATCGGCGGTCACGTCGTCGACGTCTTGCAACAACAAACCACCGTCCACCGTCCGGAGATCGAACTTCGCGCCAATCGGCGCGGTCGCGCGCATCACTCGCATGTTCTTCTTGGCGAGCAACAACTCCAGCGCATCGGCTTCGTACGCAGGCGCGATCACCACTTCAGTGAACACGGGCGAAAGCCTTTCGGCCAGAGCCAGCGTAACGGGTTGGTTGATTGCAACGATGCCTCCAAAAGCCGACACGGGATCGCATGCGTTCGCGAGTTCATACGCGGTCGCGATGTCGACTGACGACGCGGCGCCGCAGGGATTCGCGTGTTTGATGATTGCGACCGACGGTTGCCCTTCGACGCCGATGTCGTGCACCAGACGCCACGCCGCATCGGCGTCGTACACGTTGAGGTAGCTCAGGTCCTTGCCGCCGAGTTGCTCGGCGGTGTCCCACCACGAGTTCTGCCCCGCGAAGCGGTAGCGCGCACCGCGCTGATGCGGGTTCTCGCCGTAGCGAAGGACCGAAGCCAGCTCCAGAGAGAGGTTCAGCGCTTCGGGAAGCGCCTCACCAGAGTCGGCGGGCGATTGCGCCTCAAACCAGGCGGCGATGGCGGTGTCGTATGCCGCGGTGTGAGCAAACGCTTCGCGAGCGAGGCCGTAGCGGGTTGCGTCGCTGAGCGAGCCGTTCGCCCGCAGCTCGGCAATCACTGCGCTGTAGCGAGCGGGCTCGACAATCACGCCGACGTGCGCATAGTTCTTAGCTGCGCCTCGGACCATCGACGGGCCGCCGACGTCGATCAGCTCAATCGATGGGTTCGACGTGAATGGGTAGAGATTACAGACCACAAGGTCGATCGGCTTGATGTTGTGTTCCCCAATCACATTCATATGCGCGCTTTTGGATCGATCAGCCAGGATACCGGCGTGCACTCTCGGGTGCAGCGTCTTCACCCGACCATCGAGCATCTCGGGAAACTCAGTGAGCGCGTCGATCGTAATGTGGGCAAGGCCGGCGTCGGCGAGCGCAGCCGACGTGCCACCGCTCGATATCAACTCGAAGCCCAGCTCCACGAGCGATGACGCCAACGAAACGATGCCTGTCTTGTCGTAGACCGAAAGCAGTGCGCGGCGATTAGGCGAAGGTTTGTCAGTCACGGTCTCACGTTAGGGGAGACGCCGGCGACGATCCGTCCGCGACAGTGCGCGTTTTGTACGAAGCGTCAAGTGAAGCTGACGGTCGCTCCGGGCCCGTAGACCTCGACCTCTTCGATCGAGTGGATCACATGCACCTGTTTGACTCCCTGGACCGTCCACTCATGCGGTCCGCCCACGAGCGCTGTGTCCTCGTCGATGCCGATCACCGTGACGTCGTCGGGACGAGAAAGGAGATAGTTCTCTACGATGCCGGGCACCCAAGCACGGATCTTGTCGAAATGCGGGATAACCGCAATGTGCCCGATCATTGCGATCCCGGGTCCCATTTCGGCGATTGGCTCGCGCACGACCGGTGCCAGGACACACATGGCCATGGCTCCTGCGGAACATCCGGCGATTGCGGCACCGTTGGAAACGGCTTCGGCGACGGCCTCCCACACTGGGGTATCGCGGAGCGAAGCAGCGAGGTGGCCAGGGTTGCCGCCCGAGAGGTAGATGAACCCGGCCGATTTGATGGCCTGGAGGTCCTGAAAGTCCATCGCCTGCTCACGGTCGCGCACTTCGATCGGGCGCACCTCCACGCCAAGTTTACGGAAGTGCAACTGCGCCATGGTGATCCACTTCTGAAACGTCCGCTCCCCATCTTGGGCCGAGGCTGTCGGGATCACCGCCACCGATTGGTGCCGCCCGGCAAGCAGCATCGTGTCGACAGAAGCCATGACGGGCAGGAACTCACCGCTCCCCACAAGCGCGAATTGGGGACTCACGTGTCGGCCTCAGTGTGGGGGTGGTGGCCGCGCCACACCGGGTCACGGACAGGGTCGAACTTCGTATGCGCGTGCTCGCCACGAATCGCCGCGAACGCGTCGCCAACCCACCGGTCACGGCCGATAGTGGCGTCGGGAATGGTGGCCTCGGTGAACCAGCCAACGTCGTTGGCTTCGAGGGGGTGTCGCCGCAGTTGACCGCCGGTCGCGCGGCACAGGAACACGATCGAATACAGCGGAACGGCGGAGAAGCCCATCCGCAAACCGTCGACGATCGAAATTACCCGAATCGGTTCGCACTCGATCCCGGTCTCTTCGCGGACTTCCTTCACAGCGACTTCAGCAGGCGAGTAGCCGATGTCGGCCCAGCCCGTTGGGTGGAGCCACATGTTCGAATCGGAACGCTGCAGCATCAACAGCTCTCCGGCGTCGTTGCCAACAATGGCACCAACGGCAACCTTCGGCGTCACATACCCGGGGACACCTGACCCGACGATGCGCATCCACTCCCCCGCCAACTCTGCGGGTTCGAGGGGATGGCCGGCGGCGTATCGCATGTCGGCGGCCACGTGCAGGACCTCTTCGAAGCGCTCACGCTCGTATTGCACGGTCGAGAATCCGAGCCCCGTTCGCGCAATCGCCGACAGCGCTTCGCTCCAGCGAATGAGATCCGATTGGTTCACCACACCTCCGAGGTTAGACGCCCGCCGAGTTTCGCTTGCCGCCGCCGACGTCGGCTCCCGGACCTGTCTGCAGGCACGCGCTCGACGCCAAGTTGCAGGGTGAACGGCAGGCGTCGGCGGGGCTAGCCTTTGACTTGTGACTATTCGGGTCGATTGCCGCCACTATTCGTCCCGGTCGACGCCCTCGGGAACCGTGGAACGCTGCCGCATGGACATGGCCCAGGCTGTGCCGTTTGATTGCCCTGACAATTGCATCTTCTTCGAACCCCGCGCCATCAGTGGCGTCGGCTGGTCGACAACCGAGGGCGAGCCGGAGCCCGAGGCCAAAGACCTCTAGCGCTGGTGGCGGCGTTTGTGCTCGAACGCCTTCGCGACCGACCAGCGCAGACCCGCATCGCCCGTCGCTTCACCGAAATCGCTGAACGCTGCGGGCGTGAGCCCGTAGACGTCGTCGGGAAAGCGTGCCGCGTCGTCAGGATCACGTGGCACCGGGGCAAGACCAGCCACTCGTAGAACCTCGGTGGGCCAGGCTACGGCACGACGCAGAATCGACAGTGGTGTGCCTCTTTGCGCGTCGATGTCGGCGCTCAGCAGTGCTCGCAACTCTACGGCCAGGGATTCATAGGCTCGCATACCAGCGTAACGGCCGGCAACTGGATCGCCGCCTCGTTGGGCAACGACCGACGCGGCCCACTCGGGCATGTCGGCCTGCAACGATTCGAGCAGCGTCATCCCAAGCGCGCTTACATCGATGGCCCCGATGGCGTCGGTGGCCTCAATGGCACCAGCGGGATCGTCGGATTCAACCGGCTCGTCGGATTCAGGCACGAGCCCCTAAAAAAGTTCGGCAGCGAGTTCGTCGATCTCGGCAATCATGCCGGTGAGGAACCGGCCGAACTCGGCATAGACGGCGGACGCCTCATCGAATCGCATCGTGTACACGGTTGCCTTGAGGTCCGCAGGGTCATGGGCGAACAGCGTGACTGCCCATTCGAAGTCATCAAGGCCCGTGGAACCAGTCACCATCTGTGTGACTCGGCCCTGGAACTTGCGGCCCGACGTCCCGTGCTCGCGCATCAACTTGTTGCGATCGTCGAACGGAAGTGTGAACCAGTTCTCCTCCTCGCCGAGACCACGACGTTTCGACATCGGGTAGAAACATACTGCGCGCATACCATTTGGTGGAAGCGTCGGATAGAGGCGGGCCTTCAGCATCTCCTCGGGCATACCCATGGTGTACTCCGACGCCTCCGTCATCGACACATAGGAGTCAACGAGCACCAGACCCGCACGCACCAACTCGCTCTGCAAGCGACGCAGCCGCCACATGTCGAGACCCAGCGCCATGAAGCCGATGTCGGCCTTGTGCCCCAGAATCGCGAAGCTCACGACCTGGTGATCGTCGGCCCGGCACGACTTCACCGCAACCGAAACCGCCGACGCATCGACACTTTTGCCATCGCCACGTTCGACGCGAAAGAACAAGTGCAAAACAGCGAGACCAACAGCGGGCGACAGTGACTCGGGCATAGGACCTCCAACAAACCGATGAGGTAGCAAGCCTAGTGGCGTCGGCGTTTCGCAACGACGAGCCGACGAATCACGCCGGCCCCGAGCAACACCGTCACTGACGCTCCAAGCAGCAGAAGCGGACCTTTGGCGTCCTTCGTTTCATCGTTGTCAATGACCGATACGACCGGCAGGTCCTTCGCCCGCGCTGTCGGCAGAGTTGTCGACGCAGCCGGGGTCACACTGGGGACCGTCGCCATCTCCGCAGGCACCGTTTCGGGGGCCGCTACCTCACTCCCTGTCGCGACGTCGGACTCAACGGCTTGGACCGCGCCGAACAAGAACGGCGACTGGTTCAGGGTCGGCGATAAAGTACCCTGCGCTGGCTCACTCGGCGACGGGGTCACAACTTCCACCGCCGATGCCGCACCAACGCCCGCCGGGAGGGGCGACATCCCGACATCGGTCCCCCGGAACGTAAAGAACGTCGACCGCAGCCCGAGGGCAGCGTCGAAGCGCGGACCGCGAACCCTCAGCGCGCCCGACGATCCGTAGACCGTCACTTCCTTGGCGCGCCCCGAGGGTCCCACGTCGGTGATGGCCACGCTGCTCGGACTCCCCCGGTACCCGACCCGGCGGGCCATCTCGCCCAAACTCATCGAGACCGTCCATGCTTTCAAGTCGCCGGTGAGATACACACCGGCGCGCAGGTACGGGAGCGAACTGGCGCTGCCGAAACCCTCCGTCGGGTCCGCGATCGTGCCTCCACCGCTCGCTGAGTAGAACGTGATCGCCAGCGAACCCTTGTACGTCACGACCTGACCGCGGGTTGCCGCGACCGCCGCGTCCATCTGCGGGTATTCGACCTGTGCGCCCAGATACACCTGGCACGCTTGCGTCGGGCACACCTCGCCGATCGTGCCCATCATCCGAATCGCATACGTCCGCGCAGCCACGGCTTGCGCCTGAAGCGTGGCCGCCGGCCAGTCGCGGGACAAGATCTCGCCCATACCGCGGAGGTACTGCTCCACATCGACGATGTTGACGACGCGCACAGACCCACTGCGGTTCGCAAGTTCCAGACTTCCCCGATACCGGCGTCCGCCCATGCCGAGGAGACCGCTGGACGTGACCTCTACACGTTCAGCGTCGATCTCGAAGCTGGTGGGTTTCGCGCCACCGCCTCGTTCGCCCGGCGCTGGCGATGTCGCTGGTGTTGCGTCCGCGTTCACTGGCCCGCTCCCACTGGCCGCGTCGCCGATGGGCAACGGCGTCGGCTGCGGCGCAGCGCCGGGGTCGGGCACTGTGAAAACGGGGGTGACCGGCACGGTGTTCGGCTCGGCCAGGGTGGTGGGGTTCGGATCGACCGGAGTAACGACCACTGCGGGCGGGGCTGGAACGGCGACGACCGCAACGGTGACGCCGGTTTGAGATGCGGCGTCGGCCTGGGAACGCAGCCCTCGAAACAAGCGCAGGCCTTGGGAGATGAGGCGCGCCGGTGACGCCGAGGCCACGAACCCAACCGACGCCGGGGCCGCGACCGCGACCGCAACCGGGCCGAAGGGCGCAGGTGCGGGGCCTGGTACGGGGCCTGGTGCGGGGCCTGGTGCGGGCGCCGATGGTACGGGTGTCGATGGTGTTGCGCCGCCCGTGCGCGATTCGTCAGCAGTGGCGCCCGGGATTGTGGTGTCAGGCGTTGCCCCACCGAGGGTCACCCGGAAACCTCCGGAACGGGTCGTGACCGTCACCGAAGTGTCCGCAGGGATTCGGTAGCCACCGATGCTTCCTGCCCCACTGAGTCGCAGCGTGATTCCAGACGCCACCGCGAGCGGCACCCGAATCGCGCCGCTTCGTTTGGAGAGCGAGGTGCCGGGATAGAACGTCTGCAGGATCTGCGTGGCGCTGCGACCGGAGCGACCCAACCAGTACGCGCCGTCCTGGGCCATTCCGACCCCATGACCGAACCCGCGGCCATCGATGATCACCGTGGAGTCGGCGCGGGCGGGGAGCGTCGAACTGGGGAGACCCATCACAACGCCGGCCATAGCTGTGCCCAAAAGCGCGCCCGCAATCGGGCGTCTGAGTCGCCGCTGCCGTGGCCGCTCACTCGGCCCTTCAATCAACACTGCACCAGTCTGGCCGTTCGGGCGGGCCCGAACGATCAAACGATGTTCAGTGTCAGCGGAATCGACTGCGATGTCCCCAAGCTGGTGATCACGAGGTTGAACTTGTGCGAGCCTGCCTTCAAGGCGAGCGTCGAACTGAGCCACATTGTCGACGACGTTCCGACTGGGTTGTCACTGAACCCGACCCACACGTTGGTGGGAAGTTCGGACGCGGCCAGCGAGATCGTGTCGTTGTTTGCGCTATCGCGATTGATCGTGATCGGGTACGACAACGAGCCACCGGTGGAGAGCGAACCAGACGGGTTCGACACGATGACCGAGTACTTATAGGTCGGCCGCGTGGTCGTGGTGACTGCGGCCGTGGTGGTCGTGACCGACGTCGACGTCGTTGACGCGGCACCAGCTTCCACCAGGATCGTGGCGGTCACCGAGCGGCTCACATTGTTCGAGGTCCCGTTGATTCGAACTTCATAAAACCCGGTGGCCATGGTCGTCGGCAGTACAAACTTCATTTCACCGGCGGAGAGAATCGGATTCTGGTCCAATGTCGCCGACACACCTGTGGGCATGCCGATCGGAAGCAACAGGACCGGGCCGAGCGCACCGGCCCTTTGCTCGGCGACAACGATGAACGACACCGTCGATCCGGGCGTGGCCTTCTGCGACGGCTGGGTCAGGCGTAGGGAGAAGTCGTAGGACGGGGCGGGCGCCGTCGTGGGGGCAGTCGTTGACGCAAGGGTGGTGATGGGAATCGTTGCGGCGAGCGTCGTTGGAGCAATCGTTGCTGCAGCCACCGCGCTTGGCGCTGGCTTGGTCGTGGTGGTCGTCGCCGGTTTCGTCGTGGCGGACCGCTTCGCGGTGGTGGCTCGCTTCGTGGTCTTGGTGACCTTGCGGGTGGTTTTCGTAACTGCGTCGGCGCGCACCACGGTGCCCAGCGCGAACGCCCCAATACACACGCCCCAGGCGCTACGTCGAAGCAGGTGACTCATGCACCAAGAGTGGCCGCTTTATCACCGGCATTCAAGGACCATCATACGTATACGTAGATTGTCGCGTTCTGAGGGCCCAGATCCGGTCCGAGAGTATGCTCCCGCAGCGCCCCGAGCGACGGCAAACACACTCTCGCCGCGGTTTGCTTCTGGATTCACCACGACGGCGTCGACGGCTATCGACGACAAGTACCGCACGCAAACGGCGGGGTCCGAAGACCCCGCCGTTCGGCAATTCTGTTGTTGTTACTACGTCGCCGTAGCAATCAGCTTTGTGGCGACTTAGTAGTCGTCCATTCCGCCGCCCATACCTCCGCCGCCTCCGGCAGCAGCGGGTTCGGGCTTGTCGACGATGACCGCTTCGGTGGTGAGGAACAGGGCCGCGATCGACGCTGCGTTCTGCAGTGCGGAACGGGTGACCTTGCCAGCGTCGATGACGCCCGCCTTCACGAGATCCTCGTATTCGCCGGTCGCGGCGTTGAGTCCTTCGCTGGCCTTCTTCATGGAGCGGACCTTGTCGATGACGACGCCACCCTCCATACCTGCGTTGATCGCGATCTGCTTGAGGGGCTCTTCGACGGCCTTGGCCACGATGCGAGCGCCTGTTGCTTCGTCGCCGGTGAGCTTGTCAGCAGCGTCGAGGATTGCCTTCTGCGCACGGAGCAGAGCAACTCCGCCGCCGGGGACAACGCCTTCTTCAACGGCAGCTTTGGTCGTTGACACCGCGTCTTCGATGCGGTGCTTCTTCTCTTTGAGTTCGACTTCGGTAGCGGCGCCAACCTTGATGACGGCCACGCCGCCGGACAACTTGGCCAGACGCTCCTGGAGCTTCTCGCGGTCGTAATCGGAATCGGTGTTGTCGATCTCGGCCTTGATCTGGGCGATGCGGCCCTTGACGTCGTCTTTGGCGCCTGCGCCCTCAACGATGGTGGTCTCGTCTTTGGTGATGACAACCTTGCGGGCCTTGCCGAGCAGATCGAGGGTGACGTTCTCCAGCTTGAGGCCAACCTCTTCGCTGATGACGGTGCCACCGGTGAGGATCGCCATGTCCTGGAGCATGGCCTTGCGGCGTTCGCCGAAGCCAGGGGCCTTGATGGCAACCGACTTGAACGTGCCACGGATCTTGTTCACCACGAGGGTGGCAAGTGCTTCGCCTTCAACGTCCTCACAGATGATGACCAGGGACTTGCCGGACTGCATGACCTTCTCAAGGACGGGCAGCATGTCGCGGATCGCCGTGATCTTCGAGCTGACGAAGAGGATGTAGGGGTCGTCGAGCGACGCCTCCATGCGCTCCATGTCGGTGGCGAAGTACGGGGAGATGTAGCCCTTGTCGAAGCGCATGCCCTCGACGAGGTCCATGTGCATGCCGAAGGTCTGGCTCTCTTCGACGGTGATGACGCCGTCTTTGCCGACCTTGTCGATGGCCTCGCTGATGAGTCCACCAATCTCGGAGTCGGCGGCGGAGATGCTCGCGACCTGGGCGATCTTTTCCTTCGAGCCGTCGACGGACTGGCTGATGGCCTTGATCGACTCAACCGCGGCCTCAACCGCAATTTCGATGCCCTTCTTCAGGCTCATCGGGTTGGCACCAGCAGCGACGTTGCGCAGGCCCTCGCGGACCATCGCACCGGCCAGCACTGTTGCCGTGGTGGTGCCGTCACCGGCAACATCGTCGGTCTTCTTCGCGACTTCCTTGACCAGCTCAGCACCGAGACGCTCGAAAGGGTCTTCGAGGTCGATTTCCTTTGCGATGGAAACGCCGTCATTGGTGATTGTGGGGGCGCCCCACTTCTTTTCTAGGACGACGTTGCGACCTTTTGGTCCCAGCGTCACCTTCACGGCGTCGACGAGTTGTTGCATGCCCTTTTCCAGGCTGCGTCGAGCGACTTCATCGAACGCGATCATTTTCGCCATGTTCGTCTCCTCAAGAGTGTTTCGGACAATTCCGGGCGCTCACGCTGTGGGCCACTTTTGCGGCTTCTGGCACTCGACCCTATGGAGTGCTAATCGTACCCCGATTCCGACCCTTCGTTGGCACACTCAGGTCGAGAGTGCCAACAACCGCCGTCCGGGCACGGAGCGTGGCTGGGCGGGGGGCGTGCAGGTGGGGTTCGCTGTCGGCACCGTCTCCGGGTGTGGCCCGCCGCACTCGATTCGGCGGGCGCCAGTTCTGCGCTTCGACACCGGAGAGCCCCGCCGTTGGGACCACTCTCCGGCGTCGAGCACTCGGCCACCAAAACAACGGGCCGATCGGCAAGACTCACAGGAGGTGCGCAACGCCTGCGCAAAGGACCCAAGGCCACCGTCGTGAAGCGAGAAGGTCTCAAAGCTCGAACAATCCCGAGCGGACGAGCGACGTTCAAGTAGAGTTGATCAGCGGCTGCAACGCCGACCACGTACGACTGACTCTCCGTGATCCCGTAGAGGCTCTTCAACGAATGCGCCACGTGCGCAGGGTGTCAGTTCCCAGAGAAGCGACCCGTTACTTCGGCCAGCACATGCTGGTTTGTCCAAAACAACAAGCTGAGTGTCCTTGTAGGAGGCTGTCGAAAAACGCGACGGGTGAGGTTGACATACCCGGTCCGCTGGACAGCTGCCACGTACGGTCAATCAAGGGTTGCCGTGCGCTGCGGGACCTTCACACTTGACGTCGATGCGACACCCGAAGTACTCCGGGCCGAGGCGACCATTCTGTTGTTGATCCAGCGCTAGGTAGGTAAGGAAACGTGATCGAATTGACTTTGACGGTCGCCGACTCGGCGGAGGCGCAGGGGGCGGTTGTCGCAATTGCGGTGACCACGAGTTCTGCAGTGATGCTGGCCCTGGGTGAACATTGGGATTGCCTGTCGGTTGGAGTTGCTGTGGTGTCAATCAACAATGACGACCTAAGCGAAAACGCAGAAGAGGGAGGACTCCCCTCTGCCACAGCAGATCCTTGCCTCAGTCCCGCAGTCTTGTCAGCAGATGCCAGCAAGAACGAGAAACCTCTGATCAATGCCACGAGCGCTGACAAAATCAGTGACGAGACCGCGCTGATCTAACATCCATAGGTTCTTGCACTGATCGTCGTACTCCTTTGGCGATGGCCTCTCGCTCGGGTTCAGATCGGATCGCGTGATCTGCGCCTGAATGACCGCAGACTTTCCGCCCGCACATTTGTTTAGTTGATGAAGATTGCAAATGCGAGGAAAATAAGCAGACTGATGACTGCAATCACCGTCCCCGCAGTGCGATGAACTACAAGGACAAGAACACTGCATCCGGCGAGCAACGGGGCAAAAACCCCAAGCCACCCTACCGAGGTCGGCGGCAGGGCGTCGATGTACGGCGCGTCGGCAACGAGCAGATCCGCGCCTCCGTCACCAGAAATTCGCCCAATTGCAGAGTTGCACCACGGCAACCCAAACCCGAGCGCGCTTACTATTAGGAAGGTAGGCAAGGGCATGTCGAGTACAACAATCTGCTTCATGACGCTCGTTAGTTCCGAGACAGAGACTGGCCCGCGCCAGCGATCACGTTGGAGGGAGCGTTGATCGCTCCGCTCGCTGCGGCTACAGCGGTCTGTATTTGCTGCGTTGTCAGTTTCACTGTCCGCACGCCATCCACTGTCCGAATCAGTATGTTCAGAGGCTTCACGACTTCGGAAAGTTTCGTCGCGATTCCTTTCGCCAGGTCCTGGACGACACTTCCGTCTGTGCCCAACAATGCTGCGTTGGTGGCTGCTTGCGTCAGCTCACGCGACTCAATGTCTGACGTGGTGACGTTGAGGCTCGACATAGCAGCGTTCACAATCAGCCCGGTATTCTTTGTTCTTGTAAAGGATCCAACGGTGATCTGTTGGATGTACTCAAGGGTTGAGATATCCAGGTTCGAAGTCAGCGCCTCTTTCATTCCACTACCTCCGAATAGCTGATCAGTTATCGCCGCAACATGCTGGTCAAATGCAGCGCCAACGATGCTTTCCGCACCTATGGACATAGCTCCGCCGATGAGCCTGCCGGAGAATTCGTACCCGCCGGCCCGCAGCTGCTCAGCCAGGTGGGACCGTATCTGTGACGCGACCTGACTCTTCAGCGACTTGGAAAGGTCGCCGCTGACGGCGTCAATTCCTGGTCCCGCCAAAGCATCGAGGCTAAGGCCTGCTGCCGTTTCTAGAGCGTCTTGACTATTTGTGAGCGACTTATCAATAAGTAGGTTTCCGTCTCGGCGAGCGCTTTCACTCACCGCAAGTAGGGCCCGAATCCGGCGCATCTTCTCGTATTCCTCGGCGGTAAGGTTGTTAGGTTCAAGGGTACTCATCCATTGTTCGATCGACTTTGTCGATTCTGGAAAGTCGTGCGACCGAGACTGAACCAGAGAGCGAAAGAGCTCCATATGAGTTGCGCTGTCGATCGGAACCGGTTTCAGCCCCTCGGGACCGCCGGACATACCTTTCCCTACGGTATCGAGCGTTGCGAAAGAACCCCCATTCTCCGCTGCACTCGCGGTTTCCTGTTGGCTCGCGTTTCGCGCAAGTATCCCTTCCGCCTCGTTGAGTGCACGAACGAGTGCGGCGTGCGCCCCCATCTGGTGCTTGTTCGTCTCGCCACGAAACCGATCAGCGTCGGGCCCGAACCAGTAAATCTTTTCAATCGATCCGTTCAACCGCGACATCGCGTCAATGAACTCACCAGCCCATTGATTCACATCCTTTGCAAGCCGCCACAACGCCTCGACGTCGGCACCCCATGCAGTAGTTGTGTTTGCCATCTGTATCACCCTTTCGATACTTCACGTTGAGCAGACAAGTTCGACCGGCATGCCGTAGCGAGCGCTTCTGCGGAGTTCGACATTTGCTTTGCATACTGAATAACTTTCGATAGTTCATCTGCGCGAAATGCTTGGGCATCCGGCCCCCACCAATCAAGGTCGTTCACGCGTTCAATAAGCTTTTGACGAACGCGCTCGATCTGATCGACATAGAGATCAACGGAGGACGCAAGCCTCTCGGCCGCCTCGAGATCCATTCCCGTAATTGCCACAGTGCTCCCTTCTAGAGCAACGAACCGGTTAGGGGGCGCCGACCTTCGGCGCCCCGAAAACAACCGCCGTTATGCTTGCGAAACCTGTTCCTGGCTCTGGGCCTGCTGCGTCGCCTTTTGGCTGACCCCTTCAAGAGCACTCTTGAGCTGATTCATGATCGACTGACGTTGCTGCTGCCAGTCCGACGAGAAGGCCTTCGCGTCCGCGCCTGACCAGGTGGTCTGGCCGATTTTCTGATCAATCTGTTGAAACACCTGCTCCATGTCAGGAAGTGCCTTCGTAGTGAGATGTGATGCAAATGCTCGCAACTCGCTAACTTCCCCACCGACTGCCTGACCGGGAAGTGGTTTGAACTCTGCCATTGTTTTGCCTTTCGTTGTGTTCGTCACCGAACGTTGTGTGTGTGTGTTTGTAGATTGACGGATAATGCGAAATGAAAGAAGCGGGAGAGGTCCCCTACTCCGCCAAAGCGAAAACCGCTTCTTCGTCGATCGGAAGCGCACGTACGATTGAACGGGTCAGCATTTCCCCGGATTGATTTGATACGTGCACAGTTGAATCGTCGAGAAACGACAGTTCCCAAAAGTGGGAGCCCAGTTCTGCGAAAGCGATGTCGGTGACTTTTCCCGGTTCCACGGTGCGATCGACGATCGTCAACGTCGACGTCGAACGATACCCAAGCAACAGGTCCGTGATGTAGGCCATCAAAACGCCGGGCGCGGGAGCAGACGCAACGTCACCGGATTGGGCGGCCGCATCTAGCTGGAGCAACAACTCGGTCCGAGTGTCAAACGAGATCGGTTGTCCATCGAGTTCGCGTCCATCAATGCCCATTGCGTCCAAGACGATCGCGAGTACATCGCCCACTGCGAACGGCGCCCACGCAATGATGCCGTCATCGCCGACCTGTTGCTGTACACCCAGGTTTTCGTCGACGAACAATGTCCACTCGTAGGCGACGTCGGGCTTGGAACGACGCATCCGAATCACAACGAGCGGATCACTCGCCACATCGGCCATCATTGTGAGCCATGGGGCAAGCTGAGGGCCGGACCCGGTCTCAACGACAAAGCCCTTCGACCCAAGAGATCTTCTCGCCGCCTCGGCATCCACCGACTCGCGACGAACATCCAGTCCACCATCGAGCACGATAGGAAGCTCAAGGTCGACGCTGAGCGTCACGAGCTCATCAACCGTAAGCATCACATGCTCGATGGTGGAGACTATTTCATCCGCGAACTTACTACGTTCTGCGTTCGTAGGTTCCAGTGGTTCCGCGCTCAAAACACCCTCCGCAGTAGTTTTCCAACTGTCTTCTTTGCACCGCTCGTTGCCTTTGCGGCCAACTCGCGTGCGGCCTTGGCGATCGTGCCTGGGTTGGCTACAGCAAACTTCGCAATCTTTGCCGCCTGCTTTTCATAGGCACCGATTCGTTGGCGATTGTCGTAGATCCATATCCCCGCTTGCACCGCCGAAGATGCGACGAGGACAACTGCGCCGGCGGGGGCGGTGGCAGGAAACAGCAACAATGCACCCCCGACCATGGACGCTGCATTCAATCCTCCATCGCGAAGCGCGATCGCCCCACTGATCTTGCCGGTTCGGTACTTGTCGTACGTCTCAGCCAGTCCAATTCCACCACCGATGATGGCAAATGCACCACTTACCTTGGAGACTTTGCCGGCCCCCTTGGCAACCTTTCCAACGCCTGAAAGCGCTGACTTTGCGCCTGATACAACAGACAATCCCTTTTCGAGCCCGTCGCCTGCGAACTGCAAATCCTTGTTTCCCGACTGCTGCAGCAGCGCTGCAGCCCCGAGCCCGACGAGTGACTTCGCTCCTGTCTTGGCCTTCTTCAAATGCTTGACCGAAGCTGCTTTGCTCGTAACCTTTTGAAGCGCAAGGGCACGGGGTACTTTCGACACGCGAAGCGTGAGGAAACCCTTCAGCGTTCGCGGGGCCCTAGGTGACTTGACGTATGCTCTTGAGAAGGACGTCGCCGTCAACGTCACCTTCTTCGCTATCGAAACTTGCCTCTTGGTGTTCTTGGCAAAATCGATCCAAGCCCAAGACGGGTCGGACCGGCACCTGAAGGAACTCGGGTCCAACCCTCCAGCATCAACCCGGTAGTCGCTGCCGCACGAGCGACCCGTGGAATTCCTCGTATCAACGTGGACGATGAGTGCCCTACAAGAGAACGACCGATATGGCCACCATCACCGCTCACGCGTTCTTGATCGCGGCGTTGCGACTCAAGTTCGTTGGAAAATCGTTGCAGGGTGGCGCCGCGGCGATGAAGCGACGCGCTGAGCGCGTCCACGTGCTGGCGTTGCACGGCATAACGATTTGAAAGCACCGCTGATTGGGCGCTCAGGTGCGAAGCAACAGCATTGAGTCGATGGGCACCGTCGGAGAAACGAAGAGCGGCCTTTCGCAACGACTCAAGTTCGGCCCCAAGATCGCTCATGGTTTACGCTCCTGTGTGCGGAAGCGCGATTCCTCCGCCAGCGACACCTGACCCATGGATGTAGCGATCTGGAGCAGTCGGGCCCTCAACTGTCGAAGCGACTCGGCCTCACCATGCCAACGGCGACGAAAGGCATCGGCGTCCGCGCCCTGCCACCAAACACCGGCAACCACCTGTGACAGATCCACAAGGAGCGCATCGATTTCTCGGATGGAACGCCGCACTAAAGTCACCGATGCGTCAAGCATCGGCGCTTCGTTCGGGAACCACGGAGCCGGAGACGGGGCCGTAGGAGCACCCGATGGCTTTGCTTGTTGCTTTTGAGGCGTCCAACTCATGACGGCAACCCGACCTGAATCAATTCCGCGCTCCCTCGACCGATCAAATAGCCACGTCCCGGCGGCCAGACACGAATCGATGTGTTCGGGATTGCGCTGCTCAATATGTCGCCATCACCATTCGTGACATCGGGCGCAAGGACAATGCCGGTTCTGAACTGACGTAGTTCGCCGAGTGGCGTGTACTGCGATGCTCTTCGAGCGACCGATGATTCCGCGGAAGCGAAGATCAAGACCGGATACTCCCGGGCCGCCTTGACCAGTGCACTTACGGCTTGCCCGATCTCGGACTCATGGCACTCATGAAAGTCGTCTATAAAAACTGCCGGAGGATGCTCCGGCTCAATCTTCGCAACATCGTCGACGAGTTGGCGAATAAGTGCCGCCGCTTCTTCTGGGTTGGTCGACGAAGCCGTCCAGAACGATGCCGTCGAAAGCGGATTGCGGCGCGGAGAAACGAAGAACATCGCCCGCTCCGGGATCTGTTCCGCGAGCGCTTCAGCCAAACTTGCCAAGCTCGAACTCTTGCCCGACTTCAGCGGTCCAGCGATCACAAACACGCCTTCGTTCTGTGTCAAAGCCACCGGGTCGAGAGTCACCCCACTACGGGCGAAGGACCCGCGCATCACAGCCCCCAACGAGTTCCGAGAAACCTCCGTTTCCAACACTTGCATCGGTGGAGCTTTGAAACCGGCCTTCTCCCGTTGCAGTTGCGCGCCCAACTTCTTGAGAGCAAGCGCCTGCTCATCGGAGCGGAGTGAGCCGCCGGGGACGCCAATCTGTAGTTCAAGTCCATCGTAGAAGGCACGGCCCGATGGCGATTCATTCGTAAGAACACGGAAGGGAGCGCCGACGCTGCCGTATTCGTCATCGTTTGACATCCGAAGGACGATTCGCTGCGGAATGATGCTGTAAACGCTGTTTGGCATGCTGTTTCGACGATCGGTGGTGACCACAAAGTGGACGCCGTACTGTCGACCCTCGGCCATAAGCTTCGGCACCATCTCCGTCCAGATGCCGCGCTCGATCCGCTCGTACGTTGACAGGAAGTTCCCGAAGCCGTCGACAAGCACGAATATCCGAGCGATCCCTGCTGCTGCCCCGTTGCGAGCCAGACGGCGGTAGTCCGACAGCGATCCAGCATTGACTGAGGCGAACAGACTTGCTCGCTCTCGTATCGTTTGCCGCAGATGGAGAAGGAGGCGAGTGATGCGCTCGTGATCCTCCGACGCGATGACCGAACCAACCGACGGCAGATCTCCAATTGCATCAAGGGCACGACCGGCAAAGTCAATGGCATAGATATGCGGCGGCGAATCTCCCAAGGCCGAGGAAATCGAGGCAGCAAGTGTCCAGAGGGCAGTGCTCTTGCCCGACCCACTTGACCCGAAGATCGCAATACTGCCATCCTTCTCGACCGACCATCGAGCAGGACGTTGTGCTTGATGGGCTGGATCATCCTGCAGACCAATCACAATTTCCGAATCACTCTGGGATCGCGGCAGATTGTAAAGATCTTGATTAATTGGTAGAGGCGCCAGCCATGGGCGACGGGGAACATCCAACCCCGATGACAGGAAGGACTTCAGGACGACATCGACCAACCTCGCAAGGTCGTTGGGTGCTGCGGTGTCGATCATCGTTTCCTTCGATCTTGAGGGCCACGCCTTAATGGTCCCGTACGCCAGGTCAGCGATGCTCACCGCGGCACTGGTTCGCTCGATCGAGGTGTGGCCTCCCACATAGCCCGATTGGAACATCAGCAGCTCTTGTGGCCCAACCTTCGCCACACCTCGTCCGGGAATGGTGCGACTTAGAGCAGCGGCGGCCGGCGTTCCAATCACATCCGTGCTTTCGCTGGCATCAGCAACTCGCAGAGCGATTCGTAGATTCGTATTTGCCCGAATGTTGTCGCTGATGACTCCGCCAGGGCGCTGCGTGGCAAGCACCAAGTGCAGCCCGAGACTTCGTCCGCGTTGGGCAACGTTCACGATGCCGTCAACGAACTCCGGGATCTCTTTCGCCAACGCAGCGAACTCATCAACGATGATAAGAAGACTCGGCGGAGTGCCGGGAATGTTCTTTTCCTCCATCTCCATGAGGTCCTTGCAGCGATATTCCTGCAAGATGTGCTCGCGATAGTGCAATTCCGCGTTGAGCGATATGAGGGCCCTTCGCACCTGATTGGTGTCGAGGTCTGTCACGAGGCCGACGGTGTGCGGGAACTCCACGCACTTCGCGAACGCCGAGCCACCTTTGTAATCGACGAGCAGGAACGTGACCCGACTCGGGGGGTGATTTACGGCGAGTGAAGAGATGAGCGCCTGAAGAAACTCTGATTTGCCCGCTCCTGTCGTTCCAGCGACCAGAGCGTGAGGACCATCCGTGCGCATATCAAGTGTGAAAGGGCCGGCTCCGCTCATTCCAACGGGAGCCCGAAGGGTCTTCTTGCTCTTCGCCCAGTTTTCGAGGACTGGCTCTTCGCTTCGAAGCACCTCTCGCGACCCGAGTACGTCGACCAACATCACACGTTGAGGAATTGCCGTTCCACCGGAGGAGCCGGCGGTCACGTCGACGATCGGCGTGAGTCCTCGCGCCACCCGCGCAGCGTGATCACTGGGAACACCCTCGAAGCGGACCGTTTCGACTCGTTCGCCGCTCCTCGTCCACCCCACCGTCCCAGGCACGGCTCCGCCTGGTACTTCTGCGACGGCGCCGCAACCTTTGGGGAGTCGGGAGAGCGATGATCCAAGCCACACGATTGAAACTCGCAGCGTTGGGTCGAGCGAGAACAGCCATGAGAACCGCGATCGCTCGAGCTCGATGGACTCATCAATAACCACAACGATCGCGGGATGCTGCGCAACTGCCGACCCGAAACTATTCGTGCCTCTCCGCTTGTCGACAATCTGCGCAAGTTCGTCGAGAAACTCCAACGCGGCCTGACGTGTGGGGGGCAAGTGGTTGGCGACGATCGGGCTGGCGGCCGATCGCACGTGAGGCAGCCACATCATCCACTGCCACTCCTGTTGCATCGATGCACCAAGCAATGCAGTGATTACAAGATCTGCCGGACTGTGGAGGGCAGCCAACTGCAAGACCACTGACCGGGCGACCGAACTCGTCTCGGATTGCGCTCCCGCCACGCCCAGCGTTCCGACTTCAGCGATCTTCACGACGATCGGCGCACTACGAAGTTCTGTGTACGCACCAACTAGCTCATTGACTTCCGCGACCAAATCCGGCATCGAATTTTTTGGTGGCGCAAACTTCACGGTCGTGCGCAGTGGGCGCTCACCGACGCCAAGCCGAACGTCGAGAAAGTCTTGGTCGGTGTCGCTCCGCTCCCATAGTCGGGCACTCGTTCGTTCGATGAGCTGCGCAAGGTCACCGACTCCAGGAGCCTCGATCTCGCGCGACGCCCGCTCCTGCGCTTCAAGATCCTTGAGCCGACCAGCGGTTTGCAGTAGTTCAGCCCGGAATTGGGCCACTTGTACCGCGTGGTCCTTGGCTCCGCCTCTCCTCGATTCGTACACCGAGCCCATCATCATGAACGGGCTCATGACCGAGAACAGCATCGATTGCGGGTTGCCCGTCATAGCAAACATCGCTCCACCCATGGCAAGCGGTGCCGCCGCTGAAATCAGCGGTAGACGTTGTTTCGGTTTCGGCCCGGGGGGGACCGGCATGTCAACCTCCAGGCCGCGATACGGCTTCCAAACACGCGGTGGGCGATTGAATGGAACCGTCCCCTTTGCTGCACTGGCCAATGCCCCAACATGTTGCTCGACACGAAACACGGTGCCGCCCGCATTCACCCGCTGTCGCGACCTCAACGTGAGTGGTTGTGTGACGATCATGCCATCGACGGTGATCCCGTTCGTAGAGCCCTCATCGGACACCACGACAACATCGCTCACCGTAAGACTTAGATGAACCCGCGAGAGAAGTTCATCGTCGATCACCACCGAAGATCGACCACCTCGGCCGACATAGTTTCGACCGGGCCGTAGCTCGATACGTCGGCCGGCCTGGGGTCCCGCTTCAATCACGACCGTGGCTGCGCCCTGCTCGACCAATGAGGTGGTGTGGTCACCTTCGACCACCTCGACCCGATCACCAGAACGAATATCGGCAAGTGCTAGGTGTGCATTGGGAGCGAGTTGTTGCGCAGGGCGGCCGACAACACGCAACGACGGCGATGCCATGTCGTACAGGCGTAAACCTGCTGCGAGTTCGAACGCGACTGCGCCGACGGTGACATCGTCATCTGCCTCAATGACGGCGGGTCTTCCTGCCCCCGTTCCATCGTGCAGTTCTACGGTTAGTCTCATGTTGCTTACGCGACCAACGTGGGGAGAAAGGTTTCTCCGCGGACAATCGTTCCGCCCCCTGTCCTCACCTCGTACGCAGTTGTGCGTCCGGGGTAAATAAGGTCTCTTGGCGGCCTATACCCAAGGGTGACACCAGTCGAAGTCGATCGCAGCACAACAAGTGCTGCCATTTTGCTCGGCACACGCCCTTGTTTCGCTCGAGGCGCAAATACCTTCGTCGAACCAGGTAAAGGTCGCGACCCACCGACCAGGTCAGGGACCGGTGCTGCGACTACCAGAAATGGTTGTGCGGGCCGATACGAACTACTCATGCTTTCCTCCGTGAACCAATGGATCGTTTGTACGCGTATAGCTGTCGGGGCGTGGCTTCATAGCAGCATCACCAAACGATGGTGTTGGACTCCACGCCATTGACGTTCGCTGTCACTGATGCTCCGGGAAACCCGAAGTAGCAGATAGCGGTGTCGGGGTTGTTCGTGGTGTAGCTGAAGGACAACGCTCCGTTGATCTTGCACTGAATGCCGTACGCAGCGGACATGTTCGAAATCTGCACCCGCATATAGGCGCACGATGAGTGCGTGCAGCCCGGCTGGCCGACCGCTGATCCAGTTTTCGAAATGGTCACCGAAGGCTGCGGAGGAGGCGGAGACTGAGTCGTACCCTGAGCCCCGCCACTCCACGGAGCACAATCGGTAGCGTTGCAGGCACGGACTTGGAACGTGTACGTAGTACCGGCTGCCAGACCACCCCACACAAACGTTCCCGATGTTGAAATGTCGGCCGTCGCCCCACCCGTGATCAATCCTTCATAGCGAAGGATCGGGCCAGGGACGCCCACATCACCCGGCGCATTGAACCCTATGCGGATAGAAGTCTGGGAGTTGTCCTGAATGACCGGCGGCGCCATCTGCCCGGGCACCCGCGGTTGCTCCGAAGTCTTCCCTGAACCCGCGGCGCTCCACGGACCACATGTCGTTGCAGCCGTTCCATTACAGGCCCGAACGACGATCGAATGCGTCGTGTTCGAGACAAGTCCATTCCACGTAAACGAAGGTGGGCTGCCGATGCTGATGACTGCGCCACCGTTTGCCTGGCCCTCGTAACGTGCAATCGTGGCTGGTATTCCGAGCTCACTCGGAGGCGCGAAGTTGACGGTGAGCGACGACACCGTGGGTGAACCAATGGAAGGGGCCGCCATGACGCCCGGTGCCCTATCAACAACTGGTGGTGTCCCTGTTGTTTTGCCCGTGAGTGCAGCACTGTACGGCGAACAACCGGCTGAGTTGCATCCCCGAACCTGGAGGGAGAAGGTCGTGCCTGATGCCAAACCGGTCCAGGTTTGCGAGAGTGCCTGGCCGGGATTGGGGCCTCCACTATTCATCGAGACTTCGTAGCGATCGGGTGGGGCCATGCCGTCCGGGTTCGCCGAGGGAGACCACGAGATTGTCAACGAGCTGTTCGTGGCCCCACCTACTGAGACGCCCGTTGGTGTTTCAGGCACCCGGGCCACCGCCAAGGTCTTGCCGGACACGCTTGCACTGTTGGCCGAACAGCCACTCGAGTTGCATGCACGGACCTGAAACGAGTGAATTGTATTGGGCGGAAGTAGCGTCCAGGTTTGGGTTGTTCCCGTATCCGGATTGCCGGTACCGCCATCGAGAGACAACTCGTATCGGGTGATTGGTGCGCCTCCGTTATCAGCGGGCGGTGACCACGAGATCGTCAACGACGACGCAGTCGCGCTTCCTACGTTTACCCCAATCGGAATGCCGGGGCTGCCGGGCGGTTTGGTCGTCGAAGTCGTCGACGTCGACGTCGAAGTAGATGAGGTCGACGAAGACGTGGACGTAGCTGCGAGGGGAATCGTCGTTGTCGTCGTTACCGGCGCGATTGTTGTCCGCGGTGTCGTCGTGCCAGGTGACGTCGTTATTGGCGGAATCGTCGTGCCAGGCGGAGCCGTGGTGAACGGAGGAATGGTGGTCGGCGCTGTCGTTGTGACAGCTGCAGTGGTCCCCGGGCTTGTGGTCTGAGGCGCAACGGTCGGTGCCACCCCAGGAACCGTCGGTCCAACTCCAGAGACTGTCGTCGAGGTCACTATCGTCTGCGTGGTCGGAGCGACAGCGGATGCACTCGGCACCATGGTTCCCTGCGGAGCGGTCCTAGTGGTTGCCGCTGCCGGAAGCTGCGAAACGATTTCTACAAACACTGCGTTCGTATTCGATGCTCCCGCTGGGTCTGTCGCCGTGAAGGGCAGGGAACCAGTCCAGTTCCCAGCATCCTTAGGTGCACTGATGGTGACGACGGTACCGCCCAACCGAGCGGAGACCTGCGTCGGGACATTACCAAGAGTGAACCGAAGAGCGCTCCCGTCCGGGTCGCTGGCCAGCGATGCGAGATCAACTTTCTTCGAGGTTCCCGGCAGCAGTGAGATAAGCGCACTTGCCTTCACGGCGGGTGGACGGTTGACCTTGGCCCCGCCTGAGACAACGACTCGCACATTGGCTGTTTTCGTCGCACCTGACTTGTCGGAAACCGTGTAGGTAAAGGAAGCGTCACCAGCGAAGCCACCCTTCGGACGGAACGAGATTTTCGAGCCAAGTTTCGCAGGCACGCCCGCGCTACTGCTCCCAACCTTGACGATCTGCAGTGGCTTGAGGGCCTCCGAAGACCGATCGTTGGCGAGCACATCGATTTCCACCGATTGCGAGGCTGTTGTGGCCGAGGCGTCATCTACGGCGACCAAAGACGACCCGGTTCCCACCACAATTGAAATTGTTCCCTTCGCAAGATTGCCCTGAGAGTCGCGGACGGTATAGGTGGCCGAACTTGCGGTGGCACCCGCGGTGACAATCAGTCCGCGCTTGTCTTCGCCTACTTCGACCCCTACGCCCTGCACATCCACTACGACCAGTGACGCCCGATCACCATCAGGATCTGTGTCGTTTTCCAACACCGCGACGACCGCGCTTGACCCAGGAGCCATCTCGGGCGTGGAGTCCGGGTTTGCGACTGGCGGCTGACCGGAACCGGCCTGCACCACACGGAAGATTACAAACGCCCGTGCTGTCGCGCCCCCGGCATCGGTGATCGTGTAACGCAGTTTCACATCGCCGGCTGTCGCTCCCGCTGTCAACGAGACTGAAGATCCAGAAAATGTGGATGACCCGTCAGACGGCTCCGAGACATTCGTTAACCGAAGCGGGTCTTTGTCGGGATCGATGTCGTTCGCCAGCACATCGACAGAGGCGCTCTGCCCAACTTTCACGGTGATTGGACCATCATCATTGGCAACCGGAGCTCGATTCGAGCGCGGCGCAGGCAAGATGCCGATGCTTACCTCGGCAACCGTGCTGCTGCGTCCATCGTCCAACGTGTAAACGAAACGGTCCGTGCCCACGGCACCTGCATTTGCTTCGTAGCGAATCGAACCGTTCACAATCGAAACGGTCCCCTTCGATGGCGAACCCTGGTCCTTCACTGCAATCGAATCTCCATCGGGATCTTCGTCGTTCGCGGTCACGGGAACCACGACAGCAAAACCTGATCGGACCGTTGCTCGGTCCGCTCGTGCGATCGGTGAACGGTTTTGATTTCGGTCGGTCACGACTTCAATCACGACGTTTGCACCTGCCTCGTTACCCGCAAGATCGCCGATCGTGTAGCGGAAGGAGACACCCGATGTAAGCGAGCCCGGTGCAACGATCACTGATCGGGCGTCGGGGCTGAGGGTCACTCCCGCAGGCGGACTATTGAGTCCGAGAATGCGAAGGGTGCCTCCTTCAGGGTCAGCATCGTTCGCAAGTACACGTATCGACCGTCCTGCTCCGAGTCGGAGGCCAACCGTATCGTCTTGCGCTACCGGCGCGAGATCGCCGACTACCGGAACGGGACTCACCAGGAGCGTGCCCGTAACAACGGCAGTTCCGTCGGATGCTTCGTAAAGAACTACTCTCGGGGTATCGACCGATGAATCGATTCGAATGAGCAGCCGCCTATTGTCCGAACTGGAAACCGTGACTCCACGAGGCGCGGTCCAAGACACGACACCCAGGACATCGCCGTCGGCGTCGGTATCATTTCGGACAACATCGACGGTCGCCTCGGCGCCCGGGGAGAGGCTCAGCCGATCGGGAATCGCCAACGGCGGATGGTTCCCTACCGACGGTTTTACGACGAGGCGCACTCGCGCCGTCGACGATGCATATCTGTCGGAAACTCGGTAGGTGAAGATCTGCGTACCCTGCTGGCTCGCATTGAAACGGACCAGATTTCCCTCGCGTTGCAACGATCCGAGCGGTGCAATCGACAGGGGAGTGTCGGTGATGGAAAGGAGCGACCCATCCGGATCCAAGTCGTTGGCAAGAAGATCCAGAACGGTTGTCGACCCTATTGGCACCTCGAAAAGGTCGTCACGCGCTATCGGCGGTAGATTCGACGTACCTCGGACATCGATGACGACCTTTGCCTTTGCAGTTTCACCACGCTCGTCTCGAACGACATAGTCGATGACGGCCCGGGTCGACGAGGTTGGCTTGAAGGCAATCACCCCGGAAGAGCCAACCGAAACATCTCCGCTTCCAGATACGACTCTCGCGCTGAGCACAGAGATCGTGTCACCGTCGAGATCTCGGTCGTTCGCGAGGACGTCGATGAGGGAGAGTCGAGTATTCGACGCTGTGGCCACGTCATCGATAGCGAGCGGGGCGTTGTTCGCGAGATCGTCGACAGTTACGACGGCGGAGGCAGTGTCTGTTTCTCCGTCGGGATCAGCGACCGTGACCCGAAACGAGACACGACCGAGGAAGCCTGGCTGGGGACGAAACACAACGCCCTGACCACCTAGTGCCGGCTCCGCGGTGACGCTCGCTGGCACCCCGGCAACAGCGACTACTGCGAGGCTATCGCCGTTCGGATCGAGGTCGTTGAGGAGAACGGGAAGGACTGTCGTTCGATCCGGGCGGGCTGCTAGTTCATCTGCGACTGCTTTCGGCTTTTTGTTGATCTCCACGACCTCGGCGTCACCGCTAGCCGGATTTGGACTCTGTGTGCCGTCGGGATTCTCCTCAGGAGTTTCGAGTTCATCGACTGACCCGTTGACGATAATCGCCGGTTTCCCGTCTGGTCCGCGTTGCGAGCCGCGGTTGCTATCCAGATCATCGACGAAGTACTCACCTCGAACCAGAAAACCATGCAACTCATGGCCTTTGTCAAATGCCTCGCGTTGGGCGTTGGGACCATTGTCGTTCGGGCACACACCGCCGACTCGGCCCGTGGCACTCGATGCGCCCACAATGCATCCATCGTCTTCCACGACCGGACGAATCGGGTTCGCTCCGATTCCAGGAATGATCGGACTAATGCTTGCCTTCTTCCCGGAGATGTCAATCTCCTCGACATCACCGTCGCCGTTCGCTGCAACAACGGTGATCGGCTCTCGCAGCGACTTCGTCGGTATCGCAAGCAGCCGACCCTTGCCCTTTAGCGGCAAAGAACGAAGACCCTCTTGCCCAACATGCACTGTTTGAAATTCCTCATCGAGAACAATTGGGATCGGGCCAATCGCCGTGAGTTGCGCCTCCTTCCCAACTTTTCCCAGCGAGACCGAGCGCGTCCGCTTTCCTTCGTTGTTCCACGTTTGTAGCTCACCACTCGTCAGGTCCAGAATGTGGAGACGCTCATCGGATCCGAGCTCCACCCGAATCGGATGCTTCAGGTCGACCAGGATCGGCGCCGATTCAATCGACTCCGTTCCAGATAATTGTTCGGCGGAAACCTTGTAAACACGTCCCTCCTTGGCGGAGATGACATAGATGAATTCGCGAGCGATACGAACGTCAAAGACAGCCCCGACTTTTACTCCCGAATTCTGAAGCGAGATATCGCGATCGTTGAGCACATGCACGGTTTGTGCTCCACGATCGAGGACTACAATCCCGGCAGGCCCCTGTTCCAAATACAGTGCTTTGCTTCTGCCAGGCAAGTTGACCATGCTCCCGGCAAGCCGAACCTTCATATTCCAATGGCGAGCCCTTCCGGCCGAACGGTTCAGTTCCCATACTGATGAGTCGTTGAAACGCATCTTCTTCGTGGGAACGCCATTTGAACGCACAGCACTTGTGAGAAGCGCGCATACTATTGCGAGAACGACGAACGCCGACGCACGACTACGCAGTTTGGGTACCCGATCAGTCCAGATAGTGCTCGTGGGACCTGAAGTCCCCAGGTCTTCCGCAGTTCCATTCCTCATGACACGAACGCTCGTTCCGTTGTTCCGTTGATAAGCGGACTCGGGTTGGCCAGCCTTCGCACCCGCTGCCACGTCGTAGACGAACTTCGGAGCTGGGAACCGAACTGATCAACGAGACTCCATGCGTCGTTCGGCACATCCGGGCCTACTGCAGTCGCGGAAAAGGCGACTCGCTCGCTCACCCTCGACAGTTCACGCACGATGCGTCGCATTTCAGGATCGAGCGGGAACAACTCAGCCGTGGCTTCCGAAATCGTCATATTGGAGCGCACCGATTGACCTGCTTCAGCGGCGCGCTCAAGAACCTCTTCCCAGGCCCCCGAGACGGAGAGCGCGGGCTTTTGTCGACGACGCTTCGACCGTCGCCCGGCTTTCATAAGGGCGACCACGCCGGTCGCCAAACTCACCAGGACAATCGGTGTCGCTCCGACCCCACCAGCGAGGGCGACGTACATCGGTAGAGAAAGTCCCGACGCCTTCCTGACGCTGTCGGGTTTTGGCTTCTTCAACTTTTCATCGACGGGATCAGACGGCTCGGGTTGAGGAATCGTGAGCGATGGATTGTAGTCCTGCTGTGACGAATCCCTGGTCTTGGTGGCTTCGGGCTTCGGCTTCTTCTGCCGATTCTGGATGGCTTCAACGGGAACCCATCCGACACCTTCGATCTCTACTTCCACCCATGCCTTGATGTTTCGGCCGTAAACCGTTTGCACCTTGCGGACAACTTGGTTCGCCTCGGGTTCGAACCCAACTACCACGCGGCTGTAGATGCCTTTGGATCGCAGAAGAACGGCAAGCAGCGCCGCATAGTGTTCTCCGTTTCCCTGCAAATTGTTCGAAGATTTGATCATGTTTGCCAAGTCGCCAAAGGCGTGACCGGGCGGTCTCGACTCGACATAGAAGCCGCTGTCAAGCGCAGCTTTGAGTTTCTGAACGGTCACAAAGCCATCATTTCCGGGAGCCTTTTCATCTGCCCACTTCCCAAGTACGGATGCATTGGGACTTATGAAGTTTTGGGGTTGTTCCGGCCGCAGCGTTCGTCCCAGGGTTGCGCTCTGGTCGATCGGTTTCGTTTGAGCCCACTTCAGGCTGTAGGTCGCGTTTCTGGGGAGACCGGTTGGCTGGACCAGCGTGTCGCTGTGATCGTTGTATCGCACGTTTTCTAGGGATTGATCGGCACCCGACCTCAGCTCCAACGACTGTCCCGGGCTGGGTAGCCATGGCTCGTCAAGATCAAGAATTCGAATCGTCGTTGTCGCTTCTTTGGCGCCGCCGTACGCCGACTTTGGTTGGAGTCTCGCTCCCACCAACTGGTAGACGCCATCGATATCCGTCGTGTCGCTCCCACTTGTCGACTGGCCAAAACGACCTGCATCGCGTGGTTTGCCTACACCCCAAACTCGACCGTCATACTTCGTGAGCGTAGCCAGCCTCCACCTCTGGGGCAGTGTCCCCGTGGCAGTGAAAAGAGCCTTCTGCGCATAGTCGTTCTGCAAATACTTTGAGTACTCAGCAAGGGGACTGGCGAGGTCAACAGGATCAAAAGGTGGGGTTCGAAGCTCCCGAAGGGAGAATCGCTTCTCGCGCCCAACCGTCGGAATCGAAGTGCCGAGAAGTGCCGCAGCCATACTGATGGCGAGAAGCAATCCGCCAGCAACGACTCGTGCCCGGATTCGACCGGCTCCAGCCAGTTCGATAGCACTGTTGCGAATGGATCTATGCCGTCCCAGCGTTACCACGTACACGAGCGATCCAACTAGAAACAGCGAACTCGCCCAAAGGACCAACTCGCCGCCGCTCCTCCCAAAGGAAAGTGCACTTACTACTGCAACGACGGGACCGATCAGTGACCAGCCAACACGCCGATGCCGCAACAAAATCCACCCAACAGCAAAACCCAGCCACGCCGTCGCCACGGGCGCCACCAAGAGCTCCTGACCCGATCGCGACGGGACCGGTGAGGTTAGGAGTCGAGCCGGACCCCTGCCGATCGCGACAACCAGCTGAGCAATCGCCGACGGAAACGGCACCCCGAACTTCGCCTTCGAGAGCCCGAGTAGGCCGGGCAACGTAAGCACCGCTGACACGGTTTGAACGATGGCGCCCTCTCCCGAACGCAACTCAAAATGGTCGCAAAGATAGGCCACAAAGGCGGCAACAAAAACCGCTCCAGCAACAGCCGGCAGGAGATAGCCCCAAGAGTCAAACACGGGTTCGAAGAAGGCTCCCGCACCGACCGTCAAGAACGCAAGAAACCCAACTCCTATCGTTTGTTCACGCACTTGCAAGTGCGGCACGGTGACACCCGGAAAACGAAATTTGGGCGAGACCCGAACATCCGTCATAGCCGGCTCACGGCCTCTGCCCAAACTCCGGGCAGCCGCTGCGCTGACGGAACGGTAACGAGACGCCCACCGCCACTCGTCGAGAAGGAAGGCTCGCTCCCTTCGACAACTCGCACAACAAGAACCAGACCGCTTCGTTGCACCCGGCGAGCGTGTTCGATGAGTTCCCGACCGTTGGCGTCGCCGGTCACCACGATAAGTGCGCTGGCACCACCGTGCTGATGTCGCACCTCAGCGAACGCATCGGCCAACGACACTTCAGCCATGGGGTGTACCAGCGTCAATCGGTCGATCGGTTCAATACGTCCGTTGCCGGCCATCCCTCTCTGAGCCGGCAAAACCAGGTGAAGCTCGCGCGCAGCCGAGGCAGCCGTTTTGCAGATCGAGGCGGTGATCTCAACCGCGGCTTCAAATGTCGCCTCCGTGTACAGGTGCGAGCGAGGGTCCAGCATGACGAGTTCCTGGGAACGACGGGTATCGACGAAGTGGCGCACCATCAGTTCGCCATGACGAGCGCTCGTTCGCCAATGGATGTGTCGGAGGTCGTCGCCGAACTGATACTCGCGAAGCGCATGGAATGCCGCCGTACCGCGAGGAGCCACATCACTCGTTGGACCGTCGAGGTCCTTCGCCCAACCGGACGAAACTGCTGTCAACAGGTGAAGACGCGGTCTCACCCACAGTTGCTCCACCGAACCCTGCCCCTGAACGCGGCGGAACAAGCCAAGCGGATCAGCTCGAGTGAGCCGGACGGGACCGACGTCGAAGAGACCCCGCTTTGGTGCCGGAACGATGTACGGCTGTTGAATAGATTGACCGGGAGCCATGGAGGGCAGCGCCAGACGGACGACTTGATCGCCGAGCACGTCTTCCACAAAACGCCCACCGATTCGACGACGCGTCGGGTTCCGCACCTCAACGATTCCCGTGGATGACTCCCCTACGGTCACCTTCGGAGGGTGCAGTGTTCGCTTTACACCGAGTCGTTGCGGCCGCGCGATCCAAAGGGCGCCTATCAGTGTGGCCAGCAGACACCCGAAGCCGAAGATCCAAAACTCCCTCCATCCTGAGACTACGGCGATCGTAAGGGCGACCGGTCCAGCGATCACTACAGCGCGACCGGTCGGGGTAAGCGACCGTGCAAACGTATCCATCTGCGCGTTACTCGAATCGCTTACGAGGTACAGCGATCTCAGCCAAGATCCTGTTGATCAGCTCCGATCCACGGATTCCGCGCAGCTCCGCTTCCGGAGTCAACATGAGGCGATGCTCAAACACCGGGGAGGCAAGAGCCTTTACATCGTCGGGACGAACAAAGGACCTTCCCTGGGCCATGGCGTACACCCGCGCCGCTCGCATCAAAGCAAGACACCCTCGGGTAGAGACGCCGAGACGGATCTCGGGAACGTTGCGTGTCTCCTGCGCAATAGCGACGATGTAGTTCGCGATTCCCGGTTCGACATAGACCTTCTCGGCGATTTCGACCATGGTTCGCACGTGCGCACCCGTAGTCACCGGTGTGATCGTCGAGGAATGCTCGGAGGGTTTTCCATGTCTCGTGAGTACATCAACCTCCGAGGCCACATCGAGATAGCCCATCGAGATCTTCATAAGGAACCGATCGAGTTGGGCCTCCGGAAGTCGATACGTGCCTTCAAACTCAATCGGGTTCTGCGTCGCAATAACCATGAATGGACGCGGCACCAAGTTCGGAATGGAATCGACCGTTACCTGGTGCTCTTCCATCACCTCGAGAAGTGCCGATTGTGTTTTTGGGGAGGCGCGGTTGATTTCGTCGGCCAGCACGATGTTGGAAAACACTGGTCCAGGATAAAACTGAAACTTTCCGGTTCCTTGGTTGTACACCGTCGACCCGGTGACATCGGCGGGAAGTAGATCGGGTGTGAACTGGATCCGATTCCATTTTCCCTCGATCGAGCTCGCCAGTGCTTTTGCGAGCTGGGTCTTACCCGTCCCCGGATTGTCTTCAACCAAAAGGTGGCCTTCGGCAAACAGTGCAACGAGGACGAGGCGCACAACGTCGCGTTTGCCGATAATGACTCGCTCGATGCTCGAGACGAGCGTCTCAAACTGTTGCGAAAACCACTCCGCTTGTTTGTCAGATGCGGCCTGACCCGAGCTCGGGCGACTTACGGTTGCGGTGGTTTCGGACATTGGGTCTCCTGGTTCAAAACGACGATGTGGTAGAGGTAAATCAGAATCGACGGTCAAGAGCGCGACGGTCGGAGCGGTTCAGTATGCATACTTATGACAAAGTCTTCGTCTAACGTCTAGGGGGAGTCCTCCCCGGGCGCGGAGGTAGGAGGGAAAGCTGTTCGTTCGTAACCATGCCCGACGAAATGAGATAGTCCACGAGAACACTTCGCCGACCCTGGGCCATCCGCTCTGAGGAGCCCACGAGACCACCGACACCGCGGCGAGAAAACTTCAAACAAACGTTGTCGAGCTTTCGATTGAACTTTGTGACCGACCATCCGAAACGTTCCATGAGCTCGACGTTCGTGGGCAGTTCGGCCTTCGGCCCCTGACGTAGGCGCGGCTCCGAGAGCGCAACGAGCAACAACAACTGATCAGCAGTTAGCGGCGTACTTCCAGCATCTATCGTGGTGTCCCCGGGAACCACCGCCTTCCCGTGCGTCACCTCAAGCTCGACATCAGCTTCGATCTCGAGTTCATAGGACGTGCCCCCCGCCGCGAAGCGAACGGTCGTCATTCCCATCACGAGCGGTATCGAGCCGCCTGGAGAGAGCGTAATCGTGCTTGTTCCCCCGATACCTTGGAGATGAAGCGGAAGGTGGGCGCCGACGTTGACAAGCCACCACCAACCACGACGAAAGAAGCAAACCGCCATCACGCGGTGCAGGAACCGATTCTCGTCGATTGCAAGGTCACCTGATCGCCCGAAGGAGAATTCATCGGTGGGTGAGACCCGGTGCTGTTCGCCGCAATATGAAATCGTAAGCGCGCTCATGATGTGCTTGTTGAAGACGACGACTCTGGCACGTTCGTCTTCCCACGGTCGACGCAAATCGGATTTGCTGAGGCGAGATAGTTCGTCGATGTCTCGACCGCGCTGACCGCAAAACACGGAAGCTTTTCAGCTAGGTCTAGCCCTTCGAAGGTCACAGGCGACTGTGCCACCGTCTCGTTGTCAACGATGTCGGTGCCATAGCTCATGTCGACCTGGTATTGAACCCCGGGATCCGGATCATTTGTCCAGGAAACTTCAACCGCGTTGAGCCCTATCGGCCGAAGCAGGACGCCGATCGGCACAGAGATACCGGACGGCCGGAAGGAGGCTCCAGGCCCGGTGTCCTCGCTGTTTCTCGGGGTTTCAGCCCCCCGCCGAACAAAGAACGATATGCCAGCTATCCCCGCCAGCAGCAGCGTGATCGCTACAAGTAGAAGCTTCATGCTCCGCTTCGAAGCTCGGGCAATCTGCGACTTCGAAGTATCCGACGAAGTCGTGTCATTGGTGACCACGTTGGTGCTGCGGCGGGCAACAACAGTTAGATCGTTTCCGGCGTTCGAAATGGGTTGTCCTGTTGCGCGCTGGACTCGCGCCGAGTCCGAGAACGATCCAAAATCGCGCAACGAATCTGCAGTGTTGCGAACGCCACGGTCTCCACCTTTTGAGCCCGGCGACGACCAGATAATCGAGTGTTCGTTGATCGTGCGCTCGGACGTCAGCAGGACCGAGTTGACATAGTCCGGTGGCTCCCAGTCCGCACCTGACCGAGCAATGGTTCGCTCAAAGTCGGAATCCGACAAATCAGTTTTCCAATCAGCGGTCGGCTTAAGGGGCTGCTTCGACGTCGTGAGAACTACCTTCCGACCAGCCGTGTGAAGCTCTGCTTCAGCGTTCTGAAACAATGCAACAGCCATTGAAGTCTCTTGAATTCGACGCCGATGATCCTTTACAAGGATTGCCTGGATCGCTCGTCGGCTAAGAGGAGGGGCATCAACCGATCTTGGTAACTCGACGAGGTATTGCAAGTCCGATACTCGGGAGAAGAGTTCGTTCTGAGGCAACTTTTCGGCGGGCTGAATCTGGTGGGGCGCACGGCCCGTCAGAAGAAAGAAGAGTGTCGCTCCCAGCGAATAAAGATCAGTCGCCATCGATTGGCGTCCGCCAATGAACTCTTCAGGAGCGACGTAGTGCAGCGACATCGCACCGTCTGAGGTAGCCCCTCCATTCTCGAGAACCGCCGCGATACCAAAGTCGGAGAGGAGGGGCTCGCCAAGATCGGAGATCAGAATGTTTTCTGGCTTGACGTCTCGATGAAGTGTGCCGAGCCCATGAGCAAACTCGAGGGCCTGCGCGATCTTGATCCCGACCCGCGTGGCCTGCTCAATGCTTAGCGGGCCGCTCTGTCGGACGAGATTGGCAATACTTCCTCCGGCACACAACTGCATCACAAGGAATGGTTCGTCACTCGGTGTAAATCCCGAATCGAAGACGCTGACAATGTTCGCGTGATCTGAGAGACGCCCAAGAGCTTTCCGCTCGGCGTCGAAGAGGCGTCGCGAGTGTTCATCCAGACTCGCCGATCGCAACACCTTGATAGCGACCTTGCGTTCCAGTTGGGTTTGGACTGCGGAGTACACCGTCGCCGAACCACCCCTGCCGATGACTTCAAGCTTCGTGTAGCCGGGAAAGGAGAGCTGATCCACTACGACGGCTTCCGGTACGTGCAGTAGTGGGAACCAAAACGAACGACGGAGCCGTCCTCCAACTTCGTTTCGATGTTCGGTCGAGCCGCCATCCGTCGACCGTCGGCATGCTCGATTGTCGTTCCGTTGACGGACTGCCGATCAACGGCAACAACATTCCAATCGACGAGTCGTACTTCCGCGTGGTTTCGAGAAAGCATTCGATCGTCTTCAAACGCAACGAACCCCATTCCTGATTCACCGGTCGAGGGTTTGCGGCCAACCACAACGCCCCGATCCAACTCAAAAGTCCGGCCGTCATCGAAGACAAGCGAACCAAGCAAAGGCCGAGGAGCAGACTCAATTCGCGCGAAGTCGGTCTCCGAACTGCAGAAGATGCATACGAGGACTCGGGAATCGGTGAAGTGACCCCTCGCACAGTAGGTCCCAAGAACTTTGTCCGATTCGGCGAAGCCGGTGGGCGCAACCACATCGACGAAGCTCTTTCGAATTCGATCAAGGTCGCCGGCCATCATGGTCATGTCGTCGACATACTCGTCATCGGCATTCGGCACCGACGAAGATGCGTGTACGTTCGAGATCCATGACGTCGTGCGTGGCTCGGGGGAGCGACTTATGTCGCTTGGGAGGTAGTCGGCTGGGGGAACCCACTCGTCATGGGCGAGCCGAGCTTCGTGGTCGTCTCCCTCTGCGGGATTCAATGCACGAACAAAACGGTTGGCAAGCGCGCGTCTTTCGTTAGGTTGCACCAACTGTTCACCCTCGCCCAGGGGACCAGATACCAGATCTTGGTTAGCACTCGCTGCGACCCAACTTGGAAATGAAACGACCTGAGCATCGGAGGGAATAGGGGCCTTGCGAGCAGGCCAAACGGTGGCCCAGTCCATCCCATCCTCGATGAGATCTACCTCAACGACCGCTGTTGGAAGAACCGCGTTTGAACAAGGAATCTCGACGAGCGGCTCCGCAAGGTCTTTGGAAACGTCCGACTCGAAAGGGGTAGTGATCGGTTCGAAAATCCGGTTGATCACCTGGGGCAAGGTCGATGGAACAGCATCGGGCGCGAACGCCTCAGTTGCCACAACCGAATCCATCAGAGAGGCTCCGACAGGTACAAGGATGTCATCGAGCGCAATCGCTACTTCGACGAGGCCTACGGGGACGATCCCCTTCTCAACAACAAAAGTCAAGTCGTCGGCGTCAAGTTCGCCGCTGTCTTCACCGACTCGCAACGAAACCAGAGCACCTCGGAACACCCTTTCAGCCGCGAAATTCGCAACAGCAGGATCCACCGAGCCCTTGTCTTCATTGGTACGGACAACGGCACCCCGGTTTCCAATTGCCAAAACTGCAGTGCTGTTCGCATCGATCCATGCTGCAACGAGATTCGGCCGGAGGGGTGCCCGAAACCAGCCCTCGACACAAGCGGTGAAGAAGTCACGTTGCGTTGCCGCGTTGCAAGCAACGCCAAACAACTGGACTGCGACAGCGCCATCATCGACAAAGACAACGCGATTGGCAACGACTACCAGGCAAGCGGATCCTGGCGAGAACACGGCTCGAAGGGCCAAAGATTCAGTAGCTGCATGTCCCACGGCGAGCAGGTTGGCAGCTCACGCGCAAAGGCTGCGCAAAGGCTGCGGTCTGTGAGCTCACGAACTCGAACGACCACGCCGCGCCGCTGTAACGCGACTGGCGAATCCTGTCGGAAGGGCTAGGTCACCACGGCGTGAAAGCCGTGATCTTCGAAGGGAGCGCTCCCTGGGGGAGCAACGACGGGAGGGGATAGCTCCCGATCGTCAGCAATGCACGGCTTCTTTACGTTCATAAGCGTGCTTCTGAACGAAAAGACCGATAGCTCCGCAACAATTGATCACACCCGTCTCGTTCGCTTTTGGGATCCGGCGCCGGCCGTACAGGATCACGACGTCTTGGCACGCATCGGTACGGGTTCAACCTCGACAGTGTGGAAAGCTCGGCACCGACTTGTTGACCATTACGTCGCGGTCAAAGTCCTTGCCGACGGATTCCGGGATCGGTCCGAACAACGGCGGCGGGCGTTCCTGGCTGAGGCCAGGATCGCCCGAACGCTGCCACATCGCAATCTCGTGCAGGTGTTCGACGTCGGCACCACAGCATCAGGACTTCCATTTCTCACCATGGAACTTGGAGCTCGCACGCTCCGGGAAGCCGATGGCATCAACACGAAGCTGCAGGCACTCGAGGGCGTGGCGTCTGCATTGGATCACCTCCACGGCAACGGCTTCGTCCACTGTGACGTGAAGCCAGCAAACGTTCTGCTGATTGAGCGCAACGCGGCTTGTGAGGGGCGCAACCGAAGCAGACGCACGAGCACAAACATTCGACCGGACCGATGGACGCTGGCCGACCTTGGTATGGCATCTCGAACCTCCGAGCTAGGAACCGTTGGCGCCGGGACCTATGGCTACATCGCCCCGGAACGGTTCCGAAAGACTCCCGTTTCGACGTCGTGCGACATTTATTCGTATGCACGCTTGGTTCAACACCTACTCGCTCGATCGATCAAGGACGCCTCCGTGTCCCGGTCCCTCCACGCCGTTCTTGCTCCTTCCCTATCTCCGGACCCGACCGATCGGGCGACACGAGCCACTGACCTGCTCGAAAAGGTCCAGGCCGCTCTCAACTTCTAGCCAACTTCCACAACCACACACAACAAAGGACCAGAAGAATGAACACTGCATTACTCAACCGACCACGCACCACAGCGATAGCGGTTCACCTCGACCAACTTTGTCCCGGCGACCTGCTCCTCGCAACCGGCGGAAGCGTGTTCTCAAAACTTGCTCGCCTCATTGAAGGAACCGCCTTCGATCATTGCCTGATGATCGCACCACCTGACCTTGACCACCCCCGGTTCGGGCGCGGCGCACCCGATGATCGAACCGCCGAACCTTGGACGTTCGATATCGGCTTCTTCGGAGGACGACACCTCCCACTGTCCGCCTACGACGATACCCTCACCGCAATCGCAGTACGTCGCCACCGATATGGCGGAGACCTGACCGAATCAATGATTCGCACACAAACCATGGTGACCGACACCAAGGGCTACGCGTGGGATCGACTTCTATACCTCTGCCTCATTGGGGCCACTCGCTGGTCGCCTGAGTTGTGCGAACTCGCCCCCGAGGAAAGCTCGGCTTTCGTTCGAGCACTCTACGAAGTACTCGGTCAGATGCGGCGGGCACAGATGTATTCAATACCCGGTGAGCGCCGAATCTGTACCGACATCGTGGTGGAAGCGTTCGACGTCGTCTCGAAGGAGGGTTCCGACGAGGTCGGGCAATATCTCGGCATTGTCGCTCCGTCACGCGTCCACCAAGGGCTGCTTTGGTGGGCGGCTGGGGTACAAACATTCGAGGAGTTCCTAGTCAGCCAGCCTCCGCCGCGCCGTGCAGCGATTCTCGACGAAGACCTCGCCGCGGCACCGGGCAGCGAAGATGCGCTTCGCCTCGTTCACGAGGCCGCCACGTCGTCGGGCGTCAGCTATCCCGGATTCGTGTCGGCTAACGATGCGACTCTTCGAAACATTGTGGTCGACGGAGTACGCCTGGCCTTGCAGGATCTCCTTGATCAGCCCAATCTCGGACTTCTGTCGAGCGTCACTGACCCTCGGCGACTTGCGTGGTTTCTTCTCGACGTCATCATGCGAAAACGAGTCGTCATGTCCCCCCATGATCTGAGCCTCTCGAAGTCTTTCTATGATGTGGGGCGGCTTCCCATAACCGATGTCGAATGGCGGACATGAAGGTACCTACTGCGAGATTTCTTGGGCCTACGATCGTGGGCGACGACACCGACGGCGTCGTACTGACTGGATCACTGCCAGAACGTGCACTTTGGGCGCTCTATCTCCATATTCCTGAGCCGCTCTCGTCGCCGCAGATAGCCGAGTTCATGTGGGCGAGCGAGCCACCACCGACTTGGGCGTCAGCATTTCGTACCCATATGGCCCGACTGCGCCGGCTTCTCGAACGTCACCCCGAAGGTCCCCAGGTGCGACGCGACTCCTCGGGTTACCGGCTCGAAATGCCCGAGGGGTCCGTGGACGTCGAGGTGTTTCGCAATCTCATTCACCGCTCGCGAACCGCGCCATCTGCGGAGTCTCAATACGAACTCGTGGCTGCTGCCGACAAGCTGTTCCATGGTGAACCGTTTCACGGTACCGACGACGGGGAACTACGCGAACTCGCTGACCGCCTGCTCGGCATGCGTGAAGATGCCGTCCGGCAACGCCGACTGCTCGCCATCGAGTTGGGCCGCGCTGGCGACGTCATCGACGAGTTTTCGTTGGTCGCTTCAACGGAATTCATGAACACGATGTCCGTGGAGCCTCTCGTCACCGCACACATCTCGGTCGGAAACCACGGCGAAGCAAGGAAAATACTAAGCGCGCATCGTGAGGCCCTCGAGCGGGTCGGATTGGAACCGGGGAGCGGTATCGCAGCACTCGAACGGCGACTCGTTCGCACGGTTCTCGACGAGGATTACGCGAAAAAGAGCATCGCGTCGCTCCCTGCCCATCTCGATGGCGAGTTCATTCATGTGGGCCGCTCCGAGGCCCGCGAGCAGATCCGGGAAGCGGTTCACGCCGAGAGTGTTTCGTTCGTGTTGGTGCAGGGTCCCGGCGGCATTGGAAAGAGCCACCTGGCCCGCTCCATTGCTGCGGATGCAGCCGCACAAAAGGTCGCTGTTCTCGCCACATGGGTCGACGAGAATCCAGCGCCGGCGCAACCCATTGATGACCTTGTACGCGACTACACCCTGCCGGATTCCGTCCCGAGCTCAGAACTTCTCGACACGCTGCTCTCGACACTTGTCGAACTCACCCCGACACGTCAACTGATCGTGATCTTCGAGGACCTTCACCACGCCGACCTCGCAACGGTGAAGATTCTTCGTCGACTCCTTCGTCGCGATCCGATCGAAGGAGTGACGTTCGTTTTCACCGCCCGCGAACGTGCGGCGAACCCTGGCACTGCTTTGTTCCTGCGCGAACTCCAACAACACGGTCGAACATGCTCGGTGCAACTGTTGCCTCTCAGCCGCGAAGAAACGTTCGAACTCGTTCAACTACGACGCACGCTTACATCGTCGCAAGCTTGGACGCTCGCTGGCCGGCTGCATCGAGCCAGCGGAGGGTTTCCGCTCCTTCTCGATCTGTTGCTGTCCGAGGAACTCGACGGGCCCGAGGTCTCGTGGTCCAATCCAATTCAACTCGACGACGCAATCCGCTCCTCAGCGAACCGGTTGAGTTCATTGGAGTTGGACATTCTCGTCACAGCAGCGCTCATCGGCATCGAGTGCGACGCAGGTCTTGTCGCGGCAGTAGCAGGCGTATCCGTGGCCGAAGTTCTTGATGCCGGCGACCGGGGCGCCGAACTCGGACTCACCGCGTCGGTACAACGTCCACTTATTCGCTTTCGTCACTCTTTGATCCAGCACCTGCTACCCACGACTCGTTCCCGAGTGTGGAAGTGCCTACGACATCGAAAGCTTGCCGCCATCTTTGTTCGTCGTGTCGACGCCGATTTCGATGTCGCATACCACCTTGCCCATGCCCTGCCCGGCGAACTCGATGGACGTTTGCTCGACGATGTACTCGACGGGGTCGAGACGTTACAGTCCAACCTCCGATGGGAAGAGGCGCTTGCCGTTCTCGAAGTCGTGGAGCCGCTGGTGAGCCTGGACCTTGCGGCATTTTCGGCGTCCCAACGATTCCGCACAAGCAAACTCATTGCCTTCAGCAGCGATGGCTCTGCAGATTCTGAGCTATCGAGAAGTCACTTCCGACAGGCCATCAGTATCGCAAAGAACGAAGCGAATGCGGAGTGGATGTTCGAAATCGCAATGGCATCGGGTGCGAGCAGCCAACCTCTCGATGGCGACGCCGAACGCGCCGAATGGCTCCGGGAAGCGGTTGACCCGCAGGCCGGCCTGGCACCACACCTCCGCGTCGAGGCGCTGGCAGAATACGTGTACCTACGTTCTTTGAATGAACTCGACACAGAAACGCTCGCGCTGGCGAATGAACTACAAGCACTTGCATCCAGCGTCGGAACGGATCGAGCGAAAGCGTTCAATGCCCATGCACGACTCGTCACGCTACTTCCGTCGTCGCAACCCGAGACTCGCATCCAAATAGCCGAAATCGCACGCGAGTTTGGCCATGCTGCTCCCGCAGAAGTTGCTGCCACACCACATCTTGTGAAACTCATCTCGCTTCTCGAGCTCGGGCGTTTCGATGAGGCCAGCCAGTGCCTCGGTATTATTGAAGAGCTCACCTCGCTTCGAGAGCGACCGGCCGATCGGTGGGGTCTCTTCGTGATCCGTTCGCTTCTTGCGGAGTGGGTCGGTGACACCGAATCAGCGAACCGATACACCTCGATGGCGCGCGAACTTGCGAACCGTCACGACATTCACGGGGGCCCGGAGGCTTCGATGTTGTTCGACTTCACGCGCACGTGGCGAGATGGGACCTGGCACGACCTCGATGGCTACCGGGACGCGCCACCCACCGAGTCGCTCGAATTCATCGCCTCGGCGCTGTACTTCGCCCATGGCGACGAACCGCGACGAGTGGACGAGGTGCTGGCCTTCGTCGTTCCCGCCCTGCGTGAAGGACCACCGTTTCTCGGTTGGCTGGGCGCCTGCATGGTGACCGGGGAAGCGGCAGCCCTCGTCGGGTCACCGTTCGTCGATCAGTTGTTTGATTCGCTCCTGCCCTATTCAGGGCTCATTGCCGTCAACGGGCTCATCGCCGTAAGCACGTTTGGTCCGGTCGATCGGGTACTCAGCCAGTTGGCCATCGCACAAGGACGCAAGGCTGAAGGCGACCGGTTCTTCGACCGGGCATACGACCAAGCAAAGAATGCGGGTCTGGTGTGCTGGGTCCACTCGATGCCTACCGTTCGCTACATCGATATGACCACCGTCGATGCTGCAGCACACGCCGAAACGCCCGCCGAAACGCCCGCCGACACGGCCGCCGACACGGCCGCCGAACCTGTCTCACGTTGAACGAAATGGTCGTGCACCGGGAGATCCGCCGTGGGATCCCCCCCGATGCAATGAACAAAAGAGGGCGTTCCAGGCCCGGTGATGCAAATTTCGCCAAATTTCTACCCGAAACCGGAAAAGGCTGGGTTTGATGCCCACTCCTACGAGGATGGGCCACCCGTCGACCGCAGCGCCACGATGGCGTCAGGCCGAAAGCAATTCCGCGCCCAGGTCGCGAATACAACCCAGCGGATCCGACCACGAGCGGTCTTTCCCAAAGCGATCGGACAGCACAAAGATCGCGCGAATCGTGTCGGCAAACCCGTCAGGGATCAGGAGCCCTTCTTCGCGGCCACCGCAGATCACCACGACGCCCACACCGGCACGACGCGCGACTTCGGCCACACCACCGACCACCTTGCCGTTGAACGACTCGGTATCAAGGAACCCTTCACCGGTGATCACGAGATCCGCCCCATCGATCGCTTCTGGTAGGCCGACCTCATCGGCGACCAGTGAAAAACCTGACTGCAGGCGCCCACCGATCGACACCAGTCCACCGGCCAGTCCGCCGGCTGCGCCACCGCCGACCACGTTTCGTACGTCGACGCCTCGCTCACGTTCATAGGAGTCGGCGAGGCTTTCGAGCCGACGGGTCAGCAACGCGACCTGGGCCGGCGTGGCGCCTTTTTGCGGACCGAACACGCGGGCGGCGTCGATGAACAACGTCTCAACGTCGCATGCCACCACAAGGTCGACTCCCTTGAACCGAACCAAGGGCTCCATTGCTTCCAAGGCCCCGAGCCCGCCATCAGTCGTGGCCGAGCCGCCGAGCGCGATCACGAGGCGCTGCGCGCCAGCGTTCAAGGCGACAAGCGCCAGCTCCCCCGTCCCGCGGGTCGTTGCGTCGAGCGGACGATTGTTCTCTGCGCCACCAATGACGCCCAGACCGGACGCGCGGGCCATCTCGATAAACGCCGTCGACGGCCGCCCCGGTGCTCCTTCGCGAAACAGCCAGTCAGCAGCGACCGGGACTCCGAGCGGGCCGGTTACCTTCGTCGTCCGACGGGTGCCTCCGTTGGCCAACAACACATCAAGCGTCCCCTCGCCACCGTCGGCCACGGGACGCGAGCGACACGTCCATCCCAACTCCCACGCCACGTCGCCAACGGCACCACACAGCTGGAGTGCTGTGGCGGTATGGCGAAACTTGTCAAATGCCGCGATGACCGTGCGGGCCCCCGGGACCTCAGAATCCATCCCTCGATCGGCTACGCCGCAGGCGCGGCTGTCGTTGCAACAGCGGGAGCCGTGGTGGCGGGGGCTGCTGCGCCAGCGGGCTGGTACTTCTGGGCCAGAATCGGACCCACCATGACCTGCACGTCGAAGTCCGGAATTGCCGGTGGGATTTTTATCGTTTGCTCGGCCGGCATGGGAAGAATGGTGGCCACGCCCAGACTCGCGGCGATTGCATTCGCCTCGGGATCGAACCCGGGCTTGAAGAAGACGGCATCAGCCTTGTTCGTACCGTTTGCGTCGCGTGGCGAGACCATGTTGTAGCCAGAAGGGGTCAGCGCCTCGCTCACCCGACGCGCCGCCCTGTTCACACCGGAACCGTTGGTCACAATCACGCGAACTGCGGCCGGAAGGCGGGCCGGAATCGTGGTCGTGGTGGCAAGCGGGTCAATCGGCGCGAGCGACGATTCGGCTGGAGCGGCGGAGTCCGGCGACGCAGCGATGTCGCCGCCACTGCCCTTTGGATTGTTGTCGATTGCCTGGAGTACGACCACGCCGATCAGAAGTGCAGCCAGAACAAGCCCGGCCGCCCAAAATACGCCGCTTCGCGACGGGCCGGCGTAAGCGAAATCGTCGTCACGGCGATTGGTCATGGGGCGATGCTAGCGGCGTCACCCGACTCGCGGGGGACAACACGCGAAAGTCATCACGCAACGTAACCGACCCTAGGAATCGAACTGGTTCCGAGGTCGGCTGAAGTCAAGGGGTTCCGGACGCACGCACGATGTTTCGAGGTGGACTCGCCGCCCTTCATCGGAGGACTGAATGATGGAGCACATCTGCTCCAACACGTGCAGCCCCAGCTGTCCTGAAGCACGGTGCTGCCGGCCCACCGAGCCCGCCGACATCATTTCCGCCAAGCCGATCCCGCGCTGTTGCGGAATGTTGGGTGCCGTGAGCGCGACGTCGCGCCAGTCGTCGTTGAGCAAACTCCGCACCATCACGGGCCCGCCAAACGTGTTCGGATCCGGGACGGAAAGGGTCGCTTCGGTGCCATAGATCTCGATGTTGCGAAACCGACTTGCCTTTACGTCGAAGCTCGTCACCAGCGTCGCAATCGGTCCAGCCTCGTACTCGAGGATCGACGACACATGCGTAGGTACCTTCGCCTCGACAACGTCGCCCACCCGGCCCTTGCCGTGCATGACGCGGTCGGTGATTCCGATACGCGCCGACGCCATGACTGACCGAGTTGGGCCGAGCAAGAAGTTGAGAGCTGCGAGATAATATGGACCCATATCAAATAGTGGGCCGACTCCCGCTCCGTAGAAGATCTCAGGGTTCGGGTGCCACCACTCCGGTCCGAAGCCGAGCATGAACGCATTGGCGGCGAGCGGTTGCCCGATCACTCCCCGATCGATCGCCCGACGAGCCGCCTGCAAACCGGCCCCGAGGAAGGTGTCGGGGGCACAGCCCAGACGCAAACCCTTGGCTGCAGCGAGCTCCACGAGCGCCTTTCCCTCTGCAATCGTTGAGGCGAGCGGCTTCTCACTGAACACGGACTTGCCGGCCATCAGGGCGGAACGTGTGACGTCGGCATGGGCGAACGCGGGCGTGAGATTTACAACCGCATCGATCGAGGGGTCGGCGAGCATTGCCTCGACCGGTATTGCGATGGTGTTGTGTTTCGATGCAAAATCATCAGCGCGCGTAGTAACACCATCGGAACAGGCGGCGAGCTCTACCCATCGGAGTTCGGACAACGTCCGGGCATAGACGGGCGCAATGTTTCCGCATCCAATAATGCCAACGCGGCTCGATGGGCTCATCGTCGCCCGCTCGACAGTCCGTTGGACGTCAAGAAGGTGTAGCTCGCTGCGACTGCCTCGAACATGTCCGTATCGCAGCGGTCGAGTTCGACGACATGCCACTGGGCCCTCGAACGGGCGGCCGTCAGCACGCCGCGGATGTCGACGGAACCCGACCCCACTGCGACCATTGCGCTCTTGGGATCGTCAGCCGGTCCATCCTTTACATGAAGGATCCGCAACCGATCAGCGAGATCTCCTACCACCGCGACCGGATCGGCTCCCCCAACCGTTGCCCAGTACACGTCGAGCTCTATGAATACGTCTGGATCAAGCAATGGAATGAGATGACTCCAGGCGCTGCGACCATCGATCATCGTCTCGAACTCCCACCAATGGTTGTGGTACCCGAACTTGATCCGCCGTGCCGATGCGCGGGCGTTCGCAGCGTTCAGCACATCGGCGCTTCGCTTGACCGCATCAAGGTCGGCGAACGAGGCAGGGGGGAGAAACGCGCCGACGACTGTGTTGCATCCGACAGCCTGCAGGTCATCGAGCGACGCAGCAAACGGATCCGCCGAGAGATCAGCGATATGGCCACTGGCCACCTGCAGCCCGGCATTGGCAAGAACGGACGAGAACTCGTGCGGTGACATTGCGTGGAGTCCGGCGACCTCGACCCCGATGTACCCCATCGCACCAACCCGTTCAAGCACTTCAGCGAAGTTTGCTTTCGCCTGCTCCCGGAAGCTGTAGAGCTGCACCGCAATCGGTGGTTGCGGTGGCGCGGACGAGGAACTGGCCTGATCGTTGGAACCCATCGCCACACGGTACAGGCGCAAATGGTGTTTGCGTGTTCGCCGCGG
>JANOYY010000007.1:0-19066 GCA_031429095.1 Acidimicrobiia bacterium | reverse complement strand
GTTTCGCACACGCCGGGAAGCCGAGGCCGGGTTCGCTGTTTACCGGGACGAGGTCCGTTGTGGAGGGCACGTCGACACGTCTCGGGTTCGTCTGCAGGAGTACCTCGTCGACGAGTGGCTCCCAGCGATCAAGGCGAGCGTGAAGGAGTCGACCCACGCGCACTACAGACGCAACGTGCGGCAGCACCTGGTACCCCGTTTGGGCGCACAGCGTTTGTCGGCGTTGTCGCCCGCAGCGCTGAACGCTATGTACGCAGACCTTCTCGCGAACGGCCGAGCCGACGGCACAGGTGGACTCGCACCGAAGAGCGTGAAGGAGGTCCACACGATCTTGCACAAGGCGTTGCACGATGCCGTGCGCTGGGGACGCATTGGCCGAAACCCGGCCGACCTCGCCGAGCCACCGACGGCACGGTCGCCGGAGATGAAGATCTGGAGCGCCGAGCAACTGCGGACGTTCCTCGCGTCAGTCGCCGACGACCGTCTCTCCGCGATGTGGTTGCTGTTTGCGACGACAGGCATGCGTCGCGGTGAGGTGCTCGGATTGCGTTGGCGCGATGTCGATCATCGGAACTCGCGGGTCCAGGTCATGCAGGCGTTGAACGTGGTGGAGTACAAGCTCGTGTTCTCGGAGCCGAAGACGAACAAGGCACGCCGGTCGGTAGCTCTCGACCCTGTTACGGCGGGTGCCCTCCGTTCACATCGTGCGGCGCAGGCGGCCGAGCGGTTGGCGTGGGGAGAGGGCTGGACCGACAGCGGGCTGGTGTTCACGAACGAGGACGGCACGCCGACGAATCCGCAGCGGATCAGCCGACTATTCGTGCGGTCGGCCGAGCGGGCAGGTCTACCGGCGATCCGGCTTCACGACGTCCGCCACAGCTACGCCTCGGCCGCGCTGGCCGCCAACATGCCAGCGAAGGTGGTGAGCGAGCGACTGGGCCACGCCAACATCGCCATAACGCTCGACACGTACTCCCACGTGCTGCCCGCGTTGCAAGAAGACGCAGCAGCGAAGGTTGCCGCGCTGATTCTTGGCGATGGCTTGTGATTTCGCACTTCCGTAGCTCAAATGCTACGCTCGCCAGATGGAGACTCGGACAAAGACAGGGGCGAAGCGATACTTCGCGGGGAGATCCGAAGAACCCGGGTACGCCGACGCATACCGCGACGCGCGGCGTCGAATCTCCCGAATCGACCACTTGATCCAGACATTAGACGAGCGTCGCGAGGCGGTCGGGATGACAAAAGCCGAACTCGCCCGCCGCTCTGACCTGACGCCGGAAGTTGTGCGTCGCCTTTTCACAGTATCGACACCGAATCCGACGATCGGAACGCTTACCGCTATCGCCGATGCGTTAGGTGTTGAACTCGTCGTCCGTTCGGCGACCCCGTCCTTGCAAACAACTACCGCACAACGCGGCGGCTGACCCTGAACTCACCGAGAAGGCCGATCGCCCGCCGATACTCCTTCGGCCGAGCGGCCGTTCGGCGCGGCTTGGACAAACCGTCAATAACCACGATGGAAGATCCGCCAAGGTCAGTTGCATCCCGCTCCAGGACGCAGAAGAGGCGATAGTTGGTTCCGCTGTGTTGAACACGAGCCTCGTAAAACCCACTCATTTTCGCCGTGCATGACTTCCCACTTGCCCCCGCCGGAAAAGGCCGGAGGCGGCGCTTCAGCGACCGCATCAAGAATGGCCTCAAACTCAGCCACAACCGCCGTCGGGACTGCATCGAGAAACTGGATCGCCGGAACTGAGCCGTCGGTCGATTCGAAAAAATGAATGAGCCAGGGTGCCGAAGTCATGGCCGACCCACCTCAGTGGACCTTCGGAAGTCGGTAGACCACTCGGAGCGCGCTCTCGAAAAACTGGAGCCATTGCGCGAGTTCTTGCTCGTTCCAATCGCCGGGCGGGAGCATGTCGAGCGCACCGTCTACGAGCTTGTTGTAACGAGCCCCGTCTACCTGGGCTGTCGAGGTGACGGAAACTTGTAAATCCGGAGGGGTTGCGCTTGCGTCACTCGCTCGAGTCACACGGACTTCCCCGCCGTTGATCGTCGGCCGAACCATACGCGTCCGATTGCCGGCAGTCCGGAAGAGTCCGGCCTGCTCGGCAGAGTCAAGCATCCGAGCCAGAACGCCCGGGGTCTTCTCGGCAGTGATACCCCAACGCCCTTGGAGGGCATTGCGGAGGCCACCCTCGTCAGGCAAGGGCTTGCCGTTGTATTCAGCCAGCACAACCGAATACAACGGAACACTCTCGAACGCTTCGAGCCGCGCCCGCTCAGCTGTGGCGGGATAGTCCGGATGGAGAATCTCCATCGCCCGTTCCGTACAACGAATCGCCGACGATGGACCAGAAACGAGTCCGAACAATCGCGCATTCGCCAAGCGGGTGTTGAAGGACCCGTTGTCGTGGCTCTTGTATCCGAGACGCGTGGCCAACTCCGCGGTGGTCAGCTGACCGCCGCCGTCGTGAATCGCCCTGGCTACCTCGACACACGTGTCAAGATCGAAGGAGCAGAATCGGTAAGTTGGGGCAGCCATTTGGACCTCCGGAGCGACGTAGTGAGCAGTGTCACGTACTCGCCGTGATACAGCGGCGATTGCGGATGATTTTACGTGTGCCGCTTGTCACTGAGGTAGCGAACCTCAAGAAGGTTCTCTGAGCTGGCTCTAGAGGGATCCACTACTTCGACCGCTCACATGTTCGCACGTATCAGGCCCAGTTCCGTCCAGGTGACGTGGCGCAAGTTCCGCTCAGCTACTCGTCTCCACCTAGAGGGAATACGTTTCCCTACTCGGTCTAGACCCGATCCGAGGCGCGCTCAACGCATGCGGAGTCCTCGGCTTGCTCGTGGTGGTTCGATGGCGTCGGCGACCACATCATGAGCGTGCTGCCATGCGTGGCGCTCGACTCCCGGTGGCTCCACACCGAACGCCGAACTGAGGTCGGTGATGCCAAGTCGGTGGCGGTATTCCTCGACCTTGGTAGCGGCGTCGATCCAGCGACCCTTGTGTTTCGCTGAGCGGTAGTCGCCGATCAGTTCCTTGAGGTATTCGGGCGTCTCGATCATTGCGTCGGTGACCGCGCTCCGAGCACGGGAGCCAAGGAGTTCGTCGATGCGCTCGATTTTCTGTCGGTCGCTGTCGTGGTCGGCGAGATAGCGCTTGCGTGCGGCGAACCCGTCCTTGCTTGTCCGTTGACGAGTGCCGTGATCATCCATGTCTCCTTGCACCTTGTCTCGAAGATCCGACGCCCGCTCCAGGGCAACGTCGGTCCACGGAGTCGTTCTCGAAGTGACCGCTTGCGCTCCTCCATCTCCTTGATGTCTCGCTCGGCGTTCGCCAGGTTCCTCGCTGTGTACTCGATGTCGTAAGACGAGGGGTCGTCGGGAACTACGGGCGCCGCATCGAGCACGGCTTGGAGTCGCGCTCGTTCTGTGACGAGGGCTCGGGTGCTCAGCCGCTCGATCGGAACCTCCGCTCCCCTTTCGGCGACGTCGATCGCCAGCTCCTGTACTCGGCTCGTCGATAGTCCAGACATGAGCATCTCCGACGGCACCCGCTGCGGGGTTCGTGTGTGCGCTTCGGGATCGATCTTGACGTCACCAGTTGTGTAGATCAGATTGAGGTCACGTCCTCGACTTAGGGCGACGTAGCCGAGCTCCCGGTACAGGTCATCGGTGGCGTACACGAGCGCCGTGTCGCACGTGAGCCCTTGCGCCTTGTGGATCGTCATGGCGTAGCCGTGGGTGAGGTGGCCCTGGTCGGTGTACCACCGGGGCACGTCGATGCGCTGCCGATCGGTCGTCATCACGGTGAGGTCGACGCTGCCCATCGGGTGGACACGATTAATCGTTGCGCGCATGCCGTTGCGGACGCCGAGACGTCGGTCGTTGCGCAAGAACAGCACTTCGTCTCCGGCTTGGAACTCCCGGCGACGATCGTCGACGTCGACCACACGAGCTGGTCCGCGTACGACCCCGGCGACGACGAGGTGACGATGGGCAAGCTCGTTCAGGTCGGCGATGTCGGCGTTGCGTGAGGCGAGCATGATCACGTCGGTTCCGTTCGCTCGTGCTTTCAGCCAGTCGTCCACGAGGTGCGTCTTTGCGTCGCTCGCCGTCTCATAGGTGCGCATACGGTCGTTCTGTTGGTACGCCGTGAGCGCCTTGCCGACGTCGCCGGACCGCAGTTGTTCGAGGGCGACACGCTCCCACTCGTTGCGTTGTCGACGGTTCTCGGTCAGTTCGATCGGCGGCACTCGTGCGGCCAGTCCGGACAGCAACCCACCGGCACCGATCTCGGGGAGTTGGCGAGGGTCGCCAACGAGCACGAGCTTGGCGTTCACCTCGGCGGCTCGGTCGAAGATGGGTGCGACGAGGCGGGTCGGGCCCATGCCGAACTCGTCGATCTATGCCGACGTCGGCATAGATCGATCTATGCCGATGCGGTGACTATGCCGACACGCTGGTCGGGTTGGTGGTGGCGGCCTGACAACAGCGGGTTTCTCAGGGCGGAAGGCGGGTTGGTGTTGTCGGCATAGTTACAGGGCTTCGAGGAAGGCGAGGAGCTTGTCGGTGGGCTGGTATCGGCCTGGGGCGCTGGTGGCGGGGGTGGTCAGGTCGAGGGCGTGTTGTTTGAGGGTCATGTCGGCGTGAAGGTAGGTCTGGGTCGATCGAAGATCGGCATGTCCGAGCCACAGTGCGATGACGGTGGTGTCGACGCCGGCATGGAGGAGCGTCATCGCGCAGCTGTGGCGCAGGACGTGCGGGTGGAGTTTCGCGGCGTTCAGCGTCGGGCAGCGTGTTGCTGCGGTGACGGCGTGTTTGCGAACGAGACGTTCAACAGCGTCGGTGCTGAGACGTCGCCCGACACGTGTCGGGAAGAGTGGTTCGCTGCGGGTGCCGGCTCGTTCGTGGAGCCACACGGCCACGACCGCTTCGGTGGGTGCGGTCAGCGGGACGGCCCGGTGTTTGCGGCCTTTGCCGATGCAACGGACGTTCGGCCCGGTTCCGATGCTCACGTCGCCACAATCGAGCCCGATGAGTTCCGAGACACGTAGCCCGGTCTGCACCGCCAGCAGAAGCAGTGCCCGGTCGCGTCGTCCTTCCCATCGGGTGCGGTCGGGGGCGTCAATGAGCGCGTCGATCTCGACCGCGGTGAGGAACGCGACGATTGGTTTGTCGAAGCGTTTCGGTGGGATCGCGAGAACACGCGCGATGAGCGCGGCGTGCTCGGGGTGACGCAGCGACGCGTAGGCGAACAGCGACCGGATCGCGGTGAGGCGAAGATTCCGGGTTCTGGGAGTGTTGTGACGTTCGGTCTCGAGGTGATCGAGGAACGCGCTGATCATCTCCGTGTTGAGATCATCCCAATCGAGACTGCACGGCTGCTTGCCGGTCCGTTCGTGGACGAACACGATCAGCAGTCGCAGCGAGTCCCGATATGAGGCGATGGTTTTCGGGCTAGCCATGCGCTGTTTCGTGAGCCGGTCAGTGAAGAAGCTCTGCAACGTGGGCGCGATGAGACTCATCGCGAGACCACCCCACGCGACAGTTCCAAGCGCCCGGCGGCGAGTGCGAGGAGCTCCGGCGCAGCGGACAAGTACCAGTAGGTGGACCTGGGGTCGCGGTGACCGAGATAGGTCGACAGGGCTGGGAGTCGAAGCTCAACGTTTTCGCCGGACCGATACCAATCAAGCAATGTGCGAACCGCGAACGTGTGTCGAAGATCATGAACACGGGGCCGGGTCATCGACTGTGCGCCGATGCCGGTGGTGGTGCACAGTCGACGGAACACGTCTTGAAAGACCGGGTAGCTCAGCCGTGTGCCGCGGGTTGAGACGAAGAATCCGGGCGTGGCGATGTTGTGCAGGGTGCGGTCGCGGAGTTTCGCGTATCGGCGCAGGGCTGAGAGCGTCGAGGGTTGCACGGGAACGAGGCGAGACTTCCCGAACTTCGACTCGCGGATCGACAACACGCCTTGCGCCCAGTCGATATCGGTCCGGTCAAGACGGACGGCTTCGCCGACACGCAGACCAGTCGCGGCAAGCAACCCGATCACGGTCTCGTGCATGGCCGCCAGCAACGGAATTCGGATCGAACGGGCCTCGTTCATAAGGGCGCTGATATCAGCGGTGGTGTAGATGAACGGGGGCCGCCACCGTTGACGGCTTGGAAGCAACCCGAGGGGTGGGATTTGGGTGCGATCATCGATCGCGGCCATATGACGAGCGAAGCCACGAGCGATCATCATCCGGTTCGGCCACACGTTCGACATCGGGTCCACGTCGGGCTGTTGCGCCCACCCCAACGCGGTCTCGATCGTGACGGTCGGCGAGCCGACCGCATCCAAGTAAGCGATGAAGCGGGGCAGCAGCCGATGCGCTTCGGCGAGATCGTGACCGAGCGAACGACGAAGGCGCAGATACTCCTCCGACGCTTGCGACAGCGCGGTCACAGTTCCACTCCCGGCCACGGCTGGGCGACCCGTCGCAGCGTGACGAAGTCGACCTTCGCGTAGATCGCGGTCGTGGCCAGATCACGATGCCGCAGGACCTGTGACACCTCGACCAACGTCGCGCCCTGACGCAACATCTCCGTCGCCAACGCGTGCCGCAACCTGTGCGCCCCGACGCGGGGCAGACCTGCCCGTTCGCACGCCCGACGGGTGACGTCGCTGACCAGATCCGCGCGGATCGGTCGTCTCGGGGCTTTCACGGGCATGAACACCTGCCTGATCGTCGTGGCCGGTCGGGCGTCCGACAGATACGCGGCGAGCGCGTCGCCGACATCGAGCGGCAACGGCAACCGGTCGTGACGGCGTGCCTTGCCGCGCACGACGATCTCTCCGGCGCGCCAGTCGATGTCACCCAACTCCAGCCGGGCGACCTCGATCGAGCGAAGCCCGAGACGAGCGACCAGCACCAAGATCGCGTAGTCACGCGCGCCTCCTGGCGTGTCACGGTCGCAACCAACGAGAAGACGTTCGACGTCCGACGCGGCAAGACCGGACGGCACGGTCGTGTCATGCCAACCCGCCACCGCAGGCACCGCTGTCGCCAAGTTCTTCGACGTGAAACCCTTCAGATACAAGAACTTGAGCACCGCCCGCAGCTCAGCAACACGGCCTTTCGCTGCGCCGACACTGCATCGAGCCGTCTCGCGGACCAAGAACGCGGTCACATCGACACCGGCCAACTCGTCAACGAACCGATCACCGGTTAAGACTGCGCGTTCCTGAAGGAAACGGTGTGCCGTGTTCACGTAACGCAGCACTGTCGTGGCGGCCAGACCACGCTCGACGACAAGCCACGAGCGATACTCGGCCACCAGCACCTCGACCGGCGAACCCGGCAAGGGCACCTCAACGGCGAGCGCACCGATGCTCACGAGATATGCGAGCAGCCGCCGAAAACTACGCACGCTCGGAACACAACGTGAACCACTCGCTCGGCGAGCCGCACGGAACTCCTCGATCACATCAACCGTGAGCTGCGACACCTCAACATCCACGTCGACCATCCATAACCCGAGCCGGCCAACGACCTTCAACTCACAGCGGACCGTGCCCGGCGTGTAACCCTGCTCCAACAACCACGCCCCGAACCCCGCAACATGCGGACCCATCCGGCCAGGCCTGCGTCTCGACTTCGACATCACGTCGTCTCCTATCCAGCGGAGCACGATGCCCCAGCTGGAACGACTCATCGACCACCCAACTATGCCGACAACACCAGCCCGCCTTCCGCCCTGAGAAGCCCGCTGTTGTCAGGCCGCCACCACCAACCCGACCAGCGTATCGGCATAGTCACCGCATCGGCATAGGTCGATTATCACGACGTCGCCGGGCCGAATCGTTTCGAGGTCGATGACGAGCCTCGCCAAGGTCTCGGATGTGACACCGGTCGACGCCTCCAGCTCTGCCGCAGCGCGTGCGGACAACGCCGCCCCGTGCACGGTGACCCCGGCCGACTGCCAGGCGTCGACGGCAGCAGCGAGCGCATACGTCTTGCCTGCTCCGGCCGGTGCGACCACGACGGCGACACCGTCGGCACTGGTGGTGAGTTCCTCGACCATGGCAACCTGCTCTCGGGCGAGCGAGGGTCGTCGTTCGAGCGCAGCGTCGAGGTGATCCCACGGAACCTCAGCGACGTGCAATCCAAACCGCGCCATCGCCGAGTCGACCAATCGGCGTTCGAGCGCCATCAATTCCTTGGTCGCGAACCTCCCGCCGGTGTCGACACGGGTGACGGTTCGCCCGCTGTCGGATCGGAGTGCTTGCGTGGTGGAGTCGATGACGTTCACGACATCGCTGTGGTGCAGGATCGCGTCAGCGTGAGCTTCGAGAAGCGCGACGGTTGCGCCGTTCGGGTACGCAGAGGCAAGTGCGCGCACAACGTCACGTCGATCGAACGTTGAGGCTCGCTCGGTGAGTCCGTCTGGTCCGAGCAGGTGCGCCTCGATGCGACGCACTTCGTCGGGCGAACCCGGGGCCATCGACACTCGGGGCTGGTGGTCGGAGAGCGCATCGATGCTGCTGCGCCACACGTTGAGGTTCGCCGCACGGTGCGCCCAGTCGTCGACCAGGTCGGTGTAGTTGAGGGTGTGGTCTTTGGCGACGCGCGTGTCGAGGGCGGCGATCTCGGCGCCTCGTGCCGACGTGGTGCCGACGGCGGCCATGCGGTGTTCGATGTCTTCTCGTCGAGTCGAGAAGGCGCGCAGGACCGGCTTGCCGAGGCCATCGATGTCGGCGATGCCGTTGATGATCGGTCCCCAGGCGACGCCGAGGCGTCGGGTGAGTTCGTCTCGGAGGTGCGACTCGTAGACGTAGCCGGCGGTGAGCGAGTGGGCGTAGAGGTGGCGGGCGTCAAGAGTGCGCCATCGGCCGTCGTCGGTGCTGCGAACCATGTTCGGCACCAGCGCGTGCGTGTGGAGATGCGGGTCGGCGGCTCGGCTTGTGCGGTGACGGAAGGCGGCGGCGATGAAGCCGTCGGCCGACACTTCCTCGGTGCCGTTGTGGCCTCGTCGGGACACGGCAGCGTGGCGTTCGAGGTACCCGAGCGCGGCATCGACAGCGCTGTCGTGGGCGGCGGTGATCTCGGCGGTCATCTCCGTCGAGCCGAGTGCGAAGGCGAGCGACACGGACTTCGGGGCACGGAACGTGAGGTCAAATGCGGGGATCTTGCGGTTGGCCGACTCGATCAGCGGCGCGTCGGTGGTGGGGTGTCGCCCGGCGAGGACGGCAGTGAGTTGGGCGGATTCGAGTTCGCCGTTGATGCCGAGGAGTTCGTGGGTGTGGGCGGTCCAGCGGCCGGGTTCTTCGCCGATGGCGTAGTAGTCCTCGATGCCGCTCACAACGGCCTTGAGGTAGTAGTCGGCGTCGGCCACCTTGGCGATGCTCAGCACGCGTACGACTCCGTGTCTCGGTTCACCGGACACGGGGACATCGGCCCCGGAACGGCGGACGGCAGCAACCTTGCCGCCATCACCGATGCAAGTTCGTGAAGTTCCATTGGCTTGTTTGGTTGCTGCCGACGTGAGTGGGCGGGCATGTCCGTCAAACGAAGGCGAGCAGCGTCAGCTGCTCGGAGAGACGATGGGGTACGGCGGGTGTCGACGGTGGCGCGGCTGGCTGCGGTGGTTCGGCCTTGTCGACGTGGTTCGTCTGTGTACGTACGAGCTTCGGTGGGGCGAGCAGTCGGTACCGGATCGTGCCGAAGCGACCATGCGCGGTGCGCTTGGTATCGACGTCGATGAGGCCAGCGGATCGAAGAGTCCGAAGGGCTCGCGCGCACGTGTCCTTGCTCAGGCCGAGATCGGTCGCAAGTGTGCGCGTCGATGCCGTCACAGATCGGCCGAGTGCGCTCGGCGATCCGTAGAGATGGATCAGGACGACCCAAGCGAGTGGGCCGACCGTGCGGATCACGTCGGTCGTCTCGGGACCGAGCACGACTGCGTGTCGACCGGTCCGAGGCTTCGGGCGCGTCACGCCGCATCGTCGGGGTCGGCGAGATCGGCCATCGTCCAGCGCTCCAGAGCGGCCCGAGGGACGACGATGCGCCGACTACCGAGCCGAACGCACGGGAGCCCGGAGCGGGTCGTCAGGAACTCGTTGGCGAGGCTGTAAGCGAGCGTCCGACTGATGCCAAGGACCGCAGCAGCCTCCTCGACGGTCAGGAACGGCCGGTCGATGGACGGCGAGAGGATGGGGACGGATCGGGACACGAGGAACCTCCACGGGTAGGTGCGGTTGCGTGGTGCCGAGCGGTGTTGCGTTCCCGGCGGTTGCATATCCGCTCTCGAGAACGCATCCGCAGACAACATTCGGAAAAGTTGTCCGAGGCTGGACTCAGCTCCACACCTCACCTATTCGCACAGAAACTCGCCGAAGCGCCAAAAGTTTCTGGCAAGCGGCGAGGATCAGCCATCTGCGCGAAGGGCGAGACGGTCTGGCCGCTCGATCCCGAGTCACGCTTGAACTCGATTCTCCTTGGCCGGCGCCGGGTCATCCGTTCGAACGTCCGGCGGTCGAAAGGCACCGACCGGATTCGACCGACTAGCAAATGGCTCGTGGGCGTCCTGGCGAAATTTCGACCTAGCGCTTCACTGCAATCACGTCGCCGCGACGGCCAGTCGTCCGTCGCCGGTTTCTTGAAGGACGCCGTCATCCAGCAGTCGTTGAATCGCTCGGTTCAGTGCTGGATGGATGTCCTTTCCGCGCTTTTTCCATCCGAAGATCGCAGCGGCCCGGGTAGTGAGTTCGTCTTGGTCGATGCTGTGGGCGTCCTCGCAGAGACGCCGAAGGGCCACAGAGATTTCGTGGGGTGGCACGTGGGTCACTCGTTCGCGGCGGTCGGCGTCGGCTCGACGTACTTCGGTGAGGTCCTGTCCCGGTCGCGCCAAGACGCCCTTGTCTGGTTGCGTCAACGTTCCTCGGGCCAGCATCGATGTCACGATTTGGTGCACCTTCGAGAGTCGACCGGCGGTGAGGTTTTGGCCGGGCCAGCAGCTGCCAAGGCGGATCCGTAGAAGCTCGTCGGTGATGGGCCCCTCGGCTTTGAGTATCTCGTCGATTGCTTCGGTCAGGTCGCGGTTGCTGCCGGAGTTTCCAAGGTCGGAGTAGTAGGTCCGTTTCGGCACGAACGGTGAGTAAGGCACCGTCCAGCTAGGGGGAGCCGTTAGGTCGACTTCTTCCATCCGCACTCTGACGGGTTCCGCGAGGCGGGCGGTGGTCGGGGGTGGTGCCGAGGGTGAGTCTCGGAGTGCTTCGACGATTGCTTGGTGGAGGCGGGCCTCTTCGCCGGCGCGGTTGCGGTACCAGGCGGGGCCCCAGATTCGGTGCAGACGCCACCCGAGTCCTTCGAGTACCTCTTGGCGTAGGCGGTCCCGATCTCGTGCAATGAGGCTGGAGTGATACGCAGCTCCGTCACATTCGATTCCAAGGGCCCAGGTCCCCGGGCGTCGGGGGTCGGCGATCCCCATGTCGATGCGGTAGCCGAGGTGTCCGACCTGTGGTTGGGCCTGGAACCCCCATCGACGGACCGTTTCGAGTACTTCTTCTTCGAATGGTGATTCCGCTGCGGCACCTGGGTCCGGGGTGTCAGGAGCCGGTGCCAGCGCGCTGATTCCTCGGACGGCGTAGTCGAGGTAGCTCTTGAGACACTGGACGCCGTAGTTCGTCTGGTCGGTGATGTCAGCGGCGACGGTTGAGCTGACGAGTTCGATACGGTGCCGGGCGCGGGTGACTGCGACGTTGAGGCGCCGGAAGCCGCCTTCTCGGTTGAGCGGTCCGAAGTTCATGGTGAACTTCCCGTGTTCGTCGCGTCCGTATCCAACGCTGAAGATGATCACGTCTCGTTCGTCGCCTTGGACGTTCTCAAGGTTCTTGACGAAGAAGCCGTCGAGGCGATCAGCGGTGAAGAACGAGTCCAGATCAGGTCGGTTTCGTCGCGCTGCTTCGAGTTCCATGGCGATGCGGGTGGCCTGCGGTTCGGAGAATGCCACGACCCCGGCGCTTAAGTGAGGGCGGTTCTCTGCGTGTTCCAGTATCCGAGCGACGACGGCCCTGGCCTCGACGACGTTGTCTTTGCTGTGACCTCGCCCGTAGATCCCGTCGGTGACAGGGAAGTGTTGGACGCCAACATCAGGACCGGAAGCGACGGCCCCGGGAAACGTGACGAGCCGACTTTCGTAGAACTGACGGTTGGAATAGGTGATGAGCGATTCGTGGCGGCTTCGGTAGTGCCACCGCAACGGCAGCGACGGAAGTTGGCCAGCGCCCCGGCACAGTCCGAGGACGCTTTCGAAGACTTCAGGCTGGTCGTCTGACCAGTCATCACTGTCGTCGCCGGCTCCCATGCCGAAGAAACTGGTCGGCGGCAGCTGCTTGTCATCGCCGGCCACGATCAGTCGGTTGCCCCGATACACCGCGTTGATGGCGTCGCACGGGCGTACCTGGCTTGCCTCGTCGAAGATCACCACGTCGAAGCTCAGCGACGTCGGCAGGTATTGGCTGACACTCAACGGACTCATCATGAAGCACGGTTTGAGTGCCTGTACCGCCCCGCCAGCGTCTCCGAGCAGTTTGCGGATGGGCCGATGGCCTCTCTTCTTTTCGGCTTCGACAGAGATCATCCCGGCCTCACCGCTGAGCGAGTTCGGGCGCCGCTCGTTGCACGCTTCGATCACCTGCCCCGCCGAAAGCAGAACCGCTTGGCGATCGAGTTTCTGGAACTCCTCGACTAGGAGATCGCGTTGTCCGGACACGAGCGGCTGTAGATCGTCGTCGGTGGCCATGATCTTGTCGACCCATGCTGCAAGCACCGCCCGTTCAAATATGGGCGCTACCTGGTCTCCGACTGTCAGATGTTGCTTCGCGAATTCCATGACCGCTCCGAGACCGTCGGCGACCAGCCGTGCGGTCGCGCCGGAGAATTGTCGCCACTCCTGTATGTCTCCCACGGTGTTGCACAGGTGTTCGAGTTGCTCACGGGCGGAATGCAGTGAAGTGACGCTGTCGGCGCGGAGTTGGGCGGCTCGGTGCGGCTCGAATTCGGCGACGAAGGCGTCAAATAGCTTCTGGTACCGGCTAACTGCCGCGTCAACGCCTTCGGGGTCGACGGGTGCGGTGAGGAGCACGTTGGCGTGCCGGGGACCGACCGGCGTACCGACCAGTTCGGTCAACCTTGTGCACCACGCCAAGGCATGTTCGAGCTCAGTCCATCGTGTGGCGCGTTCCTGCCACCACGGCCCCAACGTTTCGGTGGCCGCGTCACCGTGACCGTTGAACGTTGCTGCTTTGGCGTGGTGTGCTGCGACCGACTCCAGCAAGGCCAACCCTGTGCCCAAGGTCGGGTCCGGTGCGCCTGCAGCCTGGATCGTGTCGAGGAGTGCGACAAGCTCGGTGAGTGCGATGTGGGAGGCTGCACACCGCGCTGCAATCTGCTCGATCGTGTGGGTTTCCAGCGCTGCGCGGACTGCGTCGTTGCTGATGCCCGCCAGAAGCTGCGTATGGCTTTGATCCACTTCGTCGGCCAGAGCTGCGGTGGTTGGTGCTCCGATGGCGCCGCGGGCTAGTTCGCGGCGGAGCCCGTCGCTGGAGTTGTTGGTGCCCAGGATTTCCAGTGCCCGTTGAGCTACCTGAATCGCTGTGTCGACGACGTCGAGGTCGGTCAGCTCCGCCTGCCAGTAGGTCGATCCGAGAAGTTTGCGCTGGTCGGGTTCCAACGCACGGATTTCTGCGATGGTGCGTTTCCACGCTCTAATTCCGGCGACAGAGCCGATGACCTCATCGGAGAGTTCGCCGGTGCGCGAACATGCTTTCAGTTGGCGACGATTGTTTCGACCTCGGCCCGACATCCGACCAAGTTTGGGGACCACGTCGTTGGGTCCGTCGAAGAACTGTTCGATGTCGAGCGTATGAACCTGTTCGTTGAGGAACGGCGCGAGCTTTTCGATTTGGCCGCGACACGAGTTCGCGAGGGGCCGCAGCAATGACAAGGCGTCTTTCACTGCGGCCAGCGTCTGGGAGTCGAACCAATCGGATTCGGGACGGTGTTCCTTCGCGGCGAGCTGCCCCAGTTCAACAGCCGCGTCGATGTCGGCATGTACAGACACCGCGCCAGGGAAGGAGAGCCGCTCACGAAGCTTGCGGGTTTGCTCCGTCAGGGTTTGTGATCGTTGGTGGGCTTCTTCGAGTTCCGGGAGAAGCTGGCGCAGGTCGGGTCCGGTGAACGTTGCTGCCAACGGCAGCAGGGACTGCGCATCGGCGAAGAGTTCTGCAAACCGCTGGGCGTCAGGTGGGTTGAGTGTTTGCCAGCGTGCCGCTCGTTCGTCGAGGTCGTTCTCGAGTGTTGCGAGGTCGTGGTGGAGGGTCGAGGTGGCAGCCACGGTCTCATGCGCAGAGGCCAGGCTGGTTGAGTTCAGCCAGCTTGCTTGAAGGGTTGCGGGGCGATTGGCCACGTGGAGGGCGATCTCAACGATTCGGGCGAGGTCGGCCTCTCCGACAGCGGGCTCAAGCATCAGTTCAGCGGTTACGGCCTCGGCTTCGGTTTGGGCCGTCTCGAGCGCGGAGATGACGTCGCGTCCGTTTCGCTGGATGCTCCCTGGGCGACTGGCCGCAAGTACAGGGTCGGCTAGGTCCCGCCAGGCGAACTCTTCGCCTCGGGCGACTGGCCCCCACGCTCGTCCGAGATCTGCAGCGGTGTCGACGATGTCTGCCAGTCGGTGGGCCGCGAGGGTGTCGTCAATCGCGTTAGGTGTGGGTGCGCCAGGGAGGGCGTCGAGTGAGGTAATGCGACCGAGCACCTGGTGGAGCGAACGGCCGAGAGGCTCGCGTCGCCGGTTCAATGCTAAGGCGTAGCGACTCAGTTTGTCGCGTCGTTGTTCCAACCTGCTGAGGTCGACACCGCTGATAGTCCTCGATGGAACCGGCTTGTGGGAAAGGGCGCGACCCAGTTCTGTAGCTACCTCTTTGCGGGTTGCCTTGGAACTGTGAAGCTCCAAGACGAAGGCCCCCAAACCAACTGAATCGAGTCGCTTCTTGACGACGTCGAGGGCGGCCGCTTTCTCGGATACGAACAGCACCTTGTCGCCTCGACGCATCAGCTCGGCAATCACGTTGGCGATGGTCTGGCTCTTGCCCGTACCCGGTGGCCCTTCGATGACGAAGGAGCGGTCCTGGGTTGCGGCGAGGATGCACTGACGCTGGGTTGAGTCGGCGTCGAGGATGGTTACGGCCTGATCCGGAGCCGTCAGCCGTTCAAGATCGGGCTCGGCCGCCAGCTTGAAGTCAAGCGAGCCATCTCCTTGACCACAGAGGACCTGCGTCAACGGGTGCTCGGCAATGACGGCCTCGTTGTCCTTGAGGTCGCGGTACATCGCCTCTTTGGAAAACGAGAACGCGCCGACATGGGCAGCGTCCACGACCCGCCATCTCTGCTGACCGGCAATCTCCCGCCGCAATATGTCGAGGAAGGTTCCTGGTTGGAAGTCGTCGGACCAGTCCGGCAGTACGACCCCGTAATCCTGTTCCAGCTTTACCTGAAGAGCCGGGTTGGTAGTCCAGTCTTCGTCGGCGGCGACCAGCACATAGGGCTCGCGCGGGTTGGGCCGCTCCAAACGGACCGGAACCATGAGCAACGGACTCCGCAGATCGTCCGCGCCGTCGTTCCAGTGCAGCTCACCGAACGCGACGTAGACGACCCGCAGTCCTCGGTCGATCCACTCAGATGTGGAGCGTCGCTCCAGGCTTCTCAGCGATGCAGACAGTCGGGTTGCCGTTACACCGCTGATTCGGAGCGTGGCGGCCCCATCGTCCGATGATTCGGCGTCCAACGCCACAAGGAGGCTCTCGTCGCTCTCCTCGGTGGACGTCGGCGGTGGGTAGTGGAACCCCCAACCCCGGTCGAGACCGCCAAGCACGATCACCGGAGCGGGAGACTCGATGGTCAGCAAGCCGCTTCCCTTGCCGAGGCTGATCAGCTTGTTCCGCTTGGTCAGATCGATGAGTTCGTCACGCCAAAGCCGGATCTGATCTTCAGGTCGCATGATGGTGCCTCTCTAGATGATGCTGGCCGCCGTTGGGCACAAAGTTCATTCCGTTCAACTCAATCCGATGACGAATGGGCCACATATGAGCCGCTACCGAAGGGGGCGGCTCTCATCTCGCGCCGCGTCGGGCGACAATTCTTTCGGTCTCGCGCCATCCCAACATGAAAAGAGAAACAGCTAAGGCACTTGTCCGAATCATTCCATCACGCCGAACGGAAGGGTGGTGAGATCTGCCAACCGCTGAGCGTCGATCAAACTAGATTCCGATTCTAAAGTCGGCGGGTGGGTACGCAATTCAGGCGCACAGAAGCGGCGAATTTCCTCGTCCAGCTCTGCGCGTGCCTCGGCACGGTCAGCGATGGTCGCCTTGCTGAGCGTCTTGATCTCGGACCACTTCTTAGTGCCCATTTGTTCGTCTCCTGGTTGGTCTGGCCAGTCAGACTGTTTCGGCGACAGCGCCGTAGCGCTGTTGGGCGGCCTGCGCCGACGTGCCGAGAAGCGCTCCGATCTTCGCCCACGAGATGCCGTCGACACGAGCGGCCTCGACCGCTTCGACGATCTGACGTTCCGTCCGAGCGCGAGCGAGTGCGGCTCGTCGCAGGAGGTACTCCGAAACGGGCCGCTCGGTACCATCGGAAGGGTCGGAGTCTTCGAACTTCTTGGCAAGTTCGTCGGCATGGTCGAGGATCTCTTGAATTGTGCGTGGCATCGTGATCACCTGAGGTATTTGTCGCGGGCGGGCATGGCGTGAATGACGAACTCGATCCCTTCGCCAGTAGCGACGCCGATCTCCAGAAGGCGGCCGGTGTGATCGGGGCCGATCAGCATCGTTATCTCGTCTTCGTGGAGATCGATCCACCGGATCGGGTTGCGGTAGGCATGGAGGATGTCTTCGTCGACGACGCCATGACGGCGAGCGCTGGCGAAGATCACTGGGTCCACGCCCGTCAAGTTAGCTTGATAGAGCCCGTCTCGCAACAGCCCTCCTCACACGGGCCGAATTTGCTAACGGATTGCTAACGGAACTGCGCAAAACAGGCCGAAACTCGCCATCACCCGCCAACACACGACTTCGCGAAACCCCAGCTCAGACACCATTTCCCACCACCCGACAACACCAGAAAAACGGCAAATGAGGGTTTTAGGTCCTGGTGTCGAAAGACGTGCAGGTTCAAGTCCTGTCGCCCGCACAACGCTGTGAACAGGCGAAATGCCCTTCCGGTCGGTTGAGTCTGGTCGGCGGTTTCGGCAATTGCTAACGGATTGCTCACCCCAGGTGCGTCCGCTTACTCCGGATCCTGCGGAGTGAGGCCGCGGGTTCAGTCCGTCCCCGGCTCCGGTCGCTCTGCTTCCTGGCCGGGAGCGAGGTCGATCGTGAAGACGAGGCTTGGATCGTGTTCGAGAAGGTGCTCGAGGTGGAGCAGAACGACGTTCTGCTGCATCAGTTCGGTCTCAAGGTCTCCGAAGAACCAGGCGAACGCCTCGATCTTGCTGGCGAGTTCGTCTTGCTGGTCAAGGATCTGCTCGACCGTGGACCGCCGGCGCTGCGAATCTCCGCTTCAAGTTCCGCTCGCGCCTCGGCCCGATCAGCGTCAGTGGCCTTGCTCAACGCCTTGATCTCGGACCACTTCCTTGTACCCATCGAGTCAACCCAACGAGCTGGCCCGCGATGCCCGCAAATCTGCGAGAAACGTTTCGAGTTCCTCATCCGATTCAAAGAAGTCGCCAGCCCACTCCTCAGCCGATGACATCGGCTGCACGCCCTGCGCGACCGCAAGCTCGTCGATCGTCAGCCGACGAATCGGAGGGAAAGGAGCGGGCGCGGAATCGAAAGCCATGGCGATGCCGCAATCGTAGGCGGCACCTCCCCGCAGGCGTCGTCCCAATCCGGCACCGGCGTGGACTTCCCGGCACAAACCCTCGGGAAAGGTCTTTCGTTTATTTCGTTCGCTCCCTACGATGGGGCCATGCCTCGTGCGACCGAACAGACCCTCGCCCGCGAAGCACTTGACGCGATCCGAAACTGCAAATCGGTGAAACTCAGCGGCCGCGGCGGCCGAACCGTACAGGTCCCCCACAGCGCGCTCGACGGCTTCCTCGCCACGCTTGAGGCGGTGGCCGACGGATCGACGGTCGAGGTCGTTCGCACCGAGGCGGAGGTATCGACGCAACAGGCCGCACGAATCCTGAACGTTTCGCGACCCACCGCGGTCCGGTTGTTCGACACGGGCGAGATCACCTCCCACAAAGTCGGCTCGCACCGTCGAGCCAAACTCAAAGACGTCCTCGAATACCGCGACGCCGAAGCAGCATGCCGCCGAGCCGTACTCGACGAAATGGTTCGCGACGCAGAAGACATAGGCCTCTACGACATCGAACCGCTCCCCTTCCGACGCTGATCGGCCCACATCGACATGGCGTTGAAACAGGTAATCGTTGTCGACGCCGACGTTCTCATTCCGATCCTCTCGTGCGACTTTCCTGCGTGCGAATCACCCCGGGGGAACATCTGCGAATGGTGGAGTAGAAGACATGCAATTCGACTAGTAGCTGTCCTGCGAAGAGTAAGGTGGGAGCCGTGAGCCGCTATCAACGTCGCATCATCGACGATGAACTCGATGAGCTACTGCCGCATCTACCTGCGATTGCGATCGAGGGGCCCAAGGGTGTCGGCAAGACGGAGACTGCGAAGCAGCGGGCTGCGACGATCCTCAAACTCGACGAACCAGCAGAGGCGTCGCTGCTCGACGCCGACCCGCACCGTCTGGAGCGAGAGCCAACGCCGATCCTGATCGACGAATGGCAACGCTTTCCCCGCAGCTGGGATCTGGTCCGGCGAAGCGTCGACGAGAACCGGGCTGGTGGCCGGTTTCTCCTCACGGGGAGCGCGGCGCCGACGACGCCGCCTACGCATTCGGGTGCCGCGCGGATCGTGCGGCTTCGTTTGCGACCCTTGTCGCTTGCGGAGCGAGGACTCACCGATCGCCCGACGGTCAGCCTTCGCGAA
>JANOYY010000006.1:0-8821 GCA_031429095.1 Acidimicrobiia bacterium | reverse complement strand
CCGACTTTGACGGCGGGTTGCCGGGCCTTTTTGGTTTAAAAAAACGCGAATTTATACGTGGGCCCGGTTAAACACGGGGGCCGACACCCACTCCGACGAACAGGCGGAACATCGCGATTCCGCTCGTCGAGCAGCGCGCACCAGTGCAGACCAGACCGGAGCTAGCACTGCAGCACGTCTGAAGGATCGGGACACGGCGAGCTGTGTCGGCGCCACCGAGATCGCTACGCGCGGCTCCCCGATCACCGGCAAATCCCAACGTCGTCTCGGGCGACCCCGCATGTCCCGAATCGCCGCTTCCCTCAGTTGGAGCATCAAGCATGCCGAACATCCGTATTCCGGCCCGGCCCGATGGAAACGTTGTCGTGCCCAGCAACGGTATTCGACATAGAGTTGGTAGCCGACCACGGGCGCTCGGGAACGCGAAGGTGGCCGGCACGGCGGGTAGCTACGCCCGATAGGGTACGACGGGGCGACGTGCCGTCAAGCCGGCAGCACCTCAGCGGCGGCTCGAGGTCATCAGCGGCACGTGGTACGACTATCGTGTCTGAGCTCTCATCGGCATACTCGACGGTCACACACCTATGCGCAACCTCAGCTTGCCCAAGCGCTCCAGTGTCGCCTGCTACCGCAACCAGTCACTCAAAGACCCCGGCTGGCCGGCCAGGTTCGCCAACCACTACACCGAACGACTCCGCACCGTAATCGACGGTCGCATCATTTCCTGCTTCGCGACCACATGGGACTATGACGGGATCGCTCTTGCCAGAAACACCACCGGTGGTCACCGAGTAACCGGTCCCGGGTCGGGGTGCGCTACAAAGGGTGACGCATGAATGATCGGCAGTTCGAGACGCGCATCACCGGGCACCTCCCGCCCTTGCGCGCCTACGCCGCCCTCACGGATCGACACTGCGATAGCGACGACGCCGTCGCCGAGACACTGAGTCGACGTGGCGATACGCGGACAGCTTCGACGGCCGTGGCTCGTTCGAAGGCTGGCTGCTGCGGATCTGTTGCAACTGCGTGATCGACACCCGCGTTCGCGGGAAACAGGTACGCGAGGCCGAAACCGCGGCCAGCATCCGGAAGACTCTACCGAATCCCGCAGAAGTTTACCGTTTTCGTTTAACGCTTCCAGTTTCGGGAGCTGGTCAGAGGCTCATTTAGGGCCTCTGACCAGGGGATACTTTGGAGCGGAAGACGGGATTCGAACCCGCGACCCTCACCTTGGCAAGGTGATGCTAAGTGTTTATACAGTCGATGAGCTGCGGTTACGTGCTCCTGCGTCCACGTTTTGTCCACCAAATACGCCCCAGTCCAGGCAGTTCGTAGAGTGGTCTACGTACGCGCGCTTACTATTCGCGTTTCGCACACGACCTTGCCGTGATGGCGAGCAAGGTTCGCGGTCGCGTCGCATGTCAGTTGTTGTCTTCCGTCGACATCTCCATGAGACCGTCGTTTCCTTGGATACTTCAATGGCGTAGTGAGGTATGGTTATCGATTGAGGTATTCATGTCGCACAGAACAATTCCAGAGTCTGATCCGAGCCGAGCGGCGACCGCTCTTCGTGCCGTGCTACCACCGTCGGCCGCCTTCATCGTGCTTCCCTCACGTGGACCTGCTCACGCGATCAAGGTCGCCGGTCGTCGGCTTCGACTTGCCTGGGGTGGCGAGGGGTGGAGGCGTGACATCGAAACGCTCATTCGCAACTCCAAAGAAAAGCCCGACGTCGTCGCAGCGCGACGCATGTCTCCCGGGGCGCGCATGGCGCTTGACTCGGCGGGAATCGGATGGGTCGACGAACTCGGCAATGCCGAAATCGCAATCGGATCGATTCTGGTGTCACGCACCGGCTCTGTGGAATCCCCATCGCCTCGTGATCCACGTTGGACGCCGTCGGTCGTCGCTGTCACTGAAGCGCTCATGCTCGAAGTGCCGGCGACCGTCTCCGAAATGCAACAGGCAACCCGCCTTTCAACGGGCAGCTGCACGAACGCACTTCGAACATTGACCGATCTTGGTCTCCTCGACTCCGCCGCGTCTCGCGGGCGTGGGTCCGCTCGACGCGTTGTCGATCCCGACGCGCTCCTCCCCGCGTACGCTGCCGCAGCCCCAGCATTGAGCCCATCCGAGCGGATCGCCGTTGGTGTGACATGGCGCGACGCAATCAACGGTACACGCGACCTCGGTCGACAATTCGACGATCTCGGCATCGATTGGGCGGCGACTGGAGCTGTTGCTGCAGCACTCATCGCGCCACTGCTTACCAACGTCACGACAGCCACCCTCTACGTCAACGAAACAACTATCCCAGCGCTGGCAGCTACTGCAGCGCGTGTCGGTCTAAAGCCAATCGAAGGAGGGCGCCTCACCTTGCGACCCTTCCCGACAACGTCCGTTCAACACCTATCAACGATCGTTGATGACATTCGAGTTGCGCCGTGGCCACGGGTTTATGTCGACGTCCGCGCTGCTGGCGTGCGCGGAGAAGAAGCCGCCGAACATCTCCGAGAGGTCTCCCATGCCCGATGAACCCAGCCGATCACGTGGCGCACGCGCGGCAGCCGAAGCGGCCCTCGTTCGCGTCGTGCATCACTACGGCGCACGTCCCGAATTCGTCGTTATCGGAGGACTTGTCCCCGAACTCCTCTGCGCCGAAAGCGGATACAGCCACGCAGGAACAACGGACGTCGACGTGCAGGTCAACCTCGAAATCGCATGCGGCTCGGTCAATACCCGCAAACTCGAAAACGCGCTGCGAAACGCCGAGTTCCAACCCGACACTGACCGGGTCTGGAGATGGGTCGCCGACACAACCCGAACCAAGACGTTCGTAAAGTTCGAACTCCTCGCTGATCTCGACGACCAACCCGCACCATCAACAATCGTGTTCACCGAATGCGACAATCTCGGTGCCGCGAACCTTCGCGGAACCGAATTCGCCACACGAGATATCGAGATCCACGAACTCCGTGCACGCATCGGCGGCACCCAACACGTCGTCGAAGTCAACATCACCGGGCTCGCAGGTTTTCTGCTCGCAAAGGCCGCTGCTGCTCATTCTCGACGCAAGCCGAAGGACTGGTACGACATCGCATTCGTGCTCCTCCACAATGACGAAGGCGGAGTAAACGCCGCCGCGAATCGGGTACTTGCGATCTTCGGTTCCGAACTCGTCGGCCCGATCCGCACCGCACTTGACGACCTCCGTGACAACTTCGGCCACTCCAAATCTCAAGGCCCGAACGCGTATGCCGACCAGATGGTCCTCGACCACCCAGATCTCGACGCCACGACACTACGCGCCGAAGCTGTCACTGCCGTTGACCAATTCCATAGCCAATTGCTCCAAGGCTGAACATGCCCCTGACATCTCGGATCTTCAGACCGTCAAAAATGGTAGAGCGGTCTACGTACGCGCGCTTAGCAACCGAGGGTTTGGCACGCCATTTTGAACTCGACATTCAACCCAAATTCGGCGAATGGTAGAGCATCACCCTTCGAGCCCCCAGTTACCGCCCAAACCCATTTCCGCTGGTCAGCAAGGGTATAGCTCATGGGCGAATTGCCCGGTCTACCATCACTTTAGAATGCAATCAGACACCCTAAAAGGGTGCCTGACCTGCGGTTTTGCTTGGAGCGGAAGTCGGGATTCGAACCCGCGACCCTCACCTTGGCAACGTGAGGATGACTGTCCAGCTAGTCCACGACCTGCGGTTACGTACCCTGCGTCCACGTCTTGTCCACCACATACGGCCCAGTCCAGGCGGTTCGTAGAGTGGTCTACGTACGTGCGCTTACTATCACCCCCCCGCCCGACCTGATGTGTCGATCGAGGTCCCAACCCAACTTATAACTACTTGCTACTCGTGGCGCGTTACGCTCGTTGCATGTTCGATCTCACAGCGACGCTCGCCGCACTACGCGCCGAAGGCGGCGACCTGCCTGGGATCGAGGTCAAATCCGCAGCCGGAGGACTACCCGAATCGATCATCTCGACGCTTTGTTCATTCGCGAACCGACCCGGCGGCGGAATGATCATCCTCGGATTAGATGAAGCGGCTGGCTTTGCACCCGTCGGGCTGACCAAGCTCCGAGAAATGAAGTCGTCGATCGCGGCCAAAGCACGCTCTGCTTTCGACCCACCCATCACCATCCATCTCGATCAAGCCGTCGTCGACGGTGAGGCGATCATCGTGGGTACTGTCGACGAACTCGACCCATCACAAAAACCATGCCGCGTTTCAGGCGGCCAACACCGTGGCGTGTGGATTCGAGCGTGGGACGGGGACTACCGAGCATCAGAGCTTGAGGTCCAAGGACTCCTCGCGAACCGGAGCCAACCACGATTCGACGCAGAAGCGGCAACAGGCGGGCGCCGAGAAGACCTTGACTCAGAGCTGGTCGCCGACTTCCTCCGGAATTGCCGCTCGGGCTCCAACCAGCTCGCACGCATTCACGACGACGATGAGCTTCTCTGGCGCATGGGCGTCCTCGTCGATGACAATCGAACACCTTCGGTCGCGGGCATCCTTGCGCTCGGCACCTACCCACAACAGCACCTCCCCGCAACCGGACTCCAGGCGATACTCGCCGCACCACCCAGCGAGCAGCGAACCACACGAGCGATGGATTCCAGGCGATTCGACGGGCCGATTCCCCGAATCATCGCTGACGCCACAAACTGGGTCGCGCGTTCCAGCGCGACGGCAGTCGTGAGCAATCGCGTCACAGGCCGCGTTGCCGACCACCCAAGTTGGCCAGCAGATGCCGTGCGAGAACTGATCGGTAACGCAATCATTCATCGAGACCTCGCGCCCTGGGCACTCGGAGAGACAGCACTGCTGCGGCTTGACAACGAACGGCTCGTCACCCGAAACCCCGGTGGCCTTTATGGACTCGATGTCAGCCGCCTTGGCCAAACCGGTGTTACCTCAGCACGAAACGCAAACCTCGTCCGAATCTGTCAACACGTCCGGCTCCCCGACGGAACACGAGCCGCGGAAGCGCTTGCGTCCGGAATCCCGACCATCCTCCACGCACTCGAATCCGCCGGACTCCCGAAGCCGCTTTTCTATGACGACGCCCTTCGCTTCACCGTCGTGCTCCGTCAACGATCAAACAACGGCCGATCGACAACCCAACCCAACACATCACGAGCGAAGATCCTTTTGGCGCTCAACTCGGGCCCGCTCGATGTCCGCGAACTACAAGCCGCCACAGGACTCACGCCACCAAACATTCGCAAACACCTTCGACAACTACGAACAGATGGCGTGCTCACCCAACACGGAGGACAGGGCCAACGAGCGACCTACACCCGGACAACTGATTAGCCTCGAGTGTTCGTGGGTCCTTGGTGGCGGGGTGGCGCGTCCGCCGTGAGCCCATACCAAGCTGACACATCAACCATGGTCTTGGTCCGCACCGCGATCCCCGCCACATCGGGATTCGAACCCGCGACCCTCACCTTGGCGACGTGAGGATGACCGTCCACGACGTCCATGACCTGCGGTTACGTGCTCCTGCGTCCACGTTTGCCCACCAATACGCCCCAGTCCAGGCAGTTCGTAGAGGGGACTACGTACGCGCGCTCACTATCGCATCTGGTTCGACGCCGACTAACCCGGCGGTTTCAACGCTGTTCCAACAACCATTGCTCGAACGCCGCAGGTGCGATTGTCCGAGGTTGCTGCTCCTCCCAATCGAGAAGGTCATCGTCGCCGGTGACGATCCAAACAGCTTCGTATTCTCTCGCCAGAGCAACCAGGCAGTCATCGTCGGCATCACGAGTTGCGATGCCGATCTCGGATGGATCGGGTACTTGGTTCGGCAGAGCCGAGATCGTTCCGACGAACTCGCGCGCGTCTTCTGCGCGGATTCGTTTACGCAGGCGCGGACGATCGAGCACGTCGCTGATCTCGCCGATCAATCTCGGACACACGATGACTTCGAACGAAGCCTGGCCCGACATCCACTGGTCGATCAGTCGCGTTGATGGTCCGCGACCGATCGCTGCCGACACGAACACGTTCGCGTCGATAACAACGCGGACGGGCTCAGCGGGCACGTCGACGTCGAACTTCGCGTGTCTCCTCGACCGCCAACCGCATCGCCTCGTCTTCGTCCAACGACGAGATCGCAGCTCGTGCAGCCATTGATTCTCGAGCGGAACGGGAGAAGTACTCCCACGCCGACTGACGCGTCATCCCCAGCGACTCACCAATCTGATCCCACGACACCCCAGCCGTACGCGCGTCAGCGACGAACCGATGACGAAGCTCGCCCAGCTCAGCCTCGGTCCGCGTCAGCTCACGCAACGCCTCCAACGGATCGGACGGCAAACGGTCAAGAAGAACACTCACGACGTCAGGATAGCCTGACGTCCGGTATTCTGCAAGCGACTTGCGCCTTCTCAGGTTCCGGGAGGCGCCACTGGGGTGAATCCGATCTGGCTCGGCAGGGAACTCGACGCCCCAGCCGGGTCACCAGACGAAGGCGGTTCAGGGCACGTCTCCTCGAAAGCCTTGACGAACGCCGAACCGGCCGTGAAGAACGCATCGAATGTCGAGCCCTTCACGATTGTCTCCGCGCTTTGACCCCTCTTGACCTCAGCCTCCAGACGATCAGCCAATTCGGCGAGGGAGACCAACTTGGAAGTCAAGCCGGTCGGCGCACCGGGTGCGCCGGCGAAGAGCCAATACGCCACCGAATATGCAGCGACGACACGCCACGTTGTCGAATCGATCCATCCACAACGCAGGTGTTCGACAAATCCACGATCCGCCTTGATGGGCAAGATCATGGGCATGATGGGCAACCTGTAGAGCGTCGCCGCCTCCGGGAGAGCAGAAACCCCCTGCTCAGCAGGGGGTTTCGATGGAGCGGAAGACGGGATTCGAACCCGCGACCCTCACCTTGGCAAATCGATGGTCATCGATATTTGGTAGTTCTCTGACCAGCGTTTATGCAGGTCAGGGCGGGTACGGGCCTTCGTCGGAATGCCTTCACGACCCCGAAATGCCCCTCGTTTCCGATCGAAGTGGCACGAAAGTGGCACGAAAGGTCGGTGTGCTTACGATCTGCTCGGCTCACGTATCGGCGTCACCGGCTCCACTGTTCTGTGTTCAGCGTGTCACCTTCCAGTGTGAGGGTCTCCTCGTCTGAGCAACCCTTGTTGGACTCATATATGCTCCACTCATGGAAACGCCCGCTCAACTCGTCACTGAGCTGAGGAGCAGCGCTGGCCTCTCACAAAGGGCACTTGCTTCGCGCGCCGGGTGCACAAGGTCCACGATCGTGCGAATCGAGAATGGAGAGATGGACCCAACGGTCACCATGCTCGCCCGCATAACCACCGCCACAGGCCATCGTCTCAACATTCGCGCCAACCAAACACTGCGGAGAGAGTCCCTCGCCGCAATCGCCCAACTCGTGCTGAACGCCGACGAACCCGCGATCCCGTTCACTCGCCTCCGTGGGCTCATCGACTGGCTGAACCTAAACCCCAACTCGGCCATCGACGCATTTGCCGATCCCCCATCGCGAACAGGCAACGAAAACCTCGACAATCTCCTCGCCGCTATCGCGAACAAGATCGCCGACGAAAACTTCTTGCCCCGGCCGGCATGGACTAGCGATGTTCCGATCCCACCCGCGCCGTGGTACTCACCGGGGACACCCCGGATGCAAGCCCTCGAGGCTGCCAAGGCACCCGACCACTTCACCGCACGCCGAATCTTCTTAGCCGCCAGCAATTTCTGGCGCGACGATGCATGAATTTCTTTTCGACGGAAAGGCAACGCTCGCAGCGCTCCGCTCACTTGCCGACCTGCTTGCCGCCCGAGCCGTTGAGCACCAGACCCTCATCATCGTCGGCGGCTCCTACCTTGCGCTCAACGACCTACGCGAATCGACCCGCGACATCGATTCCGTGACCCGCCTTCAGGCTGTCACGAAGCAAGCGATCTCCGAAATCGGTCAACAACACGGATACGCGAACGATTGGCTCAACGACTCGGCCGCCGCGTTCCGCCCAAGCGGTCTCAGGATCGAAGACTGCACCGTCCTCTTCGATCACCACGCACTTACGATTCTCGGGCCAACAGCTGACTGGATCTTCCTGATGAAGCTTTACGCCGGACGCACAATCGATCACCAAGACCTCACTCGTCTCTGGCCCCGCACCAAATTCCGGAACAGCGACGAAGTGATCGAACGCTTTTATGACGCCTACCCGTTTGCCCCAGAAGACCCCTACCTCGCCGACTACATCGAGGCGATTGCGACTGCCGAGCAGAAGCGCCCTGAATAGCACTTTGCGTTCCAACGTTCTGCCCAACGGCCTCGAAAGTTGTCGGATCAACCAGCGCGAAGCAGCGAACTGAGGGTCTCAGCGGCAGCACGATCCCAGGCCGGCATCGATGCCGCATACACATTGAGAGTCGTGGAAACACGAGCATGACCAAGCCGCGCCGACACCACCGGCAAAGGAACACCGGCCGCCAGCATCTGCGTGGCCACAAAATGGCGAAGATCATGCAATCGGAAGTGCGCCACACCGGCATGATCAAGGACGACAGCAAAACGCTTCGTAACCCAGTTAGGCGTCCACGGCCGAGTCACATCGCTCGGCTTCCCGAACAGCGGCAGCACATCAACACCAACCCGCCGACGCTCGGCTTCGATCACGCAACGGCTTCGTTGCTCGTGCAGCAACATCAGAGTTCGATACGTGACACGACCAGTGAACGCATCAGCACCCGCATACGAGCGAAGCTCCCACGACACGGACGTGCGCTGCCGCATCGACCCCGAA
>JANOYY010000005.1:0-17827 GCA_031429095.1 Acidimicrobiia bacterium | reverse complement strand
GGCGTAAACGCAGTCGACGGATTATGATCATGAAGAGTCTTCGTAATCGCCGCAGTCAACGTCGTCTTCCCATGATCAATATGACCCATAGTACCGATATTCAAATGCGGCTTGTTCCGCTCGAACTTTGCCTTAGCCATTCTCTTGTTTTCCTTTAGTCAGTCTGTATGAACGGAACGTGTGGTGTTACTCGCCGCGGACGCGGGCAATGATTTCGCGGGCGACGGTTTCGGGAACTTCCTGGTAGGAATCGAAGATCATCGTGTACGAGGCTCGTCCGGACGAACGCGACCGGAGGTCGCCGACGTAGCCGAACATGTTGGATAGCGGAACCTTGGCCTTGATGACCTGCGCATTGCCACGGGCCTCCATACCTTCCATCTGTCCGCGACGCGAGTTGATATCGCCGATCACGTCACCCATGTAGTCCTCGGGTGTCACGACCTCAATGGCCATGATCGGCTCGAGCAGTACTGGTTTGCACAACCGAGCGGCGGCTTTGAATCCGATAGAGGCACACGTTTCAAAGGCCTGCTGCGACGAGTCGACGTCGTGGTAGGAACCATGGATGAGCGAAACCTTGATGTCTTCGAGTGGGTAGCCCGCCAACACGCCACCGGGAAGCGCGCCCTTGATGCCGGCATTGACCGACGGGATGAACTCCTTCGGAATGGCGCCACCGGTGATCTTGTCCAGGAACTCATAGCCCTTGCCAGGGTTCGGTTCGACGTCGATCACGATGTGGGCGAACTGACCCTTGCCACCGGTCTGCTTCGAGAAGCGCTCGACATGACCCTTGATGCTCCCACGAATGGTCTCGCGATAGGCCACTTGAGGCTTGCCGACGTTGGCTTCGACGTTGAACTCACGAAGCATGCGGTCGACAAGCACCTCAAGGTGCAACTCGCCCATGCCGGAAATGATCGTCTGGCCGGTCTCTTCGTCGCTACGAACCCGGAAGGTCGGATCCTCGTCGGAGAGCGAGTACAGCGCCTTGCCAAGCTTGTCTTGAGCTTCTTTGGACTTCGGCTCAATAGCTACGTGGATAACGGGCTCCGGAAACTCCATCTTTTCGAGGATGATCGGAGCGTCGCGATCACACAGCGTGTCACCGGTCGTCGTGAACTTGAAGCCCAGCCCCGCAACGATGTCGCCCGCAAGCGCTTCGTCAAGATCTTCACGCTGGTTGGCATGCATGAGGAGGATGCGACCGAGTCGTTCGCGCTTTTCCTTGGTGGAGTTGTAGACCTCCGAGCCCTTGTCGATCTTGCCGGAATAGACACGGAAGTAGGTGAGCTTGCCGAAGGGGTCAGCAACGATCTTGAACGCAAGTGCGGAGAACGTCTCGTCTTCGCTGTTTTTGCGGGTCAGGTGCGCTTCTGTTTTCGGGTCGATGCCAGGCGTCGGCGGAAGGTCGAGCGGCGAAGGAAGGAAGTCGACAACGGCGTCGAGCATCGGCTGTACGCCCTTGTTCTTGAACGCCGAGCCACAAAGGATCGGCACGAACTCGAACGCCAGCGTGCCCTTGCGAATGGCCCGTTTGATTTCGTCTTCGTGCAGCGCTTCGCCGGCGAGGTACTTCTCCATGAGCTCTTCGTCGGACGTCGCGATGGTATCGAGCAGTTCCTCCCGGTACTGAGCAGCCATGTCCGCGAGACGTTCCGGAATTTCGGTCTCGTCCCAGGTTGCGCCGAGATCTTCGTTGTGCCAGATCAGGGCCTTCATCTTCACGATGTCGATGAGCCCAACAAATGGGTCGTCGGATTCTGCGCCGCCTGCGCCGATCGGAATCTGCACGATGGCAACCGTGGCATCAAGACGGTCCTTGACCATGTCGACGGTTCGCCAGAAGTTTGCACCGATGCGGTCCATCTTGTTGATGAAGCACATGCGCGGCACGGCGTACTTGTTGGCCTGACGCCACACCTGTTCGGTCTGCGGCTCAACCCCGGCGACCGAATCGAACACCGTTACGGCACCATCGAGGACGCGCAGTGAGCGCTCTACTTCGATGGTGAAGTCGACGTGACCCGGCGTATCGATGATGTTGATGCGGTGGTTGTTCCACACGCAGGTGGTCGCCGCGGAAGTAATGGTGATGCCGCGCTCTTGCTCCTGCACCATGTGGTCCATCGTGGCGGCGCCATCGTGGACTTCACCGATCTTGTAGCTCTTTCCCGTGTAATACAGGATTCGCTCAGTGGTGGTGGTTTTACCGGCATCGATGTGGGCCATGATGCCAATGTTGCGCGTGCGCTCGAGTGGAAACTCGCGTGCCATATCAGGTGTCTCTCATCTCGTGTCGGTGTCGATGTCGATTGTCAGGGAGCAGTGGGGGTTGGAACGAAAACAGCTACGACTACCAGCGGTAGTGCGCAAATGCCTTGTTGCCTTCAGCGGTCTTTTGGAGGTCGTCGCGCTTCTTGACGGAGGCGCCGACGCCGTTGTTGGCGTCGAACAGTTCTGCGGCCAGGCGCTCAGCCATGGTCTTCTCGCGACGCTTGCGGCTGTTTTCAACCAGCCAGCGGATGGCGAGGGTGTTGGCACGGCGGGGCTTGACCTCGACCGGGACCTGGTAGGTCGCGCCACCAACACGGCGGCTGCGGACCTCGAGGGCAGGACGAATATTGTCGATTGCCTTCTTCAATACGGCCAAAGGTTCCGTTTGTGCTTTCTCGCCAACGCTGGAGAGGGCGTCGTACACAATGCGCTCGGCAGTCGAGCGCTTCCCTTCGAGCAGAACCTTGTTTATGACGTTGGACACCAGAACCGAGCTATACACCGGGTCGGGGAGGATTTCACGGCGGGGGGCGGGACCTTTACGAGGCATTGTTCTCCTCAGCCTTTCTTGGCGCCGTAGCGGCTGCGGGCTTGTTTGCGGTTTTTGACGCCGGCGGCGTCGAGGGTGCCACGAATGATCTTGTACCGCACACCCGGGAGGTCTTTCACACGACCGCCGCGAACGAGCACGATCGAGTGCTCCTGGAGGTTGTGGCCTTCGCCCGGAATGTAGGCGGTGACTTCCACACCACTGGAAAGACGCACACGGGCGACCTTTCGAAGCGCCGAGTTCGGCTTCTTCGGGGTGTTCGTGTACACACGGGTGCACACCCCACGACGCTGCGGAGCGCCCTTAAGCGCCGGCGTCTTGCTCTTTTCGATCTTCGACTCGCGGCCCTTACGGACCAACTGCTGGATTGTGGGCACAAAAACCTCGGTTGCCTAATTGCTTCGGACGTGCGTGGAGTACTGCGAAAACTTCAGAGACGTGGTCAGCGCGGAAACACGCGGCTGGCGCACGGAGTTGACAAGAATAGCCCACGGAATGCGTGGTCCGGACACGTCGCTTGCTTCGTTCCGCTCATCGCGCAATCGGCTGGCTGCAATGCAGCCCGAAATTGACTCCCTACGCCCTGGAAAGTCGGATCTCCCTCGAATTCTCGAGGAGTCAGAGGTCCCGGAGGCGGTGTATAACTCCAGCACAATGGACGGTTCGAACGAATCCACCCTTTCAACGATGGCAACGGCCGAATAGGTCGCGTACCTATCAACTACGCGCTACTGCGAAATGGCTTCCCGCCCGTAATCGTTCGAAACAAGGGAAAGGCGAAGTACTACGAGATGCTTCGGCAATACGACGCTTCGCGGAAAGCGAGCCTGTTCCAAAACCACCTGTCTCTGCTAATCCTTGAATCTCTCCATCGTCGAATCACCTATCTCAGGGGTTCGCCGATTGCTCCGGTCGCCGAGGTAGCGCGGACAATCCGAATGCCGACCACTGTGATGCTCAATCACGCTCGACGCCAAACGATCCCAGCGTTCCGAGAGCGCGGGGTTTGGAAGATCGCTGCGAATCACAACCCTGTCGGTAACGGGTGAATCCAGTCGAAATGTCGGGCTAGCGCTAGCGGTGCCGCGGGCGATCATCAGCGCATCGACGCGGAGTCCCTGACGGCAGGAACGGTTCTGCCTCTTCGCGCGCTCTCGACAACTCAACGGCAAGTTGCGACTACAACGGCGGGTCTTTGTCATCCCGAACCTACCGTCGACGTCGCAACTTGCCGTTGAGTGAAGAGTTACCCAAACGCACAAAATGCCGAAACGTACATCTCGCCAGGAGTGTTACATGTCGCCGCCGAGCGCACGTAGCGCTTCGGCCCGACGGGCCTCGGCTGCAGCTTCGTCGGTCATGACCGCAACTGAGCCGCCCATCTCCGCCAACTCAGCCGCCGCAAGTGCGCCCTCGTCGTAGGTGGCGCGGCCGGCGTTGATGCCGGCGAGCCATGCGGCGAGATCTTCGGCGGAGTCGCCGCTGCCCGCAGGCAGCATCGACTCCGCGCCAACGACGTTGACGTCGATCTCGCGGTAGCGCTCCATACCCGTACCCGACGGGATGAGCTTGCCGATGATGATGTTCTCCTTGAGACCGATGAGTGAATCGGAGCGGCCTTCGATGGCTGCTTCGGTAAGCACACGTGTGGTCTCCTGGAACGACGCCGCCGACAGCCACGAATCGGTCGCCAGCGACGCCTTCGTGATACCCATCAGCTCCGGACGAGCCTCGGCCGGAACCTTGCCCTCATCACGCAGCAGACGGTTGATGATGGCGAACAGACGGCTCTCGACGCGCTCTCCGGGGAGGAACGCCGACTCACCGGACTCCTGCACGGCAACCCGCTTGAGCATCTGACGAACGATGAGCTCGATGTGCTTGTCGTGGATCGACACACCCTGATCGCGATACACCTTCTGTACCTCGTCGACGAGGTACGTCTGGCAGTCACGGATACCGTTGATCTCAAGAACTTCCTTGGGATCCTTCGGACCCTCGTTCAACGGATCACCAGCGACGACCTTGGCACCTTCGGTCACATAGGGGAACAGCTTGGCGTGCGACGAGATCGTGTAGATCTCCTCGGTGCCATCGTCGCCGATGACTGTGATGTGTCGCAGCTTTCCGTCGTCGTCGCCCAGAGCAATGGTCCCTGAGATCCGGGCCAGCACGGCGCGGCCCTTCGGCGTGCGAGCCTCGAAGAGCTCGACGACGCGGGGCAGACCAGCGGTGATATCGGACGACTCACCCTTACCGGCAGCAACACCACCGGTGTGGAACGTACGCATCGTGAGCTGGGTTCCCGGCTCACCGATCGACTGGGCAGCAATGACGCCGACGGACTCACCGAGCTCGATGTGCTTGCCCGATGCCAGCGAACGGCCGTAGCACGCGGCACAGACGCCGAACTCTGCGTCGCAGGCCAATACGGTACGAACACGAACACGGGTAACGGTTTCGTCACCACGAATTCGCTCCATGAGCGCCTGATCAACTTCAGCACTCGCCGGCAACTTGGAACCGTCGGCGAAGGTAACCGGCTCAGCAAGGAGTCGACCGAGCAACGACGTTTCGAGATAGGCGCGCTTCTCGGCCGTGTCAGGACCAACGTATTCGAGCCAACGGCCACGGGTCGAACCGCAGTCGTCTTCACGGACAATGAGTTCTTGGGCAACGTCATGAAGACGTCGGGTGAGATATCCCGAGTCGGCAGTACGCAGCGCTGTGTCGGCGAGACCCTTGCGGGCGCCGTGGGTGGAGATGAAGTACTCAAGAACGGAGAGGCCTTCACGGAAGTTGCTCTTGATCGGACGAGGAATGATTTCACCGCGAGGGTTGGTCACCAGACCGCGCATACCGGCGATCTGACGAACCTGCAGGGCGTTGCCGCGCGCACCGGAACCGACCATCATGTTGATGGGGTTCATCGGGTCGGCGTCGAGGACGTCTTGCATCGCCTTTTGGATTTCGGCGGTGGCCTCTGTCCAGATTTCGACTTCCTTCTGACGTCGCTCGTCGTCGGTGATGATGCCCCGCTTGAACTGACCCTCGATCTTTTCCGCTTCCTTTTCGTGGCGGTCGAGGATTTCGCGCTTGGCAACGGGTGTCTGTACGTCGTTGATCGAGATCGAAAGACCCGACTGCGCGGCGTAACGGAAGCCGAGGTTCTTCAGTGCGTCGAGTGCTTCAGCAACGACAGCCTTCGGGTAGTTCCACGCCAGGTCTTCAACGATCGTGGTGACTTCACGCTTCTTCAGCAGATGGTTGATATAGACGAAGCCGACGGGCATCTTGGCATTGAGGAACAGACGTCCGGCGGTGGTATCGACCGATGCCATTTCGCCGTGGACGGGCGCACCCATGCGCTCATCTTCTGTACGCATAGTGATCTTGGCGTGCAGTTCGATGTCGCCGTTGTCGTATGCGCGCTCTACTTCCCACATGTGGCGGAACTGACGACCCTCGCCCTTCGCTCCATCGCGCTGCAGGGTCAGGTAGTACTGGCCGATGATCATGTCTTGCGAAGGAACCGCAATCGGTCGGCCGTGGGCCGGCGAAAGAATGTTGTTCGTGCTGAGCATGAGGATGCGAGCCTCGGCCTGTGCTTCGGCCGAAAGCGGAAGGTGGACCGCCATCTGGTCACCGTCGAAGTCGGCGTTGAAGGCCGTACAGACAAGCGGGTGCAGCTGAATGGCCTTGCCCTCGATGAGTACTGGCTCGAAGGCCTGGATGCCCAGACGGTGAAGTGTTGGGGCACGGTTCAACATGACCGGATGCTCCCGGATGACGTCTTCAAGAACGTCCCACACCTGGGCACGACGACGCTCGACCATACGCTTGGCCGACTTGATGTTCTGTGCGAGTTCGGCGTCGACGAGACGCTTCATCACGAACGGCTTGAAAAGCTCAAGAGCCATGAGCTTGGGCAGACCGCACTGGTGCAACTTCAGCGTTGGACCAACCACGATGACCGAACGTCCGGAGTAGTCGACGCGCTTTCCGAGGAGGTTCTGACGGAACCGTCCCTGCTTGCCCTTCAACATGTCGGAGAGCGACTTAAGCGGGCGGTTTCCCGGTCCTGTTACGGGGCGTCCACGACGACCGTTGTCGAACAACGCATCGACGGCCTCTTGAAGCATGCGCTTCTCGTTGTTCACGATGATCTCGGGGGCACCGAGGTCGAGGAGACGCTTGAGACGGTTGTTACGGTTGATAACGCGGCGGTACAGGTCGTTGAGATCCGATGTTGCGAAACGGCCACCGTCGAGCTGCACCATCGGGCGCAGGTCGGGAGGTATGACTGGCACGGCGCCGAGGATCATTGCCTTGGGGTCGTTGAGGCGCTTGCCGTTGGGATCGCGGCGGTTGAACGCAGCGACGATCTTGAGACGCTTGATCGCCTTCTGCTTGCGCTGCACCGATAGCGGACGCTTGGTGGCGGCAGCGCCGGTGCCCTCGATGAGCTCGCGAAGCTTGATCTCTTCGATGTCGAGATCGAGTTCGGCAATAAGAGAGTTGATCGCTTCGGCACCCATGCCGCCACGGAAGTACTCGCTGTAGCGGGCCTTCAGCTCGCGCCACAGAAGTTCGTCTTCGATGATCTTGCGGCTGTGCAGCTGCTTGAACTCGTCGAATGCGCGCTTGACCAGTTCGAGCTCTGCGTTGCCACGGTCGCGGATGCCGGAGATTTCCTTCTCGGCCTGGCGCCGTTTGGCATTGATCTCGGAGTCCTTCGCACCATCTGCTTCGAGGGCACCAAGGTCGGCTTCGAGCTGCTTGAAGCGACGGTCGAGGTCGAGGTCACGATCACGCTCGATGAGCGCAAGCTCTTCGTGCAGTTCGGCTTCGAGATTCGGCAGGTCGCCGTGTCGCTTCTCTTCGTCGACGAACGTGACGAGGTTCGCCGCGAAGTAGATGACTTTCTCGAGCTGCTTGGCCTTGAGTTCCTCTTTGGCTTCGGTGCCCATGAGGAGGTAGGCCAGCCACGAACGCGTGCCGCGGAGGTACCAAATGTGCACCACGGGTGCGGCGAGCTCGATGTGGCCCATTCGCTCGCGTCGCACCTTGGAGCGGGTCACTTCTACGCCACAGCGTTCACAAACGATGCCGCGGAAGCGGACTCGCTTGTATTTTCCGCAATAGCACTCCCAGTCCTTTTGGGGACCGAAGATCTTCTCGCAGAAAAGCCCGTCCTTCTCCGGGCGGAGGGTGCGGTAGTTGATGGTTTCCGGCTTCTTTACTTCGCCGTGTGACCATCCTCGAATTGCATCGGCAGTTGCGAGGCCAATGGTGATGCGATCGAAATCGTTGACGTCAAGCATTACTCAGTCCACTTACTTTCGTGATCTCTATGTACGCGTACTAGTTGGTTAGAAGGCTCGCTCGGCGCGCTCTGCAGCACGACGGGCGTCTTCTTCGTCGGAGCCACGCTCCGGCCTGGAAAGGTCGATACCGAGGTCTTCCGCAGTGCGGAAAACGTCTTCGTCGAGTTCACGCATCTCAATTTCGTGACCCGAGATCGACTCAACCTTGACGTTGAGAACGAGCGACTGCATTTCCTTGATAAGCACCTTGAACGACTCAGGGATACCCGGCTCAGGAATGTTCTCGCCCTTGACGATCGCCTCGTACACCTTCACGCGGCCCAGAACGTCATCGGACTTAATGGTGAGGAGCTCCTGCAAGCAGTAGGCCGCACCGTAGGCCTCAAGGGCCCACACTTCCATTTCACCGAATCGCTGACCGCCGAACTGCGCCTTTCCACCGAGCGGCTGCTGGGTGATCATCGAGTACGGGCCGGTGGAACGAGCGTGGATCTTGTCGTCGACCAAGTGGGCGAGCTTCAAGATGTACATGTAGCCAACGGTGACCGGTTGGTCGTAGGGCTCACCCGTACGGCCGTTGTACAACTGGATCTTGCCGTTGTCCTGAATCATTCGCACGCCATCACGCGATTCGGGGTTCAGGGTCTGGAAGCTGTGCTGGATGGTCTCGTGGCGTCCACCCTCTTCGTCCCAGTGCGCACCGTCGAACACCGGCGTGGCGACCCAGGTTGCGGGCTTGGTGCTGGGGCGAGTTTTGGTTTCGGTACCGCGAATGGGCTCATCGGCATCCGGGTTGCCGGGCCAGCCCCACCGTGCCGCATAGCCAAGGTGCGCCTCGAGAACCTGGCCGACGTTCATACGAGACGGAACGCCCAACGGGTTGAGGATCACATCGACGGGCGAACCGTCAGCCATGTGCGGCATGTCTTCGAGCGGCAACACCTTCGAGATAACACCCTTGGTGCCGTGACGGCCAGCAAGTTTGTCGCCCTCTTGGATCTTGCGCTTCTGAGCAACGTAGACGCGGACCAATTGGTTGACGCCGGGAGCCAGTTCGTGGCCGTCTTCGCGTGTGAACACCCGAACGTCGATAACCTTGCCCGACTCACCGTGGGGAACCTTCAGCGATGTATCGCGAACTTCACGTGCCTTTTCACCGAAGATGGCGCGCAGGAGGCGCTCTTCGGGGGTGAGCTCAGTTTCGCCCTTCGGCGTGACCTTGCCAACGAGCACATCGCCAGGACCGACTTCGGCGCCGACGCGGATAATGCCGCGCTCGTCGAGGTCTTTGAGGATCTCTTCGGACAGGTTCGGAATGTCACGGGTGATTTCCTCGGCACCAAGCTTGGTGTCGCGGGCATCGACCTCGTGCTCTTCTACGTGGATCGAGGTGAGGACGTCGTCGCGAACGATTCGCTCCGACAAGATGATCGCGTCTTCGAAGTTGTAACCCTCCCAGGGCATGAACGCCACGAGCAGGTTCTTTCCAAGCGCAAGCTCGCCGGAGTCCGTGGACGGACCGTCGGCCAGAACTGTGGCCTTGTAGACGCCGTTGGCATTGCCGATCACGCGGTCGCCTTCGTTGACCTTGATCCGCTGGTTCATGCACGTGTTCTGGTTCGAACGACGGAACTTGTTCAGACGGTAGATCTTGCGGCCGAGCTTTGGGTCGTCGTAGGTGACGGTGACGTAGTCGCCGCCCACTTCGGACACAACGCCGTCGCCCTCTGCGACAACGACGTCGCCGGCGTCGCGTGCTGCACGTGCCTCGACACCGGTGCCCACGTACGGAGCCTCGGGCCGAACCAACGGAACAGCCTGACGCTGCATGTTCGCACCCATGAGCGCACGGTTTGCGTCGTCGTGTTCGAGGAAGGGAATGAGCGCGGTTGCGACCGAGACAATCTGCTTCGGCGACACGTCCATGAGGTCCACTTCCGACGGCCGCACGTAGTCGACCTCGCTGGTCGACGAGTAGGTCGTGGAACCGGCGGCGTTGGCCCGGACGCTTGCCCCCTGCGGGGCACGACGCACGAGAACTCGCTCGTCGAGGAGTGTGCCGTCGGGGCCGATCGTGGCGTTGGCCTGCGCGATGACGTATTCCTCCTCGGCGTCGGCCGAGAGGTACTGGATCTCGTTGGTCACTCGACCCTCGACGACCTTGCGGTACGGGGTCTCGATGAAGCCGTAGTCGTTCACTCGGGCGTAGCTCGCAAGGTTACCGATCAGACCGATGTTTGGTCCTTCTGGCGTTTCGATCGGACACATGCGGCCGTAGTGGCTGGAGTGGACGTCGCGGACTTCGAAGCCTGCGCGCTCTCGACTGAGACCGCCAGGTCCAAGTGCCGAGAGGCGTCGTTTGTGGGTGAGACCGGCGAGCGGGTTCACCTGATCCATGAACTGCGAAAGCTGCGAGGTGCCGAAGAACTCTTTGATCGCGGCAACAACCGGTCGAATGTTGATGAGGGTCTGCGGTGTGATTGCTTCGACATCTTGCGTTGTCATACGTTCACGTACGACACGCTCCATGCGGCTGAGGCCGACGCGGACCTGGTTTTGGATCAGTTCGCCGACGCTGCGGATGCGGCGGTTTGCGAAGTGGTCCTGATCGTCAAGGCGGTACCCTTCGGTTCCGTCAGCAAGGTGGAGAAGATAGGTACACGTAGCAAGCAACTCGGCCGGTGTGAGCACCTCGTGGCCGACGATGGGAACCTCGAGGTCGATACCGAGGACGTCACGCATTTTCACGATCTCGTCGGCGAGCTTGCGGTTCAGCTTGTAGCGGCCAACCTTCGTGAGGTCGTAGCGCTTCGGGTTGAAGAACGCGTTCTCGAAGTATGCCTTCGCCGACTCGACCGAGGGTGGTTCGCCCGGACGTGCCTTCTTGTAAATCTCGATAAGGCTTTCCTCACGCGTGGTGAAGAGACCCTGCTCCTTTTCCCACTGTGCTTCGAGGAACGGGAAGTGCCGCACGAGGCGGTCGAGCATCCCGGGATAGTTCTCCTCGGTGTAGCCAAGGGCGCGCAAGATAATGAACATCGAAAGACGACGCTTCCGGGCCACACGAGCCCCAGCGGTTACTTCCTTGCCCGGCTTCTGCTCGACGTCGAATTCGATCCACTCACCGCGATAGGGATGCACGGTACCGGTGACGAGCGTCTTGGCATCGCGGCCCGGTGCGAAGATGACGCCCGGCGAACGAACCAGCTGCGACACGACAACACGCTCGGTCCCGTTGATGATGAAGGTGCCCTTGTCGGTCATCATCGGAAAGTCGCCCATGAAGACGGTCTGCTCTTTGATTTCGCCTGTCGAGGCATTCATGAAGCGAGCGCGCACAAAAATGGGCGCCGAGAAGGTCATGTCCTTCTCTTTGCATTCGTCGACGCTGAACTTGGGCGGTGGGCGAAGGTCGATATCGTCGGGATCGAAGTCGAGTTCGAGACGCAGCGAGCCGGTGAAATCCTCAACAGGCGAAATGTCGCGGAAGGTCTCCGCAAGTCCTTCGTCGAGGAACCACTTGAACGAGGTCTTTTGAACCGAGATCAGATCAGGAAGCGGCAGGACCTCATCATGGTTGCCGAACGAGAATCGTTCACGGAAAAGGGATGGAGATTTTGGGGTCGACAAGGCGTCCTCAACTCCTACGCGTGTGGGGCGAAAGCCAGAGTGGTTTTCGGGGCGGGTTGCAATGCTGCCTGGCACGTAAGGTTCCACCGGAGTTTGGACAGAAATCTGGCGGGGAACAAGACGCGCACGGTCCAATGACACTAGCACTGGATTTGCATCTACGCAAAGAAATGCGGACGCCACCGAAGAGACTTCGTCAGGCGAAGGTCTCTGCATGCACCGTAAACGAGAATGCACCTTGAGGTCAAGGCTTTTGGGAGCTCAGCCCCTTTGGATCCTCGCTCATCAGGAAAAAACTCCTTCGGTGCTACGGTCTTGTCTCGCGGCCAGGTCCGCTGGCCGCCCCCGCAACGAAAACGAGGCACCTATGGCGAACGCTGCTGACTACATCGCTGATGTCCAAAAGCATGCACCGGAAGCAACCGAAGACGAAGTCGCAAAGATCGTGAAACATCTCGGCATCGCTCTGAGAAGCAGGGACGCCTCGCTGGTGTCTTGCTCGGATCCGTCGGAACTCGCGAGGGTCCGAGAATCCTGGTTGAAGAAGAAGTTGGCCCTGACCGACGCCGACGCCGATCTTGACGCCGCGATCTCGGGAATTTGCACCACCCTCGCCGGTGACAACACCAAGGAACGCGTCACGTTCTATTACCTGCTGGCGAAGCATTACGGAAAGATCGCCTCGCTGTAAATCAGTCGCCGCACGACGAAGCGCACAAATACGAAGGGCCGGGTCGCAACGGACCCGGCCCTTCGTAGTGTTCGGTAACGCAAGGCGACCAAAACCGGTCGCCGATCGACTACTTGAGTTCGACCTTTGCGCCGGCCTCTTCGAGAGACGCCTTCGCTTTGTTTGCGTCGTCCTTGGAAACCTTCTCGAGAACCTTCGACGGCGCGCCGTCGACGAGATCCTTGGCTTCCTTCAGGCCGAGCTTGGTGAGTTCACGGACAACCTTGATGACGCCGATCTTCTGCGCGCCAGTTTCGGTCAAGACGACATCGAATTCGTCCTGCTCTTCAGCGACCGGAGCATCGGCAACGGGTGCTGCCATCATCATGGCGGCAGCAGGAGCCGCGGCCTTGACGTCAAAGCGCTCTTCGAACGCCTTCTTCAATTCGACAAGTTCCAGCACGGTCATGCCGGCAATGCTGTCGAGGATTTCGTTGATGTTTGCCATTTGTTGAAGTTCCTTCTGGGATTCCACCCGGTCGAACGGATGGGTGTTGTTCGATTGGGTGGGTCAGGCAGCGGCGGCTTCTTCGCCGCCGTTTTTGTCAATAAGCGCGCTGATTGCATACGCAATGTCGCGGGCCGGCGCCTCGAAGAGGCTGGCCAGAGTGGACAGCGGTGCTTCGAACAGACCTGCCAATTCGGCGAGGACCTGCGTGCGTGGCGGCATATCGGCAAGGGCCGAGGCTTCAGAAGCCGAGAGGACCTTGGTGCCGAGAAGGCCACCTTTGACGACGAGGTTGGGGTTGGTCTTTGCAAACTCGCGAAGGGCTTTTGCCGCTTCGACCGCGTCGCCCTTTACGAAGGCAATTGCGGTCGGACCGTGCAGAAGCTTTTCGAGCTCGGGCGTGTCAATGCCGGCAGCGAGCGCGGCCTTCCACACCAGAGTGTTCTTGTAGACCTTGTACTCACCACCGACGAGACGCAGCGTGCGGCGAAGCTCGCTGAGGTGCTTGACCCGCATGCCGCGGTACTCGGTGAGGAGTGCCGCGTCAGAACCGTTGAGGAGTCCAACGACCTCGGCCACTTTTTGTACTTTTTCGGGACGGGGATTCTCCATATGTCTTTCCTCCTTTCAAAACAAAAAGGCGCTCATGCATCACACGACGCACGAACGCCCTCGGTAAGACTCGACGAATCGAGCTCGTTGGAGTGCTTTCGCCTCGTCGGGCGGCTCCTCATGGGAGCCCTTCCACTAGCCGCCCCACCATTGCAGTGAGGTACCAGTACCGGATTTCTTCAGCGCGGTATTCGGTTGGTTACTGCAAGAATGGTTACTGCAAGAACTGTGACGTCAAGAACGTGTACTGCGAACTACGAAGCTGGGAGTGTAGTCGCACCCGAGGGTCAGACTTCTTCGTCCTTGAGACGGGCCGGATCGATTTTGACGCCGGCACCCATGGTCGAGCTCACTGTAATGGAGCGAACGTACTTGCCTTTTGCCGACGACGGCTTGGCACGGTTGAGTTCGTCGAGGACGGCCTTGAAGTTGGTGACCAGGTTTTCCTTCGAAAAGGAGGACTTGCCGATCGGGACATGAATGTTGCCGAACTTATCGGTGCGGTATTCGACGCGGCCACCCTTGAACTCGGTAACGGCCTTTGCGACGTCGGTCGTTACGGTGCCCGTCTTCGGGTTCGGCATGAGACCGCGGGGACCGAGTTGGCGGCCGAGGCGCCCGACCATGCCCATGAGGTCTGGGGTAGCGATGGCCAGGTCGAAGTCGAGAAAGCCACCGGTGACCCGCTCGACGAGGTCTTCGGCGCCCACGATGTCGGCACCCGCATCACGGGCTGCCTGTGCGGCACCACCGGACGCAAACACAGCGACGCGAATCGTCTTGCCGGTACCTGCGGGTAGCGCAACGGTGCCACGCACGATCTGGTCGGCCTTACGGGGGTCGACGCCGAGACGAACCGCAACGTCGACGGACTCGTCAAACTTCGCCGACACCAACGACTTCACCACATCGACAGCTTCGCCGGGGGTGTGCAAACGCTCACGATCAAATCGCTTCGCAGCGTCCTTGAGTTTCTTTCCAATCGCCATGATGGCTCCCTCGTCCTTTCGTCAGACTGCCAGCGAGGTCGTCGGGCAGCGCGTGTTTGGAAAAACGTCGACGGGCTAGTCGACGATTTTGATGCCCATCGAGCGAGCGGTGCCCATGATCTGGAGCTTCGCTGCTTCGATGTCGTTCGCATTGAGGTCGGGCATCTTTTGTTCCGCGATCGTGGCGACCTGCGCCATGGTGAGCTGACCAACGATTTCCTTGCCGACGTTGCCGGAGCCCTTTTCGACGCCTGCTGCCTTACGAATAAGCACGGGTGCCGGTGGTGTCTTCAGCTTGAAGGTGAAGGTGCGGTCGTTGAAGACCGTGATCTCGACCGGGATGATCGTGCCCACCTGGGACTCCGTGGCGGCGTTATAGGCCTTCACGAATTCCATGATGTTCAAACCGTGAGGACCGAGCGCGGTACCGACGGGCGGCGCGGGTGTGGCCTTCCCAGCAGGGATCTGAATTTTGACAATTGCGGTTACTTGCTTCTTAGCCACGACGTTTTGAGCCTCTCGAGCATTTGAGGTAATCGGACGCGTTTCACAGGCAGGGTTGCCTGCGAACGAGCGTCAACGAGTCGACAATCCTACAGCTTCGCGACCTGCGCGAAATCAAGCTCCACCGGAGTCTCCCGCCCGAAGATGTTGACGAGCACTTTGAGTTTGAGTTGGATCTCGTTGATGTCAGCGATTGTGCCGGTGAAATCGGCGAACGGACCTTCCTTGACGCGGACGCTTTCGCCAACCTCGTATTCGAGCCGGGGCTTGGTTTTGCGGCCGCCTGCGCCTGATTCGTCTTTGACCTGGAGAATGTTCTCCACTTCGCGACGCGAGAGTGGGGTCGGTTTCGCACCGGACCCTACGAAACCAGTGACGCCGGGAGTGTTGCGGACCACATACCAACTGTCGTCGTCGAGGTCGAGGCGAGCGAGCAGATATCCCGGGAACACCTTTTTCTGGACGACTACTTTCTTGCCGTTCTTGAACTCGATGACTTCTTCAAGGGGGATAATCACCTCGTAGATCCGTTCCTCCATGTTCATGGAGGCGATACGGCTCTCGAGGTTTTGCTTCACCTTGTTTTCGTAGCCCGCATAGCTGTGGATCACAAACCACTGACCCGGCTTGTCGTACGGGCTTTGCACGCGCTCTTCGACTTCGGCGGCGTCAACCTCGTTGGCACGATCCGCGGGTGCGGCGAGTTCTTGCTTGGGTTCGCCGGCTTCGGCGTGCAGTTCGGAGTTGTCTTCAGACATGGTCGATTCCAATAGTTTTCAGCGGGCGTAGATCGAGAAGACGCTTTTTGCGAACAGCCAATCGAACACGAAGGTAAGCGCCGTCATGAAGACCAGCGTGAACATCACAACGGTCGTATAGGTCTTGATTTCCGGGCGACTCGGCCAGATGACTTTCTTGAGTTCCGTACGGACCTGGGAGATGAACTCCATTGGGGATGGGCGCACTTCCTTGGGATCTCGGGACACGGGCGTACGCGCCTCGCGAGTAGGCGTACCGTCGGCATTGATCGCGCCCTGTCGCTGGAGCATGCGCTTGGTTTCACGGTTCACGGTGCGATCCTTCAGATGCCTTCAATGTGGGGAATTCGATGTCGGAAATTTCGATGTCGGGAACTGTCGATGTCGGGAAAGGTTGTCCGACGTTATGTTTGCAGGGCCGGAGGGACTTGAACCCCCAACCCCTGGTTTTGGAGACCAGTGCTCTACCAATTGAGCTACGACCCTCTGCAACGTGCAACGAAAACCAGGACGAACCGAGGACCCTCGTTGAACCGGTCCATGCTACCAGTGCCATCTCCGACCCCGTACTCGTTTCCCGTGTCAATCGTTGGCAGCCAGTTTTGCCGCTGCACAGGTCCAGTCAGGCCCGACGCCGTGTCGTGATGCCGACAGCACTGAGGACTACCAGGGCGGCGGCCAGCCCCACGAGGCCGGCTTCTCGGTGCTGCGGGTGCCTGCGGAGCCGCAATCGGCGTCGATTCGAACTGGGGAGCGGCGGAGCAACGTTGGCCGAGGTGAGTCCGCGCAGTGCTCGGCCAATCGTTCGATGTTGGTTGAACTCGGCCCGACAGTTCCGACACGACCGGAGGTGGCGTCGCAACGTGAGATCCGTCACCGTGTGGCGGTCGGCGGCGGCGACCAACCTCGGTTGGAACTGGCGACACTTCTTCGACCTTCCTCGCCCCAGACGCATTCAGGCAGTTTCTCTCGCCGACGCGGTGGCTGCCCTTGGGCTGCGGCCTGCGCTCGATTCGTTCGGACCGGCTGTTTCGTCCATATCGGTCGGCAGTGAAACGGCGCCGAATAGCTGCTCACGAAGTTTCTGTCGGGCGCGATGCAGGCGGACCTTTGCCGCCGACTCCGTAATTCCAAGTTGGCGAGCGATCACATCGTGGGATTGATCGTAAATGTCTCGCAGGACGACCACCGAGCGAAGTTTCTCGGGAAGCGTGTCGAGGGCGACGAGGAGGCGCGAACGCAAATCGTTCAGTTCGGCCTGGCCAGCTGGGTCATGGGTTGGTTCGTCGTCGGAGATGACGATGTCTTCGTGCAACACGGCGGTTTCGTGCCGACGCCGTCGAGCGATCAGGCTGTGGGCCGAGTTCGCGGTTATTCGATAGAGCCACGTACCGATACTCGACTCGCCACGGAACCCGCGCAGGTAGCGAAAGGCCTTCAGGTAGGTGTCCTGGGTGACGTCGTTGGCATCCTCGGCATTGCCAACCAGTCGAAGGGCGTGGGAGTACGTGTCGTCGTACGTGGCGCGAACGAGGTCGCCGAACGCGTCATGGCAGCCCTCACGGGCTGCCATGACAGTTTCGTTCAGATCGGACATAAGACGGCCAAGCCTAGCTGGACGCGTCGCAGCCGAGGTCGACTTGAGCGTTATCGCGTCTCTTTGTGGGTTGTGTGAATGCGTTCCCACTTGCAGTACTTCTTCATCTCGATACGCTCACGATCGTTCTGCTTGTTCTTGATCGTGATGTAGTTGCGACGCTTGCACTGTTCACACGCCAGGGTGACGTGTACGCGTTTATCGTTCTTAGCCATGTCCGGGTTTCCTTACGGTTTCTACGTGTGTCTGGTGTGAAGGTTTACTTGAGGATCTTGACGACGCGGCCGGCGCCCACGGTACGACCACCCTCACGGATAGCAAACTTCAAACCCTCTTCCATCGCAATCGTCTTACCCAACTCAACAACAACACTAATATTATCACCCGGCATCACCATCTCCG
>JANOYY010000004.1:0-12651 GCA_031429095.1 Acidimicrobiia bacterium | reverse complement strand
CGCTACGCCCGCCTCGGCTGCTGCGGCGTCGAGTTCTTTGGCGAGCGTTCCGTCCGCCCGAAAACTCAGAGTTATCGTCATACGAAGAGTATATGCGGTGCATACACCCCGTGGCAACGGCCCGCTTCCGCTTCAATGTCGCGACCGTGCGCGACTCTTCAAGTGGAGGAAAGTCAAGCACGATACGTCGACTGAGCCCACCATGTGGAACAACCGCAAGACAGAGCGGCGCAGTTGCAGAAGATTATTGAGGCAACATCGGGGTCGCGTGGGTACCCCCGCCTCTGGCGGGACTCCATCGCTTCCTACTCCCTTTGCATGACCGTGCCCTTGCGGAGCGCTGAGCACGTTTAGCAATCTCCGTTGCCCTTCTCCATGTGGCGGCTCAGGTGGAAGTGGCCCCAGCGTCCTTGCGCCCGATACCGCACGCGTGGCTTGCGACGCATACACAACCAGAGCGCGCCCGAGACAACGCCGTCGATCACGGCATCGCCGTCGTTTCCTCGACATCGCGCGCAACCCGAAAAGACAAGTCGAAGGGAATCCGAATCAACCTCACCGCACCGGCGGACTAGCCACCCTCCTTGCCGCGCTCGGCCGGCTCGGCCGCTTCCCGATCCGACGGGCCAGCCCTGACTGCGAGATCAGGCGGCAGGGCCGAATCAGCGGAGCGTCTCCCTTGTGAGCGCCGGCCGCGGCGGACTAGACGTGGATAAGAACGGTGTTGTTCGTTGCAGGCGACGTCGAGAACCTCCATGCTGATCACAAGCGGTTGGATCCCCGACCGTTGGAGAAGGTGGTCGACATGAGCGGTGCTACCCCTATCGGGCCAGTTTTTGCGAACCTGCTGGCAACTCAGCAGATCCTTTACGGCTGGAGTCAACCGGGGTTCCCCAACGAAGGCGTCTACCAATACAGCGGCGAACCAAACAACTGGCGCAAAATTGCCGACGCGATGCAGTTCTCCTCGATTCGAGCGAGTCACAAGAATTTGTACGGTTGGGCGCTCGACGGAACTGCATGGTGCTACGCCGGTGAGGGCACAAACTGGGTGAAGATCGGCGACGGTTTTTCCGGCTTGTCGGCCGGTGGCGACGGAGTGATCGGCATTGTCGGACCGCTCAGGAGCGCGGGGACCTTCTCCCTGTTCGACGAAACGACAAAGACTTGGTCATCGCTGGGCGGCACCGGCTGGTGGGCCATGACGGACGGGACCCACCATGTCTCGTTCATGCTTGGTGGTGACTCGCCCGGATTGTCGTTGTTCGACCAGAAAACCGGCTCGTGGACACCAATCGGGGCCACCTACAGCTCCTCGAAGCTTCTGTGCGGACAGCTGTTCGCCGCAACCGGCGGCGATGCCCTGTTCCGCTACCTCGGGTCGCCCGGACGATGGGGCACGGTCTACCCGGGCTACGGAATTTTCCTCGAAATGGTGGAATTCGACGGCAACTTCATCCTCGTCCCCGGTATTCCTCACAGCACGCAGGTCACGTCGACCGCGGTGGCGATGCCCATCACCAGTGAGGTCCCGGCATGGAGCGAGTTCTATTCGGGAACCCAAAGCATCGGAACCCTGACCGCGACGTCTCACGGCCTGTTCGCCTCCGGTCCCGAGCTGGGTACGGTACAACTTGATCCGCCACGGGCCCCGATGTCAACACGACAGCCACCGGCCGCCACCACGAAATGGACCGTCATGGTCCGGACGGGCTCCGAGGCGTTTTCCGGATATGACGGACAAGTCACCCTTAACCTCCAATTCGCAGAAGGGACCGCAGCAGCCGTCATTCCCAAGTCTCATTTCGAACGTGATGATTTGTACTTTTTCGACATCGAGGTGCAAACAACACTGAAGACATTCCAGTCCGTGGTGCTCTTCGGCTCCATGAACTACTTCGACGACCAGTGGCACCTCGGCGGGCTGTCCGTCTTCGATCCGACAACGAGCCACCAGTACGAATACACCGTTGATGTCAAAATCGGCAACGGAAGCATGTTTGCGACGCAACTGGGCGCTCCAACCGATACGCGGACGAACACCTATCCTCCGGGCGTGGCCCACGTCTATGTCTGGGACTACCTCGGGATCAACGTCGCCATGGGCCATGCCTCGATCGAACTCGAGGACGGCACCTACATCAGCTGGTGGCCAGGACAGGTTCGAAACCCCAAAACCCTTGCCACCCAGATTGGTTACCCCCACATGCTCTACTGCGGGCCGGCGAACCCCAACCAGACATTCCAAGACGACCAAATACTCGAAGCAGGAGCCGGGCAGGCGATAAAGGCGCCCGACCACTCGATCGAGATCGGCGGGCTCGATATCGGTGCGATTCGCACATGGTGGAGCACCTTTCAGAAGACAAACCAGTGGTGCACGTTTTCACAGAACTGCTCGACAACCGTGGCCGACGCCCTGTGGGCGGGCGGCGTGAAGAACAGACTAAGCGTTGCTCAGTACGCATACTATCGGGCACCTACGTGGCCGTGGACGCCTGCCGGCATCTACGACTTCGTGCAAGCGATCAATTCGTCCACTACACATCCGAGTTAGCACGCTCGAGTCTTTTGAGCATCCGTTTCAGCGCGACCTACGGAATAGCGGTCGTTCCTCCACATCACTCGCAACCCGAAAAGACTCGAAGGGACTCCGAAATGAGCCGGGATAGACCAAGCCCTCCTCTAACCTAGGGCAGTCCCCGGTGATTCACTTCTCATCATGATGCTTGCGATCGCAGGGATCATCCACTTTCCGATCGTGGCGAGCGGCCTGACAGTTTCTCGATCCCGCTGTGTTGCCGAGCCGCTCCCCAGCCTCGAACTGTCCGTTGAGAACCGTTCAACGCGCACATGTGTTGTTTAAGACGGCTGGCTTGGGCTCGATTCGGTCCGATGTCGTGGGGTGTCCTCAACCAACCGGGTAGCCCGGCCCAGCGTTCGGTGCGCGACCCTTGCCATGGCCGAACTGACGAGCCGGACAGGGCCGTATTCGACAATCGCCGATGCATCGAAGCCACCCAGAGACCTACCCGGTAACCGGCCTCTTCTGCGGGTGGTGTCGACGTCCGTGTTGTAATTGAGCGGGGTGGGTCGTTCTCGGGCCACCGTCGGATCGTAGGTGGCTGACCCGAAACGGCTCAACATGTTTGTGCGGTGATCATCTGGGTAGACGACCACCCGAGTGGACGCCGCAGCAGCCTCGCCGGTTCGGGTGAACCGGGATCCGAGCTCGGAGGATCAGATGAAGACGGTCGCCCCCGGGACTTGCGCCCTGCAAGCCGCGCTCCCAGCGGTGCCCAGTTCCGGTGCCCTGTGGCGACATGCGTGTTCGCTACGGCGGCATCGGCCACGAGCTGCGCGAACACGGAGCCGGTGGCGATCGACGTCGTGGTGAGCAGGTCGAACATCGCGCGGGTGACGTCAACGGCGACCGTCGACGCATGGACCATTGCGAGGCGCAATGGTGCTGTGACGCTTCGTGACAGGTCACCGTCATCGACGCAGGCGGCCCATACTCGCTCGATCTCTGCGACGAGGAACGCTCGCGCCGAGCGCGCCGCCGCTTCGGCGTGAGCAATCGTTTCGGCCGTCCCGGGCCGATCGATCAGCAGGACTCCTTCTGGAAAGACCATCTTCGTGACGGTCGCCCCGATCGCCTCGTCGATGGCGCGGCGGGCAAGGCCGGTAAGGACGCCGGCGTGCTTCACCAGGAACCACCATGGCAGCCGGTACAGCGGCTCGTCCGGTCGGCGCATCGGTCCGAACGCGTCATAGACCCAATTGGCCGGGACCGGGCAGTCCGATACTTCGTAGTCGTTCGATGCGGTTGCGCGCATCCCGATCGTGTTCCAAGTGTCGTGCACGGTGACGTGTGCACGTGGAAGGAGAGCGACGCGTGGAATCGGCCGACCGCTGTCGTCGAGGAGGAGTTGACCGGATTCGTCGTGCAGCATCACTCCACCGACGAACTGGTCGGCGTGGGTGGAGCCGCTGCCGAAGTCCCAACGTCCGGTCACCCGCCAGCCGTCCGGACAGCGGATCGCCTTGCCTGACGGCATGACCTTGCCAGCGGTGACGAGGTTGCGGGTGGGGTACACCTCCGCGAATGTCGCATCGTCCAGGAAGCCGGGGATGAAACCGGAATCGGCGCCGATCATGGCGCACCAGCCGACGGAGGCGTCTGCGAGGCTGAACGCCTCCAGGACCTCGAACTGCTCGACTGGGCTCAATTGCGGCCCACCGAGGGCGCGAGGCAGGGCCATATCGAAAACGCCCGACTTGCGCATCGCGTCGACGATGTGGCCCGGGAGCCGACGCTCAGCCTGCATCTGGGGAACGGCTGCCCGAATCGCCGGCTGGAGGGCGCTGGTGGCCTGGAGAACGGATGTCATGGGCCATGCTGCCATAGACGCGGCGCTCAGACATTGCGCGATCTGATGGGCCACACGCTCCTCGGCGACATGCCCGGTACTGGGCCACATCAATAGTTTGCTCTGGGAGCAGTAGATCGTCGGCGAGGTGCGAGGTGTCGAGGCGATCAGGACTCGCTGCGCGCAGGGTCCTTGTAGTTGGCGACGAAGTTCGGGTCGGTGAGCCCGCGCCGATCAATCCGGAAGGGCTCGATGGCGGCGGACGTCGAACCCTGTACCGCCCGCTCGGCGAGGGTGCGCCCGAACCACGATGCGAACTTGAAGCCGTGCGCCGAACCCAGCGCCACCTGCAGTCCGGGATGACCGGGGACAGTGTCGAGCACGAAGTCTCGGTCCGGGGTCAGTTTCGCGTTGCAAGCGCATTGGTCGGCGAGGTGTACGCGACCGCTCGGAACTCCCGCGACAACGTTGCCGACGATCGGCGGCGTCGCGGTGGCGTCGTTTACGGGTCGTCGGGACCGGTCGTACGGGCCGAAGTCTCGCTTACGGCCGAACGCAAGCGGCGTTCACGCGTGCGCTTTTCGACAGGGTCGGAGGAAGCCGCAGCCTGACCGGCCGAGGACCGTTGCGAGACTGTGGCTAGATAGCGTCGCGAAAAAGCGCCATACTGAAGCGATGGAAGCCGGAGTGAGAGAGTTGCGTGACCACCTCAGTAGATACCTTGATGCAGTGCGCGCGGGAGACGAGGTGACCGTCACGGATCACGGGAAGGCGGTCGCACGGCTGGTGCCTTTCGATCGGCCGCGCCCCCTCGATCGCCTCATCGCCGAAGGTCTCGTCACCGCCGCCAGAGTCCCGAAACGCCCTCGATCCGGACGTGGCATCCGGGCCAAAGGCACGGTCAGTGATCTGGTCGCCGAACAGCGCCAGTGATCGCGTACTTCGACACCTCGGCGCTCATTCCCCTCATCATCGAGGAACCCTCGACGGCTGTTTGCCTCAGGCTCTGGAACGAGGCCTCGCGCATTGCGAGCGTTCGACTCCTGTACGCCGAGGCTTGCGCCGCGTTGGCGAGGGCGCATCGAGTCGGCCACCTCTCGGCCACGCAGCTTGAAGAAGCCGTCGATGCACTCGACGAGATCACGACACAGATCGATCACGTCGAGGTCACGGACGAGCTAGTCCGCACTGCAGGGGCGCTGGCGCGCAAACACGGGTTGCGCGGATACGACGCCGTTCATCTCGCCGCGGGTTTGAAGGTCTCCGACGATGACGTGGTCTTCGTTACCGGCGACATGAACTTGGCCACCGCGGCGCGGGTTTCAGGGGTTGCCGTTTCCAACACCAACGCGTGAGCCAGTCGGCCGAGTCGTCGGAACCCCGGCCGATGCCTGCCCTCTAGCCGACGACATCTGGATGATCTCGGCGCAAGTGACGCGTCAAGCGTTTGACTGGCGGCGACGTTGACCACAAGGCCCAGAAGACCAGCAGGGGCTGGAACAAAAGTCGAACGCCTCGGGCCACATCGGAGTTCAATCCGAAGGCAGATTTGTGGCTGACGAACTGCGAGATGTTGCCCAGGAAAACGGCAACAAAGAACGCTGCAGCCACCCAACCGACTTCCATTCGTCTGGTACGTGCACCTATCAATGCAGTCCCGAGCAAAATCTCGACGACTCCTGACGCCACAACGATGGCGTCGGGGTCGCCAGGAACCCAATCGGGCACCTGCGCAAGAAACGACGTTCGAGCCCAACTGAGATGCCCGATGCCGGCCAGGAGTAGGAGACCTCCGAGGAGGACACGAGCAATTGATCTAACGCCAAGTGGTGTGCCGGGTCGAGTAGTCATTCGCGAAGTCTCGTTCGGATTGACATCTCACGGAACCGGCCTTCGAGTATTATCGTCACTGTGACGAAATCAGGCATGGAGCCAGGGGAGGCAAGGAAGTGTGCCTGGTGCCGATTTCCCGTAACGCAAACGGACGGCCCGGGGCGACCTCGGAGGTACTGCAAGCGAAGCTGTCGCCAGCGCGATTTTGAAGCCCGCCAACGCTCGTTGGCACACGGCGTCGACGAACACGACATCCTCGTTGCCCGGTCCGAGGTGAACCGCCTCAAGGACGAAATCTTCGTGCTGTCGTGCGCGGTCGAAGATGCCCAGCGAGACCTCGTCGATGCGTCAACAATCACCGACTACACAGACATCGTGCGCAGCCTGCTCACCGCAGCAGCTTCCGTCGTCAACGCTCAACACGGCCGGTAGCCTCCGTTCCGATCAAGGCAAAGCAACAACCCTCATCTTGTTCGCCCATAATTATCGTTATGTAAAGTAACTCATTACGTAAAGTAACTCATGCGCTACATGCTTGGTAATGCTGAAAGCCACCCCACCCCACACCAGTCACCGCGACGACGAGACCCCGCCACTCCCAGGTCTGGGTTGCGCGATCATGTGGTGCTAATTGTCGGAATCATCTGCGCATAGCGGCGTTCGGAAAATGGACCCGTCGTTCACATTCCACGCTCGAAGGTGAACCAGCCGCCGAGACAGTCGAGGCTTGTCCTGACGCCGCTCCCCTACTCCCACGTTCGGCGAGAAGTTCAATCCTCACCTTGGATTTGCTAGACCTGATTCCACCGAGCATGTGACAATCAATACATGCTTGTTTCGAGCAGGTTCTTGAAGCGTACGCAACTTCGCCGGGCAACTGCGTTCGCGGCCGTCATGTCAGCGGTTGCCGTTCAGGTCGTGCTTGACCCGTACCCCGTGGGCCTTCATCCAAACCCGGCGGCCGCTGCAGCCAAGGGTGCGCCCACCTTCGAGGCGAAGAATTTCGGTGAGGCGACGTCGTCTGTAAACCAATGGTTCCCGTTGAAGCCCGGCTATCAGTCGGTGCGCGAAGGCGGTCTCGATCGGGGTCATCGGCGGCTGATTCATCGGCGCGTCTACACGGTTACGAATGTGACAAAGGAAGTCGCTGGTGTCCGGGCGGTCCTCATCCTCGACCAGGATATCGACGGTGGTGAAGTCGCGGAGCAGGCCCTCGACCTCGTCGCCGAGGACCTGAATGGGAACGTCTGGTACCTCGGGTCGTACACCGAGACCTATGAGGGCGGCGAGTATATCAATGCGACGGATGGATGGCTGGCCGGGGTGCGTGGAGCAAAGCCGGGAGTTCTGATGCTTGCGGCGCCGGTCGTTGGTTCCCCGAAATACTCGCAGGCAACGGTCCCCGGCGAAGGTAGCGCTACTGCAAAAGTCAGCAAGACCGGACAGCAAAAGTGCGTTCCATTTAAGTGTTACACCGACGTTCTCGTCATACAGGAGGGGGGCGAAAACGTCTACTACGCGCCTGGAGTCGGTTCGATCAAGACTGAGCCCCGAAAGAAAGGTGGCGAGAACGAAACCGAGGATCTCATCAACCTCACGCAGCTGACAGCAAAGGGTCTCGAGGAATTCAACACGGAGGCCATCAAACTCGACGAACATGCAAGGAAGACAACCGAACGGGTCTTCGGCGGCAGCCCCAGGGCAAAGCTGACCAGTGGCAAGTGAGCAGCGACGGTCAAGGTGGACGCACGCAGTCCGTTCTCAAACTTGTCGGTGTTTCAAAGTCGTTCCACACCGATTCTGGATTCGCAGCGGTCCTCAACGACATCAGCTTTGAACTTGAACCTGGCTCGGTAACGAGCCTTCTCGGTCCGTCAGGAAGCGGGAAGTCAACACTGATGAGTCTTATCGCCGGGCTTCTTCGTCCCGATTCAGGCTCGATCTTCTTCGGCGGAACCGACATAGCGATGCTTAACGATACGGCGTGCGCGCGTCTGAGGTCCAGGCACTTTGGAGTGGTCGCGCAACGAGGTGGTTTGTTGCCATATCTGACTGCCGCCGAGAACGTTGCGTTGGCAATGAGGATCGCCGGCGTCGACAGTCGGACACGCCACATCACCGCAAGCCTCGACGAACTTGGTGTCCTTCATCGGAGCGGACACTTTCCGCGTGAGATGTCCGGTGGAGAGGCCGTAAGGGTCGCAGTGGCAATGGCACTCGCCGTTGAGCCCGAACTGATTCTCGCCGACGAAGCGACCGGGGAGCTCGACCCGGCGACGGCAGCGGAAACAATGGAAACAATCATCAGACGGTCGATCGACCGTGGTGTCACGTTGCTCTATGTAACCCATGATATGCAAATAGCCGGTTACGCCGAAAACCGCTTAACGCTGACGCGCAACGGGTTAACAGCGTCGTGAACGAGGCGCCCGCAATTTCCGTTGAGCGCGTCGTCAAGTCGTACACGGCGGCGACAGGGACCGTTGTGGCTCTTGACGAAGTGTCCCTGAGCATCGAGGCGGGAGCATCAGTCGCGATAACAGGTCATAGTGGCTGCGGAAAGTCGACACTGCTCGCTGTTTTGGGCGCGCTTGAGGTACCTGAAAGGGGACGGGTGAGGGTGGGGGGTCACACCATTACCGGCATGTCGCCGAGGGCGCGAGCACGAATTCGACGTACGAATTTCGGGTTCATATTCCAGTCCGACAATCTCATCCCGTATCTAACCGCTTCTGAAAATCTCGCCCAGCAGATGGCGCTCAGCGGCACGACCGTAGTTGTCAAGAGCTGCGATCAGATGCTCGACGATCTGGGTCTCGCCGAACACAGGCACAAATTACCTGATCAACTTTCCGGCGGGCAGCGCCAGCGGGTGGCGATTGCCCGGGGTCTTGTGCACCGCCCGAGTTTTATTTTGGCGGACGAGCCAACGGGGTCGCTCGATCCGGAAAGTAGTCTGATCGCCATCGAATTCCTCCTGGGACACCAGAAGGAAACGAATGCGACGCTCGTCGTTGTGACCCACGACCTGCTCGTTGCCGAACGGTTCACCACCCGGATCGCGTTGAGTCACGGCCGGACAGTTACAGTTACGGCAGACGAACAACCGGCCCTGAAACGCTAGTCACGTGTTTCGTCTCGTTGTTCGAGAACTGCTTCGCAACCCTCGAAGAACACTTTCTTCAACACTTGGTGTAATTCTGAGCACCGGGTTGTTGAGCGGAGTGCTGTTCTTCATCAACGCCTCGGCTGCCACGATGACAAACCGGGCTCTCGCTCCACTGCCCCTGGACATGCAGGCAGTGCTCACCGATCCGTTCGGTCGTCGGGTCGATCTGACCGAACGAGTCATGGCACCCGAGCAGCTGAGAGCCGGACAGAAAGCCACGGTCGAGTTGACCGTTCGCAACCTGACCACCCAAGCCGTCCACGAAGTTGTCGTCGCCGACGAACCGTCGGCCCCGCTCTCCTACGTGGACGGCAGTACAACGGTAAATGGGCACCGGATCGCCGACGTTGCCGGCCGCAGCCCACTGGCCCAGGGTATGGCGCGGACCGGGTTGAACCTCGGAACACTGGTCGCGGCATCGACATGGACGATCACTTATGAGGCGCGTGCAAACGCCGACGTCACCGTCAAAAACCTTCGACTCGAAGGAGCCGTGTCGAGCCGTGAAGATGTGATCCGTGTTCGGGCGAACACCCCCCGACCCCCTACGCTCGGGCAACTCGCTGAACGGCTTCGTCGGATTCCTGGCATCGCCTGGGCTGATGAGCTGCGCATGATTGATATCGGTCCGCAAGCGGTCACCTCCGGTGGAGTTCCTCTCGATGGCCGTGTACGAATCGTCGGTTTCGACCCCGATTACGCGAAGCATTATCCGTCAATCGACATTACCCACGGCTCCTTCCGATCGAACGGGGTGATCGTGAGTTCGGAGACCGCTCGCGTCCTCCGTTTGACGATCGGAAAAGCAGTCAACATTTCCGTTCCGGGGCTTTCCGCGCCGATGTCGCTACCCGTCACGGGAATCGCTGATCTTTCGAATGCGCAACAGCTTTTCATGAGTCGAAAGGCGAGCAAACTTGAAGACTTTCTTTATGTGCCGTTCACCGTTATTGCTCCATTGAGTCTGTTTACAGAGAACATCGTTCCTGCGTTTCAGCGTGCGAGTGCGATACCGGGTGCGGGGATCAAAAGCAATCCGTTGTCGGAAGTGGATATTCGTGTTGAGCGTACAACGCTGAATTCCTCCCCCGCATCAGCGTTGACGCAGACGACCGTCATCGCCGGATCGATCCGCGACCACAGTACCGAAGGCCTACTCCTCATCGACAACATCTCCAACGCGCTCACTGTCGCCGCCGATGACGCGATGGCAGGTCGCCGGATGTTCCTGTTCCTCGGTCTCCCCGGGGTCCTTCTCGCAATTGCTCTCGTAGTGTTCAACGCGAACCTCCAAGCGGAATCGCAACGCCGCGACCACGCAACAATGCGCCTGCATGGCGCTGAGCGTTCGATGCTTATTCGCATCGCTGCGCTGCGGACGCTGCTTTTCGCCGGATGTGGCGCTCTAATCGGAGTGGGGCTGGGTCTTGGAGCGACCGCTTTGATTCTGGGCTGGGCTGCCGTTTATGACACGCCCCGCCGTCTCACGGCCAACTCGTCAATTACTGCGATCAGCGCCAACGTCGTCATCGTAGTAGTGGTGCTTACCCGGAAGCAATGGCAGACCTCGGCACGCGAGATCGGCAGCGAGCGACGGGATTTGTCTGATCCAATTCGCCCCACCTGGCATCGTCGGTGCATTGATTTGTACCTGGTGTTGATCGCCGCGATCGCCGTCAGTGCTGAGGCTTTGGCGTCAGCTCCCGAGAACGGGTCGGTTTCGAAGGGGCGCGCGGCATCGCTTCCGCTGAGACTGCTTCTCGTGCCCATGGCCGTCTGGCTGGGCGGCATACTCTTGTTCGGACGTCTTGTTTACGCGCTCGTCGCGCATTACGCGCAGCCGGTAGGCAGTTCTTTCGGGACCCTGATTCGAGGATCCCTTGTGCGCAATGTGTACCGCAGATCTTGGCCAATGGTGAGCGCAGTGATCGCGATCGGCCTCGTTGTTTCCTTCACTACCGAACTCGTCGTGTTCAATTCCACGTACAACCGCACCAAATCGGCGGACGCGCGCTTTGCCGTCGGTTCAGATCTTCGGATCACCCCGCTTACCGACGACGCGAACACGAGTACTGCATCTCTTGAAACAGAGCTCAAATCGGCGGGGGTTTCCGCCTTAACAGGGGTCACGTTTTCGCTCGAGAACTCGGTGCTGATCGGTCCGTACGACCAGGCCCGTACGGACCTCGCAGCTATCGATCCGGCGAGTTTCGAAGTGACAGCTGCCCTCGATGGATCAACATTCGACGTGAGTAAAGCCCAAGCGATGCGGTTGCTGGCACGACCGGACGCAGTGCTTATCAGTGTGACACGAGCCGACGATCTCTCGATCAACGTCGGTGATGAGGTGTCGGTCCTGCTGGCCCGGGGGACCAAACATCAGAAGCTGAAGACATTTGATGTCGTTGGACTGTTCGAAGCGTTTCCTGGATTTCCGCAGGGGCTTGATGCCGTAGTCAACCGATCAACATACCGGTCGGCGACCGCATTGGACAGTGTGGATTTCTTTCTCGCTCGCACAGACGGAACACCCGCAGGGACGGCGGCCGTGGCATCGCGGATTACACGTACGCTCGGAGGCCGACGTGCGCTCCGGGTGGTTACGTCTGTCGGCTACCTGAACAAAGACCAGTCGAGTCTCACTGCGGTGAATGTCCGTGGACTTCTCGAAATGGGAATCGGGTTTGCCTGCGCCATCGGGATCTCCGCCATACTCACGGTGGTCTTTGTCCAGTTCCTGCAGCGGCGCCGAGAGTACGTCGCGTTGCGAGCGTTCGGAATGTCTAGTTCTTCGCTGGCCTCGCTAATCCTTGGCGAGTCACTTTTCATCATTTTCCACGCACTCGCGGGTGGTTTGGCGATCGGTTTGGTCATGGCGCGTGTTTTTGTGACCGTCCTGCGACCGATCTTCCTCGTCACCCCGCAGTTCGATGTACCAATTCGCCACCTGGCAGGGCTCGGCCTTGCGCTCGTTCTTTCGACGGTTGCGTTCGCACTAATTGCGACTGCGCAGGTCACGAGGCAGCACGCAGTCGCAATTCTCCGCGAGACATGACGGGAACACCGCGCAGGCATGTTTCGTCAAGTCCCCGAGCGAAGCGCCTCGACTGGCTCAAGTCGTGCGGCTCGCAGAGCCGGGTACAGTCCGGCGAAGAGTCCGACGACGGCTCCCATAAGCGGGGCCACAAGTGGGATCTTCGGGTCGATGACCGCAGTCCACTGCCGGGTGAGGGCGATGGCGACAACTACGAGGAGCCCAAGTGACGCCCCCAGAAT
>JANOYY010000003.1:0-156965 GCA_031429095.1 Acidimicrobiia bacterium | reverse complement strand
CCGAGGACATCAACGCCAGTTTTGACCAGCCGAGCAGAGACCAGCCGAGCAGAGACCGCGAGACGACACGGCCGGCCAGGATCCGATTCCGTTGGCCGATGATTTTTCGGTGGCCAGGCCCGTTCGAGAAATAGGGCGAAGCGGGATTGCGGGGCAACCAAAACCTCGTCGGGCGCCGGGAATCACGCGCCCAAGTCGAAGCTTGCGTTTGAACGGGGGATCCGTGGGTACTGACAGGTGACCGCCAATGGTTTCGCCAGCAAAGGACAAAACACAATGATTCAGCAAGTAGCGAATGCATCGCCGCAAAAGTTCCTTTCACCTGGCCGAGCGTCTGAATCGGGTGTTCGGTTGGGAGAACTCCGCCCGTCCATGCGCGCCGAACTTCCGCTTGCGTGCACTAGCGCGATGTCCGCCTGTTCGCGAACGGGCGCTGACGGCGAAGCCCGAAAGGCTGAAACGCTGAGGATTGCGCAATGAGCGACGACACGTCGTCACCGTTCGAATCTCGTCTGGCCGATTTTCGCGAACATGTGCGGGCACGTGACATCACGTGGCTACGCTCGCAGCGAGCGGGTGGTGTGCTGTCCTGGCTGATTCCCCACCTCGGGGAAAGCGGTTATCGAGATCTCGGTGTGGCCATCGACGCTGGAGACATCGACCTCATCGATCGCCAAATCGCGGTCATGGGCGACAGCACGTCTCTCGTGGATCCGCCCCTCATCCCGGTCGTCCCTGTCACGCACGCCATCGGCGACCCACTCACCAGCGATCTCGACGACCCAACTTTGCTGGTTTCGCGTCACGGCGCTGTTCTCCCGGCGAGTGCGGTCCGCCGAGAACGCAATACGCTCGTGGTCGTCGGCATTCTCCTCGCAGTCGCCGCCGCGGCAATCGTCGCGTTCCTGTTGCTACGGAGCAACGACAACAAGTCCAATACGACGGTGTTGACGCTCGAAACCACGCTTGCGACGGAGACGATACCGGTTGACACCACACTCCCGGTGGAGACTACCCCGAGTTCAGCGTTAGTGACCGCGGTCGAAACAGTTCCGGTGTCGTCCGCAGTGCCCACTTCAGTGCCAATAGCCGCATCGGGCACGGTGCCCGCTGCGCCTTCCTCACCGCAGAGCACGGTTCGGCCGGCGGCCCTGCCAGCGCCGGCCCCATTAGCCGACGCGATCACCACCGCACAGCGATCGGCGACCTTCGGCCCATACCTCACAATGATCGAGGCGGCCGGTCTAACCGACAAGCTCCGGGCCATGAAGAACGTCACCATTCTGGCGCCGACCGAGAGCGCCTTCACCAGGCTTGCGCCCGACGTACAGGTTGCGTTGCGCTCCCCAGCGAATCGGGTCGTGCTCGAGCGCATCGTCCTTTACAGTGTCCTGAGCCAGACCCGAACGTCTACACAACTGGCCTCTGGGAACTACGCGACCGCCGAGGGAACGCCGGTTGCCGTCCAGACTCTCAACGGAACCATCCGTATAAACGACGCCACGATCACTGGACCAGATGTCAAGGTAGCCAACGGCATTTTTCACGCCATCGATCGCCTTCTCATTCCTCCCAACGTCGACCTGAACACAATCGTCGCTCAGTCGGGGTCACCAAAAACACCGCCCACCACGGCCCCGACGCCGACAACGTCAACAAGCCCACCGACCACGACAGCACCCGTGTCCTCCGCGCCCACCACTGCACCGCCGACCACTGCACCGCCGACCACTGCACCGCCGACCACTGCTCCGCCGACCACTGCACCGCCGACCACTGCACCGCCGACCACTGCTCCAACGACGACTCGACCCCCGACCACTGCACCAACGACGACTCGACCCCCGAGCACAACGATTGCGTGACCGGACCGCGCTCGCAAGGATGCAAGTTCCTTTGGGTACGGTTTGGGCACGGGAGGCACGTTGCGAACTCGGCTGGGCCGCCAACCCGCCGAGTTCGCGCTTCTCGTCCTTTTCGAACAGTAGGTGCGCTTATTTCTTAGTAGTGGGCACGGCTGAAGTGTTCGGGCACGGCTGAAATGTGACCTTCGTGATTAGTAAGCGTACTTTAGTTTAGTAAGCGTACTAATGAATGGTTGTTGCCTATGCACTTTTCGCTTTCGCACGCCTTGCCGGTTTGGCCTTTCGCGTCGAAACAGCACCATCCGTGTCGCGAGCCGCAGCGAGTAGTTCAGCGGTTGCCACGTTGATGTGATCAGCGATTCGCCACACGTCCGGAACCGTCTCCTTGCACGCAACCAAACCGAAGTGCACAACACCCATGTATGACATGACGGTCATGTTGAGCCCGCCGCCGTCGAAGATCGGACCCATCGGATACCAGCTGACCATGCGCGCCCCGGCCGAATAAAGCGGCGTGCTCGGCCCGGGCACATTCGAAATAGTGACGTTGAACAGCGGCTTGTGCCGATCCGCCAACTTCATCGAAGAATACAGACGAGCCGCACGAGCCGCCAAGGCGGGCGCAGCGAACTCCGCCCAGTTCGAAAGGGTGTCCGCGCCGATCGCCGTGGCCGCTTCCTTCGACTTCTTCGTCGCGTCTTGGATCAGGGCCAACCGTTCGGCGGCGCTTGACACATGGGTCGCCAGCTCGACGAACATGTTGCTGACCCGGTTCCCCATCGCTCCCTTTTCATCGGTCGTTCGTACCGAAATCGGTACCATCGCGACGAGCGGCTCCACAGGAAGCTCACTTCCGTCGATGAGGTAACTCCGCAAGGCGCCAGCACAGATGGCGAGTACAACGTCGTTGACCGTGCCGCCGAGCGTGCTCCGAATTCTCTTGATGTCGTCCAGCGTGACCTCCGTGAATGCAAAGCTTCGATGCGGCGTTATCGGAACGTTGAGCGATGTTCGCGGCGCGCTAAACGGAACGATTGGCGGTTCAATGCCTTCGGGTCGTACCCGGCTGCGAAACCGCAACATCATTTCCGTAGTCTGCTTGATCGCCTGGATGAGTTTCACGGGTTGACGGGCCAACGAGTTGACCGCGTAGGTCAACATCTCGGCATCCGTGGGAATTCGTTCCGGCTCCCATATCGCTTCTTCGAACACGGTCGGTTCCGTGGCCAGATCGAGAAGATTGGTGCTGAGCTCGGCTCCGCTCGCCCCATCGATGGCGGCATGGTGTGTTTTCGAGATCATCGCGACATAGCCGTTCTCGAGGCCCTCGACGATGTGAATTTCCCAGAGCGGACGGCGACGATCGAGTTGGCGCGACATGACGTCGGCTGCGAATTCCGCAAGTTCGATTTTCCCACCAGGCGAGGGAAGTGCGGCGCGCCGGACGTGATAGTCAAGATCAAAGTCCGGGTCTTCGATCCAAATCGGATGATGCAAACCAAAAGGCACCTCGACGAGGCGCCAGCGAAACGGAGGCAGCTTATGAAGCCGGTTCCGGATCAGTTCTTTGACCCGATCAAAGGAGTATCCGCCCGGTACCTCCGACGGATCGAACACATACGTTCCCGCCACGTGCATGTGATTGTTGGGCGTTTCGAGATAAAGGAACGAGGCATCCAGACCAGTCAGTCGTCGCATGGCGGGAGCCTACTTCAGCAGCCGAGACAGCCTCCGGTCGGCCAAAGGTTTCCCGCCCGTTTGACACGTCGGGCAATACTGGAGGCTCTTGGTTGCGAAGCTGACCTCGCGCACCGTGTCCCCACATTCTGGACAGCGCTGGCCAGTTCGAGCGTGCACACGCATCCCCGACCGCTTGCTGTCTTTCAGTTCGCTGGCTGGCTTCCCGGAACTTCGCTCGATGGCGTCGAGGAGAACTCGCTGGATCCCTCCATGGAGCGCCGATATTTCTTCGTCGGTCAGCGAGTTCGCCGGTTTGAACGGGCTCAGTTTTGCGATGTGAAGCGCCTCATCGGAGTACGCATTGCCCACTCCGGCGATAGTGGATTGATCAGTAAGCACACCTTTAATCTGGCTTCGCCCGTTCTCCAGGAGGACCGAGCGGAGCACGTCGACTGAGAACGAATGGCTCAACGGGTCAGGACCGAGGGTGCGAATGTGTTCGATCTCTTGTGGATCGCGAACGACGAACACCCGGAGCCGCTTGTCCGTTCCCGCTTCCGTGGCAAGGAAGCCGCCGCCGTCGTCAAACACGACGCGAAGTGCCTGCGGTCCTTTGGTGAGCGACGATTTCGCTGGCTTCTTTATTTCGTCGGACCACCGAATCCAGCCGGCTCGCGCAAGGTGCATACAAAGATGAATCTGGTCGCCGTCTGGGCCCTCTTCGGATGTGGTCGCACAGACGAGAAATTTTCCGATCCTCCCCCACGAGTGAACACGGCGACCGACCAACGACTCAATCGGCGGGTCGTACGTCTTCAGCGCGCTTATAGCCAAAACGCTAACCATTTCGATCGTACGACCGCTCGTTCGGCTGTCAAGCCATCGAGCGAGCGACTCGACTTCCGGCATCTCCGGCATGGTCTCTATGCGTTTCGAATCGTCAAGCCGCCATCGACGACGAGCGCATGACCCGTAATGAAGCTTGCCGCGGGGAGCACGAGGCTGAAAGTCATCTGCGCTACCTCTTCGGGGTCCGCATATCGACGAAGAGCAACCCGTCGCTTCGCAAAAATGGTTTTCGCGTCGTCCGGGATTTCGGCGGTCATGCCGGTGTTGATCGGCCCGGGACACACCGCGTTCACAGTGATTCCTCGGGGCCCAAGCTCCACGGCGAGCGAGCGCGTTAGCCCAATCACAGCGTGTTTCGAGGCGGTGTACGGCGTCATCATCGCGGTTGCACCGAGTCCTTCGGTGGATGCGATGTTCACGATCCGACCGGCCGCATTGCGAGCCAAATCCTCGACACACGCTCGCACGAAGTGGGCATGGGCGGAGAGGTTGACCGCGAAGGTTGTGTCCCAGGCCTGTTGCCAATCGGGTGAGGAAATCGGCGCTGGTATGGAGACACCGGCGTTATTTATCAAAATATCGATTGATCCGAGTTCGCCGCGGATCTGCCGCACGGTCTCTTGTATTGCGATGGGGTCGCTCACGTCAAGTTCGTAGGCACCAGCGGTCCCTCCGGCGTCGCGAATTGCGTCACGGACCTCGAGGAGCGCCTCAGCGCTTCGATCGATGCACGCAACGCTGGCCCCTTCGTCGGCAAGAAGGAAGGCGGTAGCGCGGCCCATACCGCTGGCGGCACCCGTGACGATTGCCACCTGTCCACGAACGGAACGCGAAAGTGCGGTGAGTCGATTCATAGTCCAATACTACGGACCCCAGTTGAAACCGCCAGTCCAAGACAAGACTGCGGGAAGTCTGATAATCGAAATACGGTTTCAACAGTGAAGGAGGGACCACTTAAGGAAATAACGATGCAAGAATCAGAGCGTGGCTATGGGCGATAGGGAGCGAACGACAACCGACCTTTCACCGGTGTTCGACGCATCGTCAACGTACGTTGAATCATTGGCTGTACTGGATCCTTACTGGGCGACATTCCAAGGGGTCGGCGGCCACGAGGCCAAAACCCCGAAATTTTCACCAGAGGGACTCGGCGAGGTCGCGGACCTTAATCGCCGCACGCTGGCCAGAGTCTCCAAACTTGATACGCAGAGCGAAAACGATCGGATCGCTCGCGACGTGCTTTCCAACCACCTCAGCGTGGAACTCAGCGCATATGACGCAGGCGACTGGCAGAGCGACCTCAACATCATTGCCAGCCCGTTGCAATCATTTTGCGACGTGTTCGATCTCATGGCTTCGGACACGGTCGCAGCATGGGAGGCCCGTCGCGACCGCTTGAGGGCACTGCCAACCGCTATCGATGAGTACCGACGAACCCTCACGCTCGGGATTTCAAATGGGCGAGTCGTCGCAAAGCGTCAGGCGGTCGAATGCGCTCGGCAGTGTGCCGTTCGTGGACGTAGATTCGCGAATGACCTCACCTTCGGACGTGGTTCGATTCCCACGTCACTTCTCGCCGACCTCGACCAGGCAGCATCCGCTGCCGGGTCCGCATACCTTGCTTTTGGCGTGTGGTTATCCCACGATTACCGAAACGCGGCAAGAGAAGACGATGGCGTCGGGACCGAACGTTACGTTCGCGAAGCTTCAAAATACCTCGGCATGACTATCGAACCGCTTGAAACGTATTTCTGGGGTCTCGAACAGATCAAGGAAATACGCGCACATATGAATATGATGGCAGCTGAAGTTGATGGTTCTCTCAACCTGCGCCAGGTCGTCGACCTTCTCGACCACGATCCGAATTACGCCATCCAGAGCCCCGAGGGAATGATCGACTTCCTTCAATGTCACATGAACTCAATGCTGGAGACACTTAACGGCACGCATTTCAACATCGACCCCCGGGCTCGAACCATCGAGCAGATGATTGCCCCCGACGGCGGAGCCGCCGCTCAGTGCTACACCGCGCCCAGCGAAGATTGGAGTCGACCGGGACGCTGTTGGTACCCGATCGGCGATCGGACCTCGTTTCCAGTTTGGGGCGAGATCACAACCGCGAATCATGAGGGTGTCCCCGGTCACCATCTTCAGATTGCCGCATCGATGGCAGCGAGCGATCGCCTGTCGCGATTCCAGCGCCTGTATTTCAGTTCCGGCCACGGCGAGGGTTGGGCTCTTTATGCAGAGCGATTGTGCTTTGAACTCGACCTTCTCGGTAAACCAGAGTTCGTACTCGGCTGGCTCAACGGACAGTTGCTGCGGGCCGTACGAGTTGTGATCGATATCGGCATGCACTGTGGCGAAGAACTCAACATCGGTGTGCCGTTCGATTCTCCCGTCGCCGCAGGGATGCCGTGGAATGCCAACACCGGACTCGCGTATGCCCGCCACTATCTTGGGGATGGATTCGACATGCAGAGCGAGATCAACCGCTACCTGGGATGGCCGGGACAAGCCATCAGCTACAAGGTCGGAGAGCGCGAGTGGCTCGGTGCCCGCAAGGACGTCAAAAGCGCCCTTGGCCCGACGTTCGACCTCAAGAGATTTCATACCGTCGCCCTCGACCTCGGCGCCATGGGGTTAGCTCAACTCCGCACCGAAATTGTCCGTGCGCTTACTTCACCAGCCACCTAGCTGCGTAGCGATCGGTGTGGACGTCGGCGCCGAAAAGCTCCACCTCGTTTCTCTCGACGCGCAATCTCGCATCGTCGCCATGGACACCGTATCTTCTGGTTACCTCTTGGGATTCGACGCCTACCTCGCCCACCTCGGGAAGAATGGGGTTGTCGCCATCGACGGACCGGCCGGGCCGAGTGTCGGTGCCTATGCCTTCGATGCCCACGTCTCGAACAAGTTTCGCTTCGCCCGTGGATGCGAAGTCGAACTCGGACGCCAGCGTAAGATCTGGGTGAGCTTCGCGACCGGTCCCGACTCATTGAGCGGCTGGATGGCGGTCGCAGAATCAGTACACCAACGCACCGAAAACGCTGGCTTCCGTGCTCTCGAAACCTACCCGTACGCCATCTTTACGACGCTCCTCGGATCGCGACCGCCGAAGAAGACTTCGGTGGCTGGCGCGCAGGAGCGGGTTCGCCTACTTCACGCCTCGGGAATACGCGGTCCAAACCTTGCCACGCGGTCCCATGACGAACTCGATGCTGCGGCGGCCGCGCTCGTCGCGCTCCACGCGTACCACGGCACGGCCGAAGCCATCACATCCCCCCTCGACAACACATCGATCTGGTTGCCACCTGCGGGTTCACCACCGCCGTAATCAACGCGCGGATTGGGCGTCGACCCAGAGAACAATTCGATCCACGATTTCCAGCACAATGGCGCGCGAGGTAGCCAAGTTCACTCGCGAAAAGGCTTCCAGGCCGTCGCCGAACGTCTGCCCCTCGTTGAACGCAACTCGTGCTTCATTCAATAGACGCTCCCCCGCCGAAACAGCTTTCCCGTCGCCCGGAGCGATTCCCGGCACCGCAGAGAAATCCAACCAGCTGAGGTACGTGGCCTCTGGTGAGACAACGCGAACGCTCGGCGCTCGTGCAGCCATCGCGGACGCGAAAGCCACGACATTGGAGCGAAGGTACGTACACACAGCATCAAGCCACGGTTGCCCTTCTTGATACGCAGCAGTCGAAGCCAGCAACCCTGCGGTCGGAACGGCACCGAGAAGCTTTCCCGGCAATGCGAGGTTCAAACGATCGAGCAGCCGAGAAGAGCCGCAACAGATCTGGGCAACCTTCAACCCCGCAAGGTTGAACGGCTTGTTCGCCGAAGTAACCGTGACCGTACGGTTTCGAAGTTCCTCACTTATTCCGGCGAACGCAATCATAGGATGGTCCGAAAGCACCAAGTCTGCATGGATCTCGTCGGCAACCACGAGCATGTCGAACTCCAAAGCGAGCAATCCAAGGAACTCCAGCTCATCGCGTTCCCAAAGCCTTCCGACCGGATTGTGCGGGCTGCACAACAGCAACATTCGGGGACGTTGCGAACGTATCTGCGCACGTAGTTTCTCGCGATCGAATCGCCAGGCCCCTGCCGAGTCTGGACTCATTCGGTGCTCTACGACTCGACGTCTGTTGAGCGACACCGATGCCGCAAACGGAGGGTACAACGGCGTGAGCAGAAGAACTGAGTCGTCCGGCCCCGTCAGAGCGAACACCAATGCGTACAACGCCTGCACGATGTCGGTACAAAGCTTGACCCGATCAGGCCGAGCATCAATACCAAAATGGCGATTCGTACGTTCGCAGAACGTGTCCAGGAAAGTATCGGTGATGCGAGGATCCGGGTAGCCGTGCACCCCCTGCGCATTGAACTCATCAAGGGCCGCTCGGATCGGGGGCGCAAGCGCGAAATCCATGTCGGCGACCCAGGCCGGGAGGACATCGGCATCGTGTTTAAGCCATTTTGCCGAGCGGCCGGCTCGCAAGTTCACTGGGTCAACGTGATCAAAGCCGTATGAATCATCGTTCGCGGTCATCGACCGCTACTCCCGTGACCGCCACGACCACGTGCTTCATCGGCCTCCCCGAGCGTTGGCGGCAGGGCCACGCACACCACCCATTCAATGACCGGGACCGGTAGAATCAGGAGTTGAGCGATTCGTTCGCCGCGTTGAACCTCGTAGTCAGAGTGCGGATCAGTGTTCAAAAGCGCAACCAGTACTTCACCTCGATACCCGGCATCGATTAGACCCGGACCGTTCAACACGGTCAGACCGTGCTTGGCAGCTAGTCCGCTGCGCGGAAGCACAAACCCACCGAAACCTTCCGGAACGGCGATCGCTACCCCGGTGGGGACGAGCGCCCGGCCACCGGCCGCGCAAACCGTGACCGCGACCCGCGATACCAGGTCGACGCCCGCGTCACCCCGACGAGCCTGCGATGGCAGACTCAGGTCTTCATCGAGTTGAACGATCGATACGCGAATCGCTGCACCGGCCACGGCGGGCGAAACCCCGGTGCTCACTCTGGACTGCCGCAGGGACGCATCAACGCATCGTAGCGATCCCGCGGAGACATCGACCAACGTCTGCGCGATGAACGAGACGTCCGACTCATACACGTCGAACTGGCCCTCGGGTAGTGTCAGACGATGCTTGCATGGATGGACCTAGAAATGACCGGGCTCGATCCTTCGAGGCATGTGATTGTCGAAATCGCGACGATCATCACCGACGACAATCTGGTGGTGATCGAAGAAGGTCCTGATTTGGTGCTCACCGCAACACCGCAAGATCTCACCCACATGGACGATGTGGTTATCAACATGCACACCCGCAGTGGGCTCCTTGACGCAATTGCACTGTCGGAGGTCACGCTCCAAGAGGCGACCGCCGAGACAATGGCCTTTCTCAAAAGGCACATAAGTGAACCACGGACTGTCCCGCTGTGCGGAAACTCAATCGGCACCGATCGACGATTTCTCGCTCAATGGATGCCCGAAGTCGAGAACTATTTGCACTATCGCTCGATCGACGTTTCAACCATCAAAGAACTCGGCCGAAGATGGTATCCCGAAGCAATAAGGGCGGCGCCACCCAAGTCCGGCGGTCATCGGGCACTCGACGATATTCGAGAGTCGATTACTGAGCTGCGGTACTACCGCGAGTCATTGTTTCGCCAGAACCCGCCTTCCACGCTTTCCTTATAACCCCGTAGGTGAATAGCACGTTCCGCGGCGGTGGCGGTCCGTGTCACACTCGATGGCTCCTATGTCTGGTTCCGCTTCATCGCCCCCGACAACAACGCCCACAGGTCGCGTTCGACTACGTGTGTGGCAAAAAGCGGCGCTGGAGAAGTTTGAGGCCCATGAGCGTCCCGACTTTCTCGCTGTGGCCACGCCCGGGGCGGGAAAGACCACCTTTGCGTTGGTGGCGGCCCTGCGGTCGATGTCGGGGAATCCGAAGCAACGCCTTGTGGTCGTGGCGCCGACTGCTCATCTGAAGACCCAATGGGCAAGCGCGGCCGCCCGCTTCGGCTTACACATCGACCCTGACTGGTCACAAAGTGCGGGGAAACTACCGCCCGACATGCACGGCATCGTCACGACATACCAACAGGTTGCGACCAGCGCCGTCGCGCTCAAAACCGCCAGTGCTGGCGCCTTCGTAATTTTGGACGAGATTCACCACGCCGGCGACGACCGGGCGTGGGGCGACTCCGTCCGGAAAGGCTTCGACAGCGCAGCAAGGCGGTTGTCGCTTTCGGGTACGCCGTTTCGCTCCGACACCCGCCCCATCCCCTTCCTCCGCTACAGCCTCGAAGAAGCGGTCGCCGACTACGAATACGGCTACGCCGAAGCACTTCGTGATGGTGGTGTTGTGCGGCCAGCGTATTTTCCGCGAATCAACGGGTTCATGGAATGGGTGGCGCCGGATGGCACCGTGAACGCGGCGTCTTTCGACGACCCGTTGGAACGCACCCGCGCCGCCCAACGGCTACGGACCGCGCTGTCTCCCGATGGCGAATGGATGCCCGATGTGCTTGGTCAGGCCCACGAGCAACTTGCGATTCTTCGCCAACGAAATCCGCGTGCCGGTGGTCTCGTAATCGCTACCGACCAGGAGCACGCTCGTGCGATCGCCAACCTGATGCGTGTTCGGCTTCGGGTCTCCCCCATCGTTGTCCTCTCGGACGATCCTGAGGCATCGTCGAAGATCGCCTCGTTCGCACGTTCAGACGAACCCTGGATCGTCGCAGTGCGGATGGTCTCGGAGGGGGTCGACATCGCTCGACTGCAGATCGGCGTCTTCGCAACCACGACGACGACCGAGCTCTTCTTCCGCCAAGCCGTTGGACGGTTGGTTCGCTGGACAACGAACCCCCGGGGCCGCCAAAAGGCCTTCATGTTCATTCCCGACGACCCTCGACTGCGCACCTATGCACACCAGATCGCGGATTCACGTCGTCACTCGCTTCGCAAGCGATCCGAAGACGCAGCCGATGCACTCGACGGCGCACCCTTCGAGGATGGTTCCGAATTCGACAAACCCTCGGACCCCGGGGAACCCGAGCAGCTTTCGCTGTTCGCTGCGCTCTCCGCAGTCGTGGCCGACGGGCCGCACCCCATTGCCAGCGTCGCCGGCGTGTTCGACGATCAGTTCGATGAGGATGAACGTGAATCCGAGTCCGCAACAGTAGACGGATCGTCCGCCGACGACCTTGTGCTCGACGTCTCGAACCTGGTCCCGCCTCTTCCCCGCCAGCCTTCCAACGTGGGCCTGGGCGTCCCCGGATTCGCGTCGATGAACCGGTATGAGCAAAAGGAAGTGCTGCGACTCCGCAACGCCGAATTGGCTCGCGACATCGCCCGAGCAGCCGCGCTCGAGCATCGAACCGTAAACTCCCAGCTCAATAAGGCTGTTGGCATCGCTCGGATCGGTGAGGCAACGGTGGAACAGCTCGACCGCCGAGCTCGTGAAGCGCAACGGTGGTACGCGCGCCTATAACGCATTGGGCTCCCTCAACCTCGCCGACCGGGCTGTCGAAGAGCACAGGTGAATCGGAGAACTCCGACCTGAATTTCAGAAACCTCCGGCGATCCTGGCGACCGTCTGGAAAGGGCGAGCACAGCATGACAACCAACGAGGACCAAATCGGGACGTACCGTCTCGAGCGATTGTTAGGACGAGGCACGATGGCCTCGGTCTATTTGGCCACTTCTTCAGAACTGCCGGTCCGCAACGTCGCGATCAAGCGTGTGCATCTGCTCGCCGGAGAATCCGACCATGAACGCCTTCGCCGCGAAGCGATCACGATGAGCGAGCTGAATCATCCAAACGCAATGCCAATTCTTGAGGTCATTGCCGACGGAGAGGGCATCGCATTGGTTCTGCCGTACGCAGCGAATGGGAGTCTTGCCCAACGTCTGGCAGCAAAGGGATCGCTGCCGGCGAACGAGGCCGTGGCAGTTCTCAGTCCGATCGCCGACGCGCTCGGGGCGGCTCACGCACGGGGAATTCTTCATCGCGACGTCAAGCCTTCGAACATCTTGTTCACCGGCAACGATGTGCCACTTCTTGCCGACTTCGGAATCTCGACCAACCCGGCGCATACCAATTTGACGCGCACCGACGTGGCTATCGGAACCGCCGGGTACCTCGACCCAGATCTGGCCGACGGCTTCGACCCTAGCGTCCAGTCCGACCTCTACGCCTTGGGAGTCGTAGCCTACGAAGCGATCGCCGGTCGACCACCATTTTCGGGAACAACGCCGCTGGCCGTCCTTCGAGCGGCCGACCGTGGTGGGGCTGCGCCGCTCAACAGTGGCAACACTGCGTTGGACGATGCGGTTCATAAGGCCTTTGCCCGGGACAGATCCCAACGTTGGACCAGCGTCCGGGAGTTTGCTGACGCCATCAACGAAGCCGTACCCGACAGCAATCGTCCCGCGCCTGCCCTGACCCGCAGCGCGGCGTTCACCTACTTGCCCGGCATCGCGCTCACGAAACCAGGTGTGCTGGGAGTTCCGACCGCTCCTGTCGATGGCACGACAACATTTCGTAGGCGTACGAAGCAATCGACGCTGAGTGCCGCCGCTCCTACAAAGCCGCAGAGCAACCGATGGAAGATTGGCGGTGCGTTCGCGGCTCTGGCGGCCGTCGCAGGGACACTGGTCGCGGTATCGAACACCCGCGACTCCGGGCTCGCTCAGCTACCGGTCCCCGAGTTGCCCAGGTGTTCGGCGGAGACCAATGCGCAGTGCGTTGAGAAGACAGCACGAACCGCTACGGGTCTCAAGGTCAGCTTTGCCAATGGTACGAGTACTGAGTTTCGCCTGGGAGACAGCACAGACGCTATTCGGGTCGCGAACTTCTTTTGCGGTGAGCGCGCCACCCTTGCGTTGTATCAGCCGCGCAGTGGACGCGTGTTTTACCTTTCCAATTGGCCGGACCCAAACAGCGACGAAGTGTCGGAGGCTCTCGTCGACGAAACGGAAATCGAGCGAGCTCAGGTTTCGGTCGGCGATCGTAACGACGACGGTTGCGCCGATCTTGCCCTTGACCGAAACGGCGTTCGCACCTGGGTCATGCCCAAGGTCCAAACGCAACGCCTCGGACCGGCGGCGCTGTCAGTGAAGTTCGGCGGCAAGTCATGAACAGCCGACGCATCGGTGGCTACCTGACAGCCGTTCTCTTGCTCGGCGGTTGTTCGGGACGGGAATCTCGAGAATTCACCGCCGCCGACAGCCGCGCAATTGGCGACGATCTTCCTGAGATCGTTCTTGAAGCCGACGTCGTCGCGACGGCGACAAACACGACGACACCGGCCGCAACGACTCCAACATCGTCAACGCCGCAAACGACCCTCGCGCCGAGTACCACACCCTCAGTTGTGCCCGCGAGCCCAAAACCTGTGCCCACCACCGCACCACCGGTTGCGACGGTCCGCGTTCGGGTTCGCGTGCCCGTGCCCGTGCCCCTGCCCGTGCCCGTGCCCCTGCCCGCAACGACTGCTCCGGCCAGGCCGCCGACGACTCCTTCGCCAACAACGACGATGGTGACAACCCCCGCGGACCCCGTTCCAGCTGAAACGACGGCCAGTGCCGCTCCGGCGCTCGCCTCGGGCGAAGCCGTCGTGAACTCGACGAACACAAGCCTGACGCAACCCAAGACGCCCAAGCGGCGTACGACGACCACTCGGCCTGTCCCGATGCGGCCCCGAGTAAATGGCGCCTGCGCCCGGACGCAACGTCGATCCAGCAAGCTCCGTAATGACGGCTCGTTGGTGACGTGCGCGCAAAACGCCAAAAGGGTGTGGGTGTGGCAACTCGTCGAATCTGCGCCAACCGCTCCCCAGGCTGCCCCAACCGTCGGCGCTACATCAGGGTTCAACGGCTCCACAATCCGAGTCGGGGTTCTGACGACCACGACCAACCCCACGTGGGGTCAGATCGGCAAAGCCCTGTTTGCGGGCATGGAGGCCCGAGTTGCGGCGATCAACAAGAAGGGCGGGATTGCCGGCCGCTACCGCGTCGAGTTGGTTATGTCGGACACGAATTACGACGCTGCCCAGACCCTGACCAAGTTGAACGAAACGCAAAATGGCGTGGTCGGATACATGTCGATTCTCGGAACACCCAATGTGGAGGCTGTGGAGCCGACCCTTCGAAACCTACAAATTCTCGCTGGGCCGGCGTCACAAGAAGCACGGTGGGCGAAAGCGCCGAACCTCCTTCCGATCGCCAACAGCTACCAGGTACAAGCCATCAACGGAATCAGCTACTTCTTGGAAACAAACGCGAACCCGAAGGCGACCGTATGTGGACTTTCGGTCGCGACAAGTTACGGAGAAGCCGGAAGCGAGGGCATTCGGTTCGCTCAGTCGAAGCTCGGCTTTACGGCTGGCCCCATAGCAAGCATCGGACCGGTCGATACAAACGTCGCTCCCGCACTCAACGCTATGAAGTCGGCAGGATGTGCTGCGGTGTTTCTCACCACGACACCCCAGCAGACAGCTGCTGCCGTGATCACGGGCCGCGCAATCGCATTCGCGCCACGGTGGATCATTATGGGCGCAAGCTTTAGCGACCGCATTGTCGTGCCGCAGACTGGGCCTCTCTTCGAGCAGGGGGCATGGGTTGTGGGCGACGGTACGGCATGGGGTGACCCCACAGTGCCCGGCATGGCCCAACTCGCAAGTGAACTTATCGGTTCGAACAATCGCTACTGGACAGAGAACCCCGACGTCGGCTTAACGTACGGGTGGACGCAGGCAAAGGTGTTTGAAGCGGTGCTGGAGCGAGCTGTCGTGCGCGGCGACTTGTCCCATGCCGGACTCGTTGCGGCATCTCGCGAGATCGGTGTCGTCGATGCCGCCGGTCTGTTTTCGCCGGTCGACTACTCGGCCACCGTCCGCCTGGCCGATGCCCGCACCACCATCTTCAACGTCGACGGGTCCTATCGCAACGCCATTCGTGTGCTGTCGCCGGCTTACACCTCCGATGCAGCAATGGCATATCGCCCTGTGTAACGCCCCGGCAACAGTCTCGGACACGGTTGCTGGGTCAAAAACGACACGAGGTCAGCGGCCGAGTGCTAACTCCCGGCAATCGGCCGCATCTTTCGGTAGTCGGCCGACGAAGCCACGGTAAGTTTGCTTATGAAGTCGCGGACGAGTTCATCGGAGAAGCCGGCCGACGCTACGCTGACCTGAGCTCCGTGCTCCACCCAGGTAACGAACCTCATCGTTTGACCATCGTTGACGGCCACCGTCTGGGTTAGTTCCACAGGGGTGCCACTTCGATTGACCCTCAGCTTCGAAGTACCAGTCATCACAGCAGACTTCCCATACGTCATCGCGAAAGTGAGTTCAGCGTCCGACAGCTTCGGACTGGTGGCCAGCGTGATGAGCCGAGGACGCGGAGAATTCCTGCTCCGCCGGTTCGATCGACGACAGTCGTCGTAAACGATCGTTCCGTACGCAAGTCGATTCGCACGAAGGTTGCCATCGGGACGGAAGCTGCCTGGGTCTACGGATTCAAAACGGGCGCCGTTCTCGTCGAAGGTGAGGCGAACGGATTGCGCAACCGCCAACAATTCGGCTGTCGAACTGATCCCATACGATTCGAGCCGAACCTGTCCGATCCGCCACTTCAAGGTCAGGTAGCCATTGATTGTCGTAAGCAAACCTTGGGTTCCATTGATGTCCACGGAATCAGCAACCATCGGTTCAAAGGACCGAAAGCCCTCGCTGAGGCTCACCGCGATGTAGGAGGATTCACCTCGCCGCATGACGATCGGAGCCGACGAACCCGGCGAGAGCTCGCTGCCGTGGTCGTCTTGTCGCAGGGTGGTGATGTAGCGGCACAGGCCTTCAAGCGGCCCGGAAGGCTTGAGGAGGTACGGTTGAACGGCGCGAGTTGGCTGGTCGACGCGAGGTTCCGATATTATATGTATACATACTATAACCACCACCCCCGCAACTGCGCCGCTCAAGAACTGGCGAACGCCATTTCCTGAAGCGGGTTGGACGACGAGGTCCAAGGCGTGGCGCAACATGACCTACGCGGTCGTCGTGGGCACCACGATGGTGGGCGCGGCAAGGGGAGGCGCTACCGGGACCACCGTTGCCGCCGAGTCAGCGACGTAAGAAGACGTTTGCTCACTTATTACTTTGCCGGCCGCATCGAGGAAGGTGATCTTGGTTGGGACCGGATCATTCCTGGTTCGCACGAGAACAAACACTCGGAGGCTGGGAACTCGGTCGTCTTGGAACGAAGGTATCTCCACCGTTTTCCCACCGGGGAACGTCGAGACAGCCTTCGCCACTGAAGAGGCGGTAACGACGCTCGCCAGTACGTTCGATCCGTCGCCTCCCGATTGTGTGAACACCGGTTCCGGGGCCGGGCCTATGCAAGGGTCACCGCCCCCGCCGAGCGCGTACTCAAGGCTGAGACAGATCTTGTCGCCTTGGGTCGACGACATCACGCGACCCTCGGCCGTTCCCAGCTTGAACGTGCCGAGTTCTTTCGACTCCGTTTGTGGTGCCTCGCCCGGAATAACAGGTCGCGCGAAATTCGGGCGCTTCGCCGTTTTCGCGAGTGGGGCGTATTCGTCGAGGCTGGCCTCGCCAAGACCGTCGATGCTCGACAACACCGCATCGAGGTCGACTTTGGTGTATCCAACGATCACCCCGGCCTCTTTCTCGACCCAGGTGATCGAGCGTGACGTGTTTTCCTCGGTGCCGTCGTAGGAGACCTCGACACGTTTCGCTTTCACCGCAGAGCCGTTTCGTGTGATCGAGAGCGGAGTCTCCTTTACCTTCGACGCACCGAACTGACCGAAGTTCGTTTCCATCGTCGATTTTGGCCCCGTCGAAAGGTACATCGACTTCGTCGGGCCCGAAAAGGTCGTTACACCGCAGTCGCCGTAGCCGAGGAACCCGAACCCACGCACTGCCGACGGGTCGGATTGTTCCGTAACGAAACCGGCGGCATTGATGGAAGAGACCCGCGCACCATTCTCGTCAAAGGCCAAAACAACGGAACGTGCTGCAGCGAACAACTCATCGCGCGTGACGCCACGAGCGTTCATCATCACCGACGTCCGCCCGTGCTTCCACGACACGGCGGTGCCACCCCCAGACTTTGAGACGAGGCCGCGATGGCCGTTGATGTCGATGGTCTCTCCCACAATCCCTTCCGGTCCTGGGCCACCGAACTGGCTAACCATCACAGTGACAACATCGGAGTCGCCTCGCTTCAGTCGCCGGGGAGCACTCTCCATTGATTCAAGCGGAGGCTGGTCGCGCAGAGAACTGGCGAACTGCAGACACAGACCGGCGGGAGCTTCGCCAAACTTCAGAAGGTAGGGTTTGCTTGGCGTTACCGTCTTTACCTGCTGTGCTGTCGGGGTCGAAAGCCCACCGTCGCGAACGACGAAGAACGCGCCGCTGGCGAGGGCGCCGACAAGCACGCCGACGCCGACTCTGGCCAGAGATCCTCGGCCATACGGTCGTGGGCCAGCCGAGGGTCCGATTGAGTCAAAATGCTCCATATCAAGCTGATCGATGTGTTCCATATCGGGTCACCTTTCGTTGTGGAGTGTTCCTGGGTCGAAAGCCCTTGGGGTCGACGCTGATGAATCTGATGACGCTGAGCCATTCCGACCAGGGAGTTTGTAGGACATCGCGAAGTTCTTCGCGTCCAATGGTCCCACGCTTCGCCGTAAGCGCCGGCCAGAGCTTCAGCCCCGACGTCATTCCCCGCTTTGCTACCAACTCGGCCTTTCCGACGTCATTCCCCCAACTCCAACTCGGCCCCGCTTTGCTACCAACTCGGCCTTTCCGAGCGCATCTCGGCGCTGAAATCGCCGAGTTGGATGCAAACACACCCCGAGTTGGAGTTGGCGTGTCGGCCCGCCGCGCCGACTGCGACGCGACGAACCCCAGCCGCCATTGTCTACAGCTCACGAAGGCCTCCAGGAAGGCAGCACTCACGAAGGAAACCAGGAAGGCAGCTGATTCCATTCACACCTTCGCAGCATTGCTCCAGTTCCGAGGACTTTTCGACGAAACTGAGGGTGTGAGGCCCTCCCGACCCATGCGAAAGCGTCGAGACATTGTTGCGCCGCCACTCCCACCGGCTCGTGAGTTGGTGCTGCCTGGTCGCGGCACAGTTACCGTACGCGTCCACGACGGCCCGTCCGATAAACGAAAGGCACGCCGGTGCCCTCCGCTGCTACTTATTCACGGGTGGACCGTGACTGCCGACTTGAACTTCTTCGGCTTGTACGACCGGATCGGACAACGCCACCAATTTGGCGCCTTTGACCAACGCGGCCACGGCCTCGGGCTTCGCCCGCCAACATTTTCCCTTGAAGACTGCGCGGACGATGTCGTGGCCGTCGCGAACGAACTCGGGTGGGATCAATTCATCGCCGTGGGCTATTCCATGGGCGGCACGATCGCACAGCTCGTTGCCCATCGCCATCCTGAATCGTGCGCCGGCCTGGTTCTTTGCTCAACGGCTGCCGTGTTCGCTGAGACCCGAACGGACCGCCTGTTCTTCGACGGCGTGCTCGGCAATACGGTGAAGGCGCTCAACACGCTCCCGAAGTTCCTACGTGACCGGATGCCCGGACGACTCCGGGCCGTTGGCGGAGGCGAGTCCGAAGCGCTTGGCGAGTGGATGGAGTCGCAGACCAAGCTTCACAACGCCACACTGGTGGCCGAGGCAGGTCACGCGCTTGGCCGCTTTCGTTCCGACGGTTGGCTCGGCGAACTCTCGATGCCCATCGCTGTCGTGATCACGACCAACGACACTGTGGTTGGTCCTACGCGGCAGCGTCAACTCGCCGCATCGATTCCAAACGCAAGTGTGCATACGGTTGCACTTGAGCACTCTGCGGCGACGTCGGACCCGGACCTCTATTGGCCCGTGTTCGATGAGGCGTTAGCGAGCGTCGCGCGGCGTCAGCCCGGCCGAATTCGCCGTGGTCGCGCGACGGCCAAAAGGACCGTTCAGCATCTGTTCGTGTCCGGCCGAGTCCAAGACGTTGGCTTCCGCCAGTCCATGCAGCAGCGTGCTGCGGAGATGGGGGTGACTGGCTGGGTCCGTAACCGACGCGATGGGCGCGTGGAAGCTGTGGTTGCAGGAACACGCGATCGGGTCGACGAACTTCTGAACTGGGCGCGACAGGGTCCACCGATGGCACGGGTGACCGACGTACGAACCGCCCGGTCCGACGACAGCGTTCAACTCGCTGATGATGCTGATCGATTCGAAATTCGCCCGACGGAATAGCGGCAGTCCCGAAGACTCAACCGCGCGTTGCTGCGTATCGCGCCCGAACCGCGTCGGCCTGATCGCCTGTTGCCATCGGCGACACCTCGATGCCGGCACCGAGCCCCCATGACTCAGCAATCGTCGATAGCGACTCCGGTCCGAGTCCTCGCGCCACCGCCGCTGCTTGAACGGCCGCACCGGTCGCAACGTGTTCCTCAGAGGTGGGGACAACAACTGAGCGCCTTGCGAGATCAGCCACCGTTTGCCTGTACGCAGATGACTTCGCGCCACCACCAAGGATGTACAGACGCCCCGTGGTCTCGACTCCAGCTGCATCGAGGGCGTCGAGGCCATCGAGCAGTCCACACACCACACCCTCAACGCTGGCCCGAGCAAACTCGGCCCTCGACGTATTCGAGCGAACACCTACGAGAGTGCCCGTGGCATCGGGCCGATTCGGGGTCCTTTCTCCATCGAGGTAGGGGAGCAGTGTCAATCCTCCTGCCCCCAGCGGGGTACTCATCACCAGATTGTTGAACTCGCCTGGTTCGACGCCAAGCATCCGCATGGCGAAGTCCGACACCTTTGTGGCGTTGAGCGTGCAGACGAGGGGCAGATAGTTTCCTGATGCGTCGGCGAACCCGGCAACACACCCGGTGTCATCGGCGGTCGGCGTCGACGAGACCGCATAGACGGTGCCGCTGGTCCCGAGCGAGAGCGCAACGTCACCGGGCATCAAACCAATTCCCAATGCCGCAGCCATGTTGTCGCCGCTCCCGGGACCGACAACAACAGAAGTCGGAAGTCCGAGTTCATCGGCGACGGATGGAAGCAACGTTCCCGCCACTTCCGTAGGTGCACATATTTTTGGAAGGCACAAGGACCAATCTCGACCTCCGTCGATCAAGTTCAGCAGCCCGGTCGACCAGGTTTGCGTTGCCGGCGACCAGTACCCGGTGCCCGACGCGTCGCCGCGGTCCGTTACCAACTGACCTGTCAAACGGAACGTCAACCAATCGTGGGGTAACAGGACATATTGCGTTCGGGCAAAGTTCTGAGGCTCGACATCCGCCAACCAGGCCAACTTTGTGATCGTAAATGCGGCGACCGGCACGCTCCCAACGGTGTCGGCCCAACTGCGCGCACCTATCTTGTCGACCAAGACCGCAGCATGGGCAGCCGATTCGGTGTCGTTCCAGAGCTTTGCCGGACGGATGACTTCGTAGAACGAATCAAGTACTACGAGTCCGTGCTGTTGCCCGCCGACCGACAGCGCAACCACTTGTGACCGCAGCCCCGGGTCCGCACCGAACCGTCCTCCTGAGAAGGCCGAATGCACCGCTAAGACAAGCGCTTCCCACCACGCAAGAGGTGATTGCTCCGAGCGCGGCGGAGTTGTGGTTGGATGCGACGCCCGACCGACTCCGACGACCGCACCGGTTTCGAGATCACGGACCTCGACCTTGACGGATTGTGTAGATGAGTCGATACCGAGGACAAGTGGCACGCCTGAACGCTACCGTGTGCAACTCGTTCACATGCGTAACGGTCATGGCGACTCGACGGTCAACTCGACCCGCTATCGGGCGAGACACTCCAGACGCGCTTGAAGGAGCAATACCCAAACCGTCCGAAGGCGACAATCGCACCCCCACACACGCCGCCACGACGCGCTGATTGGATCGTGGCGAACTTAGTCGTCCCCGGAAAGGCGTTGCGCAAGGTACGCCGGGATGATCGAGGCAATCAGAACTGTCACGGCAACGACATTGACCACCGGGGCGTTGTTTGGCCGCGCGTAGTTCGCAAGGATAAATTGGGGCAGGGTCCGAAAGCCCGCTCCCGCCGTGAAGGTGGTCACCACGATTTCGTCGAAGCTCAACGCAAACGCAAGGAGCGCGCCGGCAAAAAGGGCCGAGCGGAGAAGCGGGAACGTTACGTATACAAACGTTTGGAACGAGTTCGCTCCCAGGTCGGCCGAGGCCTCCTCCAGGTTTCCCGGCAGTCGACGCAGCCGGGCGACGACATTGTTGAACACCACAACGATACAAAAGGTGGCGTGCGCGACCACGAGCGTCAGGAAGCCGAGCTTCACCTGCAGCACCTGGCGAAATCCAGCGTTGAGCGCAATGCCGGTGATGATGCCGGGGAGCGCGATCGGCAGAATCACGAAGAAGCTGATGGTCTCTCGTCCGAAGAACTCAAAGCGCTGGACGGCGAACGCAGCGAGCGTGCCGAGCACCAGCGATATCAGAGTCGCAAGGAGTGCGGTCTTGACTGACCCGGTCAGCGCCTCTCGCACCTCGCTCGAAATGGAATCGTCGTTGAGCGCAAAGGCCCACCACTTCGTCGAGAAGCCGGTAAAGGTAAGTCCATTGGATTTGTTGAAGGCCAGCAATGCAACGTAGGCGATCGGCAGAAACAAGAACACAACGACACCGATACTAAGTGCACCCAGAATTTTTCGAGCAAGCGGTGAAAGATACATATCGGTCTGCACTAGAGGTTGTCGAGAGCGCCGGTGCGCCGCACGATGAGGAGGTAGCCGACCATGATGAGCATCGGGGCGACCGCAAATGCCGACGCCAAGGGCACGTTGTTCACCCCGAAGTTCGAATAGATGACGTTCCCGATCATCTGTGTCGTTCCACCAACGATTCCGACCGCGATGTAATCGCCGAGGCTCAAGGAGAACGTAAAGATCGTGGCGGCGAGAAGTGCCGGAAGCAGCACCGGAATCGCAATTGCCCGAAACGTTTGGCCGGCTTTCGCTCCCAGGTCCGATGACGCCTCCAGCAATGAGTTTGGCAACCGGTCGAATCCCGCCACCAACGGCAGGATCGCGTAAGGAAGCCAGAGGTAAGCGAGCGTAATAATGACGGTAACGAGGCCAAGTCTGGGCGAGAATCCAAACAGCTTTTTCACAAGACCCCCGGCCGGATCGAGCAGAATCCGCCACGCATATGCCTTCACCAGGTAACTCGCCCACAGAGGGACAGTGACGGCAATAGTCAGAATCCGACGAGTGCGTTTGGATGCGACCTTCACCATGTAAAACGCAATCGGCAGGGCCAGAGCCAGATCAAGGATCGTGACGCACAACGCAACCGTCAGAGTGCGAAGCGTGATCCGGCCATATGGCGACCATTTCATCAGCTCGCGGTAGTTCGACAGCTGGAACTTCTTGACAACCGAGAACGTGAAGGAGTCAAGTCCGTAGAAGCTGGTCAACAAGAGTGCAGCGATGCTTCCCAGGTACACGACACCGAGCCAACTCACCGGCGCGCCGAGCAACAATCCCAGCTGCACTTTCCGATGACGCATCAGCCAGCGAGACAACGACCTCATGTTCTCTGTACACCTATCAAATGGATACTCGGCGGGAGCGGGAAAGCGGCCAACGGTGCGGGATGGGGCTTGCGACCCCACCCCGCCACGAAGAAGAAACGATGGCAGAACAACAGGTTGGCAAAAAACGTCGGCAGAAGGGGCGTTACCCCTTTACCTCGGTCCAGACCTTCGTCCACTCGGCGTAGTCCGTACAGATCGTTCCTCGACCATCGAGACACTCCTTCACCGGCGTTGTCCAGTACCAGATCTTTGAGAAGTAGTCCTCGTCGCCGGCATGGAACGTGGTGCAGTGATCCTTCGCCGTAGTGAGGTCACACGCCTTCGGATTGGACGGGGCTTCGCCGAAGTATTCGGTGGCTGCTGCATTGCCGGCTGGCGAAATGATGTAGTTCATCCAGAGGTACATACAGTTCGGATTGGCGGCCTTCGAGGCGATCATCCAGGTATCGGACCACCCTGTTGAACCTTCTTTAGGCAACACAACTTCGACAGGTGTCTTTTCACCCTTGGCGGCATTGGCCACTACTTGCCACGTTGTGCCGGCAGACATGGAGCCGGCCTTGAAGCCCGCCATCTGCTTGAGGTAGTCCGACCAGTACTCGCTGATGAGACCCTTCTGGGCAACCAGAAGCTCTTTCGCCGCAGCCAGCTGAGTCGCATCGAGCGCATAGGGGTTCTTGATCCCGAGCTCGGGCTTGGTGGACATCAAATACACCGCGGCGTCGGCGATGTAGATCGGCGAGTCATATGCCGTGATCGACCCCTTGGCGGGCGACGCCGGATCGAACACCAGTGACCACGAATCGGGTGCTGGGGTGACCTTGTCTGTCCGGTACATCAAGAGGTTTGCTCCGCGCCCGTGGGGAACGCCATATGCCTTCCCACCGACCGAGTTCCACGGCTTGTTCTTCAGGGCTTCGTAGACGTCTGCGTAGTTCGACACGAGATCGGTATTCACCGGTGCAACATCACCGGCCGCAATCAAGCGTAGCGACGCGTCGCCGGAGGCGGATATGCCGTCGTATTCGCCGGTCTTGATCAGCTGCACCATTTCATCCGACGTGCCCGCCGTCTTCACGTTGACTTTGCAGCCCGACTCGGTGGTAAACGGATCAACCCAGGCTTTTTCGGTGTACCCGGGCCACGCAATCAGATTGAGGCTGCCCTCCCCTGGGCCAACGGCATCGGCCATGGGGACGTTAGGAGCGGCGATACCCGACGGGGCAGCTTCGTTGGAACCAGCGGCTTCCGTTGCACCGGCCTCCGTGTCCGCAGCTTCCGTTGCACCGGCTTCAGTGGCCGCAGCTTCCGTCGCAGCGGCCTCCGTGGCCGCGGCTTGCGTTGCAGCGGCTTCAGTTGCGGCGTCTGTCGACGAACCGTCGCCGTTGCTACAACTCGCCAACGTCATTATTGCTGCGGCGCAAACGGCGACGACGGCTAGTGACTTTCGTGGTCTCATTGGTTCTCCTGTGTGTGGTGGATGCTGGATAATTTCGAAAATTATTCGATCGGGATGAAACTGCTTGAGTCGGCGCTGATCGCGATCGTGCGACCAACGAGGTTGAGCGCGTCGGGATCGCCGTTCCCGCTGTTTTGAGCGACGGCTGTGACCAATCCGATCGCACTGGAGATCCGATAGCGAGTAAACGCGCCCAGGTACTCAACGTGTTCAATCTTGGCCGGGAGCGATCCGGAGGGCGCCGCGACCAGATCATCGATATGTACACGTATTTTTTCGGGGCGAATCGAGAAAGTTCCCGGACGTCTTGCGAAATGCTGGGCGCCGTCGCCCTCGATGACGTTCGAAATGCCTACGAACCCAGCAACGAACGGGGTTCGCGGTCGCTCGTAAATGTCGATGGGCGTTCCGACCTGTTCGATCCTGCCGTTGTTGAAAACTGCGATGCGATCGCTCATCGTCAGTGCTTCCTCTTGGTCGTGAGTGACGAACACAAACGTGATCCCGAGGGCGGTCTGGATCGTTTTCAACTCGACCTGCATTTGCTGGCGCAGCTTCAGGTCGAGGGCCCCAAGTGGCTCGTCGAGCAACAACACCTTCGGCTGGTTCACGAGTGCTCGGGCAAGTGCAACACGTTGACGTTGACCACCCGAGAGCTGCTGTGGTTTGCGGTCCCCGTGTTGTGACAGCTGTACGGACTCAAGCGCTTCCTTCGCCCGCCGTGCACGCTCGACCCTCGCGACTCGTTTCACCTTCAAACCGTATTCGACGTTCTGTTGCACCGTCATATGCGGAAACAGCGCGTAGTCCTGGAACACGGTGTTTACCTCGCGGTCGAAGGGCGCGAGCTTCGTAACGTCGCGTCCGAAGAGAGAAATCTCGCCTGACGTTGGAATTTCGAATCCAGCGATAAGTCGAAGCAGCGTGGTCTTCCCCGAACCCGACGGTCCAAGCAGGCAGAAGAATTCGCCGTCGACGATATCGACCGAGACGTCGTCGACGGCCCGGACGCAGCGCTCCCCTGCGCCGAATACTTTGGAGACCCGACGCGCAGCAATCGCCGCGATCTTGGTCTTGCGTCCTCCCACAGCCGATGAGGGTGCGCCAAGGTGTTGTGGTGCGGCATCAATGGTCACGGTGTCCATATGTTGCCAGATAGCGAGCGGCCGGTGCACGACCCGACCCGAGAGCCACGCTCGGGGCAGCTATTGGCAGCGGGTCTGAGGAGTCGACGGATTCGACTCAGCCGTAGCTGGCTCCGAGGCCAGCACGAGCGTCGGACTGGACGCCGTAAGGCGGGATCGGATAGCGCAATCCGTTTCGATCAAGCGCCGCCAAACCGCGGATCACGCCAGGCAAAAACGATGGCGGGATTGCCATCAGCAGTTCGTCTTCCATAACGCCGCCGTAGCGCCGTTCGGCAAAGCATGGTATCGACAAACTCGGCTCACCGGTCTTGAGGGCTCGCCCCCACGAATCGGCGCATGCGGACTCGCCGACGCAGCCCCAGTCCAGTTTGCGGTATCCCGTCCACTGCAACCCGTTGATGAACAGAATCATCTGGGCCGGTGTCGCGTAGATAAGGCAAATGTCGGGCGGGTCAAGTCGTCCGCTGACGAGGGGCGACACGGCCATTGCCTCAAAGCGGCCGAACGGAACGCATTCCATCGCGTGTTGATGGGCGCTCGCGTCGTCGATCGTTTCGTACCAAACACCGGTCATCTTTTTGCCAGACAACCATGACTCGTTTTGCGGACTTAGTCCAATGACGGCACCGCATTGTTCGCCGACGAGATCAGCCATCGTGATGCCGACGGTCCAACCGAGCCGCGAAGCCTGACCGACGATCTGATCGGTGGTGTGCACCGACTTCGGGCGTCGGATCTTTGGAACGGCCTCCATGTCAGACGCATGCTCGAACATCTTCATGCCGATCGGTGTCGTTCGTAAGCGTAAATACTTATTCAGCGATTCAACGATCGATGGTCCGTCGAATGCTTCTCGCTCGGGCGCCGATCCGATGGTGACCGGCGTCGTAGAACTCATGATGCCGCGGCCGCGCTTACGGCGAACGAGCCCACCGCACGAGGGAAGTGGCAGGCCACATAATGGTTCGTCCCCGGCTCTACTTCGCGAAGAATTGGCTCTTCATTCGAACAAAGTTCGCTGGCGGCGGGACACCGAGTCCGGAAACGACACCCACTCGGGGGAATCACCGGAGACGGGAGATCACCTTCCAACGCATCCGTTGCCGTCGGGCGAATCGTCGGATCTGGCTCCGGAATCGAATCAATAAGTGCCTTGGTGTAGTGGTGCGCCGGCTCTGCGTAGAGCAAGTCGGGGGGCCCGACCTCGCAAACCTTTCCCAGGTACATGACCACGATGCGATCGCTTACGTTCTTCACGACGGCGAGGTCGTGTGCAATAAAAATGAGGGTGAGGCCGTACTCCTTTTTCATGTCCTCGAGCAGATTCAGAATTTGCGCTTGGACCGACACATCCAGTGCCGACACCGGCTCGTCGCAGATTATGACCTTCGGGTCCATGATCACCGCCCGAGCGATACATATTCGCTGACACTGTCCGCCGGAGAACTCGTGCGGCTTTCGGTTTCCCGCTTGGTCGACATCGATACCGACGGTGTCGAGGACTTGGCGTACCCGCACCTCCTTCTCCGCGTCTGTCCCAATTTTCCAGATGTCGAGCGGCTCGCGCACGATGTCGACGATCTTGCGACGCGGGTTCAGGGAGCTGATCGGGTCCTGAAAGATCATCTGCATCTTCGGACGCAACTCCCGAAGATCTTCACCATCGAGGACCGTCAGTTCGGTTCCGTCGAGTTTGATCGAGCCCGATGTCGGTCGTGGGATCTGCATGATCGCCTTACCGGTGGTCGACTTCCCACAACCGGACTCACCGACTAGCCCCAGAGTTTCTCCCTCCAAAACGTCGATTGAAATACCGGACACAGCATGTACCTTGAGACCGCTGCGACCGACGGGGAACTCCACCACGAGATCCTCGACGCGAAGGAGGCTGGTGCCTTCCGGGCGAAGATGGGCTTTTCCTGAACCGGCCATCAGTGCGCCCCGCTCATGATTGGCTGACTACGGCGTGTCGCGTTGAGAGAAACCGGCTTCCAACAACGAAAGAGATGATCTGGATCGTCGGGGTCGGGCGTAAGAGGCGGCAACTCGGCGTGACACTTAGCATCGGCATAGGGACAGCGCGGCGCAAATCGACAGCCCACGGGCGGGGTGATCAAATTCGGCGGACGTCCGGGAATGGAGTCGAGGCGGGTATGACTCGGGTCCGCAATCTTCGGGATGCTCTTCAGCAGTGCTTCGGTATAGGGGTGTCGCATGTTGGCGAACAGCTTTGCGGTCGGCGCCCTTTCGACGGCCTGGCCGGCGTACATCACCATGATGTCGTCGGTACGCCCTGCGACGACGCCGAGATCGTGGGTCACCAACACCATAGCCATATGCCGTTCGTGTTGCAGCTTGGCCAACAAGTTGAGAATCGTCTTTTGCACGGTGACATCAAGCGCGGTCGTCGGCTCATCGGCAAAAAGCACCTTCGGGCCACACGACAACGCGATTGCGATCACGATGCGCTGTCGCATGCCGCCGGACATTTCGAACGGATATTGCTCAAGGCGCTTACGAGGCTCGGGGATTCCAACGGAGCGAAGCAACTCTTCTGCCGTATCGAGGGCAAACTTCTTGTCCATATCGAAATGGAGACGAAGACCTTCGGTGAGTTGACGCCCGATCTTTACCACGGGATTCAGCGACGTCATGGGGTCTTGGAAAATCATCGCCATGCCGGTGCCATAGAGCTGACGGCTTTCGGCGGGCCGCATCGACGTCGTCACCTTTCCGTCGAACGTCACGGTTCCGCCTCGAACCACGCGCCGCTTCGGCAGGAGGTTCATGATGGACCGTGACAGTACCGACTTTCCGGAGCCCGACTCGCCGACGATGCCGAGCGTCTTTCCCTCTTCTAAGTCGAACGACACACCATTTACTGCTTGAACGAGTCCTCGGTCCGTTTGAAAATGGGTGACCAGATCCCTTACTTCGAGCAACGCCATTACAAATTGCCTTCCTTGACTTCAAGTCGTTCGCGGATCTTGTCGCCAACGAAGTTCAAGCTCAGGACCGTAAGGAACAGGGTTAAAGCGGGAACGATGATGATATGCGGACTTATTCGCATCTCACGCAAGCTTGCTCCGGACTGAATCATCTTTCCCCAGGCCCAAGAGTCGCCTACACCGAGTCCGAGATAGCTAAGCGCGCCTTCGATCACCATCACGTTGCCCGCCGAAACGAGGCCGTAGGCGAGCATCGGCTTGGCAACGTTCGGGAGGATTTCACGAAACAGCACTCGGCCCGTTTTCGCACCGAGTGTTCGAGACGCCAAAACAAACTCGCGGTTGGCGAAGGAAATCGTTGAACCGCGCACGACTCGAAAAAGAATCGGAACAGACAGAATGCCCAGTGACAAAGAAAGCTTCCACACCGTGGTCGAGAGTCCTTGTTCGACACCCGACCCGTCGCCGCCCGCGGAGAGCACCGAGACAAGCAAGATGATGAATAGCAGCGGAGGCATTGACAGCAACACAGAGATTGCAAAAGAAACGGCGGCGTCGAGTCTCCCGCGGCGATAGCCCGCAATCATCCCCAGGAAACCGCCGATGGTGAACCCGATCACGATTGTGGCAGCCGCAATGATGAGTGAATTTCGAGCCGACAAGATGAGAAGGCTGAACCAGTCGTTGCCGCTGGAGTCGACTCCGAGCCAATGACTCTTGGAGAACGTGTCCAACCACTTTCCGTCGGTGACCATAGCGCCTGCCAAGAAGTCGGTCGCATCGTCGCCCTTCTTCACGAATGGGAGCCACGGTCCAAAGACTGCGCAAATTCCGACAAGTCCGAGCCATGACGTTGCGATCCAAAATGCTCGCCCCATGGGCTTGCGGGCGATGGGCCTGAGTGTGATCGGCGCCGCTTCCGGTACTGGATTTACCGGGCTGTCAGCGCGGAGGTTGTCGACGACAGTACTCATGGAGATTCCTCCGATAACAGGCACGGATCAGAAAAAACAATGATGGCGATCACAGTGACGCTCGGGCTCGGCGGACTCTCGGATCAATAACGCCGTACAACAGGTCAACCGCAGTGGTGGTGAACACGAACACGATCGTGACGAGCCCCACGCCACCGAGAACGACGAGGTAGTCGCGGGTAAACAGACCGGTCACGATTTGTCGGCCGACACCAGGCAGTTGAAAGAGCTGCTCCGCTATCAACGTGTTTCCGATCAAACTTCCGACCGTAACGCCGGCCACGGTCGTCAGCGTGATACTCGACGGCCGAAAGGCATGACGCCAAAGGATCCGTCGATCGGTAAGGCCTTTGGTTTTCGCGAGCGTCACGAAGTCTTCCTGGAGCGTCGCGACCATGTCGGTGCGAAGTATTCGCATGTACGTCGCAATGAGTCCGAGGGAAAGCGAGAGACACGGGAGAATCATGTGTTTCGTGCACTGCCAAGGTGAGGTGAAGAACGAGACGTAGTTCCCCGCCGGCAACAAGTTGAGGCGAACAGAGATAAACATCAAACCCAGAAGGCCGACAACGAAGCCGGGCATGGATAGAAATCCAAAAGCCATGCCGGAGACAATCCGGTCGAATCGACCGCCCACGCGGTAGGCGGAGTACACGCCGAGCGGAATAGCCATCAGCAAGGTGAACGTCATGGTGTACGCAATGATCGTGGCGGAAACCGGAATACCGCGTTTCATAAGTCCCCATACGGGTTCGCGACTGATGTAGGAATACCCGAGGTCACCGCGGAAAATGCCCGTCACCCATTTGAAGTACTGAACGAAGAAGGGTCTATCTAAGCCGAGATCCTTGGTGAGTCGAGCCCGTGACTCTTCGGTGTAGGCCGTGCCAAGAATGGTTGCCGCCGGATCACCTTTGATCAACTTCAGCATCGTGAACACCAAAAGCGTCACACAGAACAGAAGCGGAACCATCAACGCCAAACGGCGCATCGCGTATCGCATGAACAACCTTATCTTTCTTGCGTTCAGAAACGACTACCGCCGAGCAACAAGTACTCGGCGGTAACCGTCAACCAACTGCGGAGGACGACAATCCGCCCGCCGATGACTCAGCCCTTCGTAATGTTTGCGAAGTCGACGATGTAACCGAACGGAATCAGCGGTCCCGCCTCACCGTTGACCATCTTCAGCGTCTCCAGGTTGGGCTGCACCTTGTTTCCGTACGCCACGGTCCATACCGTCACCCAACGGGGAAGGATGTAGGCCTTCTCGGCGTACTGACGGAAGATCGACTCGGCGGCGCCCTTTCGCACGGCCGGGTCGGTGTTGTCACGGAGGAGGTCGAATGCGGCATCGACCTGCCCATCCTTGGCACGCTGCCAGTTGAGCGAAACGCCCCCGTTCGGAGCAGCAGTTTCGGAATGCATCTGGAAACGGTAGACGTCGAGGTCGATGATGCCGCCGTAGAAGCGCCACGTCGCCCACTGCGTTGCTCCAAGAAGCACCGTGGTGATGTACTTCGACTGTTCGATGTTGGCCTTCTTCACGTTGAAGCCGACCTTTTCCATCATGGCGGCCATGATGTCGCGGATCTCGCCCGCTTCGGGGTCGTTGGTCGTAGCCATGGTGAATTCCACGTCTTTGCCACCAAGCTTGGTCTTGCAGGTGTCGTAGTTGGCCTTCGCCTTGTCGAGGCTGTACGTCGGCGCACCGGAACTTGCTACCCAGCCCGGGATTGCTGGCGAGAACGGGCCATTGGCCTGTCGTGCACCTGGCGCCTTGAGCTTGATCAGTGTCGGAACATCCATGCCGTAGGCAGCAGCAAGGCGGCACTCCTCGGTGTTGAACGGAGCAATCGAGTTGTTCAGCACGTCATGGTTCACCTCAGCCATGAAGTCACCAGACACGACCTTGGCCTTGCCGTCCTTGGCCAACTTCTCGTATTCGGCCTTCGATGAGAAGTTTGCGGTGTGCGTGATGTCGATGTCGCCCTTGGCAATCTGGGCGATGCGCGCGTTCTCGTCGGGAATCGGCCGGAACTCGATCTCGTCGAGCTTCGCCTGGTTGTCTTTACGCCAATAGTCCGCATTCTTCACGACGTTGAGGGCAACGTCACGCTGGTAGCTCTTGAACTTGAAGGGACCGGTGCCGATCAGCGTGTTGCCGTTGTTGTCCTTGATCTGCGCCGGAGCGATCATGACGCCACCCTGGCCGGCAAACGCCGTGGGCAGACCCGGGAACTTGGCAAGCGTCGTGACCGTAAGGGTCGAATCGTCAACGACTGCGACGCCGCGTGTCAATTTGGGCAGCGGCTCCTTCGAACAGAACGCACCGCCGGCGTTGATTCGCAGGAAGACCGGCAGCAGCACCGCTCCACAAATGGCCTCGTCAAGGTTGGCCTTGGCGGAGTTGGCGTCGAAAACTTCGCCGTTGTGGAACTTGATGCCCTTCTTCAATTTGATGGTCCAGACGAGGCCGGTGCGGTCCGCCGTCATGGAGTCCGCCAGCCAAGGCGAAAGCTGTCCTTTGCCGCTGAGCCCGAAGAGGCGCTCGTAGACGGCAAAGCTGACGGTGTGGCCCGAAACCGCCCAGGAACCAGGTCCTGGAATCCAGTTGTTTGTTTCGGCTTCCATGCCGACGATCAACTTGCCGCCGGATTTGGCCGCGGCCGCAGGAGCGGGAGCGGGTGCCGCAGCAGTAGTCGGCGCGGTGGTGGCGGCGGCCGGCTTCGTCGGCTTCTTGGCAGCAGCCTTCTTCTTCTTCTTCGTGGTCTTGGTTGCTGCGCCGGCTGAGGTCGAAGCGGCCACTGAGGCCACGAGACCGACAGCGATGACGCTGGCAACGAGTTTGCGATTCTTCATGCAATGTCCCCCTGGGGTTGGTGAGGAAGGACCAGCGGGAGCGTTCCGTCGGAAATCGACTCGGCACTGGGGCACTTCGTGATGCGTTTTGGATGATTTGGTGCGGTGCTGCGATGTTGTTGAACAGAAGTATGCGAGATAAATCAAACCGTGACGAATGTCACGAGCAAGACTCTACTTCCGAACCTAGCGACCCACTGATGTGACGTCAATCACAGAAGTGTTGTTCTGATGAAGTAAATCGGGATAAGCGAGAAAATGCGCCCTAAATCTCGTCGGCAAGCTTGCGCATCGTCTCAATTGTGCGCACTCGCTCGTCCAGGGAGCCGCTCAAACTCATCTGAAGGTGCGTCACTCCGGCCTCCTGGAACGCCGAAAGACGCTCTTTCACATGTCCGAGTGGACCGACCAGGGAGGCGGAAGAGAGATAGTCGCTCGGAATGGCAGCAGCCGCCTCCTCCTTCTTGCCGTCCAGAAAAAGATCCTGAACCTTCTTTGCTTCGCCCTCCCAACCATATGAACTCATGATGTCGTTGTAGAAGTTCTTCCCGCGCGCGCCCATGCCTCCAACGTAAAGCGCGGCCGTCGGACGTCCGGAATTGAGCACCTTCTCGATGACTGCCTGATCCTCCGTGATCTTGACGGATCCGCCGGCCAGGATCTGGAGCGGGCCGAGATCTGCGGAACGCTTCTTGTTACCGAGAGCGAGCGCGTCGCCCCAGACCAAATCAGCCTTTTCGGGTATGTAGAACACGGGGATCCACCCATCGGCCACTTCGGCGGTCGCTTCGACGCTTTTGCCCTTGAGCGATGCCCACCACAGGGGGATCGTGGACCGAACGGGGTGATTGATCAACTTGAGCGGCTTGCCAAGGCCAGTTCCCTGGCCGGCGGGCAGCGGAATGTCAATCGTGGAGGAGTGGAAGTCAACAACCTCGCGCTTCCACGTGCGACGGCAGACTTCCATGTAGTCCTTGATTCGCTGCATGGGCTTTTCGTATGCGACCCCATGAAAGCCTTCTACGACCTGCGGGCCGGAGGCCCCGAGCCCACAAATGATTCGACCGTTGCTGACATAGTCCAATCCGGCAAAGGTCATCGCCATCAGCGTTGCGGTCCGGGAGTACACATTCACGATCGCGGAACCGATTTCAACACGCTCGGTCTTGGCGGCGAGATATCCCATCATCGAGATTGCGTCGTAGCTGTACGCCTCCGCAACCCATACGCAGTCAAGACCTGCCTTTTCGAGGACGGATAGTTCATCCGCCGTGGTCTTCACGTCGCCCGCGTAATTAAGCATGATCGAAAGCTTCATGGCCTACAGAGTGGCGCGAGTCACGCCGGAATCGCAAAACGGGACAAAAGCGCCTGGTCAGCCAACGACATGGCCCGACCGTGTTCGCAGTCGATTGCGTTTCCTTTCCCGATGGCTTCTACGGTGGTAAGAATGGCCGCCTCTCCGATCGAAACGACTCCCCCGCTGCGCCAGGAAAAGCAACCGGCCAGCGAGATCGTTGCGGAGGTGGCACCGGGCGTGTTGCGAATGCAGCTTGCGATCGAGCTACCAGGGCTTGCGCACATCAACTGTTATGCGATCGAAGACGGCGACGGGTTTGCACTCGTTGATCCGGGCCTGCCGGGAAAGCCGTCGTGGAAGAGTTTGATGGCTCGGCTCAAGAGCGCCGGGATCCCCAAGGAACGGATCCACACGATCCTCATAACGCACAGCCATCCGGATCATTTCGGGAACGCCGGAAAACTGGGCGAGGAATCGGGTGCCGCGATCGTGACCCACTCGGCCTTTCAGCTGATGTACAAGCCGTACCACGTGTGTCACCTTGTCGGCTGCGATGACCTCGATCACGTCCACGCCGACGCCGATCAGGAACGCTTGCCCGACGTCGACCAACTCCAGGTGTTCGGGATGAAAACGCCCTGGGGTTCGCAGAACTGGGATCCTCGTCGGCAAATGTCGGCCAAAGCCCGAAAAGGGACCGAGTTTCTGGCCGAGCATGGATGGACGTATCCGACGCCGCAACGCCGCGTGCGGCACAACGAGGCAATTCGTTTGGGCAACCGCGACTGGTTCGCTGTCCATACCCCCGGCCACACGCTTGATCACCTCTGCCTCTACGATCCCGAGCACGGCACCCTCATTTCGGGCGACCACATTTTGCCCACCATCACGCCGCACATCAGCGGCATCGCAACGGGCCGCGATCCGCTGGGTTCATTCTTCGCCTCACTCGATCGATGTGCTGCTCTACCCGTCGTGAAGAAGGTGCTTCCTGCCCATGGCCATCCGTTCGACGACGTGGTCCAGCGCGTCGAAGACATCAAGGAGCACCACGCCGAACGCCTACGGGTTCTCGCTCGCGTGTCGCAGGCGGTCGGCGAAACGACGGTGACGGAGTACAGCCACTATTTGTTCCGTCAGGAGGTCTGGGGTTCGATGGCGGAAAGCGAAACGTATGCCCACTTAGAGCATTTGGCGGTAAACGGCCGGGCCGACAAACGCTACGACGAAAACGGTGTTGCGTACTTCAACATCCACTGAGCGGGTCGCGTCCCTCACCACGGCGACTCAGTGTCACATGGCGTTGTTAACGTCAACTCCGCAATGAACCCCGAGAAAACCCCGATCAATACGCACGACCCCGGTTTCGATGCCGTGGTCTCGTTCGACGGCCAGCGGGCGCGCCTGTTGGGTCCGACGGGCAGCGGCAAGACACTTGCCCTGCTCAATCGAGCGCTCCGCCTCGCCCACCGTGGTGAAGCGACCCTGTTCGTGGTGGCCCCCCCCGCAGCACAACCGCTTCGCTCTCTCGTCGTCCGGGGCCGCCGACTCGGCGACGGTGAGATTTCCGTCCACACATGGGCCTCGCTCGCGGCAATGATTTACGTATCCAGCGGAGGCGAGCGGCGAATCCTGGATCGGGTAACCGAGGAGGCCCTGCTTTGCGACATGGTCGCGGTCGCGGCCGATTCGTCGCTGGCCAAGCGCATCACTGCGGCGCGGCGCGCGTATGTGGAGTCATGGCTCGGTTTCGAAGAACTCGCGACCCACGCTGATGCCGCCGAAGTGGCTGATCGGTGGGCGTTCCTGAATAGCGTCACCGAGCAGTTCGCAGACCTCTGCCGAGCCCGCGAACTCATCGACCAGAGCACACTTATGATCGAAGCGACTCACGCCTTGCGTGCCGACGCGAAAGGATGGCAAACCCGGTTCCCCCACGTCGTTCTTGACGATTTCGAGAGCACGACGTTTGCGCAATACCGTTTGGCGGTCACGTTTGTTGGTCTTCCCGATCCTGGTTTGATCGAAGATGACCAATCGCCGGAGACGTCGCGGCGCTCCGTTGTCGTCGCTGGCGACCTCGGCGGCCCTGTCTGGGACGGGCCGGCCGGAGCACCATGGCTGGCCGCAGCCGATCGACATTTTTGCGTCGACGCGGATCTTGTCCTTTCCGGTAGCTCCACCCACCGCCGGATCGAAAAACCAGTCGAGGCGGTCCACGTCCGCCATCGAGCGCTTCGGGGAAGCGCCATCGTGTCTGAGCTAACGCGGCTGTTCGATGCCGGATTCGTGTCCGACGAAATCGCCATCATCGTTGCGCCGGGCGAAGCAGGGCGTGACCTTGCGCGCTCGATCCAGCAATCGGCGGCCCGGCGCCAGATTCGGGTGAACCAAGCAGAGACTGTCTCCGACGACTCCGTGGCGGCCGCCGTGGCTGAGGCGGCCCATGCAATTGTGAACGGCTTACCCCTGCCCGACTCCATACGTACACTTGGCATTTCGGAATCGACGTCGTCTTTGCGTCCCGGCGACAATGCAGCGACCCTTGTCTTTCGACTGTGGCAACAAGTAGCGCCGCGACTTCTTCGATTCGACACCGCCGATCTTCCCGCTACCGAGGTTCGCCACCAACCACACCGAACAGAAGCTCTGCGCGCGTTGCATCTCGAAACGTCGCGCGCCCTCGACCAGGGAATGTCGGATACTGAAGCTATTGCCCAGGCCCGGCAGCGCAGTTTTCGAGCACGCGGTGGCGTAGAAATCGTTTCCGACTTCGATGCACGCGGGCGTCGATGGCCGGTTGTCATCGTTGCAGGCTTCGAGGAGGGTGTTCGGCCCCCGCACCCTCGGCCGATTGACTACTTCGACCTCGAAATCCTCAACGGGCCCGAGCTGGCGGATCAGAGCGCACGGCACCAGCAGGCGCTGGTGGAGGCCCGTCGGCGCGCCGAGAACCTGTTGGCGCGTGGTGAGCGCCTGTCAATTGCAATCACGGCTCCGGAGCCCGGCGTCTTGGCCAGCCGCTTCATCGAAGGGATTCCGCTCCGTCTCGCGTCGCTCAGCACGACCGAGCTCCGCCCAGTAGAAGTTCTCGACCTCTCGAACAACAACCGAGGTTTCTGGGAAGACCGCCAAATACGCGGTTCGGCCTCGTCACTCGAAACGTTTCGAAACTGCCCACTGGAATATACGTACAAATACGTTCTGAACATCGCAACCGAAAGTGGCCCGCAAGCGTTGGTCGGCACCATCACCCACGATGTCCTTGAAGCCTTTTACCATCCGGCGCACGCCGATGATCGATCGCCTGAACGGCTCCGGCAAGTATTCGAGGCCCGATGGTCCGATGACGAATTCGACTATCTCGCCCAGGCCTCGGAGTACCGGGCAACGATTCTTGCGATGTTGGAAAACGTCGCGCAACGACACGCCGATGAGCAGCCGGAGGTTTTCGACGTCGAACGGTCTTTTTCGATTCCGTTGCGCGGCTACACCCTGTCCGGAAAAATCGATCGGATCGATATCGTCGGGGGCGACGCCGAACAAGGGCTTTCGATCATCGACTACAAGACTGGAAAATGGCAGAAGGGAGCAGGGGAGGAAAGCCTCCAGCTCGGGGTGTACTACCTGGCCGCCCGCCACGATCCGGAGTTGGCGGCCATCGGGGCGCCGCAGTCGCTGGCGCTCTACTTCCTCAAAGACGATCGGTATGAAACCCAACTGGTGCATCCTGAACTGGAGCAAGACTGGACGGAAATCATCGTGAGCACCCTCGCACAGATCGCCCAGGGAGAACACCGTCCGTCTGCTGAGGCCTCGTGCGAGTACTGCTCGTTCGGCCGGGTCTGTCCAACGCAGCCCGAGGGAAGGTTCGTACACATATCACCATCTCCTCTGTCCTCCTCTCCAACACATCCCGGAAAGTAGTAAGTGGACCGGTGAAATCGACACCCGAGATGGAAGTGCTGGTCCGAGATCTCGACCAGGACGCAGCGATTCATGCTCCAACGATGCCGCTGCGTATCAACGCTGGGGCCGGCAGCGGAAAAACAACGGTGATGGCACACCGCGTCCGCGTGTTTGTAGAACGCGGCTACCGTCCCGATCAGATCTTGGGCCTCACGTTTTCGAATAAAGCAGCCGAGAATCTCCGCCGTCGGATCGCCTCAGAAGTCGGAAACGGTCTCGACGTCACCGTCGCTACGTACCATGGGTTTGGCGCAACCATCGTTTCGAACTACGCGCTGGAACTGGGATTTTCAACTGTTCCAAGGCTGATCGATCGGGCGAACTCCTTCGGACTGCTTTACGGGGCGCTCAATGAGATCACGCTCGACACAAGAAAAGTCGGTCGCGTCGCAAACCTTGTCGCCGCGGCTATTCGGCTTGCGTCACAATGCGCGGACCATCTTGTGTCCTTCGACGACGTGATTGCCGATTGTGAACGAATACTCGCCGACCGCACGATCGCCCCGGAAGCCGTAAAGGGCGCAAGCGGACGACGAGACCTGGCTCGACTCGCTCAGATCTTCGCCACGGCGAAACGGACCCACGACGCCATCGACTTCGGTGATCAAATTTCCCTCGCCGTTCGGGCGCTCGAAAGCGCACCACATCGGGCCGCCGAGCTTCTCCATCGTCACCCAATTGTCCTGCTCGATGAGTATCAGGACACGAACTACGCCCAACGTCGACTCCTTCAGCTGATCTATCCGCCCGGCTCACCGGTCACGGTGGTCGGCGACGACATGCAGTCGATCTACGCATTTCGTGGTGCCCATCTACGAAACCTTCTCGACTTTCCGAGCCACTTTGCGCAAGCGACGGTCGAGGGCACGGGTCATGTCGAAGCGGTGCTTCCGACGAACTACCGTTCCGGTCCCAATGTCGTAACGGTGGCGAATGCTGTCGCCGGGGCAGTCGCGAACACGCTCCCGAAGGTCTTGCGCACCCGAGAAGCAGCCCCGCCTGACCGCATCGAAGCGGCCGTCGGCGAGGACGACGTCGATGAGGCGAACCGGATTGCAGAGTGGGTCGCCGCCCAGGGTGGGCCGTGGTCAGAGACCGTCATTCTGGGAAGAAAGCGAAAGATTTTTCCAGCGATAGCCGACGCCCTTTCGGCCAGGCAGATCCCGGTCGAAATCGTCGGCATTGGCGGATTGCTGATTCGTCCAGAAGTTGTGGACGTTATGGCCTGGTTGGAGCTTCTCACGCTCGACAATCCCAATATCGCGATTCTGCGTCTGCTGCGATCACCGCTTCGCAACATCGCGATGAACGACCTCGCGGTGCTCTCGCAGCACGCGTCGAAACTTGCACGAGCGAACGAACCCGATGTCGCCCACCCGAGGCTCTCCCTGGTCCGATCTATCGATGACGTGGACAACGTGACGCACCTGTCGGCGGAGGCTTGGACCCGCCTTAAGGCCTTCCATGCCGACCATCGATTCATACGTCTACGTAGTGCCGAGTTGGGTCTCGTCGAATTGATCGATGCCATTATCGATATCGAACGGCTCTTCGACCGCGTCGACGAGATCGGTGCGGAGAACTTGCTTCGCTTTCTCGATGTCGCCGATCGGTTCTCCCCGATGGACGGTTCACCAACGCTCGATGCGTTTGTGCAATACCTCTCGCTCGTGGCCGATTCCGAAGACGACCCATCGGAGGCGTCTTCAACCGATGCCAATGCCGTCCGCATAATGAGCATCCATCAGGCCAAGGGTCTCGAGTTCAACAACGTCGTGGTCGCTGGGCTATCGGGATCAAAGTCCAGTCGTATTTTCCCTGATGATCGCTCAGCCGAAAACGGTGTCACGCAAACCGAAGTGCTCCCCCTGTGGCTCCGCACCGACAACGATGGTTTTGCCGAACCGCCTCGAACGAAATCTCAGGTCGCAGCGTTCAAAGAACGGGCAATTCGCATGCGCGCTGATGAAGAGTTGCGCCTCCTCTATGTTGCGGTCACACGGGCCAGACGCAATTTGTTCTGCACGGCGGCTCAGTGGTATCCGGGTGCAGCCGAGCCGCAGGGCGTCTCCTCGTTCTATGGCCTCCTCTGTTCGTTGTCGGACCACGTACACGAACACCTTCCGAGAGCCACGGCCTCAGCAGAAAATCCCGAGATTGCACGTCGCCGTCGCCGTGTCGCCAACGCCCTCGCTGCAGACCGGTCTGTCCAAAGCGGCGATGCCCAAAGACCACGTCTGACCTCAGCGCGACGCGGGCGACGCGCGTCCGCAGACCAGACAAGTCTTCTCGCCGGTTTCGGCGCGGGAAGCGATCCCGGCCCCAACCACGCGGCGCCACCCTACCGCCACATCCAGCAACGGACGATTTCCACGACCGATCTGGTGGCGTTGGAGCGCTGCCCTCAGCAATACGAGTGGGCCGCTGTGCATCGACTGCCCCGTCCCATACGCCCCGCAGCGGCATTTGGTAGCAGTGTTCACGAGCACCTCGAAGTCCTTCTTCGGTCGAGACTGTCCGGTTCGATGCCCTTAGCTATCCCCTCCCCCGCCAACGTGATGCAATCCAGCGTTGATGAAGACACCGAACCTATCGATCCGCCACTTCATGGATCCGTCGACAGCCTCGTCGGTGCAGTGACAAACTCGATCTGGGGCACAGCCGACGTCATCGGTGTGGAAATGCCATTCGAAATCGAACTGTTCGATCCGGTCGATCCCTCTCCACGAACTTGCATCCACGGTCGCGTCGATGCGATCTTCCAGGACGGCGATCGTGTGCATATCGTCGACTGGAAGACCGGGAGACCGCCCGCGGACCCGGAACCCGGTGCGCATACCCAGCTCGACGTATACGGACTGGTCGCCACTCGGGTATGGGGATTCGACCCCGAGCGCCTGTCACTGTCATACGTATACATACAACAGGATTCCATGCTGCATGACACGATCACATGGAGCGCGCGTTATGGGGAGAGGGTTCTCGAGCGGCTCCAGGCCCTTGTGAGAACAGCCAACACCCCGAGACCACTCGCCCGGAGCGGCTCGTGGTGCCACCGATGTGACTTTCGTTCCGTTTGCCCCTCGGCCGTCGCAAAGGTGCAAACATGACAGCAATGTCCCTTCGGCCGACCGAGTCCGCACCGTGGTGGCACGACGCCTTTGCCGCTTGCGTATCCGCCTTTTCGTCCGACGCACCGCAAGAACTGGATCGTGCGGCCACGCTACTCAGTGCGCACCGCAGCGAGTTCGTTAGCCAGCCCCCCGACGTCGAGAAGGCCATTGATGCACTCGACGCGTTGGGCGACCGCTGTGACGCCCCCACATTCGAGGCGTGGCACCGGCTGCTCTGGGTTGAGGTTGGACTGTCGGGCAACGGGATTGATTATCACGACGTCCGCAATTCGTTTCTCCCTGATGTCTTAGAACGCCGGATCGGCATCCCGATCTCGCTTTCCGTCATCGCAATCGAGGTCGGACGTCGGCTTGGACTTCCCGTGTTCGGCGTGGGCGTGCCGGGTCATTTCCTCGTCGGATTCGGGCCGACACCCCATGGAGCTTCCGGCGAGGCGATCCGATACGTGGACCCGTTCAACGGAGGTTCGGTGCTCAATGCCGACGGCGCGCGTCAACGATTTGACACCATGTTCGGCCCCGGCCACATCTTTTTGTCCGAGTACCTCCAGCCTGTCGGCGCCTCGAGCATTCTCGTTCGCATGTGTGCGAATCTGAAGCAGAATTATGCCCGCGAGCGAGACATCGCCGGTCTGCGCGACATCATGCGGTTGCGCACCTGTTTGCCCGATGTGTCAATAACGGAAGGTCGCGAGCTTGTCAGGCTCTTGCATGCGTCGGGCTCACCGACGGACGCATTGCAGGTGTGTGATCAGATCGAGGCCCAGCACCCGTCGGCAAAGAACCTGATCGATCATGAACGCGATCGGGTTATTGCTCAGTTCAACTGAGATGCGAAACGGACAACGAAGACTACGCGAGCGTGGCAAGAAACTCGCGGGTTCGTTCCTGCTCTTCGGGCGAGCCGAAAATGCTTGCGCACAACTCCGTTGCGCCAGCGTCGGCAATCCGCTTGATACCTTCGATGATCGTGGCCTCGTCGCCGATGAGCCCGATATCGGCCGGCCCCGCAGCACCCTCACGGTCAAGCACGGCGCGATACGACGGCAACTGGCCGTAGATCGCAAACTCCTTTGAAGCCCGCTCTCGCGCACCGTCAACACTGCTCGTAAGGCAAACGGGAAGACCGACTACAGCAGCAGGCGTGGGCCGGCCTGCCGCCTTGGCTCCAGCCTCCATCGCCGGGATGATGTGACCAGCAACGGTGGCTGGCCCGGTCATCCAAAGAATCGTGCCATCCGTCAATGCGCCCGCGATCTTCAACATCACCGGAGCAAGAGCCGCAATCATCAGCTTCGGTGCAGGTGTGTCTGGGATCTGTACGTTGCCTCGATAGGTGAGTCCCTCGCCCGTTACCGAGGTCGATTCTCCTCGCAACAGCGGAGCAAGTATCGAAAGGTACTCGCGCATGTGAATTGCGGGCCGGTCAAAGGACATGCCATACATGCCTTCGATAACCACCTTGTGACTCAAACCGATACCCAAAGTGAGTCGACCCCCGGTCGCTTGTTGGGCAGTCAAGGCCTGCTGAGCGAGCACTGCGGGGTGGCGTGGGTACGTCGGAATGACTGCGGTGCCGAACTCGATTCCGGGAACCTCGCGTCCCGCGATAGAAATGGCGGTGAGCGCATCGAGTCCGAAAATTTGGGGAGTCCAGACCGTGGCAAAGCCCTCCGATGCGGCGCGCCGAGCGCTTTCCACAAAGGAATCGAGGGTCGACGGAAATTGGAAGAGTCCTAGGCGCATCCCTTGACGGTAGCCAAATCTCCTCGGTTGGTCGAACCGAGAGCGATCGCCAATTTTTCGCAAGCGGCTAAGTAGGATCACTCGCAGCCATGAGCATCGAACCCAGCCTTCCAAATATCGACGCGCTTGAAGCCATCCAGCAACGAATCCTGTGGCTCGCCGTGCGGATGGTCGATCACGCGAATAGAGACCGCGACGCCGACGGAATCAAGGTCGGCGGGCATCAGGCCAGCAGCGCATCCATGGTCTCCATCATGACCAGCCTCTGGTTCGGGCACATCAACGGCAACGACAAAGTTGCCGTAAAGCCCCATTCATCACCCGTCTATCATGCGATCAAGTACCTCACCGGAGAGCTCGACCGGTCGTATCTCACGACTCTTCGCCGAAAAGGCGGTCTTCAGGCGTATCCAAGTAGGACAAAAGATCCCGATGTTGCCGACTTCTCTACCGGCTCCGTCGGACTCGGGGCTGTAGCGCCGCTGTTCGCAGCCGCGGCCCGTCGCTACATAGATACCCGCTTCGAACCGCGAAGTCCGACCCGTTTCATCGCCTTGGTGGGTGACGCCGAACTCGACGAGGGCAACATCTGGGAAGCGATCGCCGATCCTGCGCTCCAGGGTCTAGGCAACGTGATGTGGATCGTCGACGCAAACCGTCAGTCGCTGGATCGGGTGATTCCCGACATGAAATTGAAAAAGCTCATGAAGTTCTTCCACGATTCTGGCTGGCACGTTGTGGAGGCCAAGTACGGCGCTCGGTTGTCACGGGCCATGCGCGAACGAGGCGGTAAAGCTATACGTGAGCTTATCGATCAGATGTCCAACGAGGAGTACCAGTCACTCTTCGCATTCGAGGGAGCACGCCTGCGAGACCGCATTTACGGATCGACGGTCATGACCGCTGAAGCCAAGGCCTACCTGGAGAAGGTCGACGATGATGAGTTGGCCCCGCTCGTGCAAAACCTTGGTGGACACGATCTTCGCGTGCTTATTGATGCGTACCGCCAGTGCGATGAGGTAGCGGATCGCCCCAGCGTCGTGTTCGCGTACACGGTCAAGGGGTGGGGTCTGCCGATCGCCGGTGACCCGCTCAACCACGCAGCCCTGCTTACGGCTGCGCAGATCAACGAACTACGCACGCGAGTCGGCCTGACCGAGGAGACCGAATGGGATCGGTTCGATGAGTTTTCGACGGAAGGAACGATATGTCGATCGGTCGGCGGTGCTATCAACAATCGCCCACCGGCCGATCGGCCTGTCCTCGGAGTGCCGATCGAAACTGATGTGTTCGCGGCGAGGGACGTTTCCACGCAAGAAACATTCGGACGTGTACTTACCAGCCTCGGGAACATCGACGGGGTAAAAAACCGCCTCGTCACAACGTCGCCCGATGTGAGCGTCTCCACGAACCTGGGCGGCTGGATCAATAAAATGGGTGTGTTCACTCACGAGGACCAGCCCGACTATCTCGGTGAGGAACGCCTCCTCCGTTGGAAGCAGGGCCGAACTGGCCAGCACATCGAGTTGGGCATCAGCGAGATGAACCTGTTCCTGCTTCTTCATGCGCTCGGTCTCGGCCACGAACTGCATGGCGAACACCTCCTTCCCATCGGCACCGTGTACGACCCGTTCGTGTGCCGTGGACTTGATGCGCTCATCTATGCCCTCTACAACGGCGCAAAGTTCGTCGTCGTCGGCACGCCGTCGGGCATCACGCTTTCTCCGGAGGGCGGAGCACACCAGTCGACGATTACCGCTTCCATCGGTCTCGAACTCCCTGGTCTGACCCTCGCCGAACCCGCATATGCAACCGCTCTTGACTGGATCCTCTGTGATGGGCTCGCAGGGCTAAGCCACCCCGACCGAGACTCGCTCTACCTGCGTCTCTCGACTCGGCCACTCGACCAAGCTCCGTTTGCTGCAGCAATGGAAAGGCTTGGAAAAGACCGTCTGCGCGCTGATGTTTTAGCGGGAGGCTACATTCTGCGTGAGCCCTCAGCCGATGCTGTCGCCGAGGAGTACCCGACGGTGATGCTGATTGCGTCCGGTGCAGTGATCCCGGAAGTCCTACGGGCCGCGGAACTACTTGAGCAAGAGGGGGTCGCCCCAACCGTGATCGACGCGACCTCGATCGATCGGCTCTATCGAGGCTGGCGTGACGCCGCACGGAAGCGAGCCCGGGTCGGCGGCTACAGCTCGTTCCACCTGCACGACCTCATTGCTCCACAAAATCGCCGCGCACCGATCGTGACCGCCCACGACGCAGCGTCGCATGCGATGGCCTGGATGGGCTCGGTCTTCGGGGCACCCGTGGTCCCGGTGGGCGTCGACTCCTTTGGCCAGTCGGGAACAATCTCAGAGCTCTACGAGACCTTCGATCTCTTGCCTGACCAGCTTGTAAACGCAGCCCTGAGCGCGCTCTAGCCCGATCGTTTCCGACCCTCGCTACATGCCCTCGAACTTCGGACGCCGTTTCTCATGAAAGGCGGTGCGGCCTTCTACGAGGTCCTCGCTTTCCCAAGCTCGAACAAACCCGGCTGTGGCTTGCCTATCGACTGGCCCAGAGTTGGCGTGACGCACGGCGGTCAAAGCCGACTTGTGCGCAGCGATCGTAAGCGGGGCGAGCTCGGCAATTTCCTTCGCCCATTCGAGCGCTGCCGCGAGATCGCCGAGACGCTGCACGAAGCCAAGTTCATACGCGCGCTTTCCATCTATGCTTTCGGCCGCGAGCAGCATCGAGCGAGCGGGACCGCCGCCACAGAGTTCGACAACCCGGGCCACCGTCGCCTGGTCGACAGCAATGCCCAGCTTTGCTGCTGGAATCCCGAACGTGGCCCCCTCGGTCGCCATGCGGAGATCGCAGAACGACGCCATCTGCGTTCCGGCCCCCAGCGCAAAGCCGTCGACCGCGGCCAGGGTTACCAACGGCGCCTCCGCAAGCGCCACAAGCGCTCGGCGGAGATTGTCGAGGAACTCGATGTTCTCGACGCCCCCCAAATCTGCGCCTGCACTGAAGTGGCCCCCGACACCCGTTAGAACCACGACCCGCGCCTTCCCTTCCACCGCCGCATCGATGGCATCGGCAATCGCTGCAAGCGTTTGGCCATCGACGGCGTTGCGTTTGTGCGGCCGATCGATGCTCGCGAGCAGCACATGGGGACCGTGTTCGTACGAAGTATGGAGCATCCCTCGAAGGTAGCGGAAGGCAGGTCTACCGGAGCAATGCTTCGGCTGCTGCGAGTCCGCTCAACGCCGCTCCCTCAACACGCGCCTCGCCGAATGCATCGCCGCAAAACACCAACGTCGTGTCTTCGAGTGGGTTCGTCGTCACACATCGATCGGCATGCAGAACTGTTGGCCGGGCGTAGCGCCACTTCTTGACATCCACCGACGTGGGCAATGCTGCGCCAAGAAAGGGCCCCGCAGCTTCGAGAAGCGCGGCACGAAGATCGGCTTCATCATCATCGTAGTGTTCCTCGGAAAACAGTTCGTTGGCGTGAAAGGTCACGGCAGGGATGTCGCTGATGCCCTTTCGGAAGTTGTCTCCGACGAAAGACCACACCGCGTTTGTCGATTCATCGAATTGCATACCGCCAGGTTCCGCGACACTCGATGGCCCGTCGAGGGATACGAGCAACGCGATGCACTTCGCGTACTTAACTGCATCGAGTTTGCAACGCACGGCTTCTTCGATCGCCAGCCATCCATTGTCGATCAAGGCGAGCGATTGCGGGACCGGCGCGGTCGTGACGATCTGGTTCGACTCCCATCGCTCCCCCGACGCGGCAAGAACCGAAAGCGCACCGTCACCGCCCGCGATCGCATGAATCGTAGTTTCCGTTCTCACGTCCAACGTCGAGGCCAGGTACTTGGCGATCGTATTCATCCCGCCCTCGGCACAGTACCGGGGGTATCCATCGCCCTCCGATGAGAAGCCTCGGCACCACTCCATCAACAGCCCGGCCCGCCTCCAGTCATGAACCAGCTCAGCAAAGTCCGGCGACCTGACCGTGAAGAACTGCGCGCCATGGTCAACCCGGGCAAACCTTGTCGAGCCACCGGCGCTTGCATTCAGCCGTCTGGTCGCCAGGCGACCACCCGCCGATCTCCCCTTGTCGATGACCATCGTTTGACAACCGGCCGCTTGGAGCGCATTCGCTGCTACGAGCCCACTCAAACCGGCGCCAACGATGATGACAGGAGATTCCATTCGCCTATTCTTGACGCGATCCGCACACAACTTGGCTGAGGTGACTCCCGCTTCACGAGTCCGCCGTCACCATAAGCCCGGTGATCGCGTGAAGTCGACGAAAACATCGACGTCGAACCCGATGCACAGCAATGGCCATCGATTCGGGCGGTGCCTCGTAGACTCAGCGCGATGTCGACGAAACAAGTCCTCGCCCTTTTCGCCTCCGTTGCTGCCGTGGCCGCTGCTCTTGGAGCGGTAATCCTTCCCGGCGCAGTAGCTCAAGGGCAGGTACCTGTCCACGGGTTTCAGACACCGTCGAAACATATTAACTGTACATATTATGAGTACGGCGAAGAGCCAGCGGTCTTGGGGTGTGAGGTTCGCGACTACACCGGTCCAAGTCCAACTCGCCCCAAGGACTGCGAATTCGATTGGAATGCGCTGCCCTCGATCGGTATCCGCGGCAAGGCGTCGTTGTTCGCCTGTGTGAGCGACACCCGACGTTCGTCGGTCAAGGCAATCTGATTCGTGCGTGGTGATTCGGTGTTTCTCGATCGGACCACCTTTGGAAGCGGTCCCCAACGGATCGCCATCAAGGGTCTGATCGACGTTGAAGGCCTCGTGACCACCGCCGCATGTCGAGCGTTGGAGAAAACGACCTCACCCGCGACCGAAGATGCAGTATGCATACGTAGGGTCCGTTCGGAGGCAGAAGCCGGAAACCTACGTGTTGTCGGCATAACCAACCTCCATGAGCTTGCGTTTGGGGCGACCGGGATCAATCCTGCCTACGGCACACCAACGAATCCGCTGGACCCGACCCGAATGCCGGGTGGTTCGTCGAGCGGGTCGGCGGTTGCCGTTGCGACGGGAGAAGCCGACATAGCGTTGGGCTCCGATACCGGGGGCTCCATACGGATACCGGCTTCGTGTTGCGGAATTGTTGGACTAAAGACCACCTGGGGGCGCATCTCCAACAAGGGGGTGTGGGCACTCGCCCCGTTTCTCGACACCATCGGTCCTCTAGGGCGCAATGTGGAAGACGTCATTTCCGGAATGGATTTGTTGGAGGCGGGCTTCAGGTCCCGGGTTCGCGCAATCGATCCATCGCGAATACGTGTCGCCCGGGCGCAACCCGAAAGGACCGCGACCGACCCGGCGGTCGATGCTGCCGTGACCGCTGCCCTCGGCTATTCCGAGGTGCGGGTTGCCGATATCAATCTGACGATGTGGGATGAGATTCAACGGTCTTGTCTTAGCGTTCTCCTCGCCGAAGCTTGGATGGAGGACCGTCACCTTCTTAGCGTGCCCGACGGAGTAAGCCCTCCGACGAGCCATCGGCTCATTCTCGGGTCGGCGATCTCAATGGACGAACTCGTGCGCGCACGCGCCGTTCGGGAGTCCGGGCTTCGCTCGCTGCACACAATCTTCTCCGCCGCAGATGTGATCGCGATGCCGACCACGCCCACCCGTGCTCCACTGCTCGACGACACGACGACGCCGATCACTGCGTTCACTCGATTCGCGAATCTGCTTGGGCTCCCCGCAATCAGTCTTCCCATACCCGTGCCCCACGATCATCGTGGGTCTCGAGACTCCCACCTTCCCGCCAGCCTGCAGATCGTTGGAGCCCCCAATGCCGACGAACTGGTCTGCGCAGTTGCGAGATTTCTCGAGGCGGCTATTGCACCGTAGGGCACGCACGGACTTGGGTCGAAGGTGCGCCGGCTAGGGACGGTTCACAAAACGCGCAGGTGCGTACAGAGACCGTGCGGTAAGCAAACCGAGTTCGGCGATCGCACCTTCGACCCGAGCCATTCGCTGCTCCACATTCCCCGACGCAAGAATCCACGGTTCGGTGCGGACCAACGTCAGCTCTTCGAGAAAGCGCTTGTGCATCGACGCCCGGGTATCGGCCCCCAGGCGAATACTGTCATGCTCCCAGGGAATGTCGATGTCGCAGAGCACAAACAAATCGTACGTACGCTTTCGTCCGATTTCGTCTACCTCGCGGCTGCGGGTTTTCAGGTACCGCTCGTGCCACAGTGCCGTCGTCATTGCGTCGGTGTCACAAAACAGCATCGGTCCCGAATCGACCGCCGCAGCGTCCTCAAGTTCCTGTTGTCGATTTGCAATCGCGATGAAATCCTCGGTGGTCCAACGGTCATTGGTTCCCTCGTTCTGTTTCGTGACCGTGTAATCCCGACCAAACTCATGGATTTGGTGCGTGTTGTGCTTCTCGGCGAGAGCCTGCACAAGGGTTGACTTCCCCGTTGACTCAGCACCGATACAGCAAATACGAATCACCAGTTCGGCTTTTGTCCATGCGTGGAAAAGGGACCACTGCTGGACCGGGTCGCGTTGTACGGCCCTGGTTTGCGCTTCGAAACGAAGGGGGGCCGACGCCCGGCGCAGTGACTCCGTGACCGATCCTTGGTCGACGAGCACGGTAGCCGTTGGATGAACCAATCGAAGCAGTTTCGTACGTGTACGTACTGGAAGCGGACACAAGGCAGAATCGGGATCGATGATCAGATGGACCGGCCCATCGAGGGCCGCCGACTCAATGAGTTCGTGCTGCGGCACAATCGGTGGTGCAAACGCATCAAAAAAGGTACGCGACGCAAACACCTAGGTCTGCTGCCCGTGGGCGGTCATCCGTACACATCTTCGGTAGTCATGCTGCTCCACAAACGTATTCGGCGAGAACACTCAGTGAATCGTTACTGTGCCGTTTGTACCGTCGACGGTAATCGTGGCTCCATTCGGGATTTTCCTTGTTGCGTCGGTCACCGAAACGACACACGGAATTCCAAGCTCGCGCGACACAATCACTGCGTGTGTGATCTGCGCGCCAACGTCGACTACGACCGCAGCTGCCGGTACGAAGAGCGGTGTCCACGCGGGGTCGGTAACTGGGGCTACGAGAATGTCACCTGGCTCGAGGGCAAACGGGTCGCCCGGGTCGAGGATGACGCGAGCTATTCCAGTAGCGACCCCGGGGCAACCAGCGATTCCGGAAAGGACATCGCCTGACTTCACCTGCGCAACGGCACGTGCATTGCTGCGCCGAGCCCAGGTCGACAAAGGCGGCACGACGCCGTTGATAATGAATGGCGGTTCGTAGTCGAAGAGCTCGAGATACTCTCGCTCGCGTTCGAGAATGGTCTGTCTGAAGGATGCGGGATCGGCCAGATAGCGCTCGAACTCGCTGAAGGGCAACTCGTCTTGCAGCATGAATATCTGCTCGACGGTATCGAGATGACCGAGGGCGACCATCCGCCGCCCGATTTCTCGAATCGCCATTCGCTGCTCATGGACGATGCGAATGTTGTTCGTCTTCGTACGCTCGCGACCGGTAGAGAAGAGCAGCGCGACGTTGAGGCCTCCGAGGAACTGGCCGAGGGCTTCGTCGTTCCCGGCAAGCATCTGCATGACTTCCGCGGTCACCTTTTCACGCTCCGCCCTGAGTCGTTCGGTGTGACCTTGCGGTGAGTCGGAGTCGGGCATGGGGCGCATGCGGTCAATCGCGACCATCACCAGATTCGGCCGCAACTCCCATGTCAGCGATCGGAGTTCCCATTCGTTTGGGCCGCGGCAACCGAACTTCGTCATGAACTCAGCCAAGGCAGATCGGAGCTTTCGTGCATCTATATCGTCGGAAAGCGAGTTCATAAGCGCGCTGTGCAAGTCGTGAGAATTGTTGTCGAAGAGATCGGAGAGTGGTGCCGATTTCTCGATGATACGGCTCATCTCCCACATCGCCCACGAGGGCGCGGCGGAATCGACATCGCCAGCCGCCGAGATGAGCGGCATCAACAGATCCGGCCGCCCGATTGCATCACAGACCCCGGCCACCGTTCCGATTCCAAAACCCGCGGCCGATGATGTTCCAATGTGGCGTTCGAAGAGTGTCCGATACTCACCAGCTAACGTCCGTGCCCGGGCGAGTAGCTCACGGTCGCTCAGCGTCGCAAAATCCGGACGTCCTGAAACCACGGCCTGAACTCGCTGTGCATCCGCACGTAGCTCCGGAAGGTCGGTCTGTGCGAACGTCCACATCATGAACTCGGTCAGGCGTTGTGAGTGCCGTTCACTGGTGTGCCAAACCTCGGCCACATAGGGCGGAATTCCGGGCATCGTGCCGAAGTACTGCACGTCGACCTGTTCGGGGGTAAGCCCTGGGAACCGAGCGCCGAAGAGCCGCGTCAACGACATATTGAGAAACATGTAGCCGCCCAGCAAACCGACCGTGTTCGGGCGATCGCTTTCGAAATCAGAATGGTCACATGTTCCCGCGTTGACATAGGCGTCGCGCCAGCCCGCCTCGCCGGCCGCAAGTATCCCCAACGCCGCGGTCAGAGGGCTGACCGGATCAGGCATCACTTCACCGGCGTTGGCACGGGTGTAAATCGGGAACTTCTCGCTTATCGGCAAGTCGGCGAACCAGGTCTCGGGCATTGCGTTCCTCCAAGGTGCGTGACGGGGCCACGACGGTGAATTCGTACGGTAGCGGACACCGAGTCGGTCGCCCAGTCACGACGACGGCACCAGTAGCCTTCACACGTGGATCTCACCGGCGAAGAACAACGTGTCCTTGGGTGTCTCGTCGAAAAGTCGATGATCACCCCGGATCAATACCCCTTAACGATGAATTCGCTCGTGACCGGGTGCAACCAGACGACGAGTCGTGACCCGGTCGCCGACTACAGCCCCGATGTCGTGAAGGCGGCCGTCGATCACCTTCGCATGCGCCACCGTTATGTACGGGTCGAACTTCCTCGGCCAGGTAGTCGGGTCGAGAAGTACAAGCACGACCTGGTGAACCAGCTGGGTCTGACCAACGCGGAACTCGCGGTGCTGGCCGTACTGCTCCTACGCGGGCCCCAAACCGTCAACGAGATCCGGACCAGAACCGATCGGCTGTTTCCCTTCGAAACATCGGTCGATCTCGAACGCACGCTCGACCAACTGTGCGACCCGACGGTTGATGCCGATTCGGCTATTGCCACCACGAGTGATGGCCAGCTCTCAGGGACCTATGGTGAGAGCGCCACGGACGAGCGACCCGCCAACTACCGCCGACGCTGGCCAAGCCCACTGATTGTTCGCCTGGAGCGATTTCCAGGACACAAGGAACCTCGGGTTGCGCAACTCCTCGGCGGCCCTGTCGACATTGCGGCCACTATGGCCGCACTATCGACAGCGTCGGGCGCTTCCGCCTCGCAACACCCAGGCTCATCGCTGCGCAGCGAACGACTCGACGCCCTCGAGGCTGAAGTCGAGCGCCTTCACGCCGTGCTGAACGATCTTCGCGAGGAATTCTCGAACTTCCGTGCGCAGTTCTAGATCCGCCGCTCTACACCCACTGCCCTACACCCACTGCTCTACACCCACCGCCCCTACACCCACTGCCCTACACCCACCGTCTTAGAGCGGAGTGCCGAAGCGCTGGGCCTTGCCCCAGGTTCGAACCTCGACGGCTTTGCCGGTCTGGGGAGAGTGCACGATGTAATCGCTCACACCGAGGTACAACCCGATGTGGCCGGGATGCCAGATTAAGTCGGCGACCGCCAAGTCAGCCGGGGTACGGGGCGTTGCGGCCGAAATTTGTTCGGTAGAAACGCGGGGGATCTTCACCCCCGCGCGCGACCAGGAGTACGACGTCAGCCCAGAGCAGTCGAACCCGCCCGGCTGGTTCCCGGTGTAGCGGTACATCGTTCCAACTTGGGCCAGGGCGGTCAGAATCACGGTCATTCGACGGTCGTCGGTACGGAGCCAGACCGCTTCCAGGTCGGCTGCCTTCGCTCCCTTTATCCGATTCGCCACCGAGATCGAAACCTGGCGAAGTGCCGATGAGTAGCGAACCTGTGGGTCGCTCGGCAATTTCGCCAAAATGTTTTGCGTGCTGGGGGCGATGGGGACCTCGATCGCGTTTCCGAACAGATAATCAGACAGCGAATCGGTGTTGATAACCGCAGATGTCCAGTTGGTCGACCCTGGGCCGACCACCGGAGCTGACGCCGACGGTGCAGGCACCGTGGCACCCACGACCTGGACCTGATTGCTCACGGTGACCACAGCGCCGTCTTGGGTAGGCGACGGAGCAGCCACGTTTACCGAGCCGAAGCCACGCGCCTTCATGGCCCTCAGGGTTTCCGCAGCAAGATCGGCCAGCGGGTCGGAAAATTTCGGGACCTTCACGTCGGTGCGGGCAGTGGGAACGCCGTCGGTTGTCTGCGATGCGGCAGCGACCACCACCTTGGCGTTGCCGCTCGGTGCCACCGTGGTTGACTCCGAAAACATCGGTTGACCGGCAAGAACAGGAATAGTGCTGGTTGTTTGCGCCGATGCCGAACTCAACGCTGGAAAGGGTACGAAGCAAACACACAGGGCGACGACGCTACGCCGAACAGTTTTGCGACAACCAAAAGGTAGGGCTTGCAACATGATCTCGAGACCTCAGTGCCCCCTCAAAACCGAAGGCAATCGATAATCGGGACCAGCGGCCCCGGACTCACGCAGCACAGGCTGCAGGACATTCCGTTGTGTTGCGGGACACCCTAATCGCGAACTTCGCGTCCGTGCGTCCAAAACGCGCAAATTTCAGGGATCTGCTGCGAAAAGCTTCGCCATCACACCACCGCCACGCCACACGCCTTTAACTCGCTCAGAACAGCCTGCGCCTGTGATGGCTGCACCGCCGCGCAAAGGTTTCGATGCAACCGGACCGAGTAGCCGAGCGCAACCGCCGACCGACATGTCGCAGCAACGCAATAGTCGGTGGCCAGCCCGACAACGTCGACCTCGCAAACTCGCTGACGGCTGAAATACTCATGGAGCGTTTCACCGCTGGTCGTCGAGCGACCCTCAAAACCGCTGTAGGCAGCCTCACGCCCGCCTTTGGCAAACCACGCGTCTATGAACGGCAGAACCCCCAAGAGGTTGCGGTGCGGCTGGGCACCTTCGGTGCCAACAACGCAATGGCGCGGCCATGAGTCAATGAAGTCCGGTGCTGCGCTGAAATGCGAACCGGGGTCAACGTGAGCATCAAGGGTTCCAACGACAAGAGTCGTGTCTGACCGACCCGTAGAATCGTTGGTAGACACCAGAGAACGAACAAAGTCGGCAATCCGAGCTATCGCTGCGGCGCCGCCCTCCACGGCAAGTGATCCACCTTCACAGAAGTCGTTCTGACAATCCACAATCACAAAGGCTCGTTTTGCCATTGTCCACTCCCCATACTATCTGTACACATATAATATCTATCGAGCCGACCTGTCAACCAACGATGTCGACAACTTCTGGGCAAATCGCCGGTTCACCGTTCATGAGTTCAAGACCGCCGACCACAGCGAGCGCTTCACGCGCAGCACCATGATATCGACGAGCCTCGTCAACTGAACTCTCCCGTACGCGAACACCTTTTGATACGTAACGAACCTGCAGAGCCGGATTCAGTTCCAGATCAACCGACAGACGTTCGACGTAACAGTCCCGGAGGCGATCGAGTCTACGATCAGCGCGCTTACGACCGGCTGCCCCAGCCTTGCCCGGTGATCGTTTCGCCACCCCCTGCATGATCCCGTTTCCGTCCTCGATTGAAACCAGTTTGTAGGTGAGGCCTGCCGTCGGCGCACCCGATCCGACGACCAGACTTGTGCCCACGCCGAACACGTCGATCGGAGCTCCGCCTCGCACCAATTCATCGATTCGGAACTCGTCGAGATCGCCGCTCACCACGATGCGGGTTTCGTATGCACCAAGTGCATCGAGGGTTGCACGGGCCGCACGCGTCTCGGCCACGAGATCGCCGGAATCGATTCGCACGCCGCCCGGACCGCTGTGTCCAAACTTGCGGGCAACCTCAACCGCGTTCTTGAGCCCGTTCGCGATGTCATAGGTGTCGACGAGAAGTGTTGTCCCGACACCCTGCGCGGTGATTTGGGCGGTAAAGGCAGTCGGCTCGTCGAGGTGAGCCATGGTGAAGGAGTGGGCGGCGGTCCCTGCCGTTTCGAGGCCGTACCGCATTCCCGCAGCAAGATTCGACGTCGCGTCGATTCCGGCTATCGCGGCCGCTCGGGCTGCCGCGATAGCTGCGTCGGGGTCGGTCCGCCGCGAGCCCATCTCGATCATTCGCCGGCCCTGGGCGGCACTTACCATCCGGCTTCCCGCAGCCGCGACCGCCGCGTCATGATTAAAGATCGACAAAATCATGGTCTCCAGCACCACCGCCTCGGCGAAGGTTGCCTCGACGGTGAGGATCGGAGACCATGCGCCGTACACTTCGCCTTCCGGGTAGCCGTGCACGTCGCCCTGAAACCGATACGACGCCAGCCACTTGAGGGCCTCATGGGAGACACCAATACTGCGAAGGTAATCAATTTCGTCAGGGAGGAAACGAAAATCATCGATTGACTCGATGACGCGCTGTGTCCCGGCGACAACCCCATAGCGACGGCCTGGCGGCAGGCCCCGGGTGAACACCTCAAAAACTGCCCGACGATCGGCAGCACCGGAATGGAGGGCCGCGTCGATCATCGTTATCTCATAACGATCGGTTTGCAGGGCCGTTGAACGACGAGGCACGGCACCACTCTCTCAGATCAACGACGAGCTCGGATCAAGGTTTTGGTCAGTTTCTGAAAAGCAAAGGCCTACGCTAGGCGGATGAGCCAGGGACTTGCGATTGCGTCACTTCACAACCTCGATCAGCATCACACCCACCCGCACCATCCCGAGCATCCGTCGCGACTTGTGGCCGCGTGGAACGGCTTGCTTGCCGCCGATCTCGGCGACGCAATGCTGATGATCGAACCGCGCACCGCCACGAGGGCGGAACTCGAACGTGTTCATACTTCTACCTACATCGACGCGCTGGAGTGCTTCTGCCAAAACGGTGGTGGCGACATAGACCCCGACACGAAGGCGTCCCCCGGCTCATGGATCACCGCATGTCGTGCCGCGGGCGCTGGCCTTGCGCTCCTCGAAGCCGTTCACGCCGGAGCCGCCCCGGCGGGGTTCGCGCTGATACGCCCACCGGGCCACCATGCCCTGTCTGATCGGGCCATGGGTTTCTGTCTCTTCAACAACGTAGCGATCGCCGCAAAGTCTCGGACCGCACTCGGCGAACGCGTGCTAATCGTCGATTGGGACGTCCATCATGGCAACGGGACACAGGCCATCTTTTGGGATGACCCGAACGTGTTGTTCGTTTCGTCACAACTCGAAAGGCATTGGCCATTCTCCGGTGAGGTCTCCGAAACGGGCGGACCCAATGCACCCGGTCGGGTCATCAACCTCCCGTTTCCCGAAGGAACGACCGGCGACGTTTTTCTGCGGGCCTATGACACCGTCGTGGCATCGGCAGTAGAAGCGTTCAAGCCCGATTGGGTACTGATCTCCGCGGGATTCGACAGCCACCGTGCGGACCCGCTCGGCGGGCTCGGTCTTTCCGCAGGTGACTACGCAGCGATGGTCCAGCGTCTGATGTCGTTTGCGCCTCAGCGCGTCGTCTTGTTCCTGGAGGGTGGCTACAACCCTGAAGCAGTTGCCGCGTCAGTCGGGGCTACTGCGGCCGCCATCGTCGGGGCTCACTACGACACCGAACGTCAAAGCAATGGCGGGCCCGGCGAATCGGTAATCTCGGCGGCTGACGAGGCTCATAGACGCGCTGTAGACGCCTAGGTCATCGCGGCTCGGCTCACCACTTCGTGAGCAGAGAAATTGCAAGGCCAAAAGTAAGTGCCGACTGCGTAGCGAGCCACCGTCGACGATGCGCGGCTATGGCCCCCGTCGCCACCATCAGCCATGGGTAGAAGGGGAGCCAAATGCGTTCGACCTCGCCCTTCGACAACTGCGAGATCGTGGCCGCCGTGATCGAGAGAGCCGCACCGCCAACGATCCAACGGGCCCGACCGCGTAACGACCCGATTCCCTGCACGAAGGCAGGTCCTGCCGCGATGAAGACAACTGCAGTGTTGGCCACCACAAAATATGTCCACGTACGAAACTGCGCGGTGCCTTTCCAGTACCAGTCCCGTGTCGCCACCGCGCCTTCGTACCACCAGAAGCCAACTCGTGCGAACACTGAAGTCACCAGGAGACCCCCAAAGATCAGAGGCAATAGGCGCAAGCCGATCGACCGCCACGAAAAACGTTGTCGAGCGGCAGGAAGCGCCACCAGCGCAAGAGTCAACGAGAACATCACGGCACCGTAGCTGGAATGGGCGAAGAGGGCGAACGACACCCCGGTAAGAAACGAATAGAGCGGCCACCAACGCAGCGAATCGAGCGTAACGATGACCAGCCAGACCGAAAGCGCTCCGAGTGCTGCGAAGACGATGTCGGCCGACGTCATCGCCCAGATCGTGTACGGGGCGGCCACCAGAAATGGAGCGCAACGTCGAGCAAACTGTTGATCACCGACGACTCGATGAACCGTTGACAGCACAAGCACCGGAACCAACGCCGTCGCCCCCAAAGAGAGCAGGGCCACCGGCCACGGGCCCGAAAACCCGACAGAGGCGAGAACTTTGAGAATCAGCATGAATCCCGGCGGATGACCGCGATAGTGAACGGGATAATAGGCAAGCTTATCAACATATGTCCTCACGAAGGTTCCGGCCGGAGGCAAATCGCGAATCACTGACCAATACTCGGTCGGGTGAATCACCGGATCGAGGACACCACGCTCACCGTCGGTAAACGCAAGAGCCAGGGAGAGCATTCCGGCAACAACCCCGGTCGTGGTGACGACGAGCCACCATCGCGCCCGACGTGCGACCATAGGTGCCCATATGATCACGGCAAGCATGAGAAGTGCTGCCGGCACGGTCTTCAGACTGAGGCGAAGGTCCCATCCCCGTTCCTCTTCGATTCCAACGAGTGGAGCGGCACCCAGCTTGACCCAGGGTTTTGCGTTTTGTACCCGAGCGCCCCACCAGACGGCCACCAACTCAACGAAACCAACCGCGCCCCACAGCAGGAATCGCCACCGATTCTTCCGGGTATACCGGAGGGCGCCGTGAAGCGCTCTCACCACGAAGGCTTCTCCCGCACTTCGTGTTCGACCGCCCGGATGTGTGCCGGATAATGGGCGCGTCCAAAATCCACATCGCTTCGCAGAACGATTCGCAGCAACTCCTCGTGCTGCTCCGTCTCTCGCCAGGGTAAGGCGATATAGATCGGGAGACCGAACGTACGTAAGCGGTCCAGGTTCGAGTACACGTGCTTTTGAAAGTGATAGCGCGACGACCACTCCCAGCCCAGCGGGGCAAATCCCGTGCCAGGGTCAAGAATCACGCGTTCGCGCACCCCAAAGCGATCGCAGGTCCGAAGTATCTTCTCGAACCAGCTGAGCATCACTTCGATGGCGTCACCGTGAACATGTTCGAGTCGTAGCGGGTCCGGTCCGTTCATGAACGGCAAGACAATGGGGCACGTATAGTCGGCCGCGACCGCCAACATTCCCGGGGCCTGCAGTCCGTCGGCTGCGTTCATCACAGTGGCACCGGCCTCCAACGCCCGTCGCATGACCGAAGGACGCCACGTGTCCACCGAAAGGTCAACCCCAAGTTCACGAATCGCTGGAATAATCGCCTTCAGACGCGACCATTCGGTTTCCTCGTCGACTTCCGTGGCAACATGCGTCGAACCCTGCCCGCCGAGGTCGATCATGTCCGCTCCGTCGGCCAGGAGAGCCTTCGCCCTTGCGACTGCCGAAGGCGGATCCAACACAATGGAATCGGTGTTGAGCGAGTCCGGGGACGCGTTGCAAACGCCGTATATCTTCACCGCTTCATCCTGGCATCACGATGCCCAGACCTCGATAACGCCCGCTCAGGATTTCTTTGCCGGTGGACGCCAGCATGCGCCGAGGAGCGCAAGAGCGCCGCCGCCTCCACCCATTAGGACCACCGCGAGACCGCGCCACCCGGACAACCACGTAACACCGAAGGCGTGGTCGAGGGACCACTCACCCGCCCCGAGCGTTCCGAGTACTGCGGTCACGACCATGATCATTGCGACGTACTCCCACCCCTGGCCGGAGTTGTAGATGAAGAAGCCATTTGTCCGATGCGCGATCAGAAAGGCGACCAACATGACCCCGAACACACCGCCAGCGGCCAACGGCGTCACAAGACCGAGCACAAGCAAAAGGCCGGATGCGAGTTCGGTAATCGACGCCAACCACGCATGGACAAGGGGTGGCTGCATCCCCATCGATCCGAACCACGCAGCGGTTCCCTTGATCGCCAACTCACCCTTCTTCCATACGTGAGCGTAACCGTGCATCGCAATCATGAGGCCCACGCCCACCCGGAGTAGGAGCATGGAAAGATTTATCTGGTTCATCACGACCATTCTTACTCCAACAGAGGGAATGGTCCCGATCGGCCGCGATACCACCTGTACTTATCGTTTCTGTCCCGCCTGCTGAACGGACCGCTATTTCTCGGGCAGGCAGCGGTGGGCAATACGGTGATGCGGTCCCAGAACAGTCCGAGGAACCATTTTGAGACAACGGCTCGTTAGAACGCAAACAGCCCGGCGCGATGTGCCACAAGACGCGCCACGACAAGATCTTCAATAGCCAGCCCGACGCTCTTGAACAACGTGACCTCGGACTCGCTGCTCCGACCGGCTCGACGCGCCGCAATATCGGCGAGGTCGCCCCGAACGCTTTCCCACGACCACCCCTCCCCTGTCGCCTGAATCAGGTCACCAGCTTCGGCTCGTGCCGCAGCACCATCGTCGACAAACACCGCACTGTCCTTCACGACGCTCGCATCCACCTCTCGCATGAGCGGCCGTTCAGTTCCAATGTTGCGGAAAATGCTGCGTCGAGCGCCTCGACGGCCGGCTAAGGAGACAAGCTCGGCAATCGCATCAGCGGTAAAGTGAGGTTCATTCGCTTCGAGCGTTCCTCATGGTTTGACGTTGGCCGGCTCGCTCAGAGATCGTCTTACGGAACTCTTACCCATCTCGTGGGACTACCTCACCTGAGCAGTGTTGACTACACCGTAACGCGACCAATTTGCCCAGCAGTGGTTGAGCATGCCCCCAAAGAAAGACCGACCCTCATGAGCACGAAAATTCTGTACGCCGAGGATGACCGGGCAATTCGCAACGCGGTCGCTCTTTCGCTCGAGCTCGAGGGCTATGAGGTCGAACTCGCCACGGATGGTTCGCAGGCGCTCGAAAAGGCCAGAGAGTCAAATGCCGACGTACTCGTCCTCGATGTGATGATGCCGTACCTCGATGGGCTGTCGGTGTGTCGCAAAATTCGATCCGAGGGCGACCGACGACCGATTCTTATGCTCACCGCCCGGTCAGAGACCACTGACCGGATTTCGGGGCTCGATGCCGGTGCCGACGCGTACCTCGCCAAACCATTTGATACAGAGGACCTGCTCGCCCATCTTCGAGCGCTCGTCCGACGCGTAACATTTGCCGACGCCCCTTCGGAGATCATCGTCGGCGATATTCGCATCGACGAGGCCGGCCGACGCGCCTGGCGGGCGGAACGCGAGATCGAACTCACAAAAACCGAATTCGACCTGCTCCTGGCACTGGCCCGAAACGCCGGGATCGTGCTCTCGCACACCCAGATCTATGAGCTGGTGTGGAATTATGACTTCGGACCGGAATCCAAAACGCTTGCGGTCTACATGTCCTATTTGCGGCGAAAACTCGAAACCGACGGCCTTCCTCAGATAATTCACACGGTTCGCGGTATCGGTTATTCAATGCGATTCCCAAACTGAGAAACGATAGGCATGCTTACCACCTGCTCGCTTCGGGCTCGCGTTGCACTGCTAATGGCGGCGCTCGGGGCGTTGACGGCTCTAGCCGTAGGAAGCGTGGGCTACCGGTTGACGCAGAGTCGCTACACCAACGAAATTCGTGACTCCCTCGGCCGGTTTGGCGATGCTCTGCAATCTCGCCCGGCGCTGATCACTCGTACGTGTACAGATAATCCTGCTCGCCGGTTCGCCGGCGACGGTCCTATCGAGCGGCCACCAACCTCAGCCACTGCGGGTCGCTCCGCTCGTCGAAACGGAGGGTCACTCGGCCGGTTGGAGCCCAACGGCGCCATCGTGCAATGTCTCAACAAATCGGGGGTGGTTTCCCTCCAATCTCGGCCGTTTGCATTGCCGGTGAATGCCGAGGACATCAAACTTGCCAAGGCCGACACGTCGCAAAGGCAGGCCCGCACGGTCGATGTGAACGACCGAACTTATCGGCTTCTGTCGATCGGACTTTCGTCGGGCGGGACTGTGCAGGTCGCACGCGAAATCACGGAGAACGACCGCATTCTGGCTAGCCTCTTCCGGAGTCTCGCCTGGCTCGTTGTCGCTGCAAGTGTGCTCGCCGGCCTCGCCGGACTATTCGTCGCGTCACGCATCGCAAGACCGATCGCAGCCCTGACCCGAACGGCCGAAACGATCGCTGACTCCGGACAGCTCGATGTCGCGCTTCCGACGTCGCGCTCGGACAGCGAAACCGGGAGACTCTCCAAGGCCTTCGGCTCAATGGTCGATGCCCTTCGAACATCGCGTGCTCAACAGACCCAGCTGGTTCACGACGCAAGTCACGAACTTCGCACTCCCCTCACCAGCCTTCGCGCCAACATCGCTCTCCTCCGCAAACACCCTGACCTGCCGGCGGACCGAAGGGCCAGCATCGTCGGCGACCTCCATGATGAACTCGGCGAACTCAGCGACCTCATGAACGAACTCGTTTCCTTGGCCAGTGATGAGACGTTTGAGGAACCGAGTGCGCGATACGACGCTGGTGATGTCGTACGCGACGTGGTTGCGCGTTGGCGCCGTCGATCAGGACGCGCAATCGAAACAGAACTTCCCGAGGGTTCCGTACCGGTGGTCGGCCACGCCAAAGTGCTGGCCCGCTCGATAAACAATCTGCTGAGCAACGCCGTGAAGTTCACATCCCCAGACCAGCCGGTATATGTTCGCTTATCAACCGACGGCACGACGTTCATGACAACTGTCGATGACCGAGGTAAGGGTTTCAGCGAAAACGACCGAGCACACGTGTTTGATCGCTTCTATCGCTCCGAGGAACACCGGTCGTTACCAGGTTCAGGCCTCGGTCTGGCAATTGTTGCGAAGTTGGTCAGCGACGACGGCGGGCGTGTTGAGGCTTCCAACAACGAATTCGGCGGCGCTCGCGTCGTCATCAGTCTCCCGCTGAAACCAGCCCCGAACCCGTAACTCATCCGCCTCCTCCTCAGGGAGGATTCCGGGTGGAAATCGTTTGCTGACCAGAAGGCATACGACAAGGCGCTGCTCGGCAGCTCAACGTCTGAACCCACCGGTGAGCCGAAGTCGTGCGTTGTGAATCCGAAGGTCGTTGCGGCGATGAAGAGATGGTCCGCCTGTATGGTGGAGCGAACGGTTCTCTCGTCGACACATCGCTGGCCAGTTTCTTGCCGAGTCAACCGTCATGGGGCTGATCGGTGGCGTCCTGGGATCCTCGATAGGTGTACTCATCGTCGTTGCGGTCAGCGCTCACGTGAGTGGACGCCGGTTCTCGACGCATGGATTCCTATCGGCGCCCCGATCCTCGGTGCACTCGTGGGCCTCCTCGCCGGCCTGTATCCCGCTCTCCGAGCGGCCGGGCTACAACCCGTCGAGGCACTACGCGCGGGCACGTAGCACGCAAGGACGGTTTGATCAGCGCGCGTTGCGAAGCGCCACGACTCGGTCGAGAACGATGTTTGCGATTTCAGACTTCGACTGCAGCGAAACCGTCTGCTCACCGCCGGTCGCGTCGAAGATCGACACCGCGTTCGTCTCGTGTTCAAACCCGACACCGGGTTCTGACACGTCGTTCGCCACGATCAGGTCAAGGTGCTTGCGCCGGAGTTTGTCGCGTGCGTAGTCGGCCAGGTTCTCAGTTTCAGCAGCAAAACCAACAAGGATTTGTCCCTCGCGTTTGACCGCTCCCAAACCGGCGATGATGTCGATGGTGGGTTCGAGGAGAACCTGCGGAGCGCCACCCGCTTTCTTTATCTTCCGCTCAGCGGCGTGGGCAGGTCGAAAATCCGCCACGGCTGCGGCCATCACAATCACATCGGCTGTCTTCGCCACTATCTGCATAGCGTCCGCCATTTCGGCTGCGCTCTCGACGCGCACGATCGATGCACCCTTCGGCGCCGGCAAGGAAACCGTCGACACGATCGTGACCGTGGCACCGCGGCGCGCCGCTTGTTCGCCCAGGGCATAACCCTGTTTCCCTGATGAACGGTTTCCGATGAACCGCACCGGATCAATCGCCTCCCGAGTTCCACCGGCACTCACCACAACGTGGACGCCGCTGAGGTCAGCGTTACCTGAGCGCTTGAGAACGTCGGTGGCGGCCGAGACGATGTCCGACACATCTGCCATGCGTCCCGCACCGAAGTCGCCGCTGGCCAGCGTACCTACCCCTGGGTTCACGATATGGACACCGCGGCTCCGAAGCGTCGAAACGTTGTCGACCACTGCGGGGTGCTCCCACATTTCGGTATGCATCGCGGGTGCAACGAGGACCGGTGCGCGGGTGGCCAAGAGCGTCGCGGTCAAGAGGTCATCGGAGATCCCCGCTGCATAGCGCCCAATCAAACGAGCCGTCGCCGGGGCAACGATGATGAGGTCCACCGATTTTCCGAGGGTCGTATGGGGCGACGGGTCGCCGGACGGGTCGTCCCACAGAGAGACCCTTGCCGGTTCGGAACTAAGCGCGCTAAAGGTAAGCGCGCCGACAAATCGAAGAGTGTCTTCGGTGAGAACAGGAATAACGTAGGCCCCGGCGTCGGTCAAACGGCGACAGAGGTCGACCGATTTATAGGCGGCGATACCCCCGCTGACCCCAACAACGATTCGAGATCCGGACAGAGACCCCACGCTATGCAATCAGGCGGTTGGTTCTGGTGCCTCGACAGCCGCAACGTCGCGGGCGGCTGCCACCTCGGCCGTAACGGGCTCGGCACGCTTGTTGTGGTTGATCTTGTCTGCGACGATCTCTTCGAGCGCGACCGACAACGGCTTGCTCGACACCGACGCCACCTGGGGCGGGATCATTGCCCCGAGCCCGTCGCCGAGGCCCTGGTAATACGAGTTGATCTGGCGGGCGCGGCGCGCAGCCACGGTTACCAGGGTGAACTTCGACTCGACTCGCTCAAGAAGAGCCTCGATGGGCGGGTCAGTAAGTCCAGTGCGCTTTGCCATATTGATGCCTCGTCATGAAATCGTGAATCAGGGACCGGTCAGTTTGGGGGGACGCCGGGGGCGCGTGCTGCACGGTGGGCTTCTACGATACCAGCCACTTCGGCCACCGCCCGCTCGAGTTCGTCGTTGACCACCACATGGTCGGCGATTTGATGTCCAACTTCCTCTTCAGCCGCCGCTTTCGCCAGCCGGCGAGCAACTGTGGCTTCGTCGTCGCCGCGTGATCGAAGCCGCGACTCCTGTGCGTCGCGAGACGGCGGCTCAATGAATATCAAAATTGCGCCTTCAAACTTTGCCTCCACCTGCCGGGCCCCCTGCACATCGATTTCGAGCACCACATCGGAACCGGCGGGCGGTGTTGGAATGGGCGTGCCGTAAAAGTTTCCGAACACCTCGGCATATTCAAGGAATCCGTCGGCGGCGATATGGGCCTCGAAGGTCTCCTTGTCGACAAAGCGGTAGGCGTATGGCGACTCGTTCTTGCGACGAGACCGCGTCGTCCACGATCTCGACAACCACAGGGTCGGGTCGACATGGACGAGCGCATCGACGATTGTGCCCTTCCCGGTACCGGACGGTCCCGAAATCACAAAGATCAATGGAACCACAGTGTCCCCCGATCCGCCCGGCCGCCTCGCGGTGGAAGCCTATTCCGATTTGGCGAGTTCAAGCAGCTTCGTGCGCTGGTTTGCTCCCAGGCCCCGCACTCGACGCGTTTCCGCGATGCCGAGATCTTCAAGTGTGCGGCGCGCTTTGACTTTGCCAAGACCAGGCATAGATTCCAGAAGCACGAGAACCTTGGTGCTCCCGACAATTTCATCGGTTTCACCGCGCTGAAGGACTTCAGCGAGGGTGATCGCGCCCATCTTGAGCTGCGCCTTCAGCTCAGCACGTTCGGTACGGGCGATCGCAGCTTTGGCCAATGCAGCCTGGCGCGCTTCAGTTGAGAGGGCGGGGGGAAGAGCCATGCTTTGAAGGTAGCCGACGAAGTTCCCCGGGTGTCGCCAACAACCTCAGATCTTTTTGAAAATTTGCGCTAAACAACCGAATTCACTTCATCGGCGATGGCTTTGGCGGCCCCTACCCGGTCAGAAGCCGACGTGACCGCGCGGCCGATGACAAGCAGATCTGCCCCACCCGCCGCCGCCTCTGCAGGCGTCGCAGGACGTGCCTGATCATTGGCTGCGGCGTCGCTGGGACGGATGCCCGGAACCACGCGCACCATCCGCGGCGCCAAAAGCCTCACCTCGCTCAGATCGACGGCCGCACACACAACACCGCGACACCCGCCTTCCATGGCGGTCCGGAGGCGAGATCCCAGGATGTGTTCTGGAGCATCCCCATCGCTGGTCAGAATGGTTATGGCGAGCGGCGTCGGTTCGGGAAGGCCGGCCAGCGAGGCCCCTTCGAGCATTCCTTCCGTCCCGGCACGCAACATGTCAGCACCGCCGTGGCCGTACATGGTGAGGTAACTGGCTCCCAACGAACCAGCAACTTTGGCCGCTTTGCCCACCGTGTTCGGGATGTCCACCATCTTCAAGTCGAGGAATACTCGAAAGCCCAGGTCGATCAACTGGGGGATGATGGCCGGCCCGACTCCGGTGAAGAGTTCTAATCCGACTTTGGCGACGCCGAACCACGGAGCAAGTTCGCGTGCCATCTGCAGGGCGACGACTTCGTCGTCGACGTCGAGCGCGAGAGCGAGAAGGTCGCGCGCCGGGTGCATTTCAGCCATGTGCTGCTCCGATCAATTCAGTAATGGTGGTGATGTGATGATGCTGACACCAATCGCGGACTTCCCGGAGGATCCGGGCGGGCGCAGCCGGTTCGTAGAACGTAGCTGTCCCGACTTCCACCGCGCTGGCACCGGCCATGATCAACTCGATGGCATCGACCCCTCGGGCAACCCCCCCAGCGCCAACTATGGCCGCGTGGGGAAATTGCTTCCGGGTCTCGTAGATGGCGCGCACCGCAACTGGCCGGATGGCGGGACCACTCAGGCCCCCGCCGCCAGTGCCTAATTTCGGTCGTCGTGTTTCTACGTCGATGACCATTCCCATCACGGTATTGATGAGGGTAAGCGCGTCGGCACCGGCCTCGAGCGCTGCTCCGGCGATATCAGTGAGCGCAGTCACATTTGGGCTGAGCTTGGCCCATAGTGCGACATCGGGACCGAGCGCTTCACGGACCGTGGAGATGACCGCCGACGTCGCGTCGACGGAGTGCGCGAACATATGACGGCGGTCTTCGATGTTGGGGCAACTTACGTTCACCTCAATGGCAACAATCCCCGCAACGCCCCGAAGTCTGCGCGCCGCGTCGTGGTACTCCTCGATCGAGAATCCCCAGAGACTCGCGACCACGGCGGCATTGTGCTTCAGCAGAACGGGCAGGTCGTTCGCAACCCAATGATCGACGCCCTCGTTTTGCAACCCTACGGAGTTGATCATCCCCGCGTCGGTCCCCCACACTCGTGGCGGCGGGTTACCGGCCCAGGGCTGCGCACTCAGACTCTTTACGACGACTGCCCCCAGCGACGACAGATCGATATGGTTGCGAAGCTCCGCGCCGTGTCCCGACGTTCCCGCAGCAGTCAGGATCGGTGCTCGCAGCACAACGTCGGCGACCGCTGTCGTGAGATCCACAAGCGGAGTGGGAGCCACGCGTTCGGAGGTTCTCCGGACTGGCCAGCGCCGGCTCATATTCCGAGGTACTCCTGCAGGCTTTTCACTTCGAACGGGGTCGACGACCATTCATCGATCCCGCTCGCGGCAGCGATCGCCGAGGCCACGGTCGTCATAACTGGAATCTTGTTCACCGTGCACGCGCGTCGAATCTCCGCACCATCGGTTGATGCACTACTTCCGCGCGGCGTGTTCACCACCAACTTGATCTCGTTTCGAGCGATCAGGTCCAATGCCGTCTCGCCGTCGCCGTCATCACTTATCTTTCGGAGCACCTGGCCTACTGCAACGTTGCGTTCGGTAAGGAACCGGGCGGTGCCCGATGTCGCGACAATCTGGAGACCGTTGCGGGTAAAGGCTCGGACCGCGTTTACCGCTGCAGCCTTGTCGCGATCTGCCAAAGAAACAAAGACCTTTCCTGTAGAGGGAAGTCGATTCGAAGCAGCAAGTTGGCTCTTCGCGAACGCGAGACCAAAGGTTCGATCGATTCCCATGACCTCGCCAGTCGACCGCATCTCGGGACCGAGGACAGGGTCGACCTCAGGGAAACGAGAGAACGGCAGGACCGCTTCCTTGACCGACACATGACCACCGATGACCGGCGCACGCAGCAGACCTTCCTCTCGAAGTTCGGCGAGTGTGGACCCGGTCATCACACGACTGGCAACCATGGCCAGGGGGACGCCAGTTGCCTTCGCTACGAACGGGACGGTTCGCGATGCACGCGGATTCGCTTCCAGCACGTAAACGGCGCCGTCTTTCACCGCGTATTGAACATTGATCAGTCCACGTACATCGAGTTGCTTTGCGATGGCCCGGGTGTGCAACTCAAGTTCAAAAATAATCTGTGGACTTAGCGTCTGCGGTGGAATCGCGCAAGCGCTGTCACCGGAGTGCACGCCAGCCTGCTCCACGTGCTCCATGATTCCACCGATCACCACCTCACCCGCTGCATCGCGTATTGCGTCGACGTCGACCTCGGTCGCGTCGTCGAGGAACCGGTCGATGAGTACCGGACGCTCCGCGGACAAACCGCCCTCCTTGCCAAGTGATCCATCTGCCGCAAGGTCGGCCATGGCTTTTTCCAACGCTGCGGCGTCGTGAACAATTTGCATCGCCCGACCACCCAATACGTAGGACGGGCGGATAAGAACCGGGTAGCCAACGCGTTCGGCAATGGCCAGGGCGGCCGGAAGTTCTGTTGCAGTCCCTCCCGGCGGCTGCTCGATTCCAATCGATACGCAGAGTTGGTTCCACAACTCGCGATCTTCTGCTGCGTCGATGCTCGCCGGTGACGTCCCGGCGATCAACGCAATCGGCAACAGACCCGCCAGCTTCAACGGCGTCTGGCCACCGAGACTCACGATGACGTACTCCGGCTCCTCCGCTTCGATCACATTCATGACGTCTTCGTAGGTCAGCGGTTCGAAGTACAGCCGATCGCTCGTGTCGTAGTCGGTGGAAACCGTTTCGGGATTGCAGTTGATCATTATCGTGTCGAAGCCCGCATCACGAAGTGCGTACGCGGCATGCACACAGCAATAGTCAAACTCGATGCCCTGCCCAATTCGGTTCGGCCCCGAACCAAGGATCACTACCTTGCGTCGATCCGACGGAACCACTTCGGTCGTGTCTTCGTAGGTCGAGTAGTGATACGGCGTGGCGGAAGCAAACTCTGCGGCGCACGTATCGACGGTCTTGAAGACGGGCTTCACCCCAATCGCCGTTCGAACGGTTCGGACGTCACTTTCACGACACCGCCAGATATAGGCGAGTTGCGCGTCGGAAAAACCGAGACGCTTTGCGCGTTTCCACTGTGCCTTCGACATTTCGGTTGGGCTGACGACGCGTTCGAGGTCGTAGCGTTCTTCGACGATTTGGAGCATCTGATCAAGAAACCACGGATCAATTCGATTCGTGGCGTAAACCTCGTCGATCGAAACGCCCCGCCGCAGAACCTCACCGACATGGAACAGGCGCTCGGGGGTTGGAATTGCGGTTTGGGCCAGCAATTTCTCAGTGGATATGAACGCGTAATTTTCTTCTGCCGGGTCAGCATTCAGGCCGTAGCGACCCTGCTCCAGTGACCGAAGCGCCTTCTGCAACGACTCAGGAAACGTTCGCCCGATCGCCATCACCTCTCCTACGGACTGCATCCGCGTACCGAGCACTCCCGATGACCCGGGAAGTTTTTCGAACGCCCAACGCGGAACCTTCGTCACGACATAGTCGATGACCGGCTCGAACGACGCAAGCGTTGTCTTGGTGATGTCGTTGGGGATCTCGTCGAGCGTGTACCCGACCGCCAAACGAGCCGCAATCTTCGCGATCGGAAAACCAGTTGCCTTCGAGGCCAGCGCACTGCTGCGCGAGACGCGCGGATTCATCTCGATGACGACCATGTCGCCGTTCGCCGGGTTGATCGCGAACTGGACGTTTGATCCGCCCGTATCAACACCGATCCGACGAATGCAGGCAAACGCGGCATCGCGCATCTTCTGGTACTCGACGTCGCTCAACGTTTGTGCGGGCGCCACCGTGATCGAGTCGCCAGTGTGGACGCCCATCGGATCAACATTCTCGATCGAACAGACGATCACGCAGTTATCGGCTTTGTCGCGGATGACCTCGAGTTCGAACTCCTTCCATCCTGCGATCGACGCTTCGACGAGAATCTCGCCGATCGGCGAGGCCGCCAATCCTTCGATCGCGAGTCCACGAAGTTCCGTCGCGTCTTGTGCGATACCCGTTCCAGCTCCTCCGAGAATGTACGACGGGCGGATGATGATGGGGAATCCAATAGTCTCCGCGACGGTCATTGCTTCGTCGAGGTTGTAGGCAAAACCCGAGCGGGGAACGGCCAGACCGATCTCCTCCATTGCGGACTTGAACTGTTCGCGGTTCTCTGCTGTTTCGATCGCGACAGCGTTTGCGCCGATCATTTCGACGCCGTACTTCTCGAGGACGCCCGACTGCGATAGCTCCATTGCCAGGTTGAGGGCGGTTTGTCCCCCGACCGTCGGGAGCAGCGCGTCGGGACGTTCCCGGGCGATGATCGCTTCGAGGATCGCCGCATCGAGCGGCTCGATGTAGGTGCGGTCGGCAAACGACGGATCCGTCATGATTGTGGCGGGGTTCGAGTTCGCCAAGATAACGTAGAAACCCTCTTCCTTGAGCACACGACACGCCTGCGTTCCGGAGTAGTCGAACTCGCATGCCTGGCCAATGACAATGGGGCCGGACCCGATGAGAAGAATGCGATGAATATCCGTACGCCTGGGCATCAGACACCCGCCTTGGCGGTCGGCGCAAGAGCAGCGTCGCCGTGGAATCTCACCATCAGCTGACGGAAGTCGTCGAACAGGTACTGCGACTCATGGGGCCCGGGCGCGGCTTCGGGGTGATGCTGCACACTGAACGCCGCAATGTCGTTGCATGACAGTCCTTCGATGACCCCGTCGTTCAGGTTGACGTGGGTGACGTCGGCTCGGGGGACCGAGTCGGGTATGACCGCGAAATTGTGGTTCTGCGACGTGATTTCGACCCGACCGGTCGAAACGTGGCGAACGGGGTGGTTCCCTCCGTGGTGACCAAAGGGAAGCTTGAAGGTCGAGCCACCGAGCGCTGACGCCATCAGCTGATGGCCGAGACAGATCCCAAACACGGGAACCTCACCCAGAAGGTGTTTGATCTCTCGGACCGCATAGTCATACACCTCTGGGTCCCCCGGACCGTTGGAAAGAAAGACGCCGTGGGGATCATATGTACGCACATCATTTGCACTCGTGAAGCCTGGAACAACGGTCACGGTGGCGTTCGTTATCGACGCTAGGTAGGCAACGATCGATCGCTTGATGCCAAAGTCGTAGGCGACCACACGAAGCGGGCCGTCGCCGACAGTGAACGGCTCGCGCGTGGTTACGAACTCGACCAGGTCCACCCCGTTCGTTCCCTTCTCGGCCTTCGCCGCGACCAGGAGCTCGTCGTAGGACACTGTTCCAAATGCACCGTTCATCGCACCGCTTTCGCGAAGATGCCGCGTGAGTCGGCGCGTGTCAACACCAGAGATCCCGGCCACGTTCCAATGCTCCATGAATCCTTGCAGGTCGCCCTCGGCTCGCCAGTTGCTATGACGTCGGGCCAGGTCTCGCATGATGATGCCGCGGCAATACGGCTGCAGCGCTTCGTCGTCGTCGCTGGTCGTTCCGTAGTTCCCGATATGCGGATAGGTAAAGGTAATGATCTGCCCTGCGTACGACGGGTCGGTAATGACTTCTTGATACCCACTGAGAACCGTGTTGAACACCACCTCCCCCGTTGAGATACCCGAATAGGGAAGGTAGCCAACGGCTTCACCTTCGTAGCTGCTGCCATCGGCGAGAACCAACAGGGATGGAGTGGGTGCAGTCATCGTTGAGCCTCGCCATCGGTAACAGTTGGAATTCCACGAAAGATCGTGTGCCGAACGACGCCGCGTAGCGTGCGTCCTGCGTAGGGCGTGTTGCGGGCCTTCGACGCAAGCGATGTTGCATCGACGATCCAGGTCGCGTGCGGGTCGACAATGCAAACGTTTGCCGGGCGACCGATCGCCAGGGCACCATGCTCCGCCGTGATCTGAGCGATACGAGAAGGATTCGCGGACAACAAACGAAAGATTTGCTCAATGGGGAGGTCGAGCTCGCTTATTGCTACGGGCAGCGCAGTCTGCAGACCGAGCATGCCGGGAGGTGCTTCGAGCATCGGACGCTCCTTCGTCTCAGGAGAGTGTGGTGCATGGTCGGTCGCAATTGCGTCGATGGTGCCGTCGGCGAGTCCCCGCTTCACCGCGGCGACATCGTCGTCGGTTCGAAGAGGCGGGTGAACTTTGAATACCGTGTCGTAGTTTGCAAGGCAGGCATCGGTGAGGGAAAAATGGTGTGGCGCAGCCTCCGCTGTTACGGGGAGCCCGTCGGCCTTCGCTCGCCGAATGAGCTCCACTGATCCTGCGGTCGACATGTGCAGGAAGTGGACCGGGGCTCCGGTTCGGCGACACAGCGCAATGTCTCGCATCACCATGAGCTCTTCCGCTTCTGCGGGTTGACCGGGCAGGCCCAGCTTCGACGACCAGGCACCCTCATGCATCACACCCCCTTCGCTGAGGGCCGCATCCTCACAGTGTTGGGCAAGTACCACTCCGAATGCGCTGGCGTATTCCAGAGCACGTCGCATCAGTCGGTTGTTCTGCACACCAGCACCGTCGTCGGTGAAGATACGCACCCCGAGCTCGGCCATCTCACCGATCGGGGCAAGCTGTTCACCGGCGCGACCGATCGTGATTGCACCGGCAACGTGCACATCGCACAGCCCGGTGGCCGCTCCCAGTGCAAGAACTTGTTTCACGACGGCTGCATTGTCGATAGCCGGCGTGGTGTTCGGCATGGCGACGACGGCGGTGTACCCGCCGAGGGCCGCAGCGCGCGATCCCGTCTCCACAGTTTCAGCCGCTTCGTTGCCCGGTTCACGAAGGTGTGCGTGAAGGTCAACGAGACCAGGACCGACGACGCAGCCGGAAGCATCGATTGTCTTGGCCGTCGACGGCGCATCAATATGTGCACTTATGTCTGCGACCTTGCCATCAACGATCAGGACATCGTTCTTGGACGGTGCACGTCCGTCACCCGGGCAGACGAGTCCACCGCGAATCGCAATTGCTGTGTTGTTGGTGCTCATGACGCCCCTCCGGTCAGTAACTCGAACAAAACCGCCATGCGAACGGCAACACCGTTCGCTACCTGTTGTGTGATCACCGTGTTTTCGCGATCGGGAACATGGGCACCGATTTCGACACCGCGATTCATCGGGCCGGGATGCATCACGAGGACGTCATCTCGCATCTTCTTCGCCCGTTCGTCGGTAAGGCCATATCGCGAGGTGTATTCACGCAGCGAAGGAACGAGTGCTTCGGTCGAGCGTTCCAACTGCATACGCAGCAAATAGACGACGTCGACACGACCCAGAACTGCATCGAGTTCATGTTCAATCTTCACGGGCCATCCGTCGGTGGACGGTGGGAGCAGGGTGGGTGGCCCGACAAGGGTAACGTCGGCGCCCATGGCCGTGAACGCGTCGACGTTTGAACGAGCGACCCGCGAATGTTTGATGTCGCCGACGATTGCGATGGAACGACCATGAAGAGCTCCCAACCGATCGCGGATCGTGTAGCAATCGAGCAACGCCTGGGTGGGGTGCTGGTGCCATCCGTCGCCGCCGTTGACGACGCTTGCGTCAGTCCAGCCCGAGATCTGTAGCGGCACGCCTGCCGATTTGTGTCGGACAACGAGCGCATCGATGCCCATTGCTTCGATGGTCTCGACCGTGTCGCGGAGCGACTCGCCTTTGTTCGCACTGCTGGTGGAAACGCTGAACGTCATGACGTCGGCACTGAGTCGACGAGCCGCAGTTTCGAAGCTCAGCCGAGTCCGGGTCGAGTCCTCATAGAACAGCGAAACAACCGTCTTGCCTTGCAAGGCAGGAACCTTCGGAACACGACGCTGACTCACTTCGACGAAGCGATCGGTGAGTGTCATGAGGTGCTCGATACCCTCACGGCCCAGCTGATCGATCGACAACAGGTGTTTAAGTCCGAGCGTGCTCATGCGATCACCACCCCTTCAGGCGTTGCGACCACGCGCTCGGTGCGGGAGGTCGGCAGGTTCTTCCCAACAAAGTCCGGACGTATCGGCAGTTCCCTATGGCCTCGGTCGACCATGACGGCGAGCTGCACCGACTTCGGGCGACCATATGCGCGCAGAGCATCTAGTGCTGCACGTACTGTGCGTCCGGTGTAGAGAACGTCGTCGACGAGGACCACGATTTTGTCGTCCACCTCGAACGGCAACAGGCTGGGACTTGGTGTCACGGGGCGAAGCCCGAGGTCGTCTCGGTAAAAACTCACGTCGAGTGTCCCATGCGGCACCTGCTCATGGAGTGCATCGAGGGACTCGGCGAGCGCCTGCGCGAGCCACGCACCACCCTTCAGCAATCCAACCACCACGACATCGGTCGTCCCATGGTTTCGTTCAACGATCTCGTGCGCCATCCGACGCACCGCTCGGCCAATGGCATCGGCGTCGAGCACGACGTTGCCGGCACTGTTGCTATTGCTGGTGGAATTGCTGGTGGAAGTAGTGCCGGAGACGGCAACGCCGCCCGATGGGGGCGGCGAGGAAGAGGAGGATTTCGACATGTGGACTCCTGACCGTGCGAGCCTCACAGGACCCGCTTCACGGACACGACGACATTAGCGCGGCCTAGTGTCTCTCCATTCCCATAGGCACTCCTGTCGGCGATACGTCGTTGAGCTACCACGGCGGCGATCAGACAGGCCCCTCATCTAAGACCGCACCGCCCTCGCTACATTGCGCCACTCCGAACTGGGTCTTCGCGGTCAACGCGGCAGGGTTCCCCGACCTGAGGGTAAGGGGGTTGCACGCATACACGTCTGTGTTGGGATCCCCGATGATCCTTTCGGTGAAGTGATCTGTGCCGAATTGTTGCCGCTGATGACACGGCGAACAGTCTGAGGGTGCGGGTGATCGCGACTGCGATGTCGCCGCCGTGTCCGTCGTGTGGCGAGTTGTCGACGGCTGTGAAAGGCATACGTGGACAGCAAGTTCTTGATGTGCCCCATGCCGTTCGACCGGTGGCGTTGACCGTCGTGAAACGCTCGTTTCGTTGGACAGCGCGCTGGTGTGAACGCAAGACGTTCTACCCAACGCACCGACGAGATCGCTGCTCGACGGCGGACCACGGCCCGGTGCCGCGAACAGATAGGCAGGGCCGACTACTCCTGCGAATTGAACTCGATGGAGAGCCCCGTGTTTCGTGGACTCAAGGTGCTGATCGCCCGACTACGACGGGCGGCGGATTCGGCGTCGGATCGAATCGGCACCGGTCTTGACACGATCGGCCACGGAAGCAGGAAGTGCCCGAGTGGTTGGAGTACGAGTGGTTGGAGTACGACCCTGGGAAGCAAAGTAGGCAACAGCGGTTCGCCCGACAGAGGTCACGAGCGCTCGGTTTCCTACCGCGCCGACGCCGGCACCGATACCCATCGGGAGCAACGTCGCGAGTCTCACGGCGAGACCCTTCGCCGCCAGCTTTTCCACCACTTTGATGCCCACTCGACTTGCCACCACGTCATTGACGCGACCGATAGCCGGGAGCGTCGTTCGGGCGCCAACGGCTTGTTTCCCCAGCATCTTCTTCAACTCGCCGGCCTTTCGCTCGTTGGGTTGGAGCTGTGACTCCGCTCCTCCCAAAACGGCGTACACGTGTTGCTTTCGAACCTCTTCGCCCGAAAGGTCGACGCCGTGCGCCAAACCGACGGCCATGATCATGGTAGAGATACGGGCGAAGGCGACCCCGACGTCGGCGGCACTCGTCGCCAGCGAGGCGACCGTTCCAACGGCTGGAGCCATCGCGACTGCTCCGCTCAGCGCTCCCATGCCCGCCATCTCTCTCGCAACTCGGCTGACGATGACGTTCGCAAGCACGCCCGGGGCTGCAGTGGGGAGGCTTGCACGGGCCTTCTCGAGCAACGATTCTGCGTCGCCGAGTCGGTTCGCCACGACGAAGTCGACTGCCCTGATCGCGACACGGCCTACCTGAGCAGAAGCTTTCGACATTGGATTCAAACGGGGTCCTTTCGATGCCCGCACTCGGAGCACCCTTGCCGACATCACAACATCATGGCCCGCCGACCCATTCCAGACCGTCGCTCCAACTCCAACTCCAACCTGGCGTGCCGCGACCAACTCGCCGGGACGTTGCAACCAACTCGCCGGACTTCGCAACCAGCTCTGGCTCTGGCTTTGCAACCAACTCGCCGGGCCTTTGCAACCAACTCTGGCTCTGGACGTCGAATTCTGATCCGAAATGGCAGGTTGGTCGCGAACGACTGCCAGGTTGGTCGCGAACGACTGCCAAGTTGGCGGCTGACGACCCGTGACCGGATTGTCCGCCGTCACCCGAAGGGCGTCCGCCATCGGAAAAGCCCTCACCGACTGCGGTCGAGCCCCTATGTGCGAAATCCTGCACTATGTGCACCAGATTGTGGAATGTTCGGCATTTATCAATTCTGATGACCTGGGCCTTACGGCCTAGGCCGAAGTCCTTTGTATGGTTTCTCGTTCAGATGCCCAGCACCTGCTCCGACGGACCGGGCTCACGCTGCCCGCTGCGCAGATAACCCCCTTGCTCACCCTCACTCGGTCCCAGCTCGTTGATTGGGTCTTCGACTTCAACCAGAACGGCGCGGTCACCTTTTCTCCACCCGGCGAGGACTGGTCTGCCATGCAGGAGACCCGCGTCTGGTGGGTGAATCGGATGGTCACCGCCCCGCGACCGCTTCACGAGCGAATCACGTTGTTCTGGCACAACCACTTCGCAACCGCGCACCGCAAGGTCGGTGACGCTGGCCTCATGTGGGATCAAAACCAGATCTTCCGCGATCAAGGACTTGGCGATTTCAACACTTTGGTGAAGAACGTTTCGGTCGATCCAGCGATGTTGATTTGGCTCGACGGCGAGTACAGCACCAAGTGGGGACCCAACGAAAACTTCTCCCGCGAATTACTCGAGCTGTTCATGCTCGGCGTGAACAACGGATACGGCGAAAGCGACGTTCGAGAATTAGCTCGTGCTTGGACGGGCCACACGCTTGATCGCGATGCGAACTACAACGTCCTCGGCCATATCTTCAACTCATCCTCCCATGACGGTATGGCAAAGACGATCTTTGGTTCGACTGCGAACTGGGAAGGCACTGCGGTCCTCGACGCAATGATCGTCAACGGCGGCTCGCTCGGCCACATGCGCCCATTGGTGGCCCGCCATATCGCTCGAAAGTTGTGGACCTGGTTCGCCGGACCCAATATCGGTGCCGCAGTGTTGGATTCGCTAGCCACGTTGCTGGCGTCGACGCCGAACATGAACATCGGAGCCTTTCTTCGCGCCATGTTCAACATGGACGAGTTCTACAATGCCGACGTCAAGGCCGGATTGATGCGTGATCCGCTGCTGTGGATTGCTTCGATGCTTCAAGCCGCCGGACTGACCTTCGAACAGGCGAACATTGAGTGGTACCTCGATCAGCTTTCGATGATTCCGTTCGAGCCACCGAATGTTTCGGGCTGGCGATTCAACGTGAGCTGGATGTCCGTCACCGCCTTTTGGAAGCGCGCCGAAGTCGCATACTCGGTGTTTTCGACGGCGCAGCAAACCGTTGCCGACGGGGGAAGCTTCTTTCTCGGCGGTACCGAGACGCTTCCCGCCGCACAGGTCGTTCAGATTGCGATCGACAAATTCGGCGACGATCGCATCGTGCCTGGATCGGCAACGTGGAATGCGTTGGTCGGGCTCGTGGAACTTGACCGAAGCAACGGTGATTCAAGCTGGGCGCAGCGGGCAAACCTTGGCCGCACAGTCGCCATCAGCCCTGAATATTCATTGGCGTAGGACCCGAGACAAATATGCATACAGATGACCGATCGATCGAACTACTCAAGCATCTCGAAGGTGTGGCCAAACGCAAGGCGATGACCCGACGTGACTTCATGCTCCTGGCGGGAGCTGTCAGCGCAGGATCAATTGCAGCGTCGCAGCTCGGGCCCCTTCGTCGGATGATCGCCGGAGGAACTGCCGGCGGTTCCGCTGACGGGATCGTTGTTTTCGTGTACCTCGGTGGGGGAAACGATGGCCTGAACACCGTGATTCCAGTCGATGCGCAATACAACGAATATCTACGTCTACGTACGAAAACGATTGACGGCACAGCATCGTCGCTGGCCTACCCGGTCCCGGGAACGGGACGCAGTGACGATGCCCTCCTCGGCGACACCGCTATAGCATTCAACCCGGGGTTGTCCAACATCGCCAGCTGGTATCGCTCAGGCAAGGTTGGCGTCATCCAAGGAATCGGGTACTCGAACCCGAGCTTCAGCCACTTCGACTCCCAGGACCTCTGGGGTGCCGGATTCGGCGGTGCCGGAACCTTCGTAGTGAACCCACAGAGCGGTTGGCTGGGGCGTTACGGCGAGGCGGCCTCCCTCTCACCGGTTGGTGTGGTTGCCATCTCGGGTGGAACGCAAATACTCCCAATTCGCGGCGTCAACAACAGTGGCCTCTCCCTGTCGGTATGGTCCGGGCCGCGGTTAGGAGCCGGCTCCGATCTACGCGACTCCCATGCCGCAAGCGCGGTGTCGGCAATGGGGGCTGGACAAGCCGCCGGTTCACTCGCCGCCGCATGGTCGTCGGTCGCCAACTCGGCGATCGGCCTGGCGCCCACCATCAACGGGGCAACGCAGGTGACTTTCCCCTCCGGCGCGTCGTACATCAAACGTCAGATGATGATGGCCGCCAATCTCGTGAACGCGAACATAGGAACCCGGGTGATCCACTGTGAGCACGGGGGGTTTGATACCCACGAGAACCAACGCCGCGATTCCAACGGCAATGACTGGCACCGCATGCTTCTGGCCGATCTCGACGAATCACTGGGCGTGTTCTTTGCGTCGCTCGCCCCCGCACATCGTCGGAAGGTGAGCGTGGTCGTGTACTCCGAATTCGGTCGGCGACCGGAGATGAACGGCACATACGGCACCGACCATGGGGCAGCAAGTGTTTCCTTCGTCGTGGGGGATAACGTCCGAGGTGGCCGTTTTGGCGAATACCCATCGCTGACGGACCTCGACGACGAGAACCTCCGTGCCAACGTCGACTTCCGCTCGCTCTACAGCGCGCTCTTGAGCCAGTGGCTCGGCGTGGCGCCCGACCCAATTATCGGTGCTCCCCATCGAGTGCTGGCCAGTCTCTTCGCCGGCGGCCCCGGCGACGACCCCTCGACGCCGTCCACCACATCCACGACGTCTTCGACAACCACGACGCCGACGACAACCACGAGCTCGACGACAACCACGGCATTGCCCACCACGACAACAACGTCGCCAACCACAACAACCGTCGCCGTAACAACGACGACCGTGGTCCCGACGAGCACTACGACCACGGTCGTCGACAACCCGACAACGACGATCGTTTCGTCGACGACCACCACCACACCGACCACCACCACACCGACCACCACCACGACCACAACGTCGCCGGTGCTGACCACGACGACAACAAGCACGACGACCGCTCCAGCCACCACCACGATGGCGCCTGCGACCACGACCACCACGACCCTCTTGCCGAAGCGTCCGACACCACCACCTCCCGCGGGAACACCGAGCCGTAGCAAACCTGATGCACCAAACTTGGTAGTCGAAGAGATCCCGCTGGTGTTTGCGGCTGGCACAACTGCAGTCCGGGTAATGCCCGACGCGACGACGACAACGACCTTGCCCGAAACAACGTCGACGACCACGAGCACGACAACGCATGCTCCGACGACAACGACAAGTATCGCCGCCCCGACCACAACGCCAAAAAAGCTCGCACTCGTTGAGGGACTTTCGGCAAATCGCGCACCGATCGAAGCAACAAAACCCAAGACCACCAAGAAGAAGATCGCCACGCCCAGCAAACCGAAGCGGCCGACGCCGACCCGGGCCGCACGCAGAACCACTCCGCAGACAACCAGGAAGCGCTAACAGCCACCCCTGGAATCTTCGCGGCGTCGTCCGGGAACCAGAAGTCGCTGTGACCTGCGCCCGACGAGTCGTTCATACGCGACCGCAACGTTCGACGAGAATCGGTAGGCGAGTCAGACAGCAAAGAGTCCGCTGTCGACTCGGCCAAGAAACACGCCCCGTGTTTCCCCTGTTTCGACGGGTCTCTCGACAAATCGAGAGATAACCCGAACCGAGAAGCCGAAGACGACGACCAGCCGCAAGATCGCATTGCCTGCCAATGCCCAGTGGCGGAAATACTCTGCACACGTAGCATCACGAAGCTTGTGTGGCCGCTTTGCGTGACGACGGGTTTCCTGACGTGTCGGCGTGGCTTGTCACAGCCGCCAACGCTCGACCCGGCGAAGGAGCGACCCGTAAACACCTCAGGTTTGCGCAACGAGACGAAGTAATGCTGCTGGGCTTCGCGTCGGGTTCGCGTACCAGGGGATGGACCAACGGCGTCCTCAAACACGCCGTTGCTGCCTGTGACCTTCGCCACGCGCCTGCGTCGGCTCCGGGGGCTGTTGGTCGGCGACAATGGTTGGGTGAGGCACATAGCAAAGGATCCGCTGTCGACTCGGCGAAAACCCCCACTGGTGCACGCAAGCGGAAGTTCTGCGCGCAGGGACGGGCGGAGTTCTCCCAGCCCAACACCCGATTCGGACGCTCGGCCAGGTGGAAAGAACGTCTGCGGCGATCCACTAGCGCCGCATGGCATCGATCGGGCCGAGTTCCGGGAAGGATTTCGGATGGGGGTCCGCACGATGATGCCGCCATCGATAGGCATTGCGGTGTGGGGAATGGTGACCGGCGTCGCAATGGTCAACGCTGGCCTTCCGGTGCCCTTGGCCCTCGTTCTCAGTCTGACGGCATACGCTGGCTCCGCCCAACTGGCAATTCTTCCGCTGCTTGCCGTGCACGCGCCGATACCGATCGTGTGGGCGACGGCGGCGATCGTGAACCTCCGCTTTGCGATCTTTGCCGCAGCGCAACGGAAGTACTTCGTTGGGTTGTCAAGAACGCAGCGGCTGCTGGCGGCCTACATCAACGGCGATGTCGGGTCAGCGCTCTTCATTCGGCGCTACGAATCAGCGCCGGTGGCCGGAACCGCCGAACAGTGGGGTTTTCATGGGGGCGTCGGCGTCACGAACTACGTGGTCTGGCACGTCACCTCGGTCGCAGGCATTCTGCTCGGCCATGCCGCACCAAAGTCATGGGGACTCGACCTGGGAGCAACGCTTGCACTCATTGCCGTATTGATTCCGATGATCGTACGCGCACCTATGATCACCGGGATTGCGACGACGGCGTCGACCGCCGTCGTCACTGCAGGTTGGCCGATGAAGCTCGGCCTCCTCGCCTCGATCGGGGCCGGGGTAACGGTCGCCCTTGTCGCCGAGAGATTCGCATCCCCGGCCAAACCGGAGAGCTCGGCGGTTACGACATGAACGACGCCGCTTATGTAATTGTCGTCGCCATCGGGCTCGGGCTTCTCACGCTCGCCGCCCGAGCGAGCTTCTTCATGATTCCGTCACGCTTTCAACTACCCCCTCGCTTGGAACGGGCGCTCCGCTACGCACCCGCCTGCGCCCTCGCCGCCATTGTGGCACCGACTGTCCTCAACGAAAAGAATGGTGCGATCAACTTCGACATGACAAACCCGCGCCTGTGGGCCGTCATCGCTGCTTCCCTCATCTTCATGAAGACGCGAAACATGATGGTGATGATGGGTGTCGGCATGGCGGTGTTCACCGCACTTCGTCTGGTGGTCTGACCACTGCACCGACGCTCTGGTTGGCGGGTGGCCACGTTTGGCGACTTGAATCGAGGGCATGACTGCGATCAACGAAGTAACGGACCTAACGCTGCACGGGAACGTCGCTGTTCTCACCTTGAACTCGCCCCCGGTAAATGCGCTGAGCTTCAACGTCCGCGATGGCCTCCATCAGGGCATTACCGCAGCACTTGGCGAACCGGTCGATGCGATTGTCTTGATCTGCGCTGGCCGAACATTCATTGCCGGAGCTGACATCTCGGAGTTCGGAGGTGCGCCTCGCGGGGCAAGCCTCTTCGACGTGCAGACCCTCATGGAAGAATCACCCAAACCGATCATCGCAGCGATCCACGGCACAGCACTTGGCGGCGGACTCGAGGTTGCCTTGACCGCCCATTACCGAATTGCCGTGCCCAGCGCGAAATGCGGACTTCCCGAGGTGAACCTGGGACTGCTGCCCGGCGCAGGCGGAACCCAGCGGCTCCCTCGAATCGTTGGCGCTCAGAAGGCTCTCGAGATGATGACGAGTGGGCAGCATGTCCCTGCTCCGGAGTGTGCTGCGATGGGCCTGGTCGACGCGCTTGGCGACGAAGCATCGTTGGAGGCATCGGCGATCGAATTCGCACGACGTATCGTGACCGAAGGACGCCCGCTAAAGAAGATTCGCGACGTCGACGAAAAAATGAGTGCCGACCGGGCACATCCGGAGATCTTCTCGGAGTTCCGCAAAGCAAACGCCCGAAAGTTCCGCGGCTTCAAAGCGCCGGAATCCATCATCGAGTGTGTCGAAGCCGCAGTGAACATGCCGTTCGACGAGGGTGTGGCTGTCGAACGAAAACTGTTCCTGGAGTTGGTGACCGGCGCGCAGTCGGCGGCTCAGCGCTACCAGTTCTTCGCCGAAAGAGAAGTCTGGAAGATCCCCGACGTCCCGAACGACACGGCCACCCTCCCGATTGCCTCGGTCGGCGTGCTCGGTGCAGGCACCATGGGCGGCGGCATCGCAATGAACTTCGTCAACGTCGGCATCGCGGTGACGATTGTCGAACAGTCCCAAGAAGCGCTCGACCGTGGCCTCAAAGTCGTTCGTGGCAACTACGAACGCAGTGCGAAGAACGGCCGTTTCACGATGGAGGAGGTGGAGAAGCGAATGGCGCTGATCACTGCGTCGGTGTCGATCCAGGACTTCAAAGACTGCGACTTGGTGATCGAAGCTGTCTTTGAGCGGATGGACATCAAGAAGGATGTGTTCGCACAATTTGACTCCATCTGCAAGCCCGGTGCAATCCTTGCGACCAACACCTCGTATCTCAATGTCGACGAGATTGCGTCCGCTACGAAACGCCCCGAGTCAGTCATAGGGATGCACTTCTTCTCTCCGGCCAACGTCATGAAACTGCTTGAGGTCGTGCGTGCCGACCAAACTTCCAAACCCGTGATCGCAACATCAATGCAGATCGGGAAGAAGATCGGCAAGATCGCAGCACTGGTCGGCGTGAGCCCCGGTTTCGTGGGCAATCGCATGTTGGCGGCTCGTTCACGAGAGTCGCAGGCGTTGTTGCTCGAGGGTGCTATGCCCTGGCAAATTGATAAGGCGCTGTATGAATTCGGCTTTGCTATGGGGCCGTTTTCTATGTCGGACCTTGCGGGCCTCGACATCGGTTGGGTTGCGGAGACCTCACGTGGACTTACGATCCGCGACCGGCTTTGCGAAGCAGGACGTCGGGGCCAAAAGACCGGGTCGGGATATTACGACTACGACGAAAACCGCAATGCGGCGCCGTCAGTGGTCACCGAAGGTATCGTTCGCGAGTTTGCTGCCGCCAGCGGCAAACCGCAAAAGACTTTCACGGATGAAGAAATCGTGGAGCGTCTGATTTACCCCATGATCAACGAGGGCGCGAAGATCCTTGAGGAGGGCAAGGCAATCCGCTCGTCCGATATCGACGTGATTTGGGTGAATGGCTACAACTGGCCCGTGTATCGCGGTGGACCGATGTTCTTCGCCGATCAGGTCGGTCTCGCCAACGTTGTTGCGAAACTACGCGAGTTCGAATCACGCTTCGGTGCGGACTGGACTCCGGCCCCACTGCTCGTAACGCTCGCCGAGGCCGGAAAGCGATTCCAGGACTACCGCCGCGCGTGAGTCGACGAATCGTTGTCGTCGGTGACGTCGTCACCGACGTGATCGTGCGGCCGCACTCGGCCATCATCCACGGGACTGATACGGCATCGTCGATCGCAATCATTGCTGGCGGTTCCGCTGCCAACACGGCTGCGTGGATCGGCGCGCTCGGAGGCACGGTCGAGTTTGTGGGGCGCGCAGGACGAGACCAGCACGCTTGGCACGAGGGCCTTCTCAATCAGTTCGGCGTCCATGCTCTCATCACGGCTGATCCCGAGCTTCCATCAGCGCGCATAGTTGTGATCGTCGACGCCAGTGGTGAGCGGACGATGCTCACCGATCGCGGTGCCAACGATGCGCTTTCGCTGGCCGATGTCGAGTGTGCTCGCATCGATAGCAAAACGATGCTCCATGTGTCGGGGTACACGCTGCTCTTCGACGGACCTCGACCGGCCGGGCTGTCCGCGCTCCAACGTGCCCGTAGGGAAGGCGCGCCAACCAGCGTCGATCCAAACTCCTCGGGCTTCCTCGCGAACGTCGGCCCAACTCGATTCCTGGAAATGACAGCCAATGTCGACATTTGTTTTCCAAACGCTGATGAACTATGCGCACTGATCGGTGGGACTGACCCCTTCGAGGCCGCAATTGCGCTCACCCACCACTACGGCACCGTCGTGTGCAAACTGGGGCCGGAGGGAGCGGTGGTGGCGCGGGCGGGAGCGATTGTCGCCCGGCGACGAGCACCCGACGTGACCGTCATCGACACAACGGGCGCAGGCGACGCCTTCGCTGCGGGCTACCTCGCTGCGCTTGCGAACGGGCGCAACGTCGACGGTTGCCTCGATCTCGCGATCGAAACGAGTGGCCGTGCCGTCTCGACGGTTGGTGCCCGCCCGGCCGAAGTGCACACAGCCCGATGAATACAATTCCGTCAAGCACGGGTTGTGACCATCTCCGTGGAAGTCAGCGCACACGACGCCTGACGCGACTGTGCCCGGCCAGAGGCCGGGCACAGATCCGCTGCTGTTTCGGGGAAGTGCGAGCAGGGGCGATGGGCCAGAGGCCGTAGGTGGACTTAGCGCTTGGCCTTGCGCTCAGCCTGTTTTGAGGTCCGCTCAGCCTTCTTCTCGGTCTTCTCAGCCTTCTTCTCGGCCTTGTCAGCTTCCTTCTCAGCCTTCTTCTCCGCCTTGTCGGCTTCCTTCTCAGCCTTCTTCTCGGCCTTGTCAGCATCCTTCTCCGCCTTGTCGGATTCGTGGTCGGACTTCTTGGCACCCCGCAGTGATTCGCGGGCATCCTTCAAGGCCTTCGCCGCGGCGTCGAGTTTCACGTCGGCGGACTTGATCTGGTCTCGTGCCGTCTTCACGGTTGTCGCGTTCGCTGTCTTGATGGCTTCGTTGCCGAGGTCCGGCACGATTGAGGCAACGCTGTTTGAGGCAGCAATCGATTCGGCTTTTGCCCCGTCAACGAGCGGCTTCACGCTTGCGACGAGGGCGGAAGCTGCCGTGGTGTCGATGCCATTGGCTTTGGCCGCTTCGATTGCGGTCTGCACGTTGGCGACTTCGGTCAGGATTCGAGCGGCACGGGCCGATTGAGCGCCACAGGCCAGCGGAATGTGTACTGCGGGTCCGACAACGAGATACACGCGGTGGTGCGTAAAGATCTGCTCGTATAGGGGCTTGGCAGTTGCAACGTCAGCAGCGGCCTGGATCTGAGGTGCCAGGGTGTTCAGCGAAGCCTGTGTCGTCGCGATTCGGGTGGCTGCACCCGCATTCTGACCACAGTCTCCCTTGGCCTTGGCGATGTCGCCGGACCAATCGGTCAGGCTCTTGTGCCGCTTGGCGATCTGCTCGGCGGCCCTCGCCTTGATCTTGGGGAGCGGCACGACGGAATTGTCTGAACCCTGCGCTTTTTCGGCCACAGCGTCGGGCGAGTTCACGACCGCGTCGACCTTCGGAGCTGCATTTTCGACGAGAGGGTTCTCGTCAGCGTACGCAGCCACCGGAGTTACGAGGACTGCGGGGAGGAACATCAGCGTGGCGAGGCGGCGAAGGTTTGTCGGTTTCATTCGGGGGACTCCTAGATCGGTTGACTTGTTGTCACCTATAGTGGTCAAGAGCTGTGAAGTGAACACCATGAAGTTGTGAGGAACTCCGTAGGGAATGAACCCGCATTCAACGGTGCACTGGAGCGGCGTTGCGGTGTACGACGTTGCGGTGTATGACGTTGCGGTGTATGACGTTGCGGTGGGCGCAACCGCGTGCACAAGTACGGCGGCTATCGATACCCGATTGCGGTGACGTACGAGGAAAAGTCTGGCGAGTTCATGAGCACTCGGCACCGTTCGAAACGTCCCACGGCGTAGGCCCAGAAGTCGTCCGCAGGATTGTCGTTTACGTGTTGGATCACGCCCCACAGGCTCCAGAGAAGGTCGCACAACGCTTTGTACACGACCATCCGTGCGACGGACGATTCTGGCGCGTCGCCGCCAAAGTACGCTCGCAGAAGGATCGTGTCCTGGGCGGCGTTGAAGGTGCCTTCGACCGAGAGATCGGCCAGATCCCACATCGGATCGTTGTTTCCAGCGTATTCGTAGTCGATGAGGTACATACGATCTCCGGTGTCAAGGAAGTTCTCACACAGCGGATCGCAATGTGACGGAACCATGTCAGCGCGATAAAGCTCGAGGGCATCGCGGGCGCTCTGCGCCGTTGCTTTGACAGACTCGTACCCGTCCGGCAACTGGGCACCTTTTCCCGCCAGGAGCACCTTGTACTCGTCGATCATCGCAAACAGGGTGAAGTCAACAGCAAACGGTGCAGACGTCGTATGCAGTTTGCGAAACACGTGCCCCGCCCGCGCAATTGCCCCATCGTCGGCCCGAAACTCTTCGCCGGACATCGTGCGCGCGCCATCAATGTATTGAGTCACCATGAGTCCGTCGGTGGGGTCAAAGAAGAGCACCGGCGCATTCACATCGGCCTGCGCTGCCGCCAGTGCAGCAACGTGCTCCTGTGGCCGGTTGATGTACTCCGACGTCCCAGCACCAGGCGCCCGCAACACCACGCGCTGATCACCGAGGTCGATGAGGTAGTTCAGGTTTGTCAATCCCGCCAGCCGCACAGCGGATGCAGCCGCTTCGCGTTGCCCCGATAGAAAAGGAACGCGTTCGCAATACTCAGCCAGATCAATCATGTGGAACCCCTATGCGCGCAGACGAGATCCTGTCGGGTCATACAGCGGACCGTCATGGCGAGTCGCTGGTATCGGCTCACCGTACACCTCAATGATGAAGTCTGTTTGCTCTGCAACGGCCACCGGGAGGTATCCGTAGGCGATTGGTTTCCCAATGCTGTGCCCAAAATTCGCGCTCGTCGTAAACCCGACAACCTTGTCATTCGCGATGATCGCTTCTCCGCTGACGGGATAGGCCATCGATTCGAGGGTGAACGTGCAGAGTTTGCGTTCGACACCTGCCGCCCGTTGGGCCACGAGTGCATCGCGACCGATGAAATCACCCTTGTTGAGATTGACGCGCCAGGACAGACCTGCTTCCCATGGCGTGATGTCGGGTGTGATGTCGGTGGACCAGTACAGATACCCCTTCTCCATGCGCATGGTGTCGATCGTGCGATACCCCGCGTCGATGATGGCGAACTCCTCCCCGGCTTGGGCGAGGACGTCGTAGACGTGAGCTGCATATTCAGTAGGAACGTGGAGTTCCCAACCGAGCTCACCGATGTAGCTAACCCGTAGCGCGAGAACCGGGGCCGCCCCAATCGTGATCTCTCTGCACCGGAGGTACGAAAAGGCATGGTTGGTAACATCGTCTTCGCTGACCTTCGCCAGGACGTCTCGGGCGCGGGGACCGCAAAGGTTGATCACGGCACGCGCGGACGTCAGGTCTCGAATAACCACTGACCCGTCCGTCGGGGAGTTCGATCGAATCCAGCCCATGTCGTGTGCGCCGAAGGCGGCACCGGTCACCACATACCAGGAGTCGGCAGCGGTTCGGGCCATCGTCAAGTCGCATTCGATGCCGCCTCGCTCGTTGCACAGTTGGGTGTAGATCACGGTGCCAACCGACTTGTCCATATTGGCGACGGACAGTCGTTGAACCGCGCCTAGGGCACCGGGACCGCTGAGCTCGAATTTTGCGAAGGAGCTTTGATCAACGAGCCCGACCCCCCTCCGCAATGCCCGGTGGGCCTCGCCTACGGGACCGAACCAGTTTGGTTGCCCAAACGAGGGTCGGTCAATCGCCTCCCCACCCGAGGGAGCGAACCAGTTGGGTCGTTCCCACCCGCCACGCGAACCGTACACCGCCCCCTGGGCGAGGAGTCGATCATAGAGTGGACTCTTCCGAATACCTCGTACGCTTACCTTCTCGCTGCCCGGTGCGGATAGCTTGTAATGGTGGCCGTAGAGCTCGACCATTCGTGGGCCTAGGAAATGCTGTGTGGTGTGGTGAAAGGAGAATCGACGAACGTCGAGCGGCCATAGGTCGAGCGACGGACGCCCCTCGAGCATCCACTCGGCCATCATCTTGCCTGCACCGCCACCCGCTGCGATTCCGTAAAGAAACCCGGTCGAAACGAAGAAGTTGTCGACTTCTGGAGCGCGTCCCATGACGAAGTCGGCGTCGGCGGAATACGGAATCGGGCCATTAATAAGCGTACGTATTCCTGCCGTTTCGAGGCATGGTGTGCGCTTGTTGGCCAACTCGGCGAGCTGCGCGAACCGTTCGAAGTTCGGGTCGAACAGCTTCCGCTGGAACGGCGATGGAATTCCGGTGTGCCCGAAGGCAATCGTGTCGGGTTCATAGCCACCAACCAACAGGCCCGGGCCATCAGGCTTGTAGTACACGAGGTGATCAGGATCGCGCATGGTCGGCATGCGGCCCAGCTCGACCGGGGTGTAGCCATTGATCGGACCGCTTAGGAGATACTGATGCTCAACGGCGACTGCCGGGACTCTGGCTCCGGCCATTCGCCCGACCTCCATGCCCCACATTCCCGCTGCGTTCACTACCATCTCGCACTCGATCGCGTCCCCTTGCGCCGTGTGTACGGTCGTGACCCGCCGCCCGTTGACGGTCATGGAAGTGACCGGTGTGTCCTCACAGATCATCGCGCCGCGGTTTCTCGCTCCCCGAGCAATCGCCTGGGTGACCGACGCCGGGTCGATGTAGCCGTCGGTCGGGAGGAATGCTGCAGCGAGCACATCAGTGGTGCTCATCAACGGAAAAAGCTCTTGTGCCTTCTCAGCGGTGATGATCTCCATGGGAAGTCCAAAGCTCTTCGCCATCGTTGCCAGCCGACGAAGCTCCATTACTCGCTCGGATGAGCAGGCAAGGCGCAGGCTTCCCGTTTCGTGCCAGTCGACCGCTTGGCCGGTCTCTGCCTCGAGGCTTCGATACAGTTCAACGGAATGTTCCAGCATCCGTGTCGTGTTGCGTGACGATCGCAGTTGGCCCACGAGGCCGGCGGCGTGCCAGGTCGCTCCGTCGGTCAGCTTGTGCTTTTCCAGGAGCACGACGTCGCGCTCCCCCATTTTTGTGAGGTGGTAGGCGATGCTGCAGCCCAAAATGCCTCCCCCGATAATGACGATTCGAGCTCGTGCCGGGACGCTCATTGTATTTTGCCTTCCTATGCCTTCACCCGGAGCGACGATGGATCGTAGAACGACGTTAGAGATGTCGTCGCCGGGATTCGCTGGGTTGCGACCTCCAATTCGTACGTGCCGCTCATGACGTAGTCGGCAGTCACGCCTTCGGGGTTTCGTACGTACCCATAGCCAATTGGTCTGCCCAGGCTATGACCGAATCCAGCGCTCGTGAGCCAGCCGACTCGCTTGCCGTCACGGAAGATCGTTTCGCGTCCCAACAGCACGATACTCGGGTCCTCAATCATGAATCCGGTGAGAAGCTTCTTTACTCCCGTTTCTCGTTGCCGAAGGGTCGCGGTACGTCCAAGGAAGTCCGTCTCACCACGAAGCTTGACGGCCCACCCCAAACCTGATTCGAGTGGTGTGTGGTCTGGTCCGATGTCGGATCCCCAGGACCGATAGCCCTTCTCCAGGCGTAGGGTTTCGATTGCTCGGTACCCGCCGTTCACCAAACCGAAGGCCGCGCCCACCTCCTGGACCGCCGAGAAAACGCGGACCGAGTATTCCACGGGGAGGTGAAGTTCCCATCCCAACTCCCCCACATAGGTGATTCGCATCGCGCGTACTGCGCACCCTGCGATGCCAATCGTCCGGGCGCTCGCAAATGGGAAGGATTCGTTCGACAGGTCGGCGCCACTGACACGTTGGAGGATGTCTCGCGATGCTGGGCCCATAAGCGCGAGGGTCGACCACGCAGAGGTGACGTCGAAAAGTTGCGCGTTCGCACCGACGGGGATGTTGCGTGAGATCCAATCGAAGTCGTGTGTCGCGAACCCTGTACCGGTGACGATATAAAATTCATCGTCGGCCGTACGGCAAACCGTGAGATCGCACTGAATCCCGCCGCGCTCGTCGAGCATCTGGGTGTAAACCACCGAGCCCACTGGTTTCGCCACGTTGTTCGCACAGATCCAACTTAATGCCGACAGGGCATCTGGGCCCTTGAGCACAAATTTGGCAAACGATGTCTGATCGAAAATCGCTGCGGCGTTCCTCGTGGCTTGGTGTTCCCGGGCAACGCTATTGAACCAATTCGGCCGACCGTAGGTGTACACATCTTCAGGGGTCTCCCCTTCCGATTCAGACGCGAACCAGTTTGGCCGTTCCCATCCCAACTTCTCGCCAAAACAGGCACCTTGTTCTTTGAGGATCGGATAGAGCGGTGACATGCGACTCGGCCGACCCGAATGATGCTCCTCGCTCGGCCACGCCATCGTGTAGTGCTTCGCGTACGCCTCCAGGGTGCGGGTTCGTACCCAGGCGGTGTCGTGGTGAGGGCGGCCGAAGCGTCGAAGGTCCACGACCCACAGATCGTAGGGCGCCACACCTTTGTGTACCCATTCGGCGAGGGCCATCCCCGCACCGCCGCCGGCCGCGATACCGAAGGCGTTGAACCCCGCGCCGACGAAGAATCCACGGAGCTCCGGGGCTTCGCCCAAAATGAAGTTTCCGTCGGGAGTGAAGCTCTCCGGCCCGTTGATCATCTGATTGATGCCGGCGTTGGCGAGTGAAGGCACGCGAGCCGTCGCCAACTCCATCAGCGGCGCGAAATGGTCGAAGTTCGATTCCAACAGCTTGAAGTTGAAGTCGGGCGCAATGCCGTTGACCGCCCACGGGATCGGGTTCGGTTCGTAGCCACCCACAACGAGACCGCCGACCTCCTCTTTGTAGTACGTGAGCCGATCCGGGTCACGTAGCGTTGGAAGATCGCGGGTCACCCCCTCGATGGGAGTCGTAATGATGTACTGGTGCTCGACGGAGACGAGCGGCACGTTCACGCCAACGGTGGCAGCAATGGTGCGGGTCCATTGGCCGGCACAGCACACCACAACGTCGCAGGCGATCCGTCCTTGGGACGTGATCACCGCACGGATACGCCCACCGTCGACCTCGATCGACACCGCATCGGTATCTTCGAGAATCGTAGCCCCGGCCATTCTCGCCCCTCTGGCGAGCGCCATGGTTATGTCCGATGGACTCGCTTGACCGTCCGTCGGGAGAAACGCCGCGCCCACCACGTCGTCGACATTCATAAGTGGCCATAGGGCATGGGCTTCCTTCGGTGAGAGGAGCGCCATTTCGAGCCCAAAACTTGTTGCGGTGGTCGCCTGTCGTTTCACTTCGTTCCATCGCTCGTCGTTACAGGCGAGGCGCAAACCGCCGTTCATTTTCCAGCCGGTGGCTTGACCGGTTTCGGCTTCGAGCCTTTTGTACAACGCGACCGATTCACCGAGTAGCTGTGTGATGTTGGCGCTGGCACGAAGTTGGCCGACCAAACCCGCCGCATGAAACGTGGAGCCCGACGTGAGCTTGTGGCGTTCGAGGAGAACCGTGTCCGTCCATCCGAGCTTGGAGAGATGGTACGCCGTTGAACACCCGACGATTCCGCCACCGATGACAACTGCTCGGGCCGAGTTCGGCTGATCCACGAGATGCTCCTGCCACGTGCCTGCTTGCCGCATTTTGCGGCCTGACACTGCTATCACAAAAGGTCTAACGCACAACGACCATCGAGTACACGGGATCGCGCGTCGCAATGGCCCCCCAGTTATCACGAGACCCGGTCACCATCACTGCCGTCGAAATGCCCATCCAGATTTCCGCGCCTCGATTGACAAGGGGGCGGGGGCGGTCGACGACGTCGGACTCCCGCGCAACGACGCCGAGCTGACACTCTGGGCCAAAGGACAATCGAACCAACTCGTCAGACCCTCGAACCACAACAGCCGCTGCGGTCGCCGAAGTCACGACGATCTCGGCCGGCTTCGGACGCATCGCCGTCGGGGGAGCAACTCTCGGCGGAGACGAAGCGGACGGTCCCGATATCGCCGAGCCGCCCAGGTCAACGCGGCCGCGTTCCGAAAACGAACCTTTATCGGAGAGGAGACAGGAAACGCTGTTGGAAAGTTCGTTGGAAACCAGGAACTGTCGATCGTTCACGACGGCAATGGAGCGGGGTCCGTCACCCGGTCGCATCAGTACTGAACCAACCCACTTCGGGTTCGCGTCGATCGACAAAAAGTCGACTCGGTCGTTGCGCAGATCGGTGACCACAGCAGTCGCGCCGAGGAACACGACAGCGTGGGGGTTCGATGGAGCAATGTGCGTCGGCACAGCGATGACTTCAGTGGGCATGCCGCGCAGGTCCAGTCGCACGACGCTGACGGAACTACTCGAATAGTTGGCCACGACAAGCGACCTGGCATCCGGGGCGACTGCGATCGAAACGGCGCCCGATCCTCCAAGGCGAACCGAGGACAATTCCTTCAAGCGCCGACCGGTGAGTGACACGGTCAGCAGATGGCCCGTCCGGCGTCCCCATTCCGGAGCCGCGTATACAAGATTTCCGTGAGGCGAGACAGCGACCGCCCCCGGGCCCCCCAGCTTGAGCGCAGGGCCGGTCATGGTTGGAAGCACGATGAGACCCCCGCTCGACGTCGACGCAACAACGACGGCGGAAGCAGTGGATGGTGAGAGAAAGGGTTTCGAATCCGCCCAACTCGCCGTGTGCGGGAATAGCAGAGCAAGTGCTCCCATCAAACAATTACGCGAACGTATGAAATGGCGTCTCACGGCGACGTGACCTTGAGAACCATCCCGCGGCGGTCATCTGCCACCAGCAGTCCTCCATCAGCGCTCACGCTGAGCCCGACCGGCCCCGGCGTTTCCTCCGCAGCCGTCGCTTCTCCGGCCCACGTCACGAGCTCGGTGGCAACACCGAACGGCACCCCTTTCGAATCGACGCGGTAACTCACAAGACGGTGACCGGTGCTTCGATAGCCATGCAAAGCAACCACGACAACCTCGGGCTTTCCGGGCCGCGTCCAATAGGTCAACCCGAGCGGCGCACTGTGGGCGGGTAACAAGATCGTCGGCGAGATCGTCTTGGTTTTGCATGCATACGTGCGAAATTCTGGAGCGTTACGCTGCGCATCGAAACAATAGGGCCAACCGTAGTTGGCGTTGGCAGTTAAGACGTTTAGCTCATCGTGAGGGAGCGCCTCGTCGCTGAGCTTCGGGTCAGCCTGGTCGATCGAGTCACGCGAATTCTCTGCCTGCAAAATCGTGCCCGAGGAGTGAACAGTTAGGCCCATCGAGTTTCGAAGGCCCGAAGCAAACGTCTTGAGTGGACTCACCACCTTCCCCGATGCAAAACCGCCGCGGAGGACGACACCCGCCGGAACCTTTGAGGCGCTTCCTTCAGCCTCGGTACAAGCCAGTCGCTTTTCGCCAGCGCAGTTGTCACTGCGTGAACCATGGTTTACAAGCAGCCCACCATCGGCGCTGAACACAAACTGCGTGAGCGGGTGTTTCCAAGAACCCGGTCGGGCGGGCAATGTGACTACCGTCTGTTTCGTCGATTTTGGGTCCTTGGGATCAAAGCGGAATATCTTGGCTACCTCTCCGACATACACCCATCCGTCGGGTCCGATACCAAGCCCGTGTGGACGATCCAGACCCGTGAACACGGTAGTGCGCGTGGCACCCGCCTCGGATAGCGCGAGGGACAGCTTGCCTTTGCCCTTCGCCCAGCCACCAAAGTCAAGAATGAACAGGCCCTGTGGTGTTTCGAGAGCCGCTCGTGGCGCAAACGAGGTCGATGCGCCCCGACGCTGGATCACCTTGACCTCGGTACCCGCCGACACCCGGACCACGTCTCCGTCCGCGGACGAGGCGGCCCGCACTCCGCCCGCCGAGGCGAGGACGCTTCCTGTCAAGGCCAACACGAAGCTGGCGCCGAGGACCTTCTGTTTTGTCATATCGAAAGTCTGGTCCAGGATCGGCGCTCCGTCGGTGTTTGCCGATAAGGCGCAGCAGGTATTCCATGTTGGCGCTGCGTACCGGCGTGCGAACCGGCGCTGCGTACCGGCGTGCGAACCGGTGTGCGAACCGGTGTTATGACGCCATACTCAACGACGGGCGTAGCTCCGGGTCGATCAAATGGATCGAGTCGACAATGCGTGCGTTGGCACGCTCGATGTTTTGCTGATGGACAGTGGGATCGCTCCCCATACGGCCGAGTCGCCGCGCAGCGAGAACTACTCGTCGTTCGAGAAGTCGTCGGCTCGACAGGGAAAATCCAAGCGTTGGCAGCCGCCCGAGATCGCCACCGAGTTCGTAAAGGAACAACGCGCCGTGCAGATCAATCAACAAACTGCTGACAGTTGCCGGTGATTCGGAGCGAATGATTTCGAGTTCACTCACCAGCGATTCGAGAATGCGACCGGGTGCGAACTCTGCTGACATCAGGGGGTCAGGCGAAACGGGGAAGTTTTCCATGGCCGCATGCTCGCATTTGAATATGAACGCCCTATTACCATTGCCAGGTTTTCCAGGGGTCAGATGCCACACGGGACAACAGTCACACTGCAATAGACAACCGTCGCGCTGCAATCGCCAGATAGAACGTAACCTTCGTGTGCATGCGCGTGACTGAAGACTCTATTCCATGATCGCCGACATCGGCTTGTACGTTGACGGGAAGCGCCTGCCAACATCGATCGAACTGGAAGAGGCCTTTGAAGCCTCCACGAAGACGTCCGGTTTCATATGGGTAGATATGACCAACCCCACTCGCTCGGAACTCGATGCACTCGGCGCCGAGTTCCGACTCCATCCGCTTGCGGTCGACGAGGCATTGCGGCCCCATCGGCGGCCGAAGATTGAGACGTTCGACGACGGCACCGTGTTCGGCGTCATCAAGTCCACGATGTACGACGACGTCGCCGAGACGATCAGCATCGGCGAATACATGTTCTTCGCTGGCCACTCATTCGTGTTTTGCGTGACCCATAATGAACCGGCGGTCTTCATCGAAATTCGGACGTCGCTCGAGGCCGACCCGAAGGCGCTGGCACTGGGACCCTCGGCGGTGGTCCATCGCCTTCTTGAACGGATCGTCGTCGGCTACGCCGAAGCGATGGACGGTGTCGAGAACGATCTCGACGAGATCGAAAACCAAGTTTTTTCTGAAGAACGGATCAATGCAACAGAGCGAATTTTTCGATTGAGACGCCACGTGCTGGCATTGCACCGCGCCGTCGATCCCTTCGAAGGGGGTCTGCAGCGGCTCTCGCACAGCAGGTTCCACGGTCCACTCTCCGCACCGGAATTTCGGTTGCTGTTCGAGGATCTCCACGATCAACTCCTTCGAGTTCGCACTCGTGAGGAGAATGTCCGAGAGACGCTCGGTTCGGCGTTCGAGGCTTCGCTCGCCCAGATCGGCGTGCGACAGAACGAAGACATGCGCGCCATGGCCGGCTGGGCGGCAATCATCGCCGTCCCCACGCTGATTGCCGGCATCTGGGGAATGAACTTCGAACACATGCCGGAGCTGCGATGGTGGATTGGCTACCCGTTGGCCCTGATGACCATTGCCGCTAGTGGGATGCTCGTCCGGTGGCGACTCCGTCGCAACGGATGGCTCTAAGCTAAGGCGCCCCCTCGGTAGGACTCGCTTCGGTCACCAGGGCACCGGCGGCGAGGCCAACTACCTCGAAGGAATGATCCTTGCAGTCGTCACCGCAGCGAACCCAACTTCGTAACAAGGTCCTCGATTTTGTCTATACAGACAATTCCAAGATCGTTGAGGCCGGGGCGGGCGTCAATGGGAAGCCCTGCGCCGGTGTCTTGGTTGAGGATTCCTCCGATAAAGACGTGACCCTCCCATGCCAGTTGTCGAACACATCGGATGAGATCTGCACCCAGCGACAGCGCATTGCCGTTGTACACCCCGAGCACGATGGCGTCCGCGTCCTCGTGCGCCGCTGCTCGCGCCATCGCTCCAATCGTCGTGCTCGATCCCAGTAACACGACCTCGGCTCCCAACGCCGGGAGGGCCTTAGCGAGCGTGTCACGCACAAGATCGTGCACTTCGAGTACACCGAGCACCACGCGGACCCCCTGAAGGGGAGGTGCGGCTCCGGAGGCCTTTGTCAACAGTTCTGACGTGAGGCGATTTCGATTCGCGACCTTCCACGGCACCAACTGTTCGATGGCATCAGGAACGACGAGATCGACCTTCTCCTCGAGTTCGGCCATGGTGACTCGCCGCATGGCCAACAACACCTGAGCGGCGTCAGACACGTCGACGCCGTTGGCATCGAAATGAAGGAGTGCTTTGGCGCAGAATTCGTTCGCGTACATACTAACTTGGGAACCAAGCCGTTCCAATGCTTCCCAGTCGAACTCGTTGGGCGCTTTGCGAACCTCACGCTCGATCTCGCGTGCCATGAGATGCACCTCGACAATTTCTTCAGCGTTCGGTATTCGCTCCGCCTCGGAAAGCGGCACCGGGTTCAGGGCATGTCCCGTCGGTCGTCGCAGCTGAAGCGCAATGTCGCACAACAGTTGAATACGAACCATCTCTTTGTTGTGTTCCGGCTGGAATCGTCGGTGATCCACAGTGTTGCCGTAAATCATCGACCCGATTGAGTCTCGGCCCCGCAAATCGTCGAGAGCGAAATGCACGACAGCGCGATCCTCCGCTCGTTGAATCGTGTTCCCAAAACAGTGGGTCAGCCGCGCACCTATGAGTTGTTCAACCACATACATTTCGAGCGCCGCCCAGCCCACGTAGTTCCCAAAATGCGATGCCTGGGTCGCGGAACCATCTTCGAGGTTCGAGTGTACGAGTCCCCCTTGGTCTCGCAGTGCACCGATTGCGGCGAACGCCCTGACAGTTCCCTCGGTGACAACGATTTCGTCTGATCCGCCGACAAGTTCATAGGCTGTGTACTGACCGACGTTGCCAATCGTGCTGACACCGGCGTTCAACGCTCGAAGGGTGTTCTGGAATCCAGCCGGAAACCCAATCATGTAGTCACCGAGATGAGGCTGTATCGGGACAATCTCGCCGAGTCGGCTCCACTCATGCGCAGCAATACGCGGACCGGTTTCCTTGCCAACAGAGTCTCGCTCGTCTTCTACGACGCCCATCGCACGATCAAGGGCGATTCCGAAGCGATCGACTCGGTGCCCTTCGGCGGCGAGAAGATCGTGGACCGTGCGAAGCGCGATCTCGGTGGCATCCCAGGTCGAGTAGCCAATGTGGAGGTGGTACGTCACCCGTCCCTGATCACGCGCGCGCCGTTTGAACTCGGCTTCCGAGGCAACGCCCTGCGTTCGAGTAAACGCGGTAGTTCCGAGGGAAGTTGGAGCTGCCGCTCGTCCTTCGGCTATCAGTTGTTCGGATCGCAGCAGGTGTCGGCGGCTCGCTGCTGCCATCAAAGGCTGCCTTGCGTGTCTGTTCTCACGGAATCGAAACTACCGTGCTCCCGATCTCTCTGGCAGGGTTTGATGCATTCGTGAGGGCTATGGTCTGTGGGTGACTCCTGCGAAGCAGCCGACGACCACGCCATCGCCTCTTCCGAAGGTACTCCCGACACCGCGGATGCACACCCTTGGCATGGCAACGCTTGGCATTACGCTTGCCGCTTGGAGTTTCGGCCCGACGCTGTCCGCTCGAGTCACTACGTACCCTCTCGTATCGGCGTTCGTTCGTATGGTCGGTGCAGCAACCTTGCAATGGCTGCTGGTGTTGGTGGCCGGCATCGCGCCCTCGAGAGAGATGCTCAAACGAGCGTTCGTTCCTGGCGCGTTGTTCTGCCTCAACAACGTGTTGTTCTTCGTGGCCATACGCAACGCAAACGTCGCCAGCGCGACACTGCTTACGTCATTGCAGCCGGTCGTGGTGTTGTTCGTGGCCAAGCCGCTCTTCGGTGAAGTCATTCGACTTTGGCAGGTGATGTGCACCACGGTGGCACTGGGGGGCGCAGCTCTTGCGGTCTTGGGTGCCAACGCTGCCGGCCGATCGCAACCGACGAGCTGGCTCGGCGGCCTCGCCGCGATCGGCTCGATGTTCGCATTTTGCGGGTATTTCCTGCTTTCCAAGCATGCCAACAGTCGACCAGGCGAAGTACCTCCCCACCCCCTTACCTACATCACGGCGGTGATCACTGGGTCGGCCATAACCAGCGTCCCGTTCGTTTTGCTTTCGGGACACGTGGATCAAGTCGCTCACCTCACGAGCTCCCAACTGAAGGCGCTTTCGCTCGTGGTTGTGGTGCCAAGCATTGGTCACATCGCTCTGATGTTCACACACCGACATGTTGCCGCCAGCCTGTCCTCGTTGGTCCTGCTCATTCAGCCGATCTCGTCGGCGTTGGTTGCATGGTGGATGCTCGATCAAAAACTTGTAGGTGCACAAATAATCGGAGGGGTGATCGTTATTGCGTCCATCGCCGCCGTCACGCTTCGAAAGCAACCAAGTCACGACACGGCTCCCGACGACTCCCTGCTCGACGTTCATTAGCTATTTTCCGGTGCTGAGCGCCTCCCGAAGTTTTACCTTTGCTCCGATTCGAAGAGCAGCTCCGCTGTACACCCGGGCCGCAAAACGTACGACACCAAGCACGCTGACAACCATCAACACGGCGGCAAGCGCCAATTCCCACCACGCGATCCGGCCACTGGCGACACGGGCGATCACCACGGCCGGCGTCGCCGGTGGGACGTAGGTGAGGACCTTGGCAAACAGCGTGTTGGGCATCAAGGTGATAACGCTTGCGACGCCGTAGGCCGCAGTGAGCAACAGGCTAATTGGTGTGGCCACAGCCTGTGCATCCTCAATTCTACTGGCCAGAGCACCGGCGGCAGCGAATAGCGAGGCGTAGAACGCAAACCCGAACAAGAAGCAGACCACGAAGGTCACTATCGTCGGACCAGTCGACACCGGGACTCTCGTACCGCTTATTGCTGAGGAGAGAGCGAATCCGAGGACAGCAAGTACCACGACTTGAACGAACCCGAAAAGACCGATACCCAAAATCTTTCCGGCCAACAACTGGCGCGGAGTCACGGTTGAGAGAACGACCTCTACAACGCGAGACGCTTTCTCCTGGAGGACCCCGTTGAGCACGGTTGACCCAAACAGCGAAATCGCCATCAACAACAGGACCTGGGTTATCGACCCGAGCGCCACAGCTTTCCCGTCAACGTTGCGGCCCGGATCGAGGCGCATGAACGTAAGTGGTGCGATTGGTTTCAACAGCTCCTGGACGGCCTTGGTCGACACCGCGTTTTTCGCCGCCCGGCTACGTAGCACTCGTGCTGCGTTGACCTCTTCAGCGATCTCGCCGACGCGAAAATCGACACCAGACTTCACGATCAACTCGTTATTCGTGAGCAGTGCGACGACAGTACGGTCGTTCACAAGCATCAGACCCTCACGTCGCGTTTTCACGGGCTGGAACTTGACCGTAACGAACGATTGCCCAACGTCGGCGATATCAGCCCCCAGTGTTGCCACCATGAATGTTTCGCGTTTCGGATCCTTGGCCAAGATTCCCGGTAACGAGGCAGCAAGAGCAACAAGCACGGCCATCGCGGCAAAACCGATCCGAAATGCTTTGCTGCGAAATCGTTGGTGGATTTCGTTCGACGCGATCAGCGCCACATTTCGAGGGAGCCCCACCCTCATGGCGAAAACGCGCCGAGTGTCGTCTCGGGCGAATCCGATCCTCGGGCAATCATTTCTCGGAACACTTCAGAAAGCGCAGGAGGCCGAAACGAAAATGACCGCATCTGCCCGCATCCGTTAAGTGCGTGAACCACATCCTCGGTGCTGACCGTCAGGGGGAGGCGATACCTCCAACCGCGACGATCTCGCTCCGGCGAAACACGGGCAATAGCGGGCGGCTGGATGGAGCGGTCAGAAAACTCAATTTCGGCAACCAGGTAACCGCTACGCGATTGCACTTCTTCGAGCGTTCCTCCATCGAGGCGACGGCCTCGATGGATCACCACTACGTCGTCACAGAACTCTTCGACCAATTCAAGTTGATGACTCGAGAACACCACCGCTGCACCTTCGCCCGCCCGGCGACGCAAGACGTGCGTCATGGTCGTAATCCCAAGGGGGTCAAGGCCACTGAAGGGTTCATCGAGCACCAGCAGCTCCGGCTTGTGAACCAGCGCAACACCGAGTTGGATTCGCTGCTGGTTCCCGTGGGACAGCAGCTCCAGACGATCGTCGGCTCGATCGGCCAGGCCGAGCTCATCGAGCATCGCAACGGCCGACCGGTCGGCTGCGACCTTCGACATTCCGTGCAACATGCCGAAGTACACGAGTTGCTGGCGTATTGGCATGCGCGCATACAACCCGCGTTGTTCTGGCATGTATCCAAAGCGTTCCCTGCCGTGCGCGTCAATCGGCGAACCGTTCCACTCCAACGAGCCGGCGTCGGGCGTCAGCAGGCCGAAAACCGCTCGCATCGCAGTCGTCTTTCCCGCTCCGTTGGCCCCCAGGAATCCAACCAGTCGACCTGGCTGAGCGACGAGATCCAATCCGTCGAGAGCGACCGTCGCGCCGAAGGACTTGTGCAATCCGCGTAGTTGCAGCATGTGCGCCAGCCTAGGCCCAACCGAGATACACCGTACGCTTATAGCGAGACAGGTTCCCATCCGAAATGACTTCGTAAAACACGATTCCACCTGTTGGCGGCGAGGCCGTCATTCATTAGTGCCATTGCAATCCCGAACTTGCTTATGCGAGTAGGACGCACACCCCGTGCCCAGAGCGCACGATCGATTTCGGTGGGCACACAAGGGCTTTTCGTTTCGATGATCACGATGGAATCGAACCGCTGGACCGAGCCAGCCATGTTTTCGAACGCAAGGTTCACGTCAACGGTCACGCGAGAGTTGGTGTTGCGCTCCAGCAGGGTGAGTCGCCGATAACTCGTGCTCACTTTTGGCGAAAGCGCTGCGACATCGACCGATCCTTCCAGAACCTCCCTTATGAACAAAGCGTATTCGGGGCCAAGTTGATCGACATCTGAGTCCGAGCATGGCATTCGAGTCTTAATGGTCTCATCTCGACACCCCCGTGTTTTCACCTCCAGGAATCGTGCGTCGTTGTCGAGGTACTGCCGCGTTCGGATTTTGAATCGCTTTCGTTGTCCGTGTGCCGTCGTTCGATACGACAACAGATCATCGGTGTCGAAGTACGTGGAGCGATACTCGAACAACCGTTGCCCTTTGATGTCGAGGCTCTCAAGCCGATCGATCTGTGTACATAGGAGTTTGCAGGCTTGTTCGACGTTCACGACGTACTTGCGGTCCACACGGGCCTGGAGTGCAGCGATGTCATCGAGGTTCTCCAGCGACACCGCGGCGAAACGATCGACAATGTCATCGAGGGACGAATGGCCGGTCACATGCGTCATGACTTGACGAGCACCGGACGCTGCGCTTTCGACAGTCGGTAGCGGACGTCGACAACCATCGAGTCGTTCACGAGATCCAAGCGTTTCGTTGTGTAATGGCGAATGTCGGCACCGAGCACGCGGTTGAGTTCCGCCAGGAGTTGGTTCTCATCGGCGATGGCGCGATCGAGCACCAGGGTCTGCTGTCGGTACCCACCGAACAGGCTCGGATGATCCCCGATGAACATAACCACGATGATCGCGATCGGAAGCACCAACGACATCCACTTCGGGTTTATCTCGATGCCACCGAGAAGGCCGAGCGCTAAGGAGGCGAAGTAATACGCGACATCCACATGGGGGAGTTCCTCGGACCGCAGTCGAATGATCGAGAGCGCGCCAAACAGTCCGAGGCCGAATCCGGTTCCGATGCTTGTATTGCTCGACAACCCGACCGCAACGGCCATGACGCCGACGTTGAGGCCGAGGTACGCCAACACCATGTCGCGTCGACGGTTCCGGGGAAAATAGAGCCCAAAGCAAAGGACTCCGATCGCCATCAGATCAATTCCGGCTATCGCTGCACGCCACATCAAAATCTCCTCGGCACGATTTGATCCACGAAGTTTTCGCAGGCCTCAGGCGCCTCAACTGTTAGCCAAACGGTCCAATATTTGAATTCGGTGTGAATGAATCCGCTTTCACCCGGTACCTTTCACACCAAACTCCAATAATGGCTGATCACAATCATGTTTCGGGTTTCTTCCCCAACGTTGAGAACGGTGTTTACCTTGACCATTCGTCCTTCAGTTCGCCTCCTCTCGGCAATCCTCGTTACATCACTGGGCGTGGTCACGGCGTCGTGCACGAACAAGGCGACATCGGCGAAAGCCCCCGCGCTGCCACCGACGCCTTCCCCTTCGCCTGCACCTGTGCAAAAAGCGAAGGTCATGGCAAAGGATCAGGCCGATTTCTTTGATGCGAAACGAATCCACGCGATTTCGGTTTCATTCCAACAAGGTGACTACGACCAACTCATTGAGAGCTACAAACAAAACAACACGAAGGAGTGGATGAAGGCTGACGTGACAATCGACGGACGAACGTATCGACAGGCCGGCATGCGGCTGAAGGGCAACTCCTCGCTGTTCAGCATCGGGGGACGGCGTCGAGGTGGCTTCGCAGGCGCAGCGAATCTCGCGGATGGGGCGTTTCCGCCGGGATTTGCGGGGGACGGCGGCCCGGGAGGATCGGCCGACGCCAAGAAGCCAGAGTCGCTCCCATGGCTCATTCGACTCGACAAATATGTCGACGATCAGGCCCACCAGGGAAACACCGAGTTCGTCGTGCGCAGCAGCAATACCAAAACGGCGTTGAACGAGATCGTTGCCCTTGAGTTACTCGAACGGGCGGGCCTGGCCAGCGAGCGATCGGCATCAGTTCGATTGCGTATGAACAGCAGTCCGGCGATCTTGCGCCTGGTCATCGAAAGTCCGAACCAGCAATGGATGGAACGATGGTTCGGTGCTCGCGGACAGTTGTACAAAGCCGACAGCACCGGCGACTATTCCTATCGAGGTACCGACCCAGAGTCCTATCGCCAGGCATGGAGCCAAGAAGCTGGGGACAAAGACATCAGTCCACTTATCGAATTCTTGAAGTTCGTGAACAATTCTTCGGATTTTGACTTCGAAGCGAAACTCCCGGACCGCTTCGACGTTGATTCGTTCGCCAGATATCTTGCGATTCAGGAGCTCTTCAACAACTTCGACGATATCGATGGGCCCGGTAACAACTCCTACCTTCACTATGACCAGGCCGCCAAGCGCTTTACCGTCGTGGCATGGGATCACAACCTCGCCTTTCTCGGATTCCCGTTTGGCGGCGGTGAATTCGGCCGTGTATTCGGCGGTGTCGGCCGTGTTGGCGGATTGCGCGGCGACACCGGCAGCAACCCCGACACCGACACCGGCCTCGGGGGGCTCCTTCCTGCTCCCGACACCACGTCGATCGCAGCCGACACAGTGCCCGAGGCTCCCGCTTCGCCCGACAAATTCTTCCCGTCATTCCTGCAGAAAAGCAATGCGTTGGTCAGTCGGTTTCACAAAGTGGCGTCGTTCGAAGCGAAGTACGAAGCCGCCAAAAACAAACTGGCTTCCACCGTGTTCGGCGACGATGCGAAGGCGCTCTTGAAGCAGCGAGCGGCGGTCATCACGGCGGGTGCCTCCGACCTCATCGACAGGGCGACCGTCGTCGAGGAGTCGGCGACGATCGAGGCTGCGCTGCAAGCATCACCGTGATCCGTCACGAGCAGGATGATCGCTATTCCAGCTTCCCTGAGGGCTTCTTCGCCCGCTCCGACGACAGCTTCGACACGGCCTTCTATCAACACCCTCGTCTGGTCGCCCACATCGACGACGGCGCCATAGCCATGGTCTCTGCCCTCTACGACGAACTCCGACTCAGCGGACCCGAAGCGGGCCATCAGCTCGACGTGATGTCGAGTTGGATCTCGCACTTTTCGACCGCGCCAGCACAGCTCACGGTGGTGGGGATGAACGCTGCCGAACTGGACCGCAATCCGCAAGCCACCCATCGGATCGTTCACGATCTCAACCTGTCACCAACGCTTCCTTTTGAAGACCAGACCTTCGACGGCGCAGTGTGTTGTGTGTCGGTCGATTACCTCGTTCGTCCCATTGAGGTCTTCGATGAAGTGGCACGAGTCCTCAAACCGGGGCGGCCGTTGGTGTGCACGTTCTCAAATCGGTGCTTTCCCACCAAGGCGATTCGTGGGTGGACGCACACCGACGATGCAACGCACTGCTCAATCGTCGCCGAATACTTCCGACTCGCCCACGGATTCGGGGAGCCAACGACGCAGCGACGCGTGCCACCGCCAGGTATGCGCGCACATGATCCGCTTTACGCCGTATGGGCAGCCACCACAAGCTGACCGGCGGCCCTTTCACTCGACGGCAAGTTGCGACGTCATCGGCAGATTATTGCTAGCGCAAACTTGCCGTTCTCACTGCAACTTGCCGTCGAGTGTTCGGTCGCCGGCTCGAATACTGGGCACCGACGGGTCGAGACCTGGTTCACTGGTGGGATGCAGCGCGCCCCGCACCGAGTTGGTTCCTTCGTGGTCACCGAACACAGCTGGGAGGTGCCGCTGAACCACCTCGAACCTGCTGGCCCGACGCTATCGGTGTGCGCTCGGGAGGTCACGATGGCCGAGCCCGGCGCCGAGAGTCGCCCGTGGTTGGTGTTTCTCCAGGGGGGCCCTGGTTTCGAAGCGACTCGACCCGCGGGCCGCTTCGGTTGGGTGGAGCGGGCAGCCCGCAATTACCGGGTGTTGCTGCTCGACCAACGCGGCACCGGGCGTTCGAGCGCAATCGACGCTGAGTCGATCGGTGCCCTGGGCGACGCCGAAACCCAAGCGTCATACCTCCGTAACTTTCGCGCCGACGCCATCGTGCGAGATTGCGAGTTCATCAGAAATGCACTCGCAGTTCATCAGTGGAGCGTGCTCGGACAGAGCTTCGGTGGTTTCTGCCTCCTGCACTATCTCTCCGCATACCCGGAGTCGCTCCGCGAAGGTTTCTTCACCGGAGGAATCCCTCCGATTGGCCGACCCGTCGACGACATCTACCGGGCCACGTACAAGCGAATGCTTTCGCGAAACGAACTCCTCTATGAACGATATCCCGACGATCTCGACGCGGTGCGTGCAATCCTGGATACGCTAAGTAACTCCCCTGTCCACTTACCATCTGGCGATCGGCTGAGCGCGAACCGATATCGCATGCTCGGCCTCATGCTCGGCATGAGCACCGGCACCGAGGAACTTCACTATCTCGTCGAACGCGGCCTCGACTTTTTGACCCGGCGAGGAATCGAGAACGCGCAGCGTTGGGATACAAATCCGATCTACCACGTGCTCCACGAGTCTTCCTATGCCGATGGCCAACGCACCGGGTGGTCAGCGCAACGGGTTCGATCAGAGTTCCCGCAGTTCGACGACTGCGACAGCCCGTATTTCACCGGGGAACACGTCTTCCCGTGGCAACTCCAGGAGTGGCAGCGTCTTCGACCCTTCGCCGACGTCGCCGAGATCTTGGCCCACGAGCCGTGGCCGAAGCTCTACGACGCAGCACGCCTCGCCCATAACGCCGTCCCGTGTGCTGCTGCGGTGTATCCCAACGACCCCTACGTCGAATACGAGTTCGCGCTCGAAACAGCGGACATGGTCGGCGCCCTCCAGATGTGGGTCAGCAGCGAACACGACCACGACGCACTCCGGGTCGACGGCGTCTACGTGCTCGACGAACTCTTTGACCTCGTCCACGACGAGTAGTAGCTCATGACCAGGGCGCACGGTCCTTGTAGTTGCGCAGCAGGTTGCGGGCAACGACCATGTGATGAACTTCGTCGGGTCCGTCATATATGCGCGCATATCGTGCTTCGCGATACATCTTGTCAAGTTGCGTGTCGCTGGTGACGCCCATAGCACCGTGCACCTGGATTGCACGGTCGATCACGTTGTGCAGCATTTTCGCGCCGTGGAACTTAACGAGGCTAATTTCTACGCGCGCTTCGGATCCTGAATCCATGGCGCGGGCAGCATCGAGAGTCATCAAACGTGCACCCTGGATCTCGGCCGCCGACTCGGCGATCATCGTTTGGATCGCACCCTTCTCGGCCAGCAACGACCCATGAGCTTCACGATTCAATGCTCGCTCGCACATCAGCTCGAAGGCCCGCTGCGCCTGACCCAACCAACGCATGCAGTGGAAGATGCGGCCCGGACCGAGACGCTTCTGGCTGATAAGGAAGCCCTCGCCACGTTTGCCGAGCAGGTTCTCATACGGCACACGGACGTTGTCGTAGATCACCTCGCAGTGCTGACCACCGACGTGGCCCATGGTCGGCACAGCGCGCTGGATGAGATAGCCCGGCGTGTCGGTCGCAACGATGATAGAGCTGAACTGCATATGCTTCTCGGCGTCGGGCTCGGTCTTCGCGAACACGGTCGTGAATGCCGCACGCGAGGCACCGGAGGTGAACCACTTGTGCCCGTTGATGACCCACTCGTCGCCGTCGAGATACGCAGTCGCCTTCATGCGGGTCGGATCGCTGCCCGCCACCTCGGGTTCGGTCAGGCCCACGGAGGGATACACATCACCGGCAACGAGCGGCTTCAGAAACCGCTCGCGTTGGGCGTCGCTCGCATAGAGGTTCAACATGATGGAGTCCTGCATGCTCACCGAGCCGACGGCAACCTGGCCGTACTCGGAGCGTCCGATGATCTCGTTCAGGTAAACGAAGTGCATGAACGCCAGACCGCCACCGCCGATCTCGGTCGGGTGTCCGAGCGCCCACAGGCCACGGGACTTCGCTTCGGCCTTCAACTCGGCCATACGCCCGGTCGAGCGACGACTCGCCGCATCACCAGGACCACGTATCCCGATCGACGTGTTGTCACCTCTCGCCTCGGCCGCCTCATGAAGCTCCATCGGCAGACCGGTGGTGGGGTGGAAGCCGTGTTCGGCCAGGCGTTCCAGCTCCGGTTCGGCCTTGAACACGACGTTGTCGATGAAGTCCTTCATGCGCGCCCGAAGTTCGCGGATCTCGTCGGTCATTCCAATCGCAGTAGCCATGCTGTCTGCCTAGCAAACATCGACGTCGCAGGCCCAATGCAAGTTCGGCCATTGCACCTTGCTGCTAGTCGCTTTCACGGTTGTACCGGGTACGACGCCCCGCCTTCACGGTTGCCGTCCGGGTCTTGGCGTCAAGGCGCCGGAGCTGCGAACCCTTGCTCGGGCGCGTGGCCCGGCGAGGTGGCAGCACGGTGAGCGCCTCACTGAGTCGGGTGCGCAGACGCTCCAGGGCCAGGTTGCGGTTGCGAAGCTGGGAACGCTCGTCCGACGCCGTCGAGGTCACCTCGATCCCCAACCGCTCGATCAGGCGAGCGCGCTGAACCTCGGTCAACGAGGGCGAGTTCGCGATATCGAAGGTCACCGATGCCTTCGTGTTCGACGTGTTGGCGTGCTGGCCACCCGGTCCGCCGCTCGCCGAATACCGCCACGTCAGCTCCGACGCGTCCAAGCTCAGGGACGCGTTGATCCGAATCCGGTCCTCGGACGGGGTCGAATCGGGCTCGGTTTGGGCAGGTGGGGGTGACATTTCAAAATCTCGTTCGGATGGTGAGGGTTTGGTTGCTAAAGTCGGCGTGCGTCATGGTGGTCGTAGCTCAGTTGGTAGAGCGTCAGGTTGTGATCCTGGATGTCGCGGGTTCGAGCCCCGTCGGTCACCCCAGTTTGACGTAAGCGGCCCGCTCCGGCGGGCCGTTTTCGTCGGCTACAGTTCCAATTCAATATTTTCGCGCTTCTAGCTCAACTGGCAGAGCAACGGACTCTTAATCCGCAGGTTCTGGGTTCGATTCCCAGGGAGCGCACCACAAGTCGCGGGTCAGGGAGGGTTGCGGCCGTCCCTTCTCTTTGGTCCCGACCCCTTGCCGCGAAATCTGGCGCGAATGAGAGGATGACGTATGGGCACGCTGCGTGAGCGAAGCGACGGAAAGTGGGAGCTGGTCGTCTCGACCGGCCTCGATCCGCGGACCGGGAAGTACGGCGGGTGATCCGCAACGTTCCGCCTCCGGCAAGCGAGCCGCCCGTGCGTTGCTTGTCGCGCTAGAGGCCGACGTCCAGAACGGACTCGTGACCGCGGCCGATCCGACGTTCGGCGATCTGCTGGACAGCTGGATGGAGCACATCGGCGGGCGAGGCCGCTCTGACGCGACGCTCTACAACTACCAGCGCTACATCGACCGCGAGATCAAGCCCGTCTTCGGCCCGACTCGTCTGTCGAAGCTGACCGTTCTCGATCTCGACCGCTTCTACGGGCGGCTGTCGAAGCGAGGTCTCGCTCCGGCAATCGGTGCGACAGATTCACGCTGTCATCCGCGTCGTTGAACCGGGTGAGAGCTGGGGACTCGTTGACCGCAACGTCGCTCGGCTCGCGTCGGCGCCGTCGCAACCGCAGCGCGAGCAGCACCCGCCTTCGGTCGATGACGTACACGCGTTGCTTGCTGCTTCCGCTGCGATCGACCCGATGTTCGGATTGTATGCGCGCTTTGTAGTTGCGACGGGCGTTCGTCGGGCCGAGGCGTGCGGCGTTCGACGGAGTGATGTCGATTTTGACGCTGGTTCGGTGTCGATCTCACGCTCGTGCCTGGCGTGGCCGAATGGGGTGAAGGGTATCGGCCGACGAAGACCCGATCAGCTCGCGTGATCACGTTGGACCCTGACACCGTCTTGGCGTTGCGGCTGCGCTCGACGAGGCATTGCGTGTTGCTCGCGTATCGTCGGTCGACGAGTCGCTGCGACTCGCGGGCTACGTGTTCTCGTTCGACGCCGAGGGCGCAGCGGCGTGGCGACCCGACACGGTCAACCCGCGGTGGGATCGTGCCCGCAAAGCTGCTGGGGTGCGCTCGACGATCCGCTTGCATGACCTCCGCCACTGTCAGGCGACGCAACTCCTCGACGCTGGCGTCCCCGTCCCGACGGTCGCGGCACGATTGGGCCACGCGGATGGGACGACCACGCTGAAGGTCTACGCGCACCGCACAAAGCGTGCCGACGAGCAAGCGGCCGTGGTCATTCAGGGGACCTTGAGGCAAAATCCCTGACCACGCCTCACCGGTTCGGCGTTCGTCAACAGCAAGTCGGAGAATGCGATGAGTTACGATTCGTATGGCGTGACTCGTTCGAGCCGCGATCCAACGGAAAAGGGGGTGACCGACGGTGACACGGCGGCGCGGATTCTTTGCTGAGCTTCAACATCAAGCCCAGGTCGCCGAGAAACGCAATCGCCAACAGACGATCGCTGCACAGCGCGAGTACACACGCGTCGTAGCGCAAGCCGAGCGTGCGCTCCGAGAGGCCGAACGAGCTCGGGTGGCAGCCGAGAAGGCCACAACGGCTGACCGCAAGGCCGCGGATGTTGAGGCGTTGCGTTTGCATCGTGAAGCCCGCCGGGCTGAGGTTCACGCCTTGAACGCCGAGCTTGTGTCCAATCGCGCCGAGCTTGGCTCGATCCTGGCCGGAACACTTGAGGTCGACGACTTCGTCGACCTCAATGCGTTGCGGATCTTTGCCACTCACCCGCCGTTTGAAGTCCCGTTCGATATTGCCGTTCCCATCCCGGAGATCGCCGACCCAGTCCGGCCGCCCGAGCCTTTGCTTGCAGAGCCGCCTCCCCCGAAGGGTCTCGCCGGTCTCGTTGGCGGCAAGCGCCGGCATGAGGAGGCCTTGAACGCTGCCCGCGCCGAGCACGAACGGGCACTCGGAGCTTGGCGAGACGCAACTGCGAGAATCGAAGCCGAATTTGTAGCTGAACAATCCGCTCGTGTCGACGCGGAGAATCAGCGACTCGCTCGTGTCGAGTCGGCACGATCCGCCCATGACGCCGGGTGTCTTGAACGCGACGCCCAGGTGTCACGTCAAAACGAACGGCTCGACAAGTTGATTGGCGAACTCGCATTCGATGTGCCGGACGCGATCGTCGAGTACATCGGGATCGTGCTGTCGAACTCGGTATACCCGGAATGCTTTCCGATCGAACACGACTACACCTTCGACCTCACGTCGAGGGACCTGACCCTGAAGGTTGTTGCGCCACCACCGAGCACGATTGCGAAAGTGAAGGAGTACAAGTACGTTCAAGCCAAAGATGAAATCACCGAGACGGCAGTACCGGTGAAGGAGCTAAAAGACAGGTACGCAAGCGCAATCGCTCAGACAGCTGTGCGCTCGGTGCATGAGGTCTTCGAGAGCGACCGCGCATGCAAGATCCACACGATTGCCTTGACAGTCGTTGTCGCTCATCTCGATCCTGGTACAGGCCTCGATGTCGAGAGTCCACTCGTTGCAGTGGCAGCCGATCGTTCAACATTCGCATCGTTTGACCTCGCGAACGTCGTACCGAGCGCAACCCTGCAACACCTCGGAGGTCTGATTTCGAAGAGTCCGTTCGACCTGACCGCCGTCGATATGTCAAAAGGTGTGCGGCGCCGATGACGCAACCGCGGTTCAACCCACCCCCGAATTGGCCGACCCCTCCACCCGGATGGCAACCACCCACAGATTGGCGTCCCGATCCGACCTGGCCCGAGCCGCCATATGGCTGGCAGCTCTGGATCACCGAGAACACACCCGCAGAACAAATTCAAACAACACCGCCGACGGGCTACAGCGCACCACAACCAGCCACGATGGCCGACACACCCGGCCAGGACAACGCAGTTTCAGACACTCTTCGTCAGCGCGTGGTCGAACTGGAAGTCGAGTTGGCAAGTCTGCGTTCGTCCGCGGAAGGAGTCATCGACCTTGACGACGCACGCGTCCTTCAAGAGGTCGGCATCTACCGGTACCACCATCCCCTCGAAAGCGCAGTCGGCTACCGCTCCCGACTCGACGAACTTCAAGGCGAAATCAAAAACTGTGTCCGTGACGGCCGTGCGATCTTCGCGAGCGACAGGTTCACCTATAACAACAGTCTCGGCAAGGGCCGAAAAATGGTCGGCGACTTCGGAAAACTGATGCTGCGGGCGTACAACGCCGAAGCCGACAACTGTGTTCGGTCACTACGAGCAGGCAATGTTGTCACCGCAACGAAACGGTTGACCACGTCCGTTGATTCGATCGCAAAGCTCGGTTCGATGATGGAAATGCGAATCAACCCCGCCTACCACGAACTTCGAACACAAGAGATCGAACTGACCGGCGATTGGCTCATGAAAGTTCAGGAAGAACGCGAAGAGGCACGCGAAGAACGGGACCGGCTCCGAGAGGAACGACGCGCGGAACAAGAACTGACCGCTGAACGCGAACGACTCGACAAACAACGAACGCACTACGCAAACGCTCTTGCGTCGCTCCAGGCGAGTGGCGACTTGAATGGTGTCGCAGAACTTGCTGCCAAGCTCACTGATCTCGATGCTGCCATCGCACACAACGACTACCGGCTTGCAAACATTCGAGCCGGATATGTCTACGTCATCTCAAACATCGGATCGTTCGGGCCGGGTATTGTGAAAATCGGCCTCACCAGACGTCTCGAACCAACCGACCGCGTCCGCGAACTCGGCGACGCGTCGGTACCGTTCCTCTACGACACGCACGCCCTGTTCTTCTCCGATGACGCTGTCTCCCTCGAAAACGAACTCCACAAAGCCTTCGCTCACCGCCGCGTCAACTGGGTCAACGAACGGCGCGAATTCTTCTTCGCCACACCGACCGAAGTTCGCGACGTACTCACGGCAAGGGTTGGTGCACTCCTTGAATACACCGCCGAACCGCCCGCATCCGAGTACTTCCAAAGCAAGCCGAACTGGCCATCAATCCCAGCTTCCACCTCGATCTGATCAGTACGGCCGAGGCCGAGTGGTGAGGACTGACGCTTCGACATAGCGGCTGGCAAAATGGCGCAGCGCCCTCCCGTGTGATTCTTCGGGTACGGTTTTGGGCGGACAGGACGCGAAGGGAGCAAGCGACATGCCGGCCGAACGAACCCAGACTGAGCGATCAATGGTCGCGTACGCCCTTCGGCATCCACGCGGCCGGTACAACGCGGAGCGGACGTCGCAACTTTCTGGCGTGCCGAAGACGACCGCCTACGACTGGCGACGCGACGGCATCCTCGTACCGGACTTCAGCGCGGCGAGCCCTGCCATGTGGTCATACCGTGACCTCGTCCTGCTCCGACTTCTGGCGTGGCTTCGTCAAGGTGGGATGCAACGATCGCTGGCCGCTTCGAAGGTTGGCGATGTCCGTAGCCAGCTGTCCCGCGGAGTCGACGTTCGCCACATCCACGCAACCAAATGGGATCTCGTCTTGAACGATACGAGGGGCGAGGGGCTCGCGGACGACCGCGACAACCTCCTCCCGTCGCCCGAGTTCTATTCACTCCTCGGCACCTTCGATCTCCACGAACCGATCGAAGAACTTCGATCGAAACGGGATCGGCCGATCTGGGCGCCCGACCTCCTGACACCGTCCGCGCACTCAGCCATTTCGCCTTGGGTACTCGCGGGCGACCCGTGCATAGCTCAAACACGCATCCCGACCGCAGGAGTGTTCGCGTTGCACTCCGAGCGGGCGCTCTCGTCGAACGCGATCGTGTCGCTGTATCCGGGCCTCACCGTCGAAGCAGTCGAAGACGCCGTCGAGCTTGAGAGGCGGCTCCGTGGCGGCTCTGAACTCGCAGCCGCCTGAGTTCCGAATCCTGCTCGATCAAGGATTCCCAAAGCCGACCGGATTCGTGGTCGCGGCACTCGACCGATCCGTGACGGTCGTACATCTCTCGGACTTCGCACCCGACCTTGCCGCAGCCAGCACACCGGACTGGTACGTGTACTGCGCAGCCGCCGAGGGCGGCTTCAACGCCCTCGTCGTAAGGGACCGTTCTCAGCTCGACCAACTCGCCGAAATGTACGTGCTCTCGCGCATAGCGCAGCCGCCTGAGCTCGAGCGATGCTCGACGTATGCCGACTCGCACATACCGATTCCAACTGACCGTGATTGTCGAGCACGACCACGAGTCCTACGACGACCCCGAGTGGATCGCCGACGCTGCATTGGGAGCGCTGACGAACGAATACGGCTTCGAGTGCACGTACGGACCAGTCGAGCTGGTCCAGACGCAGAGTGACTGATTCGATGATGCTCTTTGCCGTGTTGATCCACTCAAAACGAGCGATCAACAACATCGCGGGGCTAGCGCTCAACTTGTGAGGGCGCTAAGTAGTTCTTCCGGATTCGATGCGATAGTCGTACCGAAACGAGCCGAACAGTTCGTCGCGGTCAGCATGTGCGCGCATCGTTTGTCCGTCGCGACGACGTCGCAGTAGGGCACGGTGGGGGAAGCGCATCGAAAAAATCGAAAATATCGTTCGTGGTCCACTGTCGCGTCCCTGCGCTGTGTGCTGCCGTATGGAGGTTTACTGATACGTCCGCCGATGGCATCGCGTCGACGAACCTTCGCGCTCCTGCGCGGTCGGGCGACACGCGATCGAGTTCGATCCCGCGCTCCGTAAGTTCCTGACTGCATGTTGTGCGGCTCGACCACAACATGTCGCGCAGCAACGACGTCACGCGTACGCCCCTTACGCCACTCGCGATTCTGGTCGAACCGCAAAGCCTGTTCAGTCTCTTGCGATGCCCGGCGTTCTGCGTTTTTCTCGCACCTAATCTGGGCCGTAGCCGAAGGCCGCCAGGCGTTCCAGATCTGCACCTTGAGGTCCGGCCAGAACCTTCGAGCAGCGAAGCGAACGGCCGACCCATCGAGAATTGAACGTCCGTCGAGTCATACCCAGTCGAATCGCACCCGGTAACGTTCGCTCATGGGACATACACTGGTAGGAACGTGGCGATTCGATTCGATGGAATTGTGGGATCGCGAGGCAATTGACCTTCTCGGCCCCAGCTTCTTGACGATCACGGCCGATGGAATGGGCTCGTTTCGATTCATTGCCGTCGAAGGCCATATCGATTGCCGCTTCGACGCGCAGGGTGCACTTCCGCTGGTCGAGTTCACGTGGGACGGCTTTGACGAAAATCGTCCGGTGTCGGGCCGTGGCTGGGTGCGTCATGACGCCGACGGGTCAGCCGTGGGCCGAATCTTTCTTCACCTTGGCGACGATTCCGGCTTTACGTTGACGCGGTAGGCCACCCATTTGCGAATCAGCGAAATGGCAGTGAACGTGCGCAAGCGTCGTGAGGGCGCATACGCCCGGAGGCCCCCGACGTTTGCCTCGTGCACGGGTTCGTGTATGCATCCAGTATTCATCCAGGAGCACCACAAACCCGAGACAATGCGGGCATTAAGTAGGACCTAGCCAGCTAGCCCTTATCGTACGTGCACGTACCTCTAGGGCGACGGCGGCGCTCCAGGTTTCGCCGTTCCCGTCAGCGGGTACACGATTGCGATGGAACGACCTTCTGGTGATGCTCGCGTGAAACCTCGGGAGCCGCAGTTGCGGATCGCAGTGCTGTCGCCGATCGCCTGGCGGACACCGCCGCGTCACTACGGTCCATGGGAACAGTTTGCGTCGTTGCTCACCGAGGGACTCGTCAAACTCGGTCACGACGTGACGTTGTTTGCGACCGCCGACTCGATCACGACGGCGAAGCTTCGAGCGACGTCGCCCTATGGATGGTCCGATGCCGACGACCGCGAACCGATAGACGCGAAGGTTGCCGAGTGCATCCACATCGCCGACGTCTTCGAACATGCTTGCGAATTCGACATCATTCACAACAGCTTCGACTTCCTCCCCCTGACATACAGTCAACTGGTGACCACACCCGTCGTCACGACGATTCACGGGTTCTCGTCGCCGCGGATCGTGCCGGTGTACGAGCGATACGACAACACGACCACATACGTGTCAATCAGTGAAGCTGATCGACACCCAAATCTGCACTACGAGGCGACGATCCACCATGGCATCGACACCGATGCATTCTCCTGCGCTGGCGACGTCGGCGATCATCTGTTGGCCTTTGCGCGGATTCACCCTGATAAGGGAACAGCTGATGCCATTCGGATTGCACAGGCCTGCGGCCGTCGACTTGTGATCGCCGGAATCATTCAGGACGAGTGCTACTTCGCCGAAGCCGTGAAGCCACATATCGATGGAAAGAACGTTGTGTACCTTGGCCCGGTTGCGACGACAAACCGGACGGCCGTCCTCGGCTCGGCATATGCGCTGCTACACCCGATCGGGTTCGACGAGCCGTTCGGATACAGCGTCGTCGAAGCAATGGCATGCGGAACACCGGTTATCGCGTTCGATCGAGGCTCGATGCCCGAGTTGATCCACGATGGGGTCAACGGATTTCTTGTAGGTGATGTCGCAGAGGCGGCGAATGCCGTGCACAAGGTACCCACGCTTGACCGAGCAGCAATCCGCGCCGATGCCGTGAGCCGCTTTGATCAATCAGTAATGGTCAATCGTTACGTCGATGTCTACCGTTCGATGCTGGCGCAGTTATGACAACTCTCGGTGCTCACGTTGGTCGTCAGCGGCTCCTTTGGGATCCATCCACGAACGAAACGCACCTGTCGCTGATGCCAGGAACGCGACCTGGTCGAGTTCAGAAACACTCATAGCAACACGCAGCGCAGTGCGAACGAGTTGCAGGGAAAGAATCTGGGACTGAGGGGTCAGCCGAAAGAACGCCGACGCATCGAGATCGCCGTCGAGGGCAGCGTTGACAAACCACTCGATTGCATCATCGAGATTCGCACGAGGCGTCATTGAAGTGCTTCTGTCAGTCATTCGATAGGCCTACCCATTGCCCTGGCCTCCGAAACACTTATCGGCGCGTTCGCACGATTCGACACCAGCGGGTCGGGGCAAGGCGCACGCCCGGGTATCAGTTGGTTGACGAACGAACTCCCCGGTCTACGATGCGTGAGACTGCCCTCCTGATGACTGGAAATCTGATGCTTGATGCTGTGCAACTCGGACGCTCGGGCCTGCGCGTGTCGCGCCTTGCGCTCGGCACGATGAACCTCGGAGTTCCCGGCCGCGGGCATCAGGGCGACTGGACCCTCGGCATCGATGACGCTCGCCCGATCATCGCCGGAGCCCTCGAACGCGGGCTCTTCACCTTCGACTGCGCCGACGTCTACGGACTGGGAGCGAGCGAAGAGGTACTCGGCGCGCTGCTGCGCGAACTAGCACCGCGAGACGAATACGTCTTGGCCACCAAGGTCTCGATGCCACTCGGCCGGGGTGCGAACAAGCTCGGCCTGTCCCGCAAGCACATCGTCGAAGGCGTCGATGCATCGCTGCGACGTCTCGGCCACGACTACATCGACCAATTGGTCATCCACCGCCATCCGCACGCCATCCCCGGCGCCGCACCCGCCGCCATCGAAGAGACACTCGAAGCGCTGCACGATCTCGTCCGGGCGGGCAAGGTGCTGTACCTCGGTGCGTCGTCCATGTTCGCATGGCAATTCACCGAGCTCCAGATGACAGCCAAGGCACATCACTGGACGCAGTTCGTGTCGATGCAGAACCACTGGAACCTCATCTACCGCGAGGAGGAACGCGAGATGATTCCGTACTGTGCTGCGACCGGAGTCGCCGTCATGCCATGGTCGCCGTTGGCGCGCGGCATCCTTGCCGGTGCCTACCGCGGCGGCCTTGGAGGGGGAACCACGCCACGGTCGTCAGGGCAGGACCGAGCCCGAACCGGAAGCCTTTACAGCGGAGAGATGGACTTCGCCATCGCGGACCGCGTGATCGAGGTGGCCGATCGCCTGGGTTGTAAGCCGGCGCAGGCTGCGCTCGCGTGGTTGCTATCGAAGCCGGAAGTCACGGCACCCGTAGTCGGCGTATCAAAACTGACCCAGCTCGACGACCTCGTCGAGGCCTGCTCCATCACACTTGGGGCCAACGACGTCGCCTACCTCGAGGAGCTGTACCGACCGCTCACCAACCTCCTCTCGATCGGTATGTCGTAGAACCCAACTGGCGAGCCATCTATCGTAAGTACACGTATCTTCTTGCGACCTCTTCACTTTTAGATCCGTCGACCCAGTGGTCGACCCCGGAAGAAACGCAAACTTTGGCGAGGTATCCATCGTTGGGTTCCGACAGCGAAAGCCTCGGGCGCGCAGGAGTTGGCGCAGGAGTTGGCGCAGGAATTGGCGGAGGCGGAGGAAAGCGACGGGTGAGGCGGCCGTTTTCGATGATTGTATCGAACATATGTTCGTGGTATGTGGTAGGGTGTGGCCGTGGAATCCTCTATCAACGAACACCTTGCGGTGGCCGCGTCCGCATTGGCATCGGCCACCAGTTGTCTGGGGTCGGGCGAGCCTGTGAACGCAGCAATTGTGGCGGCTGCTCGTGCGTTGGTTGACCAGGCGGATTTGTTGTGTACACGTACGGTTGCGGAGTTCGCGTTGTCAGCGTGTGTTCGTGATGATGGGTTCCGGAATGTGTCGGAGTGGTTGGCGTTCAACACGCATGCTCGCCCAACGGAGGGTGAGGTTCGGGTCTCTCATGCGCGGGTTCTTGCCGAGTTGGCGGGCTGGTCTGATGCTGCGGTGGCGGGAACGATCGGCGTGACACATGTCGGAGTGATCGCCAATGTGATGACTCGTAGACGCAAACCGTTTTTGGAGCGTGATGCGGAATTGTTGTTGGGTTTCGCAAAATCGTTGACGTTCACGAAGTTCCGTCAGGCTGTTGCGGTGTGGGTCTCGTACTGCGATGACGCGCTGGGCGATCCAACGATGGAGACGGAACATGATGACGCTCGTCGGGTGCAGATGTCACCGACCGCCAATGGCATGTGGATACTGAATGGCTTGCTCGATGCCCTCGGCGGTGAAGCAATATCGAAAGCGCTAGAGTCGGCGATGCCGAAACCGTGCGAAGGCGACAATCGGACACCGGCACAACGTCGTCACGACGCACTCGTCGATATTGCATTTGAGTCACTTGCCAATGAGGGTCGCGGAACGGCTGGTGGTGAACGTCCGCATGTGACGGTAATGGTTGATGCGAAGTCGGGTATCGCCCACACGTCACAGATGGTTCGCCTGTCGTCGTTCACCAGAGATACGTTGCTGTGCGACTGTGTAACTACGAGCGTGTGGTTGACCGCCAACGGCATGCCGTTTGATGTGGGAACGCCAACGTCGACGATTCCGGTCCGGAATCGTCGAGCGATCATGACCCGAGACCAGTACTGCCGCCACCCAGGCTGTCATCGCCCGGCACGTTGGACTGAGGTGCACCATATTCGTGAACGCGAGAACGGCGGCACGCACGAGCTCACGAACCTGTGCGCGCTGTGCCGGTTTCATCACCGTTTCGTTCATAGGCATCGTCTCAAGATACGGTGGGATCTCGACGGGGTCTCACTGATCTTTGAATGGCAGGACGGTCGCAAGGCGAATAGTCCACCGCCACCACAACTCACCTTCGCCCGATAGGGCATGGCCGTGGCTGCTATCACCTCGCTCTGCGGGGGTGATGGGCGCGCCCAATACGCACCGCGGCCGTATTGCGTGATCAAGCCGCAGTTGACCTGCTTACCGCATGGTGAATGGGTCAGCCATAGGCGAGTCGGACGTGTTGATCCAGACCGTCTTCGAACGGGAGTAGTCGAGGAGCGTTTCGATGCCCGCCTCGCGGCCGTAGCCCGTGTCGCCATTGCCGCCGAAGGGCACCATCGGCGAGATCACCCGATACGTGTTCACATAGACGATTCCCGCCCGGATCAGACGCATGGCGCGCATTGCTTTGCCGATATCACGCGTGAACACACCTGATGCATACGCATACGCCGAGTCGTTCGCCGCCGCGATGACCGAGGCCTCGTCGGTGAATCGCATCATCGAAAGAACAGGACCGAACAGCTCCTCGCGCGCTGCAGTGATGCTGTTCGACGGGCATGCAAGAACAGTCGGTTCGTAGTACCAACCCTTCTCCAAGCCACTCGCCAAACCCTCCGGCGCGCGCCCACCCGTGATTAATGACGCGCCCTCGGTCAACGACGCCGCGACGGCCGCCGTCACGTGACGCAACTGCCCCGGAGTGGCCAGCGGCCCGATCTCCGTGTCAGCGGCAAGCGGGTCGCCGATGACGATGCGTTGGGCACGTTCACGAATACGCTGCTCGACCTCGTCGGCAACACGTTCATGAACGTAGACACGCGTACCGGCGACACAACTCTGCCCCGTCGCTCCAAAGTTCGCAGCAACTATGCCGTTGACGGCACTGTCAATGTCAGCATCGTCGAACACAAGGATCGGCGATTTACCGCCGAGTTCAAGCGTCACGACGGCAAGGTTCTCTGCACTGTTGCGTATGACATGTCGGGCGGCGTGCGTGCCACCGGTGAAGGCGATGCGGGCCACCAGCGGATGGCGGGTGAGCGTTGCTCCGCAGGGGTCACCTTCGCCAGTCACCACGTTGACGACGCCGGGAGGAAAGCCAACCTCTTCACACAATCTCGCCAGCTCAAGGAGCGCGGCCGGACCGTGCTCGCTCGCCTTCAACACAACAGCATTCCCGCACGCAAGCGCCGGGCCGACCTTCACCGACGACAGGAACAGCTGGTTATTCCACGGAATGACCGCAGCCACGACACCGATCGGTTCACGAATGGTCATCGCCATCAGGTCGACCTTGTCGACCGGATAGGTGCAGCCGTGGAACTTGTCGGCTGCCCCGCCGAAGTAGTGGAAATACTCGGCGATGTAGCGGGTTACCGACGTCGTTTCTCGAAGCAGTTTGCCGGTGTCGGTCGTCTCGATACGGGCCACCACGTCAGCCTGATCAGCGAGTCGATCGGCGAGCTTGCGCAATAGATGTCCTCGTTGCGTGGCAGTCATCGAGGCCCATGGCCCCGTTGTCATCGCACGATGCGCGGCTCGAACCGCGTGGTCGACGTCGTCAGCCGACGCCGCCGGGAACGTCGCCCACACCTCCCCCGTCGCCGGGTTGCAGGATTCGAGCGTTCGGCCATCTGACGCGTCGACCCATGCGCCATCGATATGCATACGTAGTTTCGTGACCTCAGCCATGGTTCCCCTCCGACGAAGAAGCGAACGCGGGCATGACCTCGTCGATGAAACGCTGCAGCGACTGGCGCTTGCGTTCGAAGGTCATACCCGTATCGATCCACATCGAATACTCGTCGTATCCGAGCTTCTCGGCGTACTTCAATCGTGTGATCACTTCATCGGCGGAACCTACAACCGTGTTCGTTCGGATCACCTCGGGTGAGTACGCAGGACTTGCTGCGATCTCGTCGTCGGTCAACCGTTCGATCAAGCCCTGCATGACAGGTTTCTCGTTCTTGAACCAGGCTCCGAAGTAGTTGTAGTACACACTTATCTCTTTGGCCGCTTGGGCAATGTCGGCCTCGTCACTGCCGACGTAGGTGTGGCGCAACAGCATGATCTTCGGTCGTGTCATCTCCGGGTGGTTCACGCAGGCGTCGTTGAAGCGCTGCATCAAGCTTTCGATCTCCTCGTCACCCAGCGCCAACGGAGTGACCTGAACATTGCAGCCGTTGGCCACGGCGAAATCATGACTGTTCGGGTCACGAGCAGCGATCCACAGCGGTGGGTGCGGGTCTTGTACCGGTTTGGGCGCCGATGTCGTTGCCGGAAACGACCAGGTCTCACCATTGTGCGCATAGTCGCCCGCCCACACTCCTTTGATGGCAGGCACCAGCTCGCGCATCCGAAGTCCTGCCGTAACGGCGTCGAGGCCCGGCACGAGACGCTGGTACTCGAAGTTGTAGGCCCCTCGGGCGATGCCGACGTCGAGACGTCCACCGGTGATGATGTCGGTCATGGCTGCTTCACCAGCGAGCTTAATGGGGTGCCAGAACGGTGCGATCACCGTGCTCGTACCAAGACGGACGTTGGTGGTTCGTCGGGCGAGATCGGCAAGGTTGATGAACGGATTGGGAGCTATCGTGAAGTCCATGCCGTGGTGCTCACCGGTCCAGATCGCGCTCATTCCGCCTCGGTCAGCCATGAGGCAAAGCTCGATGAACTCCTCGTAGAGCGTCTGGTGATTCTGGCTGGCGTCGAGGCGTTCCATATGTACGAATAGTGAAAATTTCATGTCGTCAAACCTTTCGGGTGAGCCAGCGCTGAAGTGCTTCGGTGACCTTGCCGGGTGCTGTCATGTTCACCATGTGTCGATGACCGGCGATGATGCAGGTCTCTCCTTGCGGTGCTGCGGAGGCGAGGTCGAGGCACATCTGAGGTGTCGAGTTCGCGTCGAGCTGGCCAGCGAGAAACAATGCCGGACACACCACCTGGGGCCAAGAATCGGCGTAGACGGCGTCGCCCTCTGCGAACGCACCGTACGCCGTTGCGTACCCCTCGATGTCGACGGCGGTGAGCCATTCCTTGATCAGGCGATATGGCTCCGACGTAGCTTCGCTGGCCTCGAACCAGCGCTCCAGGGGCGCCAGTCGGTCGAGCTGACCGCCTGCGATCTCCCGAGCGCGTGCCCTCACTGCTGCCGCTGCGGCGCCGTCGCGGCGATGCACGGGGCTCAGCAACGCAACACGCCACACACGCTCGGGCGCAGTCACGGCGCAGCCACCTGCGATGAGCGCGCCCATAGAATGGCCGGCAACATTCACGGCATCGAGACCCAGATCGTCAAGCGCGCTTATGAACCACTCGACGAATGCGGGAAGCATGGACCCAGATGGGATCGGCGTGCTCACTCCGTGTCCGGGCATGTCAAGCGCGATCACCCGGTGCGTCTGGCCGAGGGACTGAATTTGTGGCATCCAGGCCTCGAGCCGAAGCCCGACACCGTGAATGAGCGCGACGGGTTCACCTTCGCCGACGTCGACATACGCGACGCCGCGTTTTGTTCTACACCGCGGCGGGGTTGGAAACGTCATGTCCGAGATCCTTCAGATCCTGATAGCGGTCTCCGATGCGGTGATGGGGACGCCCGCCAACCGATGCACCGAGGGCAACCAGAATTTCGTCGGCTGCCGGAGCGTCGGGGATCGAGCACTGGATCGTGAGGTAGTGCGATCGACGACCTTCGTCGTTCTTGTCCATAAGCGGAATCATCACCGGCGCGTTCGCCGGACCACGAGTGTTCGTGAAGGCCAGATACGTCTTCGCCCCGACCGCCTCGCGGTAATGATTGCCGAAGCGGAGCGTATGAATCAGCGCCGAGGCGTGTTCGATCTCACCGTTCAAACCAACGACTGCGGCTTTGCCGTAGCCCTCGACCGCTTCACCCGAGCCAACTGCGTCGACGATCATGCGCGTCAAGAGCTCACCAAGCACGGGCGCGATCTCTTTGATCTCGGGTTTCAGGTCCTCCACGAACCCGCGCCCGGCCCACGGATTGCGTACGACAGCAATCGCCGCGATTAGCCGCAGGGGAACCCCTGCGCTCCGGCCGCCTTCGATATGCGTCGTTTCGACATTCAGCATGGTCTTGCGCAATTCGATCGCCATACATCCTCCTAGTTGGGATACTGTATGATGGTATACCGCGAAGGAACGCATCGCAATTAGAATGTGCCGGGCTGACGAACGCAGAGGGATGAACCGATGACAACTCGTGAAGCTGCGATCGAGTCGCTGAGGATCGACAGCCCCGTCACGTTGCGCGAACTTGCGCTCAATCGCATCCGCGACGCAATCGTCGCCGGCACGTTTGAGCAAGGAACCCGGCTGGTCGAACGTTCCCTCTGCGATCAACTCGGCGTATCGCGTTCCGTCATTCGCGAAGTGATCCGACACCTCGAAACCGAGGGCCTCCTCGAGATGTCCAGGGCGGGACCCATCGTGGCGCGGCTCGACTGGAAAGATGCTCGCCAGATCTACGACATCCGTTCGTTGCTTGAGTCGGCAGCGGTTGCCGACTGTGCGTCGAGGGCCGACGCCGCGACCAAGAAGCGACTCGCCGCAATTCTCGACGAACTCGATCGCGGTGCTGCGCGTCAGGATTCCCCCTCCATGCTCAACGCCACCATCGAGTTCTACGCGGTGATTTTCACCAGCAGCGGCCACGATGTGGCGTGGGAGATCGTGAGCCGCTTGAACAGCCGCATCTCACGGTTGCGGGTGATGACACTCGCCACTGCGAATCGAACGGTGTCTGGCCCTGCACGAATGCGCAAGATCTTCAACGCGATCAAACGCAACGACCCCGAGGCTGCAGCCGCCGCATGTCGTCAGCATATTGCTGAGGCGGCCAAGATCGCCGAATCGATCTTGGCGACCACAACGGCCTCGACGGCCTCGACGGCCACAACGGCCACGAAGGGGTAGCGAGTGTGCGTTCGGTAGCGCCGAGAGCGGCCTAGAGCACACCCTCTGGACCCTAAGCGCACATTGGAACCATACCTACGCAGTACGAGCGAAGTGACCGATGCTGGCCGCAGTCTCGTAGCTGATGTCGGGGCAGGCGATCGAGAAAATTTCGGTGCCGTGAATGGTCCCCATTACCTGCCGGCACCGTGCTGCGACGCCAGCACGCACGAGCAGACGGTAAAACTCGATGCCTTCGTCGCGGAGCGGATCGCACTCGTTGACACTGATGACGGTCGGCGCGAAGCCGGCGACATCGGCCTCGGTAGCGAACGAGGGCCATGCCAGCGGGTTGCCGGCCTCAAAGGCTTCGATGCCGTAGGCCAGAGCGCCGTTGTGGTTGTGAAGATCGAGCAGGATTCCGTTGTTCTCGATCGACGATGGAAAACGGTCCTGCGGCCAGGCGCCGGCGATGTACGGACACAGCGCATAGAGACCTCTGATCAAACCCATCTCGCCAGACTTCGCCAGCATCAGCCCGGTAGCCAGCGTTAAGTTCCCGCCCCCGGACTCACCGGCCACGATGACATGGCCGGCGTCGATGCCGAGTTCTGCAGCGTTCGCAATCACATGCTTGAGTCCGGCCACGCAGTCATTGAGACCTGCCGGGAAGGGCGCAACCTCCGGAGCCGACGACGGAGTGACCGCGTTGCGAAAGTCGACCATTGCGACGGCGACACCTTGATGCGCCATGATGCGTCCCCACGATCGGTACATCCCGTAGAAGCACGACATCGACTGCATCCCACCACCGTGGATGTAATACACGCATGGCACGGGACCCGCGATTTGGGGACGGATGAACTGGATCTTGACGGTGTTGCCATCGGGCGCAGACGTGAACTCGACGGTGCTGATGTCGAGACCCGCCGTTGGCGCGATGTCCTCGCTGTCAATCAGGTCGAGCATCGCGACCATTTGCGCCTGCTGGGCCAACGCGTCGGGCTCGTTGGCTGCTGCAAGAAGCGCACTGCGATCAGCGAAGGTGGTCTGAGGACCTGTCGGCATCGCACCCATCACGGCCTTGATACGTGGATCAATCCGTGGGTCATCGTTGATCTTGCTCATGTCGGGGCACGGTACTACACGGTCCTCTTGGTCTTGTAGTTGCGTATTGCGTTGCGCCCAGGGCAACAGCATGCACGAGAACGGCCGCAAACTATGTGAAAGAGTGTGGCATCAACTACCACGAAGGCGCTTTGCTTCCCGTCAACACGAACGGCGGCCACCTCGGTGAGGCGTACGTCCACGGGGTGAATCGCATCGCGGAAGCTGTGCGACAGGTTCGGGGATCGGCGGTCAATGAGGTGTCGAACGTTGAGCATGCGCTCGTGACAGCGCACACCGGTGCGCCGACCAGCGGCCTGATCCTCGGGAGCGATCGCTGACATGGCGATCGCTCGTGAACTGCTCGACTCGTGCCGACGGGGGGAGACGATCAACCTTCGCAACCCTCAGCTCTTCGCCGACCCCGATCTCGACGAACTATTCGAATGGTTGCGCGACAACGCTCCCGCGTATAGAGACGCCAACGGCCTTGTGTACGTCACCCGCTTCACGGATGTCTGCGCCATCGAACACAACGCCACGCTCTACAGCAGCACCAAAGGCACGGTGCCGTTGATCGACATGTCGACGGACGAGTCGATGATCAACCTCGACGACCCCCAGCATGCGACCCACCGTCGTTTGATCGTCCGACGTTTCACCCCCCGAGGAATGAAGCCTCACAATCGTCGTATCCAAGATGTTGTCACCACCTTGATCGATCGCTTCGCGCCAACGGGCGAGTGCGACTTGGTGGCCGATTTCGCCGCAGTCCTACCGGCTATGGTGATCTGTGAGCTGCTCGGGTTCCCATCCGACCGATGGCAGGACTGCGAGCGATGGGCACGTCTCACGCTCGCCTCGGCCAACTACCACTGGGACGATCCAACGATTCCGGACTTCATGGGCGGGTTTGTTGAGTTTATCGAAGCGTGCACGGAGCTGTTGGCCCTTCGGCGGGCTGATCCGCAGGACGACCTCATTTCCCTATGGGCACATACGGAAATCGATGGCGTGGCGATGAGCGACAAACGGGTTCTGGAGGAAGCGTTGCTTGTCCTCGACGGTGGAGCCGAAACCACCCGAAGCGTGATCGGCTTCGGTGCGATCGCGCTCTGCGAGAACCCCGTGCAACGGCAATTGCTCCGCGATGACCCAAGTGCGATCGAGAAAACGGCCACCGAGGAGCTGATCCGCTGGGTGACCCCCATCAACTTGATGCGACGCACCGCCACCGAAGATCATGTCCTCCATGATCTCCCGATCGCAGCGGGTGACGAAGTCCTACTCCTTTACCGCTCCGCCAATCGCGACCCCCGCAGCATCGACCGACCAAACCAACTCGATGTTATGCGCACGGGCAATCTGCATGTTGCGTTCGGATTCGGCACCCACTATTGCGTAGGGGCGAATCTGGCCCGCTTTGAAATACGAACGTCCTTCGAGGAACTGCTTCGACGTCTTCCCGATTTCCGGTTCGCAGCGGGCACCAGGCCCGAGGTTCTGCCCGGAATGTTCACCCGGGGCCTCGGCTCCTTCCCCCTCGAGTTCACACCGGAGAAACGATGACAACAGCGAGCCCTGATCCGGGCAGGCCAACCGCCCAGTTCACTGGTCGCATCGGCAACGTCATGGGCGCTTCTGAGCCGGCGTGGCCGAGCCGTCCACGCGCCAGCGGAAAGCCGAACGTGATCGTGGTCCTCCTCGACGACGTCGGATTCTCCGATCTCGGCTGTTACGGAGGCGAGATCGACACACCGAACATCGACCGTCTGGCCAGCGACGGGGTCCAATTCACAAACTTTCATGTGAACCCTATGTGCTCGCCGACGCGAGCATCGTTGTTGACGGGCCTCAATTGTCACAATGTTGGCTTCGGTCACGTCGCCAACTCCGACCCTGGATTCCCGGGCTACTTTTCGGAGCTTCCCGACGACGTCTCGACGATTGCGGAGACGTTGCGAGCCCAGGGGTACGCCACTCTTCTTGCCGGGAAATGGCACTTGGCCCGTGACGCCGACATCTCGGCCGTCGGACCGAAACATTCGTGGCCATGTCAACGCGGGTTCGATCGGTTCTTCGGTTTCCTCGACGCGTTCACGAACGTCCACCATCCGCACTACCTCGTCGAGGACAACCACGTTGTCGATATCGACGAGTACCCGCCGGGCTATTACCTCACCGACGATCTCACCACGAAGTCGATCCAGATGATCAAGGAGGTGAAGGCCACCGATCCCGCGACACCGTTCTTCCTCTACCTGGCCCACCCGGCCGCGCACGCCCCGCTGCTGGCTAAGCCCGAGACCATCGCCAAATACAAAGACCGCTTCAGTGCGGGTTGGGACGCACTTCGCGACCAGCGGTTTGATCGTCAAAAGGAGCTGGGGCTCTTCGCAGACAACACCGCACTTCCACCTCGCAACACCGAGCAGGTCGGACCGGTTCCGGCCTGGGCCGACGTGGCCGACGAACACCGCGCCCTGTTCACGAAACAGATGGAGGTGTATGCAGCCATGGTCGACGACGTCGATCAAAGCATCGGTCGCCTCCGTAGCGAACTCGAGGCCATCGGTGAGTGGAACAACACCATCGTGGTGTTCCTCTCCGACAACGGGGCGAGCCGCGAAGGCGAAGGAGTCGGAACTACGAGCTACTACAACGACCTGGCCGGAGGCTCGGGCCCGTCTCGGACCGAACCTTTGTCCGGCGATCTCGATCCGGCACGCATCGCAGCGATCGGTGGACCGACGGTCATGGCGCATTACCCGCGAGGCTGGGCCATGCTCGGCAACACACCATTTCGTCTGTACAAGACGTTTGCACTTGCCGGCGGTCATCAGGTGCCATGCATCGTGACGGGGCCTGGCATTCCGGGCGATGGGTCGCTGCGAACCCAGTACCAACACGTGATCGATCTCGCGCCGACGCTGTTGGATCTGGTGGACGTGACGCCGGCGACGCAGCGACACGGACGAGATGTACGTCCGATGCAGGGCACAAGCTTTGCGGGCGTACTGAGGGCGCCCGAGGCATCGTCGACACGCGACGAGCAGCACTACGAGTTGGGCGGACAGCGTGCGTTCTGGCGCAATGGGTGGGAGATCGCAACGGTCCACTTGCCTCGAACGCCCTTCAACGATGACGAGTGGCAACTGTTCCACGTCGCGCAGGATCCGACTCAACAACATGATCTGCGCGCTGAGCATCCCGAACTACTTGCCGAGCTGGCGGGCGCCTGGGAGCACGCCGCTCGGATGGGCCAGGTGTATCCGCTCGACGAGGGTTCCGGCTGGCGCTGGGCCGTACGCCCACCTGATATTGCGAACATCGAACGTGCAATAACACTGTGGCCCGGGACGGCAACCGTTGAGCCTTGGCGTAGCCGCCGCTTGATCTGGATGAAGTCGTTCGAGATCTCAGCTTCGTTTACAACGAAGTCTGGGGACCACGGAGTACTGGTGGCCCACGGCGACCAGGGCGGCGGTTACCTGCTCTATGTCGAAGACGGCCGTGTTCGCTTCGCAGTCAACGATGGTCGAGGGACGCTTCACAACCTCGAGGGTCCCGAACTCCCCAGTGGAGAACAACAAGTCACCGTCGCAGTCTCAGCACTTGCCGGACGCCGATGGAGTATCTCTCTGCGACTCGGTGGACGCAGCGCTGGCGACGTGCTTGAGGTGCCGATGCTCTTCCCGATGGCACCGTTCGAGGGAATCGATGTTGGCATCGATCGTCGATCCCCGGTGTCGTGGGACATCTACGAACGACACGGAACTTTTGCGTTCACCGGAACGATCCACCATGTTCGATACGAGCCCGGTGCAAAAGCCCCCGACGCCCCATCGACATTCCTTCCGTTGATGCGCGACATAGCGAGCCAGTTCGCATAGAACAACTGCCCGCTGCAAACCAAGAGCACGCACGCACGGAGAACACGCACGCAACGCACCCGCGCAATGCGAACCGAGCAACCGTGTAGGCCAAAGGAAAGAACATGAGCGAACGAGTCGCGGAGTTGTCCCCTTCTAGTGTTGGGTGGGTGAGTGCCCACGCTGAAGAACCACATACCGAACCGGCCATTGGACCACTCCGTGGTCTGCGCGTGCTCGAACTCGGCGTCATCCTCGCCGGACCTTTCGTTGGACGCATGCTCGCCGACTTCGGTGCCGACGTCATCAAAGTCGAGTCACCCGACCACGGTGACCCCATGCGCGACTGGGGGACGGTACGCGCCGATGGCCCCAACGGGCCGCGCGCGCTGTGGTGGCCATTCCTCGCTCGGAACAAGAAAGTGATCACGCTCGACCTTCGCCAGAGCGAAGGTCAGGAGCTGGCGCGAAGGCTGCTCGACGATTGCGACGTACTAGTCGAGAACTTCAAACCAGGCACGCTCGAACGCTGGGGACTTGGGCCCGATGAGTTGCTCAAGCGCAACCCCCGCCTCATCATCGCCCGGGTATCGGGTTACGGACAGCACGGGCCCTACGCGCACCGTCCGGGGTACGCGTCGGCTGGGGAGGCGGTGGGGGGTCTGCGATTCCTCAACGGTTTCCCCGACCGGCCACCGCCGCGTATGGGTCTTTCGATCGGTGACTCTCTGGCTGGCATGTTTGCCCTTCACGGGGTTCTGCTCGCGCTGTACGAACGAGATGTCCACTCCGGTCGAGGACAGGTTGTCGACGTCGGCATTACCGACGCATGTCTCGCTGTTTCGGAGTCAGTCACAACGGAGTTCGCCAAGCTCGGTGCCGTTCGCCAACCGCAGGGCGTGCGCCTCTCCCACGTGGTGCCGTCGAATCTGTACACCTCCCGCGACGGCCGACGAGTCGTCATCGCAGCAAACTCCGACAGCCTGTGGAGTCGGTTGTGCGCAGTGATGAAGCGTCGCGACCTTGCCGCCGACGATCGTTACGCCACCGACGCGGGCCGACGATCCAACGTCGACGAACTCGACAACGTCATCATGTCTTGGGCTGCATCGCTGGATTTCGCCGACCTTGCTGAAGCCCTCGACGCGGGTGGCGTGGTGTTCGGTCCGGTGAACTCGGCCGAGGACTTGGTGAACGATCCGCATTTTCGGGAAAATGGATCGCTCATCGTCCTCCATGATTCCGAGCTTGGCGATCTAGTTGGTCCGGGCATCGTTCCTCGTCTTTCAGCGACGCCGGGCAGCGTCCGACACAGCGGTCGATGGACCCTGGGGCACGACAACGTGGATATCTTCGGCGCACTCGGACTTGACGCCGAAGAGCAGGCGGAACTCAAATCCCGGAACGTGATCTAAAGAAGGCCTAAGTGCGCCGCGGACACACCTCGTCAGAGACGCTGCATGTACGCCACACACTTCTGTTCGGAGATGACGTCCGCATACTTTGCCTGAAGGTCGAACAAATTAGCCTCATGCGGCCCAGGATGTCGATCGCCCACTGCGTCTCGCACGACGAGCGGTACAAACCCGTGTTGTAACGCATCGAGGGCGGTTGCGCGCACGCAGCCGCTTGTTGAGACGCCGGTAATGATGGCGGTGTCGAGTCGCATTGCATTCATTGTCGACGCAAGCGACGTCGCAAAGAAGGCGCTCGCGTACTGTTTGGTCACGACGACCTCGCCGGGGAGCGGCCGAGGTGAATCGGGAAAGTCCCCGAGAGGATTGCCGCGTTCGAACGATCGCAGCGACGTGACCTTTCTGAAGAACAGTCCCCCATCAGCACCGCCCGGTTCAAACTCAACGCGCGTGAAGATCACCGGCACGTCGAGCGAGCGAGCCATGTTAACGATACGTTCGACAGAGGCTCGCGTCGGTTCGACGTCGGCGTAGAGGGGGGAGCCTTCTTGCAGGTAGGCGACGCAGAGGTCAACCACAATGACCGCAGGCCTGGTGCCCCACCGCAATGATCCACCGAATCCTCCCGCCGCGTAGTTGGCATCAATATCGGAATCTGTGGTCATGTTCTCTCCGGTTATCACATGCGACCTTGGTGGCGAACAGTCTGTATTTCTCTGCACCTGGTCTGTGGACTGGTTTCATACCGTGCCCCCTGCTTTTCGGTAGGCCGCTGCGACTGTATCGGCGAGCATCGATTCGAACGCGTACGGAGCGTTGATCGAGAGCCGATCGAACATGTCTCCGAACCGCCGGTGAAGTTCAGTGCCAACCTGATCGGGCGCCCCTGAAATGGCCATCGCATCGAAGAGCTCGCGCGGAATCAATGCACCCATTTCGCTCCACCGCCGTTCGCGAGCCATGTCGTTGAGCCTCGGCTGAAGGTCTCCCATGCCGTGATGATCGAGCACCGGCCGATACGAGGGCGTCGCACCGTAGAAGCCGATGCGATTCTTTACGGCCGTTTCCGCCGCAGCGAGTTCCTTGTCGTCACGTCCGGTTGCGACGAATATTGCTCCGACCGTGGCGACAGCGTTTGGGGGACGACCAGCGGTCGACGATCCAGACGCGAGAGCCGGGAGCAATCGTTCGCGCGCATATGACTCGGTGATAAAGGGATGTGCGATCAGGCCATCGGCAACGGCCCCCGCCACCTGAGTCATTCGTGGCCCAACGGCGGCAAGATACACCGGTGGTGTCCCATGACCAGTTGGCGCAGGAACGAAATTTTCCGTCATCAGGGTGTGGCGATAGAAGCGACCCTCGAACCTCAGCCGATCCCCCGTTGTCCAACAGCGCCAGATCTCGCGGAGGGCCTCCACGAATTCGTGCATACGGGCCGCTGGTTCGGTGAAGGGCATCCCAAAACGGTTCGTGACGTGCGCGCGGACCTGCGATCCAAGGCCCAGGATGAACCGACCGCCGCTAAACTTCTGAAGCTCCCAGGCCGGGTACGCAACGGTCATCGGTGTGCGGGCAAACGCAATGGCAACACCCGTTCCCAGATTGATTCGCTCGGTATGTTCCGCGGCGACGGCGAGCGATGGAAACGGGTCGTAGCGGTTCTCGGTGACCCACAGTCCGTCATAGGGGCCTGCTTCGGTTTCGCGAGCGAGGGCGGCGATACCGGCCAGTCCAGCAGGAGCAAAACGGTCGAGGACAGCCATGGTCTCTCGCTCTACGTTTGCACGAAGGCAGGGGTGTCGTACATGAAGCGGAAGAGTTCCGGACGACGATCCTGCTGAATCGTCCATGTGCGGCGGGCTTCGTCGATGAGGCCGGTGTCGATGGTCGCGTGTATCACCGGTCCGGCTTCGTCGGCGGGGGCAAGCGCGACGACTTTGCCGGTCGGCTCGATCACACAGGACTGGCCGAAGAACGTGATCGTTTGACCATTCACGATTTCGGGGCCGCCTCGGTTGACGGCGAGCACCCACACGCCGCTCTCCATGCCACGAATTCGAAGCTCGGGAACGAACAACTCCGATCGCCATCCAAACGATGAAACGACGACGATGATCGCCTCTGCCCCCATGTGCGTCGCCGCCATCCAGTGCTCCGAGAAACTCCGGTCGTAACAGATCAACACCGCAACGCGGATGCCGTTGAGTTCGAAGATGCATGGCCCCGGGCCCGGCCCGTACCAATGCTTTTCATCCGTGGAGAGTGTCGGAGTTTCGACTCTGGGAATCGCCAGCTTCCGGAACGCATTCTGGGTCGTGCCATCGGGCAACGTCGCTGGCAACATCTGGCCCGTGCCGTCGATGAGCGGCGCCGTGTTGTAATGCACGCCGTCCGCTGTTCGCTCATAGATGCTGAAGCACACTGCAGTACCGGTTTCGGCTGCGACCTGCGCGAAGGCATCGGTGGTGGGCCCGGGGACGGTTTCGGCCCAATCCCAGAACCGATCGTCTTTCGTCGTTGCACAGAAGTACGGCGCGGTCGCAAGCTCCGGGAAGAGCACGAGGTCCGTGCCCATCGCAGCCTGCTGTCGGAAGGTTTCCAAAAGCGCTGCGGTATTGACCGCTGAGTCCTCGGAACACGACCCCGACTGGACGATGGTGACTCGAAGTTGCTTTCCGGTAGCCATAGCGGAACTCTACTCTTCTTTGCCCGATGAATACATCAGAGGATTTCCGATTTTGGTCATTTCCTGGCAGAATGAAGCATGGCCCAAACACCAGATTCGGCAGGCAACGAGCTCCTCAGTGGGCCAACGATCAGTCAGACGATTGCGAACTTCGCGGCAGACCTGACCTTTGGGGATCTCCCGGACGAAGTTGTGGAGCGATCAAAGCTCTTCATTCTCGATTGCATCGGCATTGCCTTCGCCTCGACTCGGTACGAGTTCAGCCGGACAGCACTAAGTGCACTTACCAGTTTCGGAAGTGAAGGGACGCAGCCGGTCATCGGTTTTCGCAATAGCCTCCCAATTCGTGACGCCGCTCTGATGAACGGCATCTTGATGCACGGACTTGACTACGACGACACCCACGTTGCTGCGGTTTGTCACGCGTCCACCAGCGCAGCCCCAACGGCTCTGGCCATGGCAAACCATCGTGGCCTTCCGGGCACCGACCTCCTCGTTGGATACGTACTCGCCGTCGAAGTTGCCGCCCGTCTCGGGATTGCTGCAAACGGTGGATTTCATGAGGTTGGATTCCATCCGACGGGTGTCGTCGGTGCGTTTGGTTGCGCGACTGCTGCGGCGAAAATGGAAGGGCTCCCTGCGAAACTCATCGCCTACGCGCAAGGTTTCGCGGGGTCCACGTCGGGCGGACTCCTGGAGTTTCTCGACGACGGCTCGTGGACGAAGCGGGCTCACCCCGGCCTTGCCGCATCGAACGCCATCACCGCCGCAGCGTTCGCCCGACAGGGTTTTCAAACGCCGCTGAGCGTCTACGAAGGTCGCTTCGGGTTCTTCAACACCCACCTGCAGAAGAAGACTCCTGACCTCGCGGCGTGCACCGCCGGACTCGGCGATACCTGGGAAGTGTTGAACAACGCCGTAAAGCCCTTCCCGGTCTGCCACTTCACCCACGCGTTCGCCGACTCAGCGATGATTATCGTGAAAGGCAACGGCATCCAGGCGGAAGACATCGCAAAGATCGACGCCTTCATCCATCCCACGCCGGGCCAGGTCGTCTCGTATCCGGCAGAGAAGAAGATGCTGCCCAAGAGCGATTACGACGCCAAGTTCTCGTTGCCCTACATCGTGGCGGCGTCGATTGTGCGGGGACGTTTTGGCCTCGAAGAGCTTGAAGCCGCTGCGATTGGCGATCGCGAGATCCTCGATCTCGCGGCGAAGGTGAACTGTTTTGACGATCCCGATTCAGGTTTCCCAAAGCACTACAGCGGGGCGCTGGAGATCACCCTGCACGACGGTCGGGTGTTCAAGCATCGCGAACAGGTCAACCGCGGTGCCGATGAGCGACCGCTGGGCGCCGAAGAGATCATTGCCAAATACCACGACAACATGCGAACCGCAACATCGCGCGAAATCACCGCGAAGATCCAAGACCTAGTCCTCGGCCTCGACACACTTGGCGACAGCCGCGAACTCGGTGAGGCGCTTCGCGGATGACCGTGCAATTCGGGCTGTTCCTCACCAATCAGCACCCCGTAGGAACCGATCAGGTCAAGGCACTGCACGAGCAGATCGAAATCGTGCACGCCGTGCGCGACATGGGGTGGGACATGCTTTGGGCCGGTCAGCACTTCCTCGCCGAAGGCATGACCCACATCCAGCCGCTCGCGTATCTTGCTCGGCTCGCTCCCGAAACCGGCGCTATGCGAGTCGGTATCGGAATCAACCTTTTGTCGCTGCTGAACCCCCTCGAAGTTGCAGAAAACTACGCTGCGCTCGACGTTGTTCTAGAAGGGCGCCTCGTCTACGGTGTCGGACTCGGCTACCGCGATAAGGAGTACCAGGCGTTTGGTCTCTCGAAGAAGGGGCAGGTTCATCGTCTCGAAGAGAACCTTCGTATCGTCACCGAACTCTGGTCCGGGAAAGAAGTTGACGCCGACCTGCCCTGGTGCCAACTCGACAGGGCATCGCTCACGTTCCTGCCCGTCCAGCGCCCTCGACCCGATATCTGGATGGCCGCGAACTCCGATGCTGCGGTCGAACGAGCCGCACGGCTCGGCGACGCATGGATGATTAACCCGCACGCAACGAGCGAAACCGTCCTTCGTCAAATTGGCCTTTTCAATGCAACGGCAAAAGGGTGCGGACGCGCCGACGTCACGACCCTTCCCTTGATGCGAGAAGTGTTCTGTGCCCCCACGCGCGAAGAGGCAATTCGTATGGCGGCTCCCTACCTGTCGGCGAAGTACAAGGTCTATGCAGCTTGGGGCCAAGACAAGGTGATGCCCGACAAAGACGACTTTGTCGCTGCCTATGAGCAGCTGTCGGAACAACGATTCGTGGTCGGATCACCCGAAGACGTCATCGCTGAATTGGCTCCGTGGCGCGAAATCGGCGTCAACCAATTCATTATTCGAACACACTGGATCGGTATGCCAATGGAGCACACGCTCCAGTCGGTCCGACTCATCAGCGAGCACGTAATCCCTGCTTTACGCGCCTGACCGGCAATGATGGGGAAGGTATGAGCGCGAACCAGTCACTCGGCCACGATGATTCGATGGATTCCGAGGAGATAGCGAGCGACATTGCGATTGCGATCCAACGAATTCGTCCGGCGTACAAGCAAGTGGCGGACCAGTTACGAAGCAACATTGTCACCGGCCAGCTAATCGCCGGCCAGCGTCTTCCGATCGAGCCGGAATTGGCGAAGGTGTTCGGGGTGAGTCGATCGACGATCCGCGAAGCACTCGGGAATCTGGCGTCGAGCGGTCTCGTGGTAACTCGACGCGGGGTAAACGGTGGTACCTGGGTCGCGGTTCCGTCGACCGATCAGATCAAGGGGTACCTTACGGACTCCATTGGAATGATGATGCACGCCGAGACCCTCACCGACGAGGGCATTCTGGAAGCGCGCTTACTACTTGAAGTTCCCGTTGCCGGATTGGCTGCGAAGCGGCGCACCGACGAACAACTCAAGAGACTCGGCAACGGCGTCGTCCGGGGCCGCGCCGACGATGCCGAGCATCGCGTCCGGGGCCGTTCTTTTCATTTGACGTTGCTCGAGGCTGCCGAGAATCCGTTGCTGGACCTCATGGCTCGCCCCATCTTCGATGTGCTGACTACCCGGTTCGCGACCCGGGTGTCATTGCCGTCGTTTTGGAAGAAAGTCAATGACGAGCATCGCCTTATCCATCAGGCAGTGATGGCCGGCGATGTCGCAGCGGCCGAGTCGACCATGCGCGAGCACGTCCACCACCTCAATTCCGTCTACCAGAAAATCGATAGTTAATGCGCCCCCTCGAAGACGTCCGAATCATTGCCGTTGAACAGTTTGGGGCCGGCCCCTTCGGCACGGTCCACCTCGCCGACCTCGGGGCGGACGTCATCAAGATCGAGGACCCAAGAACCAATGGCGACGTCGGCCGTTACGTGCCCCCGTTCCAGTCGGGCGAAGACTCGTTGTTCTTCGAGACCTTCAACCGCAATAAGCGTTCGCTTTCCCTCGATATCACCAGCGAGTCCGGACGCCAGGTGTTCGAAGATCTTGTGGCAAGCGCCGACGCAGTTGTGTCAAATCTTCGTGGCGATGTGCCGGCCAAGCTTCGAATCCAATACGACGATCTCCAGCATGTGAATCCACGAATTGTGTGTGTTTCGCTGTCGGGCTTCGGCAACGTTGGACCCCGAGTTAGCGAACCGGGGTACGACTACATCTTGCAGGGAATGTGCGGCTGGATGAACTTAACCGGCGAGCCCGATGGCCCGCCGACGAAATCCGGGCTTTCACTCGTCGATTTTTCCTCTGGCTACGTCCTGGCCGCAGCAACGCTCGCTGGCATCCACGCCGCTCGCCGCGACGGCAAAGGTATGGACTGCGACCTCTCGCTGTACGACACCGCGATGAACCTGCTCTCCTACCCGGGAACCTGGGCGCTCACCGAGAACTATGTCGTGAGTCGCTCGACGCGTTCGTCGCACCCGTCGCTTGTGCCGTTCGGGAACTACCCGACCAGCGACGGTTGGATCGTGCTCACGTGTGCGAAGGACAAGTTCTGGGAGCGCCTTTGTGAAGCTATCGGTCGCGCTGACCTCATCACCGACGCTCGATTCCTCGACTTCGAGCAACGTCGCGTGAACAAGGCAGCGTGCGAGGCAGAACTCGACGATGCACTACGTGCACATACTACCGACGAATGGTTGGAGATTCTGACCGCGGCGGCGGTACCGTGCGGACCGATTTGGTCGATCGACCAAGCAGCGGCCGACCCGCATGCCGCCGCCCGCAATGTCATTGCCGAAACAGAACACCCGCGCTTCGGGACGGTCCGCCAGTTCACGTCGCCGATTCGGGTCGGCCCGCCCCGTACGGACCACGTTCGCGCTCCCCTGCGCAACGAACATGCAAGCGACATTCTCGCTGGCCTGCTGGGGTACGACGAGGCCCGAATCGCACAGCTCGAAACCGACGGAGCCTTCGGCGCCTAGCCCCGCAGTTTTCGGTCGTTCTTGTGCACTGTGTTGCTCAGGGCGCAACGCAGTGCACAATCACGGGTCGCGATCGAGGGCGCGGAGGACTTCGGCTTTTGCGGCGACGAACTCAGGGGCGCTGACGACGTCTACCGAGCGTGGACGCTCAAAAGGGGATTCGATCACCGCCGCAACCATTGCCGGGCGTGGTGTCAGAACGATCACCCGGTCGGACAGCAGAAGCGCTTCTTCGACATCGTGCGTGACCATGAGCACGGTTCGCTGGTCCGCAAGCCAGATGTCTTGAAGCCACGTGTGCATACGACGTCGGGTAAGCGCGTCGAGCGCGCTAAACGGTTCGTCGAGAAGCAACGTATCGAACCCAGCGAGGAACGTCCGCAGTAAGGCGAGCCGTTGGCGCATGCCACCCGAAAGCTCCGATGGCCACGATCGTTCGTGACCGCTGAGCCCAAACTGAGCAAACAGGGCCTGGGCCTCAACGCGAGCCTCCGAAGGCTTTCGTCCGCGAATTTCGGCACCAAGGATTGCGTTGTCGAGGGCCCGACGCCACGGAAGCAACTGGTCGCGTTGGGGCATATACGCCACCAGACCAAACACGCCGACGGCCGATACTCCATGAACCTCAGCGCGCCCCGCGTCGGGGGCCACAAGGCCAGCAAGAACCCTGAGAATCGTGGTCTTTCCTCCGCCGCTCGGGCCAACGATCGACACAAATTCACCGTCGGCAACGAGGACATCGACTCCTTCGACAACCTGTCGGCCGTCGAAGGAATGCGACAGGTCACGCACCTCGATCGCCAGATCGTTCACCGGCGCTATTTCGGAAGAAACTCGGTGGTGAACACCTTGGTCGTGTCGACCGGAGATGGCAAGATCTTGGCGTCACTGAGAAAGGTCGAGAAGGCCGACCAAACGGCTGGGTCCTGTGTTCCCCATGGAGTGCCAGCATCGGCGTAGCGAGTCGATAAGTACACTGCGCTTTTTTCTACCAGTGTCTTGTCGAGTTCCGGTGCACCCTTCAGGAGTGCTGCGGCTGCGGCCGCAGCGTCGGTGCGGGCCAACTCATACCCATGCGCAGTCGCCTCCACAAAGCTGCGCACGACGTCAGGCTTTGACGAGATCATCGATTCCGACGTTGCCAGCAAGGGCGTGTACCAATCGGGAAGACATCCGGCGGTGATTCCGGTCGTCGAAAAGAATGGCATGGGCACCAGGGCCATACCGTCGATTTCTGAGAGCCGCAATGCATCCCAACCGTCGAACACCCACACGGCGTCGTAGTCCTTGCGCTCCAATCCAACCTTGTAGTCGACGTTGCCGATTTCTACATAGTTCACTTTCGTGGGATCTCCCCCATCGCAGGCAACCAACTTGTCGATCAATGCCTTCTCCAATTCCCCGCCAAAACCGCCATAGGTCTTGTCTTCGAGATCGCGAGGTCGAGCGATGTTACGGTCCCGGGGAACGATGAGCGACGACGTGTTGTGTTGGATAATCGAGGCCACCGAGACGACCTTTGCTCCTGCCGCTCGGGCCGGTAGAAGGGACTCGGCAACTGACACGGCGAACTGAGCGTTGCCAGCCTCCAGTTGAGGCAGGCCACCGTCGGGCCCTGGCTCAATAATGGTGACGTCAAGTCCCCGCTCCTTATAGAAGCCCTTTTCCCTGGCGAGGTAGAACCCGCTGTGGTTGGTGTTCGGCGTCCAGTCGAGCACGAGCGTGACCGACGCGAGTTTCTTGTCGCGCCCTGACACGGCGTCCTTCGCTTCTTTCGAGCAGGCCGTTACGAGCAGCGGAAGGGTCGCCAACAGAGACAACAGGCCAAATTTGCGGATCATGTCGAACTTTCTCGGGGTGTGACGGTGACTGATAATTCTTTGGTGGTGTGTCGGGTGGTGTGTCGGGTGGTGTGTCGCCAGGGGCAGAGGACCCGGTCAAGCACGTAGACAACAGAGAAGAGAGCAATACTAAGTACAGTTACGACAAAAACCCCGGCGAACACCTGGTCATAGCGAAACGCGCGCTGTGAGCGTGCGATGTAGAGGCCGAGCCCCGACGTGGCTCCGATGCTCTCGCTGATTGCGGCTGCGGCGACTGCGTACGTAAGCGATATTCGCAAGCCAGCAAGAGCGGCTGGCAAGGCCGCGGGAGCGAGCAGGATGCGGAATTCCTGTCGCTTGCTGGAACCGAGGCTCCTCACCAGGTCGATCATTTCGGAGTCGGCGCTTCCCATGCCTGCGTTCGCACTCACCGCAACGGGGAAGAACACGACCAGCCCAACCACCACGATTTTGGGCAGAAGGCCGAACCCGAACCAAAGCACGAGTATGGGCGAGAGGATCTGAACCGGAACCGTCTGGCTCGCGATGAGTATCGGCTGAACTGCCCGGCCAACGAGGGGAAAGGCCACGGTAGCGATGGCGACGCCAACGCCGGCTACGACGCCGACAAGCGCGCCAGCGAGCGTTTCAGAAAGTGTCGTTGCGATATGGGCAGGCAAGAGCCGGCGCGTGCGCCACATCGCCTCGCCAATGCGCGTCGGCGTCGGGAAGATGGTCGATCCACGTCCTAAGACTTGCCAGACAAACAGAAGAACAACGACAGTGACCAGCGGAGGGACGAGGTTCGCACGGTGTTGCGACCGGAGCCGCATGGCGGTCAGCGGAACTTACCGACGAGGCCGTCAATCGTCGCCGAGTTCGACTCATTGCACGATTGGGCGACCTTGATGATCGACACACAGCTTTCGGCACCGCTCACCAGGGTGGCCTGGTGCACCGATCGGGCGAGGGCCCATATCTCGTCGGGTTCGCCTTCCACGGTCGTGCCGAGGGCACCGACCTCAAAGGACAAACCTGACTTCTGAATGACCGCGATAGCCGATTCAATGTGCCGGTAGTGATCACCATCGGTGCCCAAAGGGCTGGGTAGACACTGGATTTCTAGAATCATCTGCTTTCCTCCGCTCGCATTACCGAGTTCAGGTTCTAGGGTCGTCACTGGCGACTCTCAGCCGGCTTTCGCCAGCACCCCTAGCAGTTTGTTTGGACGTGGAAAGGTCTAGCACAGATGCCAGTGAAACAACGCGCCACGATGTCTGCGATGTCGGCGATGCCGGCGATGTCGAGATGGGGGCCGCTGGGATCACCGTCCACAGAAGAGAGGTTAGAACCGAAGGCCCAGACCCTCAGCTATGGAGTTGCGCTGGACTTCGTCGGCACCGCCGGGGATACGGAAGTTGCGGGCCAACTGGAACAGCTTGTTGATCTCGGTATCGCGCATAACACCCGCTGCTCCGTGGAGCTGAAGGGCACGGTCGGCAATCCGATAGAAGCATTCGTCGTTGGTCAGCTTCACTGCGGAGATCTTGCGTATCTCTTCACGAGGACGCGGTGTCTTCCACCACGGCCCGGGATGATCCAGTTCTCGCGCGACCGACAACGACAACGACCGCGCCATCATCCAGTCGGCGTAACTGTCGGCAACCATCCAGGCAATGCCCTGGTTGGCGCCGAGCGGCTTGCCTCCGATGACCCGGGTCTTCGCCCGTTCCGCCATCCGGTGGATGAGCAACTGACCCCACCCGGAACACATGCCGCCGCGCCGCATTCGAGTCCAGTTGATCGATGCCATCGCAATATCGAAGGCACCACCGACTTCACCGATCACTGCGTCGGCGCTAAGAACAAGATCGTCGAACATCACCTCACCCGTGATGCCGTCGTTGAACATCGTTTGGTAGACCGAGCCACTCGAGAACCCTCGAGACCGGGCCTCATGGGTATCGAATTGAAAGTACGTGAAGCTCCTACGACCATTGCCGGGGTGGGTGACGGCCAGCACCTGGGCCACGTCGGCCTCGAACGCATTGGTGATGTACGCCTTGTGACCGTTGAGGACCCAGTCACCGTTCTTTTGGACGGCGTTGGTCTTCATATCGAACAGGTTGGACCCGGCGCCTAGTTCGGTAATCGCGTGGAAAGCAGTCTTCTCCCCTCGAACGAGCGGCAGCGTGAACTGTTCTCGGTGGTGATCACCGGCAAAGATCACCCGAGGTGTGGCACCCTCGCTCCACGACAGCAGCGCCGGGTTGAGCCGTAGCCCGTAGCTGTAGACGCGCTCTTCGATCCACAACATGTCTTCGCGGTCATAACTGCGCCCCCCGACGCGCTCGGGGAGGAACGCGCCGTAGAGGCCGACCTTGCCTGACTCGCTCATGATGTGGCGACGCGCCTCCCAGATCTCGGGATGCAACCTTCCATCGGCGTCGAGGTAATCGTCGACGGCCTCGAATCGATGGGCCAACTCCGCCTCATGCGGTGCCACCACGGTTGCATAAAGCTGGTCGACCTCGGCGAGCGCGCCGCTTAGGTGTTCGGGGGCTGTGAAGTCACCAGCAGTCGGGAACTCGTCGGGCAAAGGCATCCGGCCATAATACCTCTGAGTTTTTCGCCAGCAGCAATCCGTCAGCGAAAGGGCTCAACCTCATCGGGGAGCGCGATGGTTGCAAATGGCGACGGCCGATGCCCGAGGAATCGGGGACGGTTGGCGTGGGAACACATCAGGGCAAGCACGTCCGACGCAGCCAGAACGCCCAGTAGCCCGGAACGGCACTGCTGTTCGCCGAAGGAGGTCACGTCATCGTTGCGAGCGTCCGGCGCGACAATGACAAACGGCGTCGGATCACCGGTGTGCAACACACCACCCGACGCCGGAGTGGCATGGTCCCCCGTCACCGCAACGACCCAGTTCGAGAACGGCGGCTCCAGCAGCGCGGTCAGCTGCGCGTCGCACCATTCAACAGCTGCCTTCTTCTGACGAGGGTCTTTCGAGTGCCCAGCCTCGTCCGTCACTTTCGTATGTACATGTACGAATTGAGCGCCGCCGTCCACCAGCTCTACCGCGGAACGCAACGAATCCGCAAGAGAGCTGTCGCCGCTGGTCGAGCCAACAGCGTCCATGCCCAAGAGATACCCGAGTCCTCGATAGAAGGGGCTCGTTGTGACCATTGCGCCACGAACACCGACAACATCCACGAAGGAAGGAACCGGTTCCACCACCGACGACCACTTCGTGGTCACGGTGTCCAGAGCCGGAAGCCCTTCGACAGCTCTTTGACGGTTGATCGGGTCATGGCTCAGGACGGCGCGGGCCCAGCGCAGGTACTGGCCAAGGGCGTCGGCGAGAGCACCCGACCCAGAATTGGCCGGATCACCGTTCGCAGAGTCGGGCCACAGGGGCTGGGGAGTCATCATGGGATGGAGGTGCTCAAAGAATGGATCGGTATCGCTCACCGCGCACACGCGATTGGAACCCATCGCCCGAATCGTGAGAATTGCTTCGCCACGATCAAGAACCTCAAGCGAAAAATGATGAGTCGGCGTCTCAAACTGTTGCACCTTTGAAAGAAGCGCCCGGGCCACGTCGGGTTCATCTCGCCGGACCCGGCCCGTAATCCAGATCCGCCCTTCGGCGTCAACGGTGGAAGGGCGCAACGCTGCGAACAGCAAAAGGGTCCCTGGCACCGGGGTCAGCCCATGGCCGAGGGCTTCGAGACGCGTGCGTCCGGGAAAAGCAATGTCGTGATAGCCAAACAGGGACCAATGGGCAATCTCGCTGGCCGCAGCGCGACCCCATCCCAACGGCACGTGGACGCCGCATTGCCCCCGACGGGCGAGCTCGTCGAGAACTGGAGTACGGGCGGCCTCGCTCGCCGTTCTCGGGGCACTCGCCGCGAGCGACTCGTCACGAAGCGAATTGTGCGCGCGATCACCGAGACCGTCGAGGAGGACGAGCACCATCGGCAAACGGTCATCGGGGGGTCGCGGATGATCTTCGCCGTAGTGGTGGGGGTGGTGGTGGTGGTGGTGGTGGTAGGGGTGGTGGGTTCCTTCGTTCACACGTTTGCTCGATTCTCGAAGCGAATGGAACCATCGGCCAACCACTGGTCGATCAAATCCGCAACACGCCGCGGCACCATTTCACGCCAAAGGGGATTCGCGCCGGCCAACATCTCGCGGACCCTCGTGCCCGAAACTTCCGACGTCACCGCAGGGACCTCATGAACGGAGTAACGGGTCGCGAGGTCGCCCGCCTTGCGTCGCTCCCACGGTCCCCTGTTGCGAACCCAACATTGCACATTGTCCGGGAGGTAGAACTGCCACAGCGATGCATCGTGAATCGCAAAGGGCACGATGCGCAACGATTCGAGGGGCACGACGTCGACAAGCGCAGCGCGAATGAGTTCGTGGCGTTGCCAAAAAGTGAACGGGTTCGATAGAGGGAGATGGCGGTGAGGGGCCTCTCGCACCGCAACCTGCCGCGTCGGATCGGCATTCGTCACGGCCACGATGACGCGCCCGTGGAACCAATAGGCCTCGCTGACCAGCGTGAGGTGGTCATTGTGAAACGGCTGGAACCGTCCGACGACGCAACCCCAGAGAGCGTCGGAAGTTGAAGCAGCCATGAACGAGCATCTTAGGAGTCTGTCAAAACATCTGAGGAATACCCGGAATGAGTTGTGAGCGGGTCGAGACGTCAATAGAGTGCGATGACTCAGTTCCCCTAACAGGAGGCATCGCATGGACTTTGGCGTCTTCATCCCGATCGGCAACAACGGTTGGATCATCTCGAAAAACTCACCGCAATTTATGCCGACGTTCGAGCTCAACAAACAAATCACGCTTGCCGCGGAGAAGCACGGGTTCGAGTTCGTTTTGTCGATGGTGAAGTTGCGCGGGTTCGGCGGTGAAACGGAGTTCTGGGACCACAACCTCGAATCCTTCACGCTTATGGCGGGCCTCGCAGCCGTCACCTCGAAGATCAAGCTCTATGCATCGACGGCGATCTTGACGTTGCATCCCGCAATGGTGGCCCGCATGGCGGTCACCATTTCCGACATTTCAGGTGGCCGCTTCGGCATCAACCTGGTGTCGGGTTGGAACATGAGCGAATACCAGCAGATGGGCGTGTGGCCCGGCGACCAGCACTTTGCGAATCGTTACGAGCATTCGTCGGAGTACGTCGCCATCATGAAGGATCTTTGGGAAAACGGTCGAAGCTCGATCAAGGGCGACTTCTACCAGCTCGACGATTGCATGGTGCAGCCCAAGCCAACTGCGCACATCCCTATCGTGGGGGCCGGGCAGTCGGAGCGCGGTATGCAGTTCTGTGCTGAATACGGCGACTACAACTTCATCGTCACGCCGAGCGACCTCGAACTGATGCGCTCGATGAGCAACCAACTTCAGGAAGCGGCTGCGAAGACTGGGCGAAAGGTCGGCGCGTACGCCCTCAACATGATCTTCATCAAGGACACCGACGCAGAAGCCGAAGCCTATGTGCAGTACTGCAAGGATGGTGCCGACACGGATGCACTTGCGTTCATGATGGGCATGGCCGCCGCCGACGTCAATGCCAGCGAGACCAGCACCGCACGCCAGATCCTCCAAGACATGCAGAACAACTGCATGTTCAACATCAACGTGATCGCTGGCTCGCCAGCGACGGTCGCTCGTAAGGTCGATGAGATCGCCGCCATTCCCGGCGTGGCCGGCATGATGTTCACGTTCCCGGACTTCGTCGAAGGCGTCGAGCGTTTCGGCACCGACGTGATGCCGTTGCTCACGTGCAACAAGTAGTTTGACCCGTAATGACGAACTCTGCGCCCCTCAAGGTTGTTGTCGTTTGTGGCAACCCAAAAGCCAATTCGCGAACCCTTGGTGTCGCCGAGGCAGTCGCCAAAAAGGTGACCGCAACGACAGGTCGCGAGAACGTCAGTACACATATTATCGACCTCGCCAACTTCGGGGGCCAGTTATTCGACTGGTCGTCGGAGTCGGTGAAGGCAGAGGTTGCTGCACTTTCCGGTGCCGACCTTGCAGTGATCGCATCACCGACCTATAAAGCGAGCTACACCGGATTGTTGAAGTCGTTCCTGGATTGGTTCGGACAAACCGGCCTGGCGAGCGTTGTTGCGGTTCCGGTCATGGTTGGCGGTTCCGCCATTCACGCATTGGCCCCCGAGGTGTTTCTGCGTCCGTTGCTCGTCGAAATCGGCGCCATCGTGGCGACCCGGGGACTCTTCATCCTCGACGGGGAACTCGATCAGCTCGACGCCACCCTCACGACCTGGGCCGAGGGAGCAGGCAACGCCCTGCAACGGCTCCTCGGCTAACACCGACCCAACCCGTTCGTCTCCGACCAATGAGTCCGCAATCGTCCACCCGCTCAATTGAGGAGATGGTGGCGACGGCCCGGGTCGCCGGGGTCGAACTCGATGAGCGCTTCGTGGAGTTGGCCGCCGACGCAATGGCGCTGTGGTGGGACGAGGTCGTGGCCGTGCGTTCGATCGATCTCGGCGGCATGGCCGACCTTCAACCGATCGAACCCCGCACCGCTCCCCGTTTGCATCCCAAGCATCGGGTTCCCCCTCCCCCCACGGACGGTGCACGACCCGCCGCTGGTCCGGCCACGAGAACCCCGGCGGTTCCGACGGACCTCGCTGATTGCACCATCACCGAACTCTTGGCCCGTTTCGGCGCCGGGACAGCAAGCCCTACCGAGGCGGTCGACGCGTGCGTCGCTCGGATCGAAAAGATCAATCCCCGCGTCAATGCGGTGATGCACGTGGCGATCGAAAAAGCCAGGGCGGCAGCCCGAACTTCCGATGACCGCTGGTCCAACGGCACACCACGCGCACTGGAAGGAATCCCTTTCGGTTTGAAAGACAACATCTGCACGGCTGGGATCCTTACGACCGGTGGATCGAAGGTATTGGCTGACTACGTGCCGCGTGCATCGGCGTTTGCCGTCGAACGACTCGAAGCTGCGGGCGCGGTGATGCTCGCCAAGCTTGCCTCGACAGAGTTTGCCTCCGGAGGCGCACTCAGCCCCTGGTACGGGGCCGTCCACAACCCCTGGGACCTGAACCGGTTCTCCGGTTCCTCATCGAGTGGGCCGGGCGGAGCAGTCGGTGCGCGACTCGTCCCGTTTGCGCTCGGGACCGACACGCTCGGGTCGATCCGAGTTCCTGCCGCATGCTCCGGCGTCGTTGGATGGAAGCCAACCTATGGAGCAGTCTCGAGGCGAGGCGTCATGCCGCTGTCGTGGACGATGGACCACGTCGGTCCACTGGCCCGCTCCGTAGAAGACGCAGCTCGCGTTCTCGATGTCATAAGTACACATGATAAATACGACGACAGCTCCTTCGACGGTGAGCGCCCTCACATACTCGGCGCCTTGGCTGGGTCAGCTGACTTGGGCGGGCTTCGCATCGGTGTCGCTCGCTCGTATTATGAGCCACTCGCCGATGCCCCAGTCGTCGCCGCGATGGACCACGTGATCGAGGTCCTGCGCAGTGTCGGCGCACACATCACCGACGTCAAGATCGCCAACGTCGAGCATTCTTTCGGAGCTGGTTGGCTCGGACTTTTGTGCGAGGCGGCAAGCCTCCATGAGGACTTGTGGACCCGACCCGAGGAATACGACCCCGGTTTGGTTTTTCGCCTTCTGGTAGGAAAGTTGGCGCCCGCCACGGACTACGTACGCGCCCTTCGGATGCGAACCGTTCTCCAGCGCTCCTTCGATGCCACCTTTGACTCCGTCGACGCAATCTTGCTTCCGGGTCTCGTCAGTTCGTCGCCGCGCTATGACGATCTGTTCTTCAACGTGAACGGCACCCGATTCCCGTTGCAGAAAATGCATGCCCGCTTCACCGCTCCGGGCAACGTGACCGGACTTCCTGCACTCTGCCTCCCCTCCGGAATCGGACGCGACGGCATGCCCGTGGCATTCCAGGTCTACGCCCCGGCGCATCGCGACGATGTGTGCGCTCGAATCGGTCACGCATTCCAGCTCCAGACTTCACATCACCAAACAATGCCGACCGCGCTCGGCGAACTGCTGCGCACCTAGGTTGGTCGTCCGGATGAAAGAGCATCCCCCGTCGGCTATAGCCCGCTTCCCAACCTGAAAATCGCTCATTCCGCTTCCTGATCCACTTCTCCCACGAGGAAAATTTTCATGACCCTGTTCCAACGAGACGACGTCACCCTCCACTACGAGGTGCACGGCGACGACAACCGCGACAAAGTTCTCTGTATGGGCGGATGGGGAAGCTTCTGTCACGGTCGCTTCAACGACGCGCCACGCTACATTCGAGAGAACTACCAGGTCGTCATCTGGGACTACCGCGGCGTGGGAACGTCTACCGACGATCCGACGAAGGCGATGTCGATGAAGCTCTTGGCAACTGATGCTGCCGCGCTTCTCGACCACCTCGAATGGAAACGAGTTCATGTTGTCGGGCTGGTCGGTATGGGCGCCTGCGTCGGCCAGGAGCTGACGATTGCCCGGCCCGAACTCGTTCGATCTCTCCTCATGACCGGCACGTGGGCCTTCGTTGATCAGACGTTGCGCGACCAACTCGAACTCTTCCGCGACGTGCACCAGGCCATGGGGTTCGAGGTGTTCCAGCGCTTCGTGGCTGCCTTCAGCTTTACCGGCGAGTTCTACGACGAGCACCGCGATCGCTTGCTCGGCCCGAGTGGCGCGTGGGGTGACCTTTCCGGCAAAGCCAATGCCCACGCCCGCCTGGTGGAAGCATGCCTGAGCCATGACACCCGAGAACGGCTCGATCAGATCACCTGTCCGGCATTCGTACTGCACGCCGGGATCGATCCTGTGACCTCGCCTCGAACTACGATGCCGCTGCAGGAAGGCATTCCCGGATGCCAGGGCGAGCTGTGGCCCGAGCTCTCCCACGTCATCGCGGGGCGCGACCTTAAGATGCGCTTCGACGGCGTCCTCCAGAAGTTCCTCGAAAGCTGCCCGCCCTAAGCCGCGCTTGAGGTCGAGTGCGGCCAGCGCTTCAAAGTGCGGCACCGGGTCGCGCAGTGGCCGCCACACGAACCGGTAGCCGCCTTCAGACAGCATGCGTCGAAAACTCCACCGTCATTGCGTGCTCGCTTCCCTGGCGCAGATCAAAGGCCCGACACACATCGTTGTATTCGTGACCGAGAATTCCTCCCCGAACAGTACGTTCACGTACGGATCGAAACAGCGGCTTCCAGCTCTCCGGCATCGCCGCTGCGTCGGGCGGCGTGAGCCACAGACGAAACAGAGCTCGCTTCTGATCGGGATCGTCGTGATCGACGAATTCTGTTCGGGAATGAAGCGTCGTGAAACTTGACAGGATCTGCATATCACCCGGTTCGAGAAACATCGTGTACATAACATCGGGGCGACGCAGCGTTTCGTCCATGAACTCCATCGCCTGGCGCTGCAGCGAGGAGAGCTTCGGAACGCCGTCGAGGTTTTGGGCGCTTTTGATCCGGTTACCGTTCCACTTTCCAAAGAACCTGCCGTCGCGGAAATCGAACACCGGGTTTGTGTAGAAAGGTCCCTCATCGGGCGCTTCCTCCGCCTGGCGACTGAAGTAGAACGGCTGGTACAGAACCTCAGCCAGATGAGGACGTTCGCGAACGACAATGTCATGTGTACGTATCGAACTCGACACCATGCTCATCCCGCCGGAAAATGCTTTGTTGAAGCACGACAGCGCAACGATATCGACCCCGTCGATGTGAAAGTCGAGCTCGGCGTTGGACGAGTAGCCCCGGCCCGCAGAGCTTCGGTAGTTCACGCCTACGTTGCGTACGGCCGAAAGGTACTGCGTGGTCTTTCCCTGTGGTCGGGCCACTCCGAAATGGAGTCCGATCGCCCAAGTAAGTACGGAGAACTCCTGCTCCGTGAGTGCAGGCCGAGGAAGGCCCCTCAGCAACCCAATCCCCCGACCATGTTTCGCGTGGTCGAAAGCCCGGCCGATCGGTTGGAATGCAGCACCTAGGTCGAAGTCGGAACGCGTGTAGTCGAGCAGTGCTCTGTCAGCGTCGAACGCTTTCTGAACGGAACGGACGAGATCGTTCTGCGATCGCTCATCGAGCTCGACTACCCAATCACGATCGCGAGAAAGGTCCTCAGGGCTCCAGTTGGCGGCGGAGTCATCCAACATCGGCGTCATGTCACTGCGCGAAACGCTTCTCAAGTGCATTGATTTCCGGAAGACCGATGAAATTCAGAAAGTCACCGAACTGAGGCATCTTGTCAACGATCGCCGCTGGCGTCCCCTCGGTCTTGATCGATTCCAGCGCACTTCGCATCGCCGCAGTAGCCGAGAGCAGCGTCGAGATCGGGCAGATGATGAGTTTGAAGCCAAGCTGCTCAATCCGGCGGTAGGTGAGCGGTGGGGTCTTGCCCCCTTCGGCCCAGTTGAACACCAGCGGATATCCGCGGAGTTGTTCGCACACGGTCTCAATCTCCCCCTCGCCCTCCAGCGCCTCGACGAACAGCAAATCGGCCCCCGCGTCGGCGAAGCGCTTCGCCCGTTCGATCGCAGCATCGATGCCCTCCACCGCACGCGCGTCGGTCCGAGCAATGATTACCGTATTCGGATTGGAGCGAGCAGCCACGGCAGCTTTGATCTTGCCGATCGCTTCACCGGCCGGGATCACCTGCTTGTTGCTCATGTGGCCGCATTTCTTCGGTGTGACCTGATCCTCGAGGTGAAACCCAGCCGCACCTGCCTGCTCCCACAACTGAACCGTGCGGATCACGTTCATCGCGTTGCCGTACCCAGTGTCGGCGTCGGCGATGACGGGCAATGACGTCGCAAGCACTATCCGACGAATGTTGTCGAGCATCTCTCCTTGATTTGTCAGGCCGACGTCGGGGCGGCCCAGCAATGATGCCGATGTCCCGAAGCCCGTCATGTACACCACGTCGAAGCCCGCTTCCTCGATCAGCCGAGCGCCAAGAGCGTCGTAACATCCCGGCGCAGTCAGCGGGTTGGGGCGAGCAAGAAGCTCTCGCAGACGGGTGGCTCGGTCTCCAGATGACGAAAGAAAATGCACCGCCAAAGTCTCGCAGACTCACGACCGAAAGGGAATTAAACATCAGAGGTTTTACCGCTCTATCGTCGAGGTCATGAACTTTGAGTTGTCAGACGAACATCAAATGTTTCGCAACACTATTCGGGACTTCGTCACTAGGGAGATCCGACCCGTTGCGCGGGATTGGGAACACGAGGGCCGCTATCCAACCGAGATCGTCGACAAGATGAAGTCGATGGGTCTCTTTGGGATCACGATCCCTGGTCAGTGGGGAGGGCTTGATGCCGACCTTGTCAGCATGGCGATCTTGTTCGAGGAAATCTCGAAGTCATGGATGGGTGTCGCCGGGGTTCTCGGCAGTCACAGCCTGGCCTGCAAGATGATCGTCGATCATGGCACCGACGAGCAGAAGGAACGATGGCTCCCCGAGCTGGCTACCGGCCAACGACGAACGTGTATTGCGCTGACCGAACCCGACGCGGGAAGCGATCTTCAAGGCATACGAACGACCGCGACGCTCGACGGCCATGAATACATCATCCGCGGTACCAAGACCTGGATCACCAACGCACGCTACGCGAACCCCATGCCAGTGCTGGTGAAGACCGACCCCGCACCGCGACCCGGGCCGAGCGGAATGAGCGTGCTCATGGTGGAACAGGGCACGCCCGGTCTTACCGTTACGAAAGACCTTGGCAAGCTCGGTTACAAAGGCCCCGAGAGCTGCGAGGTGGTCTTCGATGACTGCCGAGTCCCCGCGGCCAACCTTCTCGGCGGCGTGGAGGGCAAAGGCCTCTACCAGGCACTAAGCGCGCTTGAGGTAGGACGCGTAAACATTGCGGCTCGGTCAGTGGGGATCGCGCAAGCATCTCTCGACGCATCGCTGTCGTATACCGACGAACGCAAGGCGTTCGGCCAGGAGATCAATAAGTTTCAAGCGGTGCAGTTGCGACTCGCCGACATGGCGACGCAGGTTCAGGCGGCGCGTCTCATGACCTGGTGGGCAGCGTCGAAGATCGATTCTGGGGTTCGGGCCGATATGGAGAGCGGCATGGCGAAGTTGTTTGCCTCGGAGGTCGCAATCACGGCGTCGCTTGATGCCATGCGTCTGCACGGTGGTTACGGCTACTCGACTGAATTCGACATCGAACGCTTCTATCGCGACGCCCCACTTATGGCGATTGGCGAAGGGACAAACGACATTCTTCGTACCGTGATCGCCAAGGCGCTCGTTCGAGACCTTCGCGGAATGAGCTAGCCTCCGATCAGTATGAGCACATATCAAAGTCGTCCCGCGCGGCTCCGGAGAGTCGAGCTGTCGGTCCCGGGTTCCAACTCCAAGATGATGGCCAAGGCCGCGGCAATTGGGTCTGATGTCGTGATACTCGACCTTGAAGACGCTGTCACCGCGTCGCACAAGGACTCAGCCCGAACAAGCGTTGCCGATGCGCTCACGACACTGGACTTCGGCCATTCGCTTCGAGCCGTGCGCATAAATGCGCCCGGAACACCGTGGGCTCACGACGACGTCATCGAGCTTGTCGAGTCGGCCGGCGAATGCATCGATGTGATCATCGTCCCGAAGGTCACATCACCTCGTGATGTGTGGTTCGTCGACACCCTTCTCACGGAGCTCGAACTGAAGCTACGCCTGCCCAACCGAATCGGGTTGGAGTTGCTTATCGAGGAAGCGCAGGGTTTGAGTCACGTCGAGGAAATCGCCGCCTGCTGCGACCGAACCGAATCGCTCGTGTTGGGATTCGCAGACTTGGCCGCAAGTCTGGGCATGCGCCTCGACGAGCTATCGGGAGATGACGGTGGTGCGTCATCGGATCACTATCCCGGCGACATCTGGCACGCGGCGCGCAGCCGACTCGTTGCCGCGGCGCGGGCCAACGGCCTCGATCCAATCGAAGGTCCGTACCTCGACTACGCGAACCCAGAAGGCATGCGCCGTGAGGCGCGCCGGGCAGCCGCAATGGGATGCGTTGGGAAATGGGCGATCCATCCGAGCCAGATCGAGATCGCGAAAACGGTGTTTGCGCCGACCGCAAAGGAAATCGCACGAGCACGAGCAGCGATCGACGCAATGAATGAATCCGAGAGGGCGGGGGTCGGCGCCGCAGGAGTCGGCGCCATGATGCTCGACGCTGCCACGAGCCGAATGTTCCAACAGGTCCTCGACCGCGCAGCGTTGGCCTCCGGAAGGTAAGTGCACAGACGTCTCCGTGTCTCTATTGTCCGACCAGCGGATTCGCAGCCTCAATCCAGATGATCACCCGTTGGAACTTCGCGTCGGGCGCAGTCTGTGGGCACGTCTGCTCCGTCGCCGACTTCGCGGATGCTTGTCAACCGTCGACAAAACTCGACCCGCGTTGGAAAAATCGTACCGATAGCTTAAAGTCAGAGTTTTGCCTGCAGGTGAGTTCTACGTCGTTTCATTCATCGGACAGAGGTTTACAGACGCATGCATCCCAGCGTGACCACTCGAACCCGAGGTGGGGTCGGTCAGTTCGTCGAGCGTTATGCGATATTGATCGCGTGGGCGCTGGTCATCCTCGTATTTTGGATTTGGAGGCCGAATACCTTCGGCACCCTCTCGAACTTCAAAGGGATATTTGGATCGCAGTCATCGCTGCTCATTTTGACACTCGGCCTACTGCTGGTGCTGTCGGCTGGCGAGTTCGACCTCTCCATTGGCTCGACGTTTTCCATGGGCGCTTCCGGTCTGGCCTTCCTCGACGTGGAGAAGAAGTGGCCGATCGCCGTGACCGTCGCGTTTCTCGTCGCACTCGGTTTCGTCATTGGAGCAATCAACGGGCTGATCTCGATCCGATTCGGTGTGCCGTCCATCGTCGCCACGCTCGGCATGAGCACCTTGCTTGCCGGCCTCATTCTCGGCGTGTGCGGACCGAAGATTCGAAGCGGTGTAAACAGCGGCTACGTCAACCTTGTTCGCGGGAAATGGTTTGGTCTCCCCCGCAGCTTCTACTTTGCGCTCCTGCTCACCGCGACGGTTTGGTACGTGTTGCAGCACACCCCCCTCGGGCGCTACATGTTGTTCGTAGGCCGCGGGCGCGAGGTCGCTCGCCTCGCGGGCATTCGGGTGGATCGGGTCCGATGGGGATCACTGATCGCCTCCTCCACCCTCGCTACGCTGGCCGGCATGGTGCTTGCCGGCACCTCGGCATCCGCGCAAACTGGCGTCGGGAATGGCTACCTCCTCCCCGCCTTTGCTGCTGCGTTCCTCGGTGCCACGGCGATCATCCCCGGGCAGTTCAACGCCTGGGGATCGTGGACGTCAGTCTATTTCCTGCTCACCGGGATCACGGGACTGTCCTTGGTCGGTTACTCCGGTTGGCCTGAGCAGGTGTTCTACGGCGGCGCCCTCATCATCGCTGTTGTGTTGTCCCAGATCGCGACCCGCGCTCGAGCCCGCAGCGCAGCCGCAGCATGAGTTTTCGTTTCAAGTTGCTGTTCCCTCAATAAATACCACCCACCCAAAGGCCATAGGAGGCCATATGTCACGAACCACTACCCGACGCCATCGTGCCGGTTTTGCCGTTGCCCTGAGCCTGGCGCTCTTCGCCAGTTCCTGCAGCAGCGACAATTCCAACAGCACGGATGCTGCGCCAGAAACCACCGCCGCCTCCGAGGCGGCTGCCGAAACGACCACAGCAGGCTCTGAAGCTGCGGCGACCGAAGCCATGGCTGCGGAAACGACCGCCGCCGCTGGCGATACCGTCGCCGCTGCGGCTGGCGAAGTTGGCCTGGCCGAAGCCGCGGCGATTGTTGCGAAGGCAAGCGCTGCGCCAACGTTCACCGCACCGGCCGGTGTCGGCGCGTATGACTTTGCTGCTCTCAAGGGCAAGAAGGTTGCCATCATCAACCTCGTGAAGGCCGTCCCGATCATGTCGCAGTGGGAAGACGAAGTCACCACGGCACTGGACGGCAGCGGCATTGAGGTCACTTCCGTCGACGGTAAGTTCGATCCCAACGAGTGGGGCCGAGGTATCGAGCAGGCGATTGCCGCGAAAGCTGACCTGATCCTGTTGCTGGGCGTTCCGCCGACTGCGGTCGCTCCCCAGGTTGGTGAGGCCAAGAAGGCTGGAATCCCGGTGCTCGCATCGCTACAGGGTTACGCGGGGAAGTCGCTGACTGCGGTCCCCGATCTGACTGCCGACGTCGGCTTCGACTACCGGACCCCGGGCGCACTTATGGGTGCCTGGTTTGTGGCGGATTCAAAAGGCAAGGGCAATGCGCTGATCATGTCGTCAGACGACAACGGTTCGTCACCCGACGTATGGGGTGCGATGGAGGCCGAAATCAAGCGACTCTGTCCCGAATGCAAAATCAAGCGCGAGGACTCGACCGTTCCTCAGTGGGGTGACGGAACCCTCCAGCAGCGTACCAAGGCGCTCGTCGCCGAGGACCCGACGATCACGCACATCCTTGCGGTGTACGACGGCATGACGCTCGCCATCGAGCCTGGTCTGGTTGAAGCGGGCGTCGCCGACAAGATTCGCGTTGCCGGATTCAACGGAACCCCTGCCGTGATGGCCAACGTGCAGAAGGGCACCGCCGTCAAGATGGACGTCGGCAACCCGAACATGTGGTTCTCGGCCGGTGCCGCCGATGCGATCTTCGCCGTGCTGTCCGGCAAGAAGCCGATCGAAGACGCAGGTGTGCCGTTCCGCATCTTCACTCAGGAAAACCTGACCGGTGTTGATACCTCGAAGGAAGATCCGAAGAACTGGTACGGCATTGATCCGCTTGGCGATTACCGCAAGCTTTGGGGCCTTGCCTGAAATGAGTAACGTCGTCATCGAGGGCCGCGAGGGGCACCGTAGCGCGTCTGTTCCTGCGCTCGAGTTTCGGGGTCTCACCAAAACGTTCGGCCCTGCGCGCGCCCTTGATGACGTCAACTTTGAAATAGCCAGGGGGGAGATCCACGGTTTGGTGGGTCGAAACGGCTCCGGAAAGTCCACACTGATCAAAATCTTGTCGGGCTACCACACACCCGACGAGGGGGCGTCACTCCAAATTGGCGGAAAACAGGTTGCCCTTCCGCTTCCCTCGGTTGAGGCCTATCGTCTGGGCTTAGCCTTTGTCCACCAGGACCTTGGGCTGTTGGCGGACCTTTCGGTGGTGGAAAACATCCGAATCGGACGGTTCGCAACCGGCCCGGGCTGGCGCATCAAATGGAAAGCCGAACGGACACTCGTCGCGCAAGCGCTCGAACGATTCGGTGTCCATGTTTCACCCGACACACTGGTCGGACAACTTCGAGAAGTCGATCGTGCCCTAGTTGCTATCGTACGTGGACTTATCGATTTACAGAGCCATGAGAACGGAATCCTCATTCTCGACGAGCCGACGGCATATCTGCCTCGAGATAGCGTGGAACAGCTTTTTCAGACGGTTCGGTCCATCGCCCAAGCCGGAACCTCGGTGATCTTCGTGAGTCACCGGCTCGATGAGGTCACGAGTCTCACCGACCGTACAACAGTTCTGCGCGATGGCAAGGTAGTCGGCACGGTCACCACGTCGCACAGCAACGAGGAAGAATTGATCGAGTTGATCCTGGGCGGGCAACTTGAGGATTTCTACCCCGAACCGTCCGAACCCCGAACCAGCGTGGCCCTTCGCATTTCCAACCTTTCCGGTGCGATCGCAAAGGATCTCAACCTCGACGTGTACGAGGGTGAGATCGTGGGGCTCACCGGGATCGCCGGGGCGGGATACGACGAAGTTCCCTACCTGCTCTTCGGAGCACGGCATGCACGCTCGGGGACCGTGGAGGTCGGGTCGACCATGTTGCGCCATGATCAGCTCACGCCGAAAGCAATGATGACCGCTGGCATGGCGCTGCTACCGGCGGACCGGCAGCGAAACAGCGGTGTGGGCGACCTTACCCTCACTCAAAATGTGTCGCTGCCGGTGCTCTCGTCCTTCTTCAGTGGCGGACGGCTCCATCAGCGTTCGGAGCGCGACAAGGTTGCCGGTCTCCTCGTGGACTACACCGTGCGGCCGCCCCTTCCCGAGGCGAAGATGGGCCAGCTCTCGGGTGGGAATCAACAAAAGGCGCTACTTGCGAAATGGCTGCAACGCAATCCGCCTGTGCTTCTCCTTCACGAGCCAACTCAGGGTGTCGACGTCGGTGCGAAGAAGGACGTCTTTGAACGCCTGCGCAACGCAGCCGTTGATGGCGCGGCAATTGTGTTCTCCTCCGCCGAGTACGAAGACTTGGCCCACCTCTGCGATCGGGTCCTGGTGTTTCATGATGGCCGGGTCGTTGCGACGCTCAGCGGCGCCGACCTGACCGAAGACCGCATCGTCGAACAGTGCTACCGAGCCGAGAAACTAAGCGTGCCATCTAAGGGTTGACGAAGGTTCGTGCCGACTGGGTTGCCGGGGTCACCGTTCAATTCTGCGCCGCAATTGCCGTCGAGGACAATTCGAATGCCCGTCAAGATCAACGTTTGGGAATCCTAGACGATTGATTCCAAGGGATGAGCGCGGTCCGCGCGGGTCCACCACCCTGCGCGCGAGGGCGTCCATGATCAGTGTGCTTACCAACACTGATCAGGAGGATCAATGGGCACTGACCTGGACACCTTCGCAATCGCAGCTTACGTACGAATCGACGACTTCTTAAAGGACCGCCCCGACCTTGCTCAGCCACGGCCGACGACCGGAATAACCCCGAAGCTGAGCGACGCCGAACTCCTCACCCTGGCCATCATTCAAGCAATGCTCGGCTTCCGGTCCGAGCACCACTTCATCCGCTACGCCCACACGCACCTCCTCGACATGTTCCCCAACATGTGCGGCCAATCTGGCTACAACAAGAGGCTCCGCAAAGCAGCCACGCAACTCGCCGTGCTCACGCGACTGTTCGCAACCGAGACCGACCTATGGACCGATGACACATGGGTAATCGACTCGACACCTGTCGAATGCGGCCGATCACGTGACACCGCGAAACGTTCCGAACTCGCCGGTGTCGCCGGCTACGGCTACTGCGCAAGCCACACCCGATACTTCTGGGGCGTGCGACTCCACCTCGTCTGCACCCCGGCCGGACTGCCCGTGACCTTCGCCATCACGCACCCCAAAACCGACGAACGCGAAACGTTCCGAGCCATGCTCGAAGCCGAACCCGGCCTCCTCGCCAACCGGCCAGGCCAAACATTGATCGCCGACAAAGGCTACGCGTCACGCGAGTTCGACGCGTTCCTCCATGACCAAGGCACCCGCCTCATCCGACCAACATTCAAACGCGAACCGGCACGACCAGGCGCCGAATACATCCGACCATTCCGTCAACTCATCGAGTCCGTCAACGACACCCTCAAAGGCCAACTCGACCTCGAACGCCACGGCGGCCGCACACCAACCGGGCTCTGCACCCGCATCACCCAACGCCTCCTCGCCCTCACCGCCGCCATCTGGCACAACAACACCACCAACCACCGACCCCGCCACCTCACCAGCTACGACCACTAACCCCCACGGACCCCCTGGAATCAATCGTCTAGG
>JANOYY010000002.1:0-31157 GCA_031429095.1 Acidimicrobiia bacterium | reverse complement strand
GGCGTAAACGCAGTCGACGGATTATGATCATGAAGAGTCTTCGTAATCGCCGCAGTCAACGTCGTCTTCCCATGATCAATATGACCCATAGTACCGATATTCAAATGCGGCTTGTTCCGCTCGAACTTTGCCTTAGCCATTGTCGTTGGTCCTTCGTGATGTTCAGTCTGAGTGTGGATAGGTGATGCAAGTAGCGGCGGTCGGACTCGAACCGACGACCACACGATTATGAGCCGTGTGCTCTGACCACCTGAGCTACGCCGCCAGGCGGGTTTTACACTGCCACCCGAGACCGAAGACTCGTGCAGAAGCCCGTAGAGACTACACCAAGACGAAAGGGTCTCTGGTCCGCAATTCGGGGGGCGGCGGCGATGTCAGCCGGGTGTGTCCGGAGGTCGACCTGCGCCTGGCGCTGCCGCCCCTGGCCGGTGGAAGCCGCCGCTTCGAAAATGGTCAGCTCGAAATGCTCGGTGGAGCCCTCTGTCGGAATCGAACCGACGACCTTTTCCTTACCATGGAAATGCTCTACCGACTGAGCTAAGAGGGCGTTCTCCGTTTCAAGAAACGGCGGCGGTAACTTTAGCAGTCGTGAGTCGGGTTACCGACCTTTATCATCGGTGCCGTGTCGATTCGAACCCGCAGAGTGACCCTGACCGATGCCGAGGCGCTCCGTGCCATCTACAACCTGGAAGTGACGGAGTCCACCGTCACGATGGACTTGGTCCCGCGCACGTTGGAAGTGCAGAAGGAATGGGTTCGTCATCACTCCGGTGTGTTCGGTGCAATCGTGGCCGTCGACGACGACCCGTTGTATCCCGATGTCGAGCGGGTACTGGGTTTTGCGTCGATTTCGCCCTGGAAGGCCAAGCCGGCGTATTCCACGAGCGTCGAGAACTCCGTTTACGTCCACCGAGAACACCAAAACCGAGGGTTGGGCCGGATTCTTCTCGACGAGATCCTGCATCTCGCCACCGACTCGGGGTTTCATGCATGTTTCGCCCGGATCATGGCCGGTCATGAAGCATCAATCCGGCTGCATGCGTCTCGGGGATTCGAGCTGGTTGGTGTTGAGCGTGAAGTGGCACGCAAATTCGGACGCTGGATCGATCTCACCGTGATGCAGCGATTGCTATAAGCCTGGATCAGCCGGGGTTTTGAATCACATCTGGAAGCAGTTGCCTGTCGCGTCGAGACGACGCCAGCGGGTGATGGCCCACCCACGTTGACGCGTTCCTACGCGCCTTCACGTTCGGTCACGGCTGACCGCTCGAAGCCGTTGTCGGTGAATCGCTGCGTCGGTGATTGCTACGGCGACCCTATCAGCCCCTAACCTAAGCACACGTAGCAAGCACGGAATCACTCGCAGAGACAAAGCTTCTGACAGACCACGCGATCCCTCGCGCTGGGCGGGGGAGTATCCCGATGACGGTGCAACAGCCTGGACAGGCTTGGTGGATGCCACCACGTCGGAAGGGACAGATCAATGATGAACTCGCCGGAGGGCTGGTTCTTGTTGAGGGTTTCGCTCGGGAGCTCGTTGACGGCCGAACGGCAGAAGCCGGCCACTCGATAGTGGTGAAGGCGCCAAATATTGGCTTCAAGTCCTGGCTGAGCCCCGAGAACCGTGGCGTCGAAGATGTCAGCATCGTGGTGTGCGACGGCTCAATTGGCTACCTGAATCGATCACGGCGACATGGCCGGCGTCGCTCATCCGAACTTGTGGGTTGCATCTGATCCGGGGCACGTTCCGTCTCGCCAGGCATCCAGGACTGGGACGCTCTCGCAAGCGGTCTGCGGCCGATTTACACCCCAGCCACAGAACCAGCAGCGAGGGAACGCTTCGCCGAGTTCACCGAGACCTGGGACCGCAAGTATCCGGCGATCGTGCGGATGTGGGAGTCCGCGTGGGCAGAGTTCGTGCCGTTCCTGCAGTTCGACCCGGAAATCCGCAAGATCGTCTATTCCGACTAACGCCATCGAGTCGCTCAACGCCCGGACCCGTCGGGCTGTTCGGGCCCGTGGTCATTTCCCGAACGAACAAGCCGCTCCCAAACGCGTCTACATCGCCGTGCGTGCCCTCGACCCGACCGGCTAAGGCAGAACCCGATGGGTGATCCGATGGAAACCCGCGCCAACGCTTTCAGTCTCGCCTTCGAAGGATGGGTCACTTAATATGTACAGATATTAAATCCCCTCCGACTGCTACAACGTTGATGGGACCTCTCCAGGGCAGAGACAAAGCTTCTGACGGAGCGAGCGAAACTTTCTCACGTTCTTTTGCTGGCGACCGGATCCTGTCATACCCCCTCCGCATACTGGTTGCATGGAAGGAGCACTCGTTTGGTGTGACACGTCGGTGGCCGTGGTATCGGCTGCGCGATGGTCGCGTGCATCAATCATCGCCGGGCAACGCGAGTTGGAACGACTACGCCGCGAGGTTGACGCGGCGTTTGCTGCATTAGTGATTGCTGATGGCGGTGATGATCGTGATGCTGCTGCCCGGGTCGCTCGGACGGTTGGTGTGTCCACCCGGTGTGCTCGTGAACGCGTCCGAGTGGCGCGGGTGTGTGACGCGGTTCCGGCCGCACACGCCGCATTGGGAGCCGGTTCAGTATCGGCGGAGCACCTCGATTTGTTGGGACCAGTAGCGGATGATCTCGATGTTGGCGGTTTGGTCGAGATCGCGACCAGTCAATCACCGGAAGAGTTTCGTAACACCGTGATGCGGTTCCGGTTGGCAAAAGATCCTGCGGGTGTTCGCAAGCGCCAACGCGAGGCTCGTGGGCTCTCGTTCTTTCGTGGCGATCACGGCTGTGTCGGGGTGCGAGGCATGTTCATGCCGGTCGATGGCGAAGAACTACGGAACCGTTTAACGGCAATAGCTGATGCACAGTGGCGTATCGAGCATCCCGACCGCGCACCGAAGCGTGGCGGCCACGGTGGTGACGGGTGGACAGCGCGTATGGCCGACGCGCTCATGGACCTGATCCGCTGACGAAGCAACGTCGAAACTAGTGGCGGCGGTGCCGTTGGGGGTGCGACTCGTGGCGCAGGTGCGACTCGTGGCGCAGGTGCGACTGTTGGCGCAAGTGCGACTGGTGGCGAAGGTCAGGCGCGCACCACTGGTGCGGGCGGCTTGAGTAGTTCGGGCGGCTTGGGGAAGGCTGCAGAGGGGCGCAGGTCGTCGTCGACCCGGACGGCGGCGAAGCCGGCAGTCGTGATCACCGTCGATGCAGCAACACTCGAAGCGGTCGTCATCGGCCATGGTCCGATTCCGCTGAGCGACGCCTTGGAAGCAGCAGCCCGTGGCGAGTTGTATGCAGCAGTGCGCGACATGCGAGGCGAGATCTTGAACCTGGGAAGGAACCGAAGGTTTGCCTCTGCGATACAAAACTTGTCGTTGATCGTCCGCGACCAGAAATGTGTAGTCCCGGGTTGTGACACGCACTGGACGCGAACTGAGGCCCACCACACAACGGAATTCAACGAGGGCGGCCGCACCGATCTGGAGCAACTAGCCAGGTTGTGTGAACCGCACCACCGATACCTACACGTAAACAACCTCCGGCTCGCAAAACGCAACGGCGTGTGGGCGGTCGAGCCCAAGACACGACCCCAACCCGAACCCGACACCGGATAGGGCACAACACAGACTTGTCGCGACGCGGGCTTGTCTGTCGCCAGCAACGCCCAGTGGGTCGTGGCTATGGGGCCCCAAAGGGTCCAGTTTGCTCCTTGACAACTGAATAGTCGGCCGCCGGACCCCTTACCCCCCCTCGCGTAGTGCGCGCGCCATGCGGGCGGCCCGTGCAAACCGGTTGAGAACAGCTCATCCTTCTCGCCCCATGGCCCCTCGACCTGTTCGTCAGCGGACAGACGGGTTTCAGAGACAAGACGGGTACACGGATTTCATAAGTACACGTGTTTCTTAAGTACCTATCCAAGATCGTGTCACCCGTCGCAACGGCCGCTATTGCCTGGTCCTCGACGTCCGGGATGCGGTGGGAGCTTTTGAGCCATTCGTCTCATTCGGGAACTTAGGGAAATTGCCGATACAACGACATCGGTCCGTATCAAACCACTCGACCCGTGATCTCGAACTCGTCGGCCACCGGCGAGTATGGAGCGGTCGCGGTCGAATTCGGCCTCATGTTCTTGATCCTTACCTTCCTGTTGAGTGGCGTCGCAGATCTTGCTTCGTCCTACCAGACGAAGAGAGACATCTCCGATGCCGTTCGTGCAGGAGCGCGTGCCGGCGCACAGGCCTGCATAGCGGATGTGACCTGTACGGATGGGAACCCCAACGATGCTGACCATCGGATTCAGTCAACGATTCAAGAGTTCCTTGGAGGCCGAACAACATCAGTGAGAAAGCTCACGGTGTACCGAGCAGCAGCGGGCAGCGACATCGTTCCGTCCAGCTGCCTTACCGCGACCGTCGGGGCGGCGGGCGTCTGCAACGTCACAACATTGCCATTTGGTGCCGATGGTTCTGCCAACGCGTTGAATATCGACGAATGGAAATCCGAGGACCGGTTGCGAGACGAGGTCAACGCCGACTATGTGGGCGTCGAAATTGTGTACGAACACCGTGCTCCCGTCGGGTTGTTTGGCGTCAAGCGCCTACTCACCGCCCGTGCGACCTTTCGGCTCGAACCACCGGTTCTCTCGTCGCAGCAGTTGAACCCGTTGGCCACCTTGAACCCGCTTTCTCCTCCGGACACGTCGTGGTGGTGTGACTACACCGCAGGATGTGGCGGCGGAGGCGGCGGACCGGCATCACCGACGGTCACTGGAAATGGGGCGGGATGAACATACGTTCACATAGGTTCCCGCTCGTGAGCTCCAGGCGATCGCGGACAGAGGCAGGTGCCGTGCTCGCCGAAGGCGCCATCATCCTCCCCCTCTTCATCGCAGTCATCGTTGGGGTCGTCGAGACCGGCCTGTTGATGCAACATCGAGCCGAAGTCCGCCAGAGCGTTGCCTCGGCAGCCCGCACGGCGAGCCTTTCGGCAAATGACGCGAATGCGGATCTTCGGATCATCGAGGAGCTCCGTCGGTCGTTAGGCCCCCGACTCCCCGAGGTGCGATACGTCATTGTGTTCAAAGCTTCGAACGGAGCATCTCGGGCATCCAACGCGTGCGTGAATTCCGCAGAAACAGGTGGTGCCGGGGTCAGCGATGTCTGCAACGTGTATTCGAATGCGGTGCTCACCGCACCAGACCCGGCGCTATTCGGCTACACGACCGCGGACCCGACTCGGACGGCCGATCAGAATTGGCCCGCTCGCGATCGCAGTGCTACCTATTCCGGAGGTCGTGACCTCATCGGCATTCAGGTACGGGCCGCGTATGCAACGGCGACGGGGATCTTGCCATCATCTGCGGACACGTACGTTTCAGTCATCCGGTTGGAGGCGCGCGGTGTCTAGCGTCATGAAACTTCGAATTCACGTAAATCATATGTGCGCGTTACAAGTCAGGAGATCCGAGGAGGGCGGCTACGTCGTCGTTGCGAGTGCGATCCTGCTCACTATATTGCTTCTCTTTGTAGGAATTGGCATCGACGCGTCGACCGTTCGCGACCGCAACGCCAACGTCCAACGGGTTGCCGACGCAGCAGCGCTTGCGGGCGCCACCGGACTTCCTGACCTGGCCATCGCGCAACAGCGCGCCGATGAATCACTCAGTCGCAACAACGCGCTCGGGGCGATGACGGCGACCGTCTCGTCGGTCAACGGCAAGCCAGGACAAGTACGCGTTGACATCCGCGCGCGACAGCAGCGATCCATCGGCGAGGTAATGGGCGTCGATGCTGGGGCGATCGTCCGAACTTCGTTCGCGGAACGATCGGTTGGGATCCCGATGGGCACACCGTTCAACTCGATCGGAACGGGTTCGCTGCTCGGTACGGTGCCCGGAGACCCGACCGCAGTACAGGGATACCTGTTGGCCGTAAATGGACCGTGCACGGCCAAGGAGGATGGGGATCGATTCATGTCGCGCTACGACGGGACCCGCGGGTCGAGCTTGGCCACGAATTCGCAGAACGCCAACGCCTATCACTGCACCGAGGACCAGCGGATCAACCCTCCAGAGACAGGTCGACTATGGACTGCTGGCACAGATATTTACTACACATTGACGCCTGCATCGCAGTGGCAGACGAACTCGGAGTACCGCGACGGCGGGTACAGCTACATCGTCGATGTTCCGTGCGACTCAGGCCCGGTCGGATGCACGGCGGGCCAACCCATCAGCGATCCGGTCTCTGTGGACGTATGGGATCCGTGGTTTCGAGCGTGGTGGGGCGAACCGCCATGCCCGACGGCGCAACGCAGCGTCGGGACCGCGATGTCCTGCGTCGTCGACAAGGTCCCGCTCGCCGATCCCGACAAGAATTGGATCCGGGGAACGTTGGCCGTCAACTATTTCAAGACGAAGTTCGCGGTCTATGAGGAGTCGGGGACTTCGTTCAACCCCACTCCTATCGGGGTAGAGGAGTTCAACAGCTCCAATACGAAGTGGATCTTCGACAACAGTTCAGACCCCAGCACGCGCTTTCCGTGCGAGAGCGATTCGGCTGCGGCGACATATTGGACGAACCGTCGCGGCGGCGCGGCGATGACGGTGGATCCGGCGACAGGAAAGGCCACGTGTAAAGACTGGTTCGGGCTCGGCCCTGCCCTCACGAAGTCGGGACGCTACCGGGTGCAGGTCGCTGCGGACAAGGTCGATCTTCCCGTACAGTTCAGTGCGACCACGGGCCTGGAATACATGGGTCCGGCGTCGTATGGCGTGAACGCCTACGCCCTACGGGTGCGGCGTCAAAGTCAAGATGCCAACGCATGGACGCCGTGCAGCAAGGAAACTTCGGGTACGTGCTCCACCATCACCGGAGAGGGAGTGTTGAGCGTCTACGTGACGACGCCCGGAACGTCCTCGTTATTCTTGTCGAAGATGGCGCCAGCACCGGACTACCGAGGTCGCGCAATTCAGATCCAGCTTTGGGATCCAGGCGAAGGAGCTCAAGCGATCAAGGTCATGATGCCCGTGGATCCCTCCGTCGACGCATCGGGCTACATTTCCGTGCCGTTCAAATGGAGCACAGGCGATCCCGGGCTCGTGGGCTTCGCGTCTGGGGCATCGGTGGAGGATCGCGCTGTTGGATGGGACCCCACGGGACCGCGCAGTCCAGTCTTGGCCTCGGCGTCGACCGGAATCGATGTGTCAGGGACGTACGACGCGTCGGCCCCGTGGCCACATTCGGAACGATACAGCCAAGCGAAATATAATGGACGCTTATTATTACTCGACGTCACGATTCCGAGCACGTATGGCAAGAACGCTTCAGGTGTCGAGGTTCCACCCAATGCTTACGGTGGAGGTTGGTGGAAGATCCGATATGAGTCCGGGACCAACGTCGAGGACCGCACGACCTGGGTCGTGCAGTCGTCGGGGGGCCCAGTCCACCTTGTGAACGGCGACTAGAAAGCTCTAACAGGTCTCTGTCACCTGTCTCTGTCACCGGTCTCTGTCACCGGTCTCTGTCACCGGTCTCTGTCACCGGTCTCTGTCGCCTGTCTCTGTCACCGGTCTCTGTCACACTCGTGAGACCATGAATTCCGAACCAACGACCTCGGCGACGATGGCGACGACGGCCGATCTCCAGGCCGACGCCCATCTCGACGAGGTGCTGTCCCGAATGGCGGGCCCCGGGACTGTCGCCCGCCATGACCAACGAGCCGCCGTACGATCGCTCGTCGTCGATCGGGCTCGGGTTCTGGTGGTACAGGCCACGGGCTGGGGCAAATCGGCGGTGTACTGGGCGGCGACATCGGCCTTGCGTGAGGCAGGGAGTGGCCTCACGTTGGTGATCTCGCCACTTCTGGCGCTCATGCGAGACCAGGTCGCGGCGGCTGAGCGGGCCGGTCTGCGGGCAGCATCGGTGAACTCCACCAATCCCGATGAATGGGATGCGATCTTGGGAGACGCGCTTTCCAATCGTCTCGACGTTCTTTTGGTCTCGCCGGAGCGATTGGCAAACCCTCGTTTCGGGGCTGTGCTCCCCCGACTTGTCGCGGCCGCCGGGATGGTCGTGATCGACGAGGCGCATTGCATTTCCGATTGGGGTTTCGATTTCCGCCCCGACTATCAGCGATTGGCCAAAACGCTGGTCGGTGTCTCTCCCGCTACACCGGTGCTCGCCACCACCGCGACCGCGAACATGCGTGTCACCCTCGATGTCGCCGCACAACTCGGCGGCGACACAAAAACATTTCGCGGATCACTTGCCCGAACCTCCCTGACACTTTCGGTGATTCCGGGGCTCTCTGCCATCGAACGTTATGCCTGGGTTTCAGAAGCAATCGAAAAGATCGAGGGTTCCGGAATAATCTATGCACTTACTGTTGCCGAGACCGAACGTCTGGCCGGGTTTCTTTCGTCGAAAGGTTTCGCCGTGGCGGCCTATTCGGGATCGCTCGATGCGGCGAGTCGCGAGCAGATCGAGGACCAACTCCGGGCGAACGAGTTAAAAGCCGTCGTTGCGACGTCGGCCCTCGGAATGGGATACGACAAACCCGACCTGGCCTTCTGCATTCACGTGGGTTCGCCCTCGTCACCGGTTGCGTACTACCAACAGGTCGGTCGTGCTGGCAGGGCGCTCGACAACGCACAGGCGATATTGCTTCCTGCGGAAACAGACGACCAGATATGGAACCATTTCGCGACGGCTGGCGTTCCCGATCGAGAACGTGTGGGCTCAATTCTCGATTCGCTCGCCCAGAGCCCGAAGTCGGTTATCGCTCTTGAATCATCGACGGCGATTAGACGCGGTCGACTCGAAGGATTGTTGAAGATCCTGGCTGTCGACGATGTCGTCGTGCGTGAAGGTTCGACGTGGCGCGCAACCGGTACTACGTGGACATATGATAGCGATCGTTGGGAGGCGCTGGGTGCCGTTCGAACCGCGGAGGCGGATCTCATGCGCCGCTATGCGAGTGGTGCATCGTGTCTGATGCGAACCCTCCAGATGGCTCTCGACGATCCCGACCCGCTCGACTGTGGACGGTGTTCGGTATGCTGCGGTACGGTGCCCGGGCCAGGGTTGCATCCTTCTTCGGATGCACTCGAGTCCGCAAGGGTTTTTGCTCGAGGCCGCGACGTGCACATCGAACCTCGCAAGGTGTGGCCTTCGGGCGTCGCACGCAAGGGAAAGATTGTTGGTTGCGAGGTCGGGCGGGCGCTCGCCTTTGCTGATGACCCAGGTTGGGTCGACGAAATCAAGGCAATGTATGCGTCGCCGGCCGGGCCGGTCTCACCCGATATTGCACGGGGCTTTGTGGAGGTCCTGGGCCGGTGGCGATCCTCCTGGGGCAACCGCCCCGTCGCCATCGTTCCGATACTTTCGATCGGCCACGGTCGCCTCGTCCGCTCTATGGCCGAGCACCTCGCGGAAGTGGGGAAGTTGCCGATCCTCGATGCACTTGTCATCGACGGGCAAATCCCGGGGTCCGACGTTGCGTCTTCGAAGCAGGTCGAGGCACGTCTCGACGCGATGCATCTCACGCCGGGGGTCGAGATTCCGCGCGGACCGCTGCTGGTCGTGGACGCGTTGTACCGCACCGGTTGGACAATGACCGTTGCCGGGGCGCTTCTGCGTGCTGCTGGGGCGACCGCGGTCTTACCGCTGGTCGCACATCAACTTCCGTGACCGAGCCTGGGCGACGCCGCGGCGATAGTCATTCAAACGATCCGCCGCGACCCTTCCCGTTGGCGAAGGCCGACGCACCCCGGTGTGTCTCGCCGGATTTGATGGTGTTCAGCCCGAGTTGGGTTTCGTGCAGCAACGCGGCATGGTGATCAAGCGTCCATTGGTCATGAACGGATCGTCGGTCACTACGAACACATAGTTGGGGAAACTTCGCAATCGAGCGGGCGAGGGCTTGCGCCTCAACTAGGGCCTCACCCTCGGGGACCACTCGATTGGCGAGCCCCATTCGATGCGCTTCGTCGGCCCCCACGCCCCGGCCGGTGAGGATCATGTCGAGTGCGTGTGATTGTCCGATAAGGCGCGGGAGTCGAATCGTTCCGCCGTCAACGAGTGGTACACCCCAGCGGCGGCAGTACACGCCGAAGACCGCTGTCTTCGACGCAACTCGGAGGTCGCACCACACCGCGAGTTCGAGACCGCCCGCCACCGCCGGTCCCTCGACGGCCGCTACGACGGGCTTGGAGACAAACGCACGCGTTGGCCCCATTGGACCAGCAACGGCCATGTCCGCGATGACACGGTTTCCGCGCCCGTCTGCGACGGCACGAAGGTCGGCGCCGGCGCAGAAGAAGCCTCCCTGGCCGGTGAGCACTGCGACCGCGAGCGAGTCATCGGCGTCAAAAGCTTCGAACGCCGCCGAAAGCGCATCAGCGGTTGCGGGGTCCACGGCGTTGCGGACTTCGGGCCGGTTGATCGTGACGGTCATGATGTTGTCAGTCACGGACGTGAGGACGAGTGGTTGGGGATTGCGGGGGTGTTCAGCGTCAGCCATAGGGAACCTTTGCGGGTACGGACCGTCACACAATGTCGTCGGGGAGGACAATTCGCGACCCGCAGGCATTTGCAGCACCGTGAGTTGCGAAGTGAACAAGAAAGCTGCCGATTCCGGCGGCACCCTGCATGAATCCCGTTTGTGCTTGGACAAATCGGGGACGACTACGGTGCTCGGCTTGCGTCCATGATCGCCCGCCGTTGTGCGCCGAGGACTGCGATTCGATCACCTCGGCGCATCGGTCGGCAAGGTCGATGAGGTTGTGCTGCATCTCCGTACCGAGCAGTTCGGTGTCCCCCATCGATCCAGCCCGGGCATCGGCAAACACGAGTGCTGCGTCGCCGAGACCTGCATCGCCGCAGCATCGGCCGTGGTTGTTCCACCAGCCCCACGAGCGTTGCTCTGGAGCGCCAAGCGATCGAATCGCCCGCAGCATTCCCGACACGGGTTCAAGATGTTTGGTGTCACCCGTTCGGTTCGCAAGCAGAAGAAATAGCCGGGCCGTACCGGCCGGCCCGTGGCATTGACCGAGGTAGAACTCGGGCGGCTGCTGTTCCTCGGTGTGGCAGACAAGCGAACCGTCGCCCACGAGATGCAGGCGACTCACGACGTAGCGGGCTGCTTCGAGCGATGCGTCGAGGAATCTTTTTTCGCCCGTCTCCTGGTTCAGACGAGCGAAGAGATAGCCAACGCCGGCCCCTCCGTGAGCGAAGTTTGGGGCAGTGAACGGATACGGCATGTCGGACATGAGTCCCCATCGGGACCCGGACTCCGTATGTTCACCTACTTCAAGCAGTCGCTCGCCTATTGCCACGGCAGAATCCAGGAGCTTCGATGTCGTACTGTGCTGGGAAAGCGAGAGCAGGGCCAGGGCAGCTCCAGCCGCACCGACCGACACATCGAAAATCTCCCTGTCGCCCGTGAAGCCGGTGATGTCAGAGAACGGCATCGGTTCGACCCAACCGATTCCTGCGCCGATCGGTTGCGCCTGGTTCAGCAGCCGATCAATACACAGGTTGGCGGCATCGGCAAACCGTTGATCGTCCGTTCGCTTATAAAGCTCGTTGAGCGCGAAGGCGTACCCGGGCCAGCCAGTTGCGAATGAAACTGACGCCCAAGACTTCTTTGCCACGACATCGATCAGCGAGTTCCCGGCCGAGACCGCTTGTTGTTCGTACGCCGGGTCACCAGTTGCGGCGCTCAGCTCAAGCAGGAACAGGAGGATTCCGGCGGTTCCGTGATAGAGCGTGTGATCTGTCGGTGCCTCTGGCTCCGGTGTTCGCGCCCAAAGCGTGTCGCGCCGCTGACCATTCAGGAACTCTGCGGTTTCAACGGCAAGTTCAAGGGCTCGTCCGGGCAGCATCGTCGCAGCGTAGGCCCTGCAGTCTGTGTCAGCGAACTCGACAACGGCATCGGCATCGGCATCGGCAACACATTGGCTTCGGCCGCATGCAAGGCCAATCAACAACCAAACGAAACGACTCGACGTCTCGATTGCCTCGGAAATCCGCCTAGCTTTGAATCTATGCCCGCGATCCATCGTGCGCCGATCGCAACCCTCTCCCTCGCTGGCGTCCGAGCTCATAAAGGACGCTTTGCGGCGCTGGTTTTCGCGATCTTCGTCGGGGTGCTTTTCATTGCGGCGACTCTCGTTATCACCGACACCGTACGGGCCGGCTTTTCTTCTCTGTTCGCAGACGCGTACCAAAACGTATCCGTTGTGGTTCAGGAACGATCGACAGCCCAGCGGCAGGGCGAAACGTTCCGAGGTCGAATCGATCAGGCTCTGTCGAAGACGATCGCCTCTGTACCCGGCGTTACCGCCGTGTCGGAACGGATAACTGGGTATGCCTACGTCGTGAGCGCGGCCGGCAACGCGCCGCCCGGTGTTACCAGCGAAACGGCGGGAAGCCCCATCGCGGAGAACTGGATCGCTGATTCGAAGATGAATCCTTACACTCTGGTGCGGGGGAGAGCCCCGACACGCCCCGGTGAAGTAGTGATCGATCGAGGAACGGCGAACGCCATTTCGATCAAGGTGGACGACCCCGTGCGAGTGGTGGCCAAGGACGGGACCACCGATGCCAAAGTGGTCGGCGTGGTCCGTTTTGGTGCGGTCGACAGCCCGGGAGCAGTTCCCGTTGTGCTCTTCACGAGCCCCGACGCCCAGCGGCTCCTCGGCGAGGCGGGTCGGGTCGACGCCATCTTCGTCGGTCGTCGCGGGGTGGTCGACGACGAGCAACTGGCTGCTCGGATTGCCAAGAGCCTTCCCGACGGTGTCGAGGCGGTCACCGGGCGAGCGGCAGCGGAAGAACGCGAAAGCCAAGTGGCCAACGGTCTTCGTTTCATCACCGCCTTCCTCCTTATCTTTGCCGTCCTTTCGCTGGTCGTCGGTGCCTTCATTATTGCGAACACGTTTGCGATTTCGATCAGCCAGCGAGCCCAGGAACTGGCGCTGATCCGGGCAATAGGTGGTTCTCGGTCCCAGATGTTTCGCATGGTGATCGGCGAGGCCGCAGTCATGAGTGTGGTCGGTTCCATCGCCGGTCTCCTCGGCGGAATTGGTTTGGCGTCGATCATGCGCTCGATCCTTCGAGCGACCGGGGTCGACATTGCGCCGTCGCCGCTCGTGGTCCGACCGACCACCGTCGTGTGGAGCTTGGGAATCGGAATTCTGGTGACGCTCCTCGCCGCCGTGTCCCCTGCGATCAAGGCCGGTCGGATCTCGCCGGTCGCCGCCATGCGAGACAGCGAAATCGAACCTCCCCCACTCCTTCGTCGAACCCTCGTCGGACTCGCCACACTATTCGTAGGTGCACTTATAATACGACGCGGCGCCACGGCGCCCAGTCTTTCGCAGACCGGTCTCGGTGTGGGTTTGCTCCTGATCGGTTCACTTCTCATTGCTCCAGCCGTCAGCACGATCGCTCGCCTGCTCGTTGGTCCGGTGGAAGGGCTATTTGGGACGACAGGCGGTCTGGCGATCCGAAACGCCACCCGCAACCCGCGTCGAACCGCTTCCACCGCACTTGCACTGTCCCTGGGTTCGGCAGTGGCCTGCTTCGCCCTTATTCTGAATGCATCGCTACAGAGTTCTTTGGCCGACGCGGTCGGCGGAGGACTCAAGGGTGACCTCGTTGTCCGTTCCGGTTCGTTTGGTGTCGGCGGACTCCCGACTTCACTCGCCGGTGAGTTGCTTGGCGTTCCGTCCGTCGATGCCGTAACTGGGGTCCGTTACGGATTTGCCACCGTCACCGGTCCGAAGCGCAAAGCCCGCAAGGCTTCGGCCGTGAGCCGGACCGGGGCGCGTCCGATCGCCTCAGTCGATCCTCGTTTTGCCGATCGCCTGATCGACTTCGGCAACGAGAAGGGCAACTTCGCAACACTCGGCCAACGAACGATCGCTCTGTCGGTCCGCGAACTCGATGATCACGGCTGGAATGTCGGCGACCGAATCCTGTTGGCGTTTCCCGGTAAATCTCCGGTCGCATTCACGATTTCGGCGGTGTATCGCCAGGGCTTGGCGTTCGACTTCGCTATCGGTCACAACGATTACGAGCGACTGGTCCCGGATCAATTCGACTTTGTCGAATACGTCGGTGCGAAGCCGGGCACCAACATCACGGACCTGAAAGCGGCCATTGAAACGGCCACCGCGAAGTACCCGACCGCTCGCGTCGAAGATCCCAAAACATACGTCGCCCGTATTGCGAGTTCATTGGATCAGCTGCTCAGTCTGATCTTTGGACTCCTTGTCCTTGTCGTAGTCATCGCCGTGATTGGCATCGCAATAACCCTGTCGCTCAGCGTCGTCGAACGGCTTCGCGAGATCGGTATGTTACGTACACTTGGCATGTACCGGGCGCAACTCCGCTCGATGCTGCGAGTGGAGGCGATCATGATTTCGCTGATCGCTGTCGTGATTGGGGTTGCCCTTGGCACAGCATCGAGCTGGGGCTTGCTCCATGCGCTCCGCGACGAAGGTCTGAACGCCTTTACCGTTCCTCCGATCGGGATCACCCTGCTCGCGCTGCTCGCGGCCCTCTCCGGACTTCTTGCATCGATCATTCCGGCTCGACGCGCCGCGCGACTGCCGATGCTGCAGGCGCTGGCCGGAATTCGGACAGCGTCCGCTGATACGAGAAAGGGCAATGCTACGCGCACAGATCAATTTACACGTGGACACGTTCGTCGCGCCGCTGCCTGTTCCTCGGCAGTCGCAGTGCTCGCCGGCCTCGGGATCGGTTATTCGGTCGGTCGTTCGAGCTCCACGCCGTCCGCATCCGCCAGATCGTCAGCATCACCCGACGATGTTCCCCAGACGACGGCGACGAGCGCTGCGATCCAATCCACCGCACAGAAGGCCACGGCGAGCGCGGTGTTTGGCGGGCCGTATACCGTTCCCGTCGTAGGAGGCAGAGCAGAACGTGGTCGCCTCCTGTCGGCAACCTCGATTGGGGCTCCCCAGGGAATGAAGGGCTGGCGCGTCCTCTTTGATTCCACCCTCGGCGACAATGAACCGACTGTTGTAAGTGGCCTCGTATACGTGCCCGATCGCAAGGCTCCGGCCGCCGGTTGGCCGGTGCTTTCCTTCGCTCACCCAACCACGGGTCTCGCCGATTTGTGTGCCCCGTCGAAGGCGCCCGGCATTTTGGAAACGACCGTTGCGTCCCTCGCCGGTCAGATCGGGATGGCGACGGTGGCATCGGATTATCCAGGTCTGGGCACAGTGGGTCTTCATCCCTTCCTCGATGGGGTCAGCGCGGGTCGCTCCGTTCTCGATATTGTCCGCGCCGCCCGAGGCATCGAAGGTGTGGGGCTTTCGTCGACCGTCGTGGTGTGGGGTCACTCCCAGGGTGGTCATGCTGCACTCTTCGCGGGGCAACAGGCCAAGTCCTATGCGCCGGACGAGAACGTCGTAGGTGTGGTGGCCGGAGCGCCGCCGTCGCAACTTCGCGATCTTGTCACGCGCGTCCAGTCGACACCGGAGCGGGGCTACATCTTGCTGGTTGCGAATGGCTTGGCAGCGACGAACAAGGCATTGCGAACGAGTGATGTTCTCACTGCGCGAGGACTCGAAGTTTCCAAGCGCCTCGAAACACAGTGTTCGGGCGACATCATCTCCGCCACGAGCAAGGACACACTCCGACTTCCCGGCCCTATTCCTGACGATTGGGGTCGAGCACTCGACGCCGACGAGCCGGGGGCTGCACGTATCGACGCGCCCGTGTTCATCATTCACGGTGGAATGGACGAACTGGTGCCGGTTGACTCGTCGGAAGTACTGGCCGAGCAACTTATCGCGCACGGTACCTCGGTGGAGCGCACGGTCTACCCTGTCGAGGGTCATGGCGACGTAGCACTCGCGTCGTTGAAAGATGTCTTGAATTGGATTTCCGAAAAGGCAATTGCAACGACGACGACGACGACGGCTCCGGTTCCCGCCGGTGCGGCGGCGGTGAAGTATCGCGGAGCAAAGGGCCGCCTGCGCCAACTACTCGTGAAAGGCGAAACAACACCGCTCGTTATCGCCCACGCAGGAGGTGACCTTGAGGCGCCGCACAGTACCCCGTACGCCTTCCAGCGCGCTGAAGAACTCGGAGCAGATGTTCTCGAAATGGATGTGCGCTTATCATCCGACGGCGTGCTCGTGGTGCAGCATGACCCAACGGTGGATCGCACGACCAATGAAACCGGGCCTGTGGTCACGCGAACTGCTGCGCAACTGGGTGCTCTCGACAATGCCCACTGGTTCACGGGCGCCTGTTGGGACTGTCGAACCAGCGCGCAGACGCCGCCTTTGCGTGGAGTGCGAAAAGGTGTCGTTGCGCCCCCGGTCGGATACGTTCCGGAAGACTTCCGCATTCCGACGTTCGACGAGATCGCCGAGGAGTTCCCTGACATGGTGATCGACGTCGAAATCAAGACGGATGGTCCCGACCGCGGTCTGGAGGTAGCGCGAAAGCTCGCCGAGCGTTTGAAGAACGATCCAACGCCGGATCGCTTTCTTGTCGTTTCGTTTGACGACGCCGCGCTGGTCGAGTTCCGCAAGATCGCGCCGAACATCGCCACCTCACCCGGTTTCAGCAGCATAAGCAGCTATGTCTTGGCGGGCGTTCCCCTGGCCAACGTTGCGGTCGTGCAGGTTCCGCCGATCGCCCAGGGGCTCCCCGTTTTCACCGAAGAATTGCGGCGGAAGGCGGCCGCCGATGGAATCGCGATCTGGGTATGGCCAAGCGACGCGGAAACCGACAACGAAGCGAACTACCGGGAACTCCTGGCCGCCAAGCCCAACGGCATTATCGCCGGTCGGCCGGAGGCTCTCCGAGCGCTGCTCTGACGGCGTTGCTATGCCCTCGTGCGCAGCGGGGTGAGGACCTGCTCGTTCACACGCGAGATGTGCTCGATGGTGAGAGGGTGTCCGAAGTCCATCACGAAGTGTTCAACACCAAGCTCTCGCAGACGAGACAGGTCTGTGCACATAGCTTCTGATTCGGCGTCGGTCGTGGGAAGGGGACGCTCGATGGTCAGGATGATCTCGATCGACGACGGGTCGCGGCCTGCTGCTTCGGCGGAACTGCGTACGATGGCGAGTTTCTGCAGCCACTTGGCTTCGTCGCCGTACCAAAACGAATTCCAGGCATCGGCAAGTCGACCCACCAAGGGCAGACCAACCTTCTCACCCGATGCACCGATGCAGATCGGCGGTACAACGCTCGGCAATGGTGGGGCGGACGCTTCGTTGATCGTGAAGTACTTCCCGGAGTACGACGCCATGTCCTGTGTCCACAAGGCCCGACAGATGTGAATTACATCCTCAAGTTGAGCGAATCTCACGGAAGGCTTCGGGAACTCATACCCATAGCTGTGATACTCCGCTTCGCGCCATCCGGCGCCGATGCCGAGCATGAAGCGACCTTCGCAGAGCGTCTGAAGCGTCGCCGCCATCTTCGCGGTGAGCGCAGGCGGACGGTACCCGTGGCCGAGCACATGGTGACACAACAGCACGTCCGGAAACTTCGCGGCTAACCAGGTGAGCGTCGTCCACGCTTCGAGGAACGGATCGGTTTTGGCGTCGAAGCCGTAAAAGTGATCCGCGACCCACAGCGAGTCGAAGTGGGCAAGTGCGGTTGGCAGGATATGACGTTCCTGGTGCATCACGATCGGTTGGTGGTCGCTCCATTTGTTTCCGATCACCGGCGAAAGCCAACCAAATTTCGTGTCTCGTAGCATGCGCTCACGCTACTGCCACGCACGGCGCGCCGAGCGCCGCCAGCGCCGGCCCAATGCGGCCAGTGCGGCCCAGTACGGCCCAGTGCGGCCCAGTGCGGTGACCGCACAGAGTTCGTTGACCTCTCCAGCGACCGCAGCCTTGCAGTGCGCCGTGAATGCGAGACTGGTCCAATGCCCTGCTGCGCACCAATGCTGTTACCTCGGCGCACCGGAGCTCTCGTTGCGACGATCGCAGCCATGGCGCTGGTAGTTGCGATCCCCGGCCCGCCGGTCTTAGGTCAATCCACGCCGGAATCCACGCCGGAAACTACGCCGGGTTCCGCACCCGAATCGACGCCGACCACGCCGACCACTTCGGAATCCACGCCGGCACCTTTTCCGACGGTCGTGTCGCACCCCGTAGGTAAGCCGCACCGCGGGTCGCTCGCCAGCGGGGTGCTTTTCCCGGCGTCCGGAACGCGCCACACGACATGGGACCCGGGAACACGCCTCGCACCAGCTGCAGATTTCCGCCATTGGGGAACGGCCGAGGTTGTGCGGCGATCGTTGTGTGTTCTCAGCGCCGTAGGCAAAGACCACCCCGACTGGCCCAAGGTCGTGATCGGTGACCTCTCGCTGCCGTCCGGCGGGCCGTTCGGGCGTGAGTACGGGGGCCTCGGCCATTCGTCGCATCAGAACGGTCTCGACATCGATGTGTATTACCCGCGTGCCGATCGTACGGAACGAGCCCCCGAGACGACCCGAGACGTCGACTTCGCACGGGCGCGCGAACTTGTCGACCGGTTCGTTTATGCCGGCGCAGATCGCATCTTCGTGGGCACGGGAACACCGCTTCGCGGTCCTGAGCCGATCGTGCAGCGAACGAGCGGACACCGGGACCACTTCCATGTCCGTTTCCCGAACCCCGAGCAGCCCCGTCCGACGACAACCCTGCCGTCATCGGTAAGCATCGCATCCTCAATGGTGCCCGTTGCGCCGATCGCGTTGTCGACGCCATTTCCGGCGTGCGTCTCGACCCCGTGACGCCACGTGTTGCGCTGAGCGCGGCCAGGGTGTCCTTTGGCGGCCGTTAGCCCAGTGAAGGCCAGGTGAATCGGTAGCCGCGCAATGCGAGTTTGCGCTGCGATCGGCATTACCAATCGGTAGGTCGGTAATCCTTCAGGAATTGTCCCCAGACATGGTCGCCTGTGTTGGCGCCGTGCATGATCGGGTCCACGATGCGAGCGGCGCCGTCGACGATATCGAGGGGCGGATGGAAGCCCTGTTCGACGGCTTTGCGTTCTGCGATGTGAGCGGCGTCTTCGTCGCTCACCCAGCCGGTGTCGACGCTGTTCATATGGATACCGTCGGCGTGATAATCCGCGGCCGAGGTGCGAGTCATCATGTTGAGCGCGGCCTTGGCCATGTTGGTGTGCGGGTGCCTGGTGGTCTTGAGCCGTCGGTAGAATTGGCCCTCCACCGCCGACACATTCACGATGTGCTTGTCGCGATTCGGTGTCCGGAGCATGAGCGGTTTCAGTCGCGCATTGAGCACGAATGGTGCCACCGCATTGACGAGTTGCGTTTCCAGGAGCTCGACCGACGACACTTCGGCGAGGGTAAGCCTCCACGAGTTGCGTTCCCGGAGATCGACCTGTTGCCGGTCTTGGTCGAGGAGACCTTCGGGAAAGAGGTGCCGTTGGACGCCATCTTCAGGGAGCAACCGGATCTGTGTCATTTCGGCTGCTGACGGCGCGACAGAGGATTCGCGCACCGCAAGCGTTGACTCCGCCGAAGGGAGCATGTCGTATCCGCGCATACCTTCTAGCGACCCGACCAGCGCTCGGACATGAGAGGGCAGCCGGTCGAATCCGGTCGTTTCGAGTTCCATCATGTGTTCATAAAATGCCGGCGGGCGACGCACGGTCTGACACGCGTTGTTGACGATGTAGTCGAGCCGTTCGTTGCGACTGAGGAGATGGTGGCAGAAGTTCTCGACGCTGGGTGTGTGGCGTAGGTCCAGTCCATAAATCTCCAGCCGATGGCCCCAGGCATCGAAGTCGGGTTCCGAGGCGTACCGAGCGGCGGAGTCCCGCGGGAATCTTGTTGTGACGATCACCGTGGCACCGGTGCGGAGCAGTTTTATGCCGGCCTGGTAGCCGATCTTGACTCGACCGCCGGTCAGCAGGGCGACGCGTCCTGTCAGGTCGGCCGTCTCGGCGCGCTTCTGGAAATTGAACTCAGCGCACTCCGGGCAGAGTTGGTCGTAGAAGTGATGGACGAGGCTGTACTTTCGTTTGCACACATAGCAATGGGACCGTTCGACCGCTTCACGAAAAAACGGGTCGTCGACCGTTTCGTTCTCTCCGGGCCCTATGGTCGGATACACGTTCGGGGTCACGAACACGGGCTTTGCCCGTAGCGCACGGATGCCGGTTTCGTTCAGGAACTGCTGATGGTTCGCGGCCTTGGTGGATTGTCGCTGTCGCTTCAGCGCCCGCGCCCGCTGACGCCGTTCAGCGGGGTCCGGGATGTACACGTTTCCGGCCGCGTTGGAGAGCCGCATCTGATCTTCGAGCGACAACGCATCGACAACCGTGCGGTCAGCGGCAATCGCTTCCAGCAATTCGGTAACTTCGCGGACCCGTTCTGGGGTGATGTCGGGCACGCAAGGGAATCTAGTGTCTCGCCGATACGAGCCGCTGCCGAAGCATCACGCCGTGTGGGAATGTTGGTGGATGCATGTACGTCTCGCCACCGAAGCGGACCGACCTCTAGTCATCGAAACCGTCGTTGCTGCCTTCGCACAAGACCCCGCATTTCGCTATTTCTTTCCCGGCGACGACCGATACCGCGAACAGGCCACCGCATTCGTGGGGTACCTCTTCGACAAACGTATCGAGCACCGAACCATTTGGGTGACCGACGACTGTTCTGCAACGTCACTTTGGTCGCCTCCAAATCATATGCTCACAGAGAATTCTCGAGCCCGCGCCGTAGCTCTCGCCGCTTCGATGCAACAACAAGTCGGGGCCGACGCGGCGACACGACTTGGCACGTACGACGCCGCAGTGGACCGCGGACTTCCGCCCCAGCCCTTCTGGTACCTCGGCATCCTGGCCGCCCACCCAACGCGAGCCGGTGGCGGCTTCGGCAGGGCAGTGATGGACGCCGGACTCGAGCATGTCCGCACGGCCGGAGGTGTCGCGATCTTAGAGACCACAAACCCCGGCAACCCCGCGTATTACCAACGGTGGGGCTGGGAGGTCATCGACACCGTCGAGTCCGAGACACCCTCGACGGTTTGGATTCTTCAAGCGAGTTCGCGCCTGGAACACATCGACGAAGGTCCTCGTCCCTAAGCTAAGGAAGGATCAAGGTGGCCATTTTCTGCAGTGTCGCCACAATCTGTCAAGGACCTTCGAGCAGCCAATCCCCTGGTCGACCCATCGGACGACGTAACCGAGAACTCCCTGCGCGTTGTTGTCGAGCTCAGCTTATTTCTCCTCGGGTGTCCAGCTCACCGATTCGGGCACTGGCACCCGCAGAATATCGTCGAGCGTGCCGCGGTCTCCTGACGCTGCGATCTGAGCAGACAACTCTTGTTGTCGGGCGGCCACGTCGAACCGGTGGTAGTGAATCGCGTGGAGCGTTGCCGCTGTCGGCGACGGAACCCACGCGCAACTCGCACCAGCACGGGGATGGCCGATCTTGGTCTCCAGCATTGATCCCATCAGATCCGGTGCCGCCCACATTCCCTTTCCGATTTGGGCACGTCCAACAAAACCGCAACGAATGCCGACGTCGACGTTGCGGATGGTGTTCTCGGGCAGACCGAGGAGTTGCTCTACGCGCGCGAACAACTCGACGGTGAGCGCCGCTTCTTCCGGCCCATGCATTTTCGGTTTGACGATGTATATCGAGCCGGCCCCGGAGTTCCGAATTTCAACTCCCGATTCATCTGCGCGCATAAGATCATGCAGCGCACACAACGAGGTGATCACAGCGTCGACAAGTCCTTCTGACACCTCATTGCCGTCAGCATCGAGAATCATGGACGTTGTCATGAGATGTCCAACGTTGCGGGCGAAGAGCAACGCGCGACCCGACCGCTGCGTCGACGATCCGTCGGGTGCCACGTACTTCCGATCGTGGTTCAGCGAACGCACGAACGTGGTGCCACCTTTGGTGACCGACTCGGTCAATGCACCCTGCATCAACCCGAGCCAATTGCGGTACGCGAGCACTTTGTCGTCCACATCGACTGCGGCAATTGAGTCTTCGAAGTCCATGATCGCCGTGACGGCAGACTCCGACGGAGTGATTGCGATTGATCACAATCTCCATCCCAAGGCCGTGGTGCTCCATCAGAACACTCGTCGGCGTATGCGCATCACCCGTGTAGCCCGCGAACAGACTCGGCGAGACGAGTCCGGTCGTAGTTCCGTCGCCAAGTTCGACGAGGAGGGCGCCTTCATGCACCCGATATGCGTTTGCATGATGGTGCGAGCCCGCCGCTACCGGCACGATCTCGTCGAGCAGGTCGCGGACCCACGCGACAACTCGCGATCCGCGCTCCACGTTGTACGGCCCTTCGGGAGCGCAGTCACCCAGGACGTCGGTTCCGTACACGGCGTCGTAGAGCGAACCCCATCGGGCATTCGCGGCGTTCAATGCGTAGAGCGCGCGTTCATGACCGGCACGACGAGCTGCGGGCCGGCAACGGTCGCGACCTCTGCATCGACGTCGCGCGGGTCAATCGTGAACGGAGCGCCTTCCGGCACCAGATACCCGATTTCTTCGAGAAACCCTCGATAGGTTCCTTCATCCAGAGTTTGCCCGGTGCGTGCTCGGTGCCAGCCGTCAATGGCTGCCTGTAGCGTTTCGCGCACTTCGAGCACTTTGGCGTGACGTGGCCCGAGTTCGCGTACGAGTTCGGCGAGACCGGCCCAAAAAACGTCCGTGTCGAGCACGGTGCCGCGGAGGGCTTCGTTCATGCAGAAGTCGTACAGAGTTCTCGCCACCCGGAACCCCTCGATGGCAACGTAATCCGCCAAAGCAGCTGTTCGCACAGGGGGTCTGGTCGCGTTGGTCATAGCGATGACGCACCTTATCGGCGCAAGCACCGCTTTCCGACCGCATCGAAGACAATGGCCCGGGGCTGCGGTCGCAGTCGTTGCGCTATTGGAAGAAATACCCGGTGATGTCGACGATGACATGAGAACTTCCAGCGCTGTTGTTCACCAACCTGATCTTGCCGTCGGCCCCGAGTGGAACAAGCGCAAGGTTTGCCACATTCTCTCCTGCGGGGTGCGTGAACCAGGGCAGAGCCGGCGACACGCCTGATGGTCCGACGTCGATCGAACCTGACCCCGTCGGGTTTACCGCCGCAACGTTGACGACAACGGCTTGAACCGCGTTGGAATTCGGTACGACTCCGAAACCACGAATCGCAACCTCGACGTGTGCACCCGAGGCGAGGGGTGCGCCGCCCGCTGAGCGGGTGTCAAGCGGCCGAATGGGATTGATCGGTTGGAAGGAAAGTCCGGGACCGCTCTGGAAAAAACCAACCGTGTCGACGGTCACGGTAAGCGAGCCGGGCGACGCGTTGTAGACCGTAATGCCACCGCTGGTGCCTGGATTCACAAGCACCAGATTCATCCTTGAGTCACCGGCGACGAAGTTGTGAGTCGACGCCTGGGGAAGCAGCGCCCCGGCGGGGAAGACCCGTAGATGACCCGACGCAGTCGGCGAGATCGCGCCGATGTTGACAACGGCCGTGACCGCATTCGACCCGATGCCGCCAGCTCCGTGAACGGGAATCGTGACACTCGAGGCGGCCGGATTGCCGGCCACCGCTCCGGGTACGGTCGCGGACAGCAGCCTCGTTCGAACCGGTACCGGCACGAAGGTTGACGAGCGCCCGTCCGGCACAAAGTAGCCGTTGACATCAACGATCACATCGGTGGTGGATCCGGCATATATCGAAATCTGCCCGGCCGTTCCGACCTTCACAATGACGTGGTTGGCGGTGTTTTTCCCCTGTTGGAAGTTCAGCACTGATGCGGTAGGCAGCGCGGCCCCGGCCGGGAAGATCCTGAGATGGCCTGTGCTGGTGTTCACTGCTGCGATATTGAGTGCGACTGCGGTTGCGTTGGAGGGAATGCCCTCGAGGCCGGTCACCTGCAGGTTTCGAGATGTACCTGTCGCGATCGGACTCGACGAACGCGTATCGAGGAAGCGTCGGACTGCCACAGGTCTGAACGTGTCGGAGGGCGCTCCGGCAACGGTTCGAAATGGTCCAGTAATTTCATAAGTACGCCCATGGACACCGTTCGTTCCGCGTTGGGAGCTGACGTACAGTCGGGTTCCGTCCGGCGAAAACGCAGGTCCAGCGATTTCCGAGCTGTTGTGCCCGACAAAGCGCAGAAATGCTGCGACCTCATCGAAGCCATTGTTGTTGGCGATGATGCCGAGTTCGAGATTGCCGCCGTCCTCCGCCACGAAAATGTCGCCGGACAGATAATGGACCGTAACGTTGTCGACCGCATTCAACGCAGACGGAGTCGCTATTGCGTCGTAGAAGACGGAAATCGACTGCGTGGCGAGAACTACCTTCCACACCTTCACGTCGTTCTTCGTCGTGAAGTAGAGAATGCCGTTTTCGATCCAGAGTCCTTCACCACCGTTGAACGCAGTGGTTGTCGGCTGGCGGTCCGGAGACGCCGCGCTGGTTTGAATCCATGACAAGGTGCCACCATTGTTTTGGGCGGCGTAGAGTTGACCAGACGACAGGTCCCCATTGACCGTCGGAACGAATCGGTACAGCCGACCATTGGGATCGTCTTCCGTGAGATAGACGTACCCGGTGACCGGATCGGTCTGGGCGGCCTCATGGTTGAACGAGCCAAGCGCAGGACGCACGACTCCCTGGCCCGGCGACAACGGATTGCATTCCCAAACTTTTCCGCTCGAGCCGTTCTCTTCGCACGAAAGCCAGGTCCCGTTCGGCGTAACGCCCCCTGCGCAGTTTCGTGATGTCCCCGTCAATATACTATATGCACTTACTAATGCCGCGTTGGAATCGAACTTCAACGCTCCAACTCCACCTCCGCCTGCGGCCCCCTCGGAATTTGACACGTACACCCAACCACCGCCCGACGTCGCAAAACATGCACCACCATCGGGAGCAGTGTGCCAGGTGTGCGCTGTCGCGGAGACCACTTGTCCGCTTACCGCGAGCAACCTGCTTGAAAACCCCGCTGGTAGCTCGATCCCATCGGCATTCGCAGCCTGCAGCGGACCGTAGGGTCCAACACCAGGGTTGGGACCCGCATTGGCCCATATTCTCGGCAAGATCGAGTTGCCAATAACGACGCCAGAAACAAGACCTGCCCGGCGAAGGAAGTCACGGCGATCCAAGTTCATCGTGGCCTCCGAGCGAGGAGGCGACGCGGAGATCTTTCTCGATCAGCGAATTTGGCGATGTCGGCATAGATCGCCCGCTCACCTTCGGGACCGTCGAAGAACTTCTCGCGCAAATCCTCCATCGTGTCGAACTCGCAGAGGGCAAACCCGTTGTAGTCGGGCCCGTGAATGCGGTGCACGACGCTTAGCTGCGTGTACTGCGTCATTCCAATGTGGTGGGTCAGGGCAAGCGGCGCATGCGTGTCACGCCAATGGGTGTCTGCCGCGAGCTCACCGATCTCGGGGTTCGCAACCATGGCGTTGACTTGGATCACCGCGGTTGCAGGGGGCGCCCCGCTCCGCACCTTCTGGGGCCGAACGCAGACGACGTATGTCCCGACCGACGCCGCTGCTTCGAGAAGTGCTGGCCGATCCGTAACGGCACGGACAAGCGTCCGAAACGGGAGACCTTTCGTGTCGCGGCGATCGTCTACAAACGCTTGGCCATCAACCGCTTCGCAAACACGCCGGGCGGCCTCGGCGTCGTCACCGATCACCACGAACTCAAGTACTGGCTGCAACATGTGCCCACTCCTTCGTAGCCGGAAACGCTGATCTTAACGAGCGCTTTGATCGCCCGCACGGTGACCGTCGGCCGTGCTCACTGGCTCATGTGATAGCCCCCGTTGGGGCTCAGGACCTGACCGGTCATGAACTTCGACTCTTCGCTGGCGAGATACACCGCCGCCCAGGCGATGTCATCGGGCTCACCGAAGCGACCCATGGGAGTCGACGCGATGATCGCGGTGCGCGCCATTCCCATAATCGAGTCCGTCATCGGGGTTTCGATAAAGCCGGGGGCGATTGCATTCACTCGAATGTTTCGCATGACGAGTTCTCGCGCCAGCGAGCGGGTCAGACCGAGGATTGCGGCCTTTGCGGCACAGTAGTGAGGAGCCCCTCCTCCACCAGCCGTTCCCATGATCGATCCCATGTTGATGATGGCGCCCGACATTTGCGGGTTCATGATTTTGAGCGCCTCGCGGATACAGAAGAACGTGCCGTCGAGGTGGATGGAGATCATCTGTCGCCAGTCCTCATCAGACATGTTGACCGTCGTATCCAAGAACGTGGTGATCGGGCCACCGGCTTGGACCTGGGCGGCGATTTCTTCGAGGAGTCGCATTCGTTCCGCTCGTTCCTCATCAGAAGCGCGCGGACCAATGCCCGCGTTATTGACCAGTACATCGAGCCGGGGAAACTTCGACGAAATCTCCTTGAAGCCTGCAGCGACAGCCGCAGCGTCAGACACATCAAAGCCGATTCCGTAACCGCCCAGTTTTGCTGCCGCGGTCTCCGCTGCAGTCGACGAAACGTCGTTGATTATGACCGTGGCGCCTTCCTCCGAGAAACGCCGTGCCATCGCCAATCCCAGCCCCGACGCCGCACCGGTGATCAACGCAGTCTTGCCAGTCAACCGATTCATGTCATCTCCTGAATCTCTTCTTCACCGACCTGCACGGCCGGAGGTTCCCGAACGGGCGCAGTCTCCCAGCCTCGGCTTGATTCCTCAAACTGGAGAGAACGCGGCCTTCGGAGATACACGTGCACTTACGAAGCGAGAAACGCGCCTCCCTTAACGAGATCAACACATCCCTTTACCGGTCGCCGAACCTGTCGTGGTCACCCCGACAAGCCCCGAGGTCAAGGCAGCCCAAACCCTTTACCGCAGCATCTTCGTCGAACACCGTGTCTATGCCCTCGTGGCGCCCAAGACCGGCATCGTCGAGCGTTGCGACTCGCAACTTCTCCGCAACGACGCCTTGGCCGCGGAGGCCGCACGCCTTCAGATTCTCATCGATAAAGCCAAGGCCGATGGAGTCGACACGACTTCCGCCCAGTTCGCCACGAACGTCGCCGTTGCGATTGTGGCCGGCATCAACCCGGTCCCATCGCACACCACCGTTCTCGGTCTCGTTCCCGACCGCGGCGACAGGGCACTTCTCGCTGCGAATAGCGCTGCCCTCAAGGCTGCCAACCGCCAACTCGACGCGACGCTTGCCCAACAGCGCACCGTGAACGCCCAACTCGATGCCGTTCGCGCCGCACTTCGCCACGACGTCAAGATCGACAACGCGCAGGACAGAATCAACGCCAAGCTGGCAGCAGATGCCAAGCGCACAGCCCCAGCGGCCGAAAGGGCCGCAAAGAAGGCGGCGGCAGCCGCGGCCCGCCCGGCGAAGGCGAGTGGGCGTCGTACCCGTCGCTGCCTGAGCGACCATTCAGCTGGTCTTCTCAGGACACGAGAGCGTCATCGGTCTCGTGCCTTTCTTCGCAATCGGAGAAATTTCTGACATCCGCTGGTGCTCATGGCACCGAATCACATGTGCCCAACGCGTGTTGTGGCCATCACGAGGAGAAACCATGCGCAGAGCCCTAGTCGCCGCAATCGCGGCCGTATCCGCAGTCAGCTTCACCTTTGGGACTGCGACCGTTGCGTCGGCCCAGGAAGACAAGACCATTGTCGAGATCGCCGCCGCGAATCCGGATTTCTCAACCCTGGTAAAAGCCGTCACCGCGGCAGAGTTGGCGGAGACCCTTTCCGGACCCGGACCCTTCACGGTGTTCGCTCCCACCAACAAGGCATTCGAAGCGCTTCCCGCAGGCACGCTCGACACGCTTCTCAAGGACCCGAAGGGCGATCTCGCCAAGATCTTGAAGCTCCACGTAATTTCCGGTGCCGTCGATGCCAAAGCCGCGACTGCAGCAGCCGGCACCAACGTCGAAACGCTGGGTGGCCCCGTGGCCGTCAAGGCTGACGGCAACAAACTCACGTTCGGCGGCGCAAACGTCGTCACCACGGATATCAAGGCAAAGAACGGCATCATCCACGTGATCGATGCGGTCGTCACCGCACCGGCCGAGGCAGCGCAAGCTGGCGAATCGACCGAGGCAGCGCAAGCTGGCGAATCGACCGAGGCTGCGCAAGCTGGCGAATCGACTGAAGCCGCCGAAATCCCTGAGGCAACGGAGGCAACGGAGGCAACGGAGGTCGCACCGGAGCGTGTTGACACCGGTGACTCCGGCCTCGCTGCGAGCTCCGACAACAACGTCGCACTTCTTTCGCTTGCCGTTCTCGGCGCCGCGGGCGTCGTAGCGTCAACCCTGGTTCTCGCTCGTCGTCGCCGAGCCAGCTGAGTTCAACTCATTCGTGACACCGGGTCGGTGGTGGCAACCCCCCATCCCCCACCGGCCCGGTTCATGATTGTCCCGATGACGTCTCGCGTCCCCAAGATTGTGCTCGGTGCATCAGCGGCGCTTCTCGTTGGCGCAAGCTTTGCGTGGGGCTGCGCCCAGTCGCGAAAACCTCGAAGCGATCTGGCAGGACCGGCGGTGACGACGACAGTTTCTGCCGCATCGACGTCGACGGTGAAGAGGGTGACGGGGGTGACCGTGAACGGGGTGACCGTGAAGAAGGTCACGCGAACCATGATCATGCGTGAAGCGGTGAGGAAAATCCCGGCGCTTTCGTCTGACGCTCCTGCGCTCCATCGACCTGGTGTTCCGCAGCGGATCATGATTCCAGCACTCGATGTCGATGCACCGGTGATTGGAGTGGGTCTCAAACCCGACCGGTCGATGGAGATACCGGGTGCGAGAGAAGCAGGATGGTACGAACCCGGGCCCCTCCCCGGCGAAACCACCGGGTCAGCGGTGATCGCCGGGCATGTCGACCACAACAAGGCTCCGGGCGTATTTCTTGAGCTGCGTCGATTGGCCATCGGCGACCAGATCGCCATCGTCGACGCCAACGGCTACCGGCACGGGTATCTTGTATCGGAACGCTTTCAGGTCACAAAGGAACAGCTTCCCACTGGCGAACTCTTCCGACGCGATGGTCCGCCGGTTCTGACGCTGATCACCTGCGGAGGAGCATTCGACAACTCCAAGCGCAGTTACGACGACAACATCGTCATTCGGGCCATCGCGGTGTTCTCGGTTCCCGAACGCAACCGAGCCGCAGCGGACGCGCGCACCGCACGCCTCTTGACACAAACACGCTGATCACCTTCAGGGTGACCGGCGCCCGTACGTCTCAGCACCCAGCCAACTAGAGACTCCTAGAGAATCGCCGACCGTTACTTCGGCTTCTTCGGGGCGCGGCGACCTTCGCTCGCCCGCATTCCCTTCCACTCCGCCGGATCCATTCGCTCCTCCGGTACGCCCAACCGATCGAACTCGGCAGCAGTTGCGGCCATCACGCGGTCGACCTCGTCGTCGCGACGCGAGTGCGTTGCACGATCCGCGGCCCACGTCGACATCACCAACGCAAGTTCTTCGAAACGAATCACGGTTTCGACAAGCGAGTCGCGATGGGGCGAATTGGGAACGATGGCCGCGTCGAGGCGACGCATCAATGCGTGCAGCGTCGTTGCTCGCTTGGGCTGAGCCTGCGCGTAGCGCACCAGCGCGGAACGCAAACACCAGCCATCCACGAGTATCCGATCGGCGTATTCGGTGAGAGGGTCGCTCTGAGCCATCGGGCCAAACTAGCGCTCAGCGTCGACAAGGCACGGGCCGAGTGCGGCCACCGTTCCAAAGAGCGCCCAGCAGGGCTCGCTGTCGCGGCGCCTTGCCATGGTGCCGCGCAGACCCGGCGGGTTAGGGCTAAATCGTGCGACCGGGGCGGCCCGGGCCTTCCACGTCGTTGCCGTTCATGTCGGCGTTGAGGCGAGCCTTCGCCATCAAGTCGGCGATGACGGAGGTGAGCGCCTCGGGATCGAGGGTGTTGAGTCCCGCTGGGCCCTTGTGCCACGACTCCGCAATGGCGATCTCGTCGCCGGCGACTTGGAATACGCGTCCGGTGACGTTGCGCGAGAGCGGGCTCGCCAACCACGCACAGATCGGTGCAATCCAGTCTGGCCCACGCGTTTCTCGGAGTTCGTCGGTTACCTCTCCCATGAGATTTTCGGTGAGGCGAGTGAGTGCGCCCGGCGAGATCGCGTTGACCGTGACGCCGATACGCGAGAGCTCCTGCGCAGCGATGATGCTGAACGCAGCAATGCCCATCTTCGCTGCCCCGTAGTTGGTCTGACCGGGGTTGCCGTAGATGCCTGACACCGACGTCGTGTTAATGATGCGCCCGTCGACGTCTTTGCCCGCCTTGTGCTGTTCGCGCCAATACCCGGCAGCATGACGAGCCGGAGCAAAAGTGCCCTTGAGGTGTACCTGGATGACTGCATCCCATTCCGCTTCAGTCATATTCACGAGCATGCGATCACGGAGAATGCCGGCATTGTTCACGAGCACATGAAGATCACCAAAGGTGTTGACGGCTTCTTGGATCATGTGTTCCGCGCCGCTCCAGCTGCTGACGTCGTCGCCGTTGGCGATAGCCGCGCCGCCCATTGCTTCGATTTCGCCAACAACTTGCTGGGCCGGCGAGAGATCGCTCCCGCTGCCGTCGATCGCACCACCGAGGTCGTTCACCACAACCATGGCGCCTTCCCTGGCGAGTAGAAGCGCATGCTCGCGACCGATACCGCGTCCGGCACCGGTCACGATTGCTACACGGCCGTCACAAATTCCCATGATGTGCTCCTTCTACGCTCCCGCCCTGGGACGCTCGGCGTCATAGTACGTAGCGAGTGTCGCCGAACAAAATTGCGACGACGCCGCTATGCCGCCGGGGGCGTTACCGGGTGGACGACAGGGCGGCATTCACATCGTGAATGCGAGGTGGCGAGCAGCGTGCGGGCCTAGTTCGGCGTCGCCCGACCACGTGAGGCGGCCGTCGGCGATCGGCTCCTCGGGGTCGATGCGACCGCAGGCGAGCAACATGAAGGTGAGCGAATCGGTCGTAAGGGTGACGTCGGGATTCGCAAGTTCCTCCACCCGCTTCGCCTTGCCCTCGACCTTGGCGAGAAGCGTGCGCGTCACCGGTCCGGTGAGGTTGATAGCCATACCGTGCCCGTCGGCCAATCCAATCTT
>JANOYY010000001.1:0-1939 GCA_031429095.1 Acidimicrobiia bacterium | reverse complement strand
GGCGCTGTTGCAGCATTGAGCTTGTCGACGAGGAAGGCGATCGCGCTGGTCGCGCTGTACCCGTCGTTCTCGATCTCGTTGACGCCGAGCACATCGACGTTGAGGCTCGTGATCGCGGAAACGGTCTTCGGCCACTGGCGGTCGAACTCGGCTTGGGTGTCCGCGCCGCGGCAATCAGCGGCCGCTCCGGTGGTGCCGAAGAGGCAGTTGTCGACGGTGTCGGGCAGGCCATCGAAGGTGTTGAAGAAGTTGAGCAGGTTGAATCCGGCGACCTTCAGGGTTCCCGCCACCGTCGGCGCAGTCGGCCGGGTGTTCGCCTCGACGAACTGCAGGGCGCCGTTGAGCGCGTTGATCGGACGGAGGCGGAAGGCGTTGCCGCTCGCCCCGTTTCCGGCCCACGTGTAGGTGAGGACACCGACCGAGCCGGTCGTGGTGTCCCCGCCCCGAAGGGTGTTCGACGCGCTCAGCGGACTGCCGTTCCGTCCGAACAGGATCGGGTCGGGGTTCTGGCTCTGCAGGGCGTCGTCGATAATCACCTTTGAGAGATTGTTGGCTGCTTGGAGCGCGATCGCCGGGGCACCCGGGGCGACGATGCTGGTGGGCTGGCGCAGACGGTCGCCGGACGACACGACCACCTGACCAAAGCGGCCGAGCTGGAAGTGCTCGGTCACGTACAACGTTTGCGGGAACCGCACGAGCATGCCTTCGAAGGACTCGAACGCCGTTGCCGATGCCGCCGGCAGCACCACATCGGTGGGTGCAACGCTTCCCGTGCCGCACGTAGTAAGTGAACTGACCAAACTGACCTGGGTCTGATCCTGGAACTCGCCGACGGTTCCGGTCACCACGACGACGTCACCAAGGGCGACGGAATCGTTGTTGGCGTTGAACACGAAAATGCCCTCAGACGTGGCCGGGTTGGCGTCACCGGTTGGGTCTTGGATGTAAAAGCCGCGGAGGTAGCTCGCCGATGTGCCGCCGGTGGGGAGTTCGTAGTCACCGACCACGACACCTTTGGTCGTCGTCACGCCGGTGATCGCCGCCGCCGGACCGCTGCCCTGGATTTGGGAGATCGGTGTGAACGGTGCGGTGCACGGGTCTGCCGCAGCGGCGGTAGCGAAGCTGAACACGAAGTTCGCGACCATGGCATCGGGGGGATCGATGGAGTCCGCGTCGGTCACCAGCGACGCCGTCACCGTCACGGTGCAGGTTTCTCCTGCGACGAAATCGGTGTCGGGGTTGAGCGTCCAGACGGTGGGACCGCCGGTCACCGTCACCGGGTGTGGAGCGCTGGTCGTGCTTGACACGGCAAAGGCCCCCGGGGTGGCCACTGGCTCGCTCATCGTGACGGTGAGGTTGGCGCCGACGGCGATTCCTGTGGCGTTGTTGGCAGGTGCCGTTGACGTGACCGCCGGTGCGGTGTCACCTGCAGTGCTAAGTCCACTTACGGTGATGTTGTCGATGCCGACCCATTCGTCGTTGCCGACAGCATTAGCGGTGATGATGCGAAGCTGTACGACCGGTTGATTGTCGACGTCGTTCGGAAGTGTCGCGGTGACTGGGGTGACGAGAGTGGCGAGACTTGGGCCGCTCGTGGCGTCGGCAACGAAGGCGCTCGAGACGTTGGTGAAGGTGCCGGATGTTCCGACCCGGTACTGGAGGGCTACGGGCTGAACGGCGTTGTCAACCGAACCGTCGAGGTCGCGTAGGTCGTAGCGCACTGCGACGGTGTTCGACGCTGTGGTGCTCAATGTGACGACGATGTTCGGAGCGTCGGCGGTGCCGGACCCGTTGAGCGCGATCGTCGGGTCGGCCAAGGTGTCGAACTCGGCAACTGCGCCTGTCGAGAGGGTGTTGGGGCTCGTCTGGTTCGCAAGCGCGCTGACGGTCACGGTGCCTTCGCCGAGCAACGTCTGTGGGTCGGCGCCAGTGGCGGCAG